>CAJTUV010000014.1 GCA_910579515.1 uncultured Hungatella sp.
GTAGAGCACTTGACTTTTAATCAAGTTGTCCGGGGTTCGAATCCCCGCACGCTCATAGTTTTGTTATTCTTCAAATTCTGCAATGATATAATAGCCTCTGTTATTATGTTTAATATCTTTTATAATCCCATGAGTATTTTTTAATCGGTCACGACCCTTATAGCATCCGGACATAGCGACGGCTGGTTCGATGATATAGCAGCATCCGCTATCTGCGTCATGCTCTGATATTTCTATTTCCTGACCAATTTCTACTAGTCCTTGTCGTTCCATTTTAAATTCAATCGTTCTCATAAAAATTCCCTTTCTTTTTAATGTTTTTATTATAAGTGCAAAAAAATAAATTGTAAATATGATATAATTAAAAAAATGCAAATAGAAAAGGTGAGATTAAAATGGGAAATAATAAGAAGGAAAGTCTCTGTAAAAGCTTAGAAAATTACAGTTATAGCGACTTTTATCCTTTCCATATGCCCGGTCATAAACGCGCTGTAGAAGTTCCACTTTTAAAAGAGTTTCCAAATCCCTATAGGATAGACATTACAGAAATTGAAGGTTTCGATAATCTGCACCATGCAAAAGGAATTTTAAAAGAATCTATGGAGCGGGCGGCTTCTGTTTATGGAGCTGATAAGACTTATTATTTGATCAATGGAAGTAGTTGTGGAATTTTAAGCGCTATCTGTGCGCTTACAGATAATTCAGACACAATTTTGATAAGTCGAAATTGTCATAAAGCGGCATATCATGGAGTTTTCCTCAATCAATTACAAGTTAAGTATATTTATCCACAAATAATTGATGATTTTGGTGTACAAGGTGGATTATTACCTGATGAAATTGAGGATATGTTGAAAACTTTTGTGGATATCTCTGCTGTTTTTATTGTTTCACCGACTTATGATGGAATTGTATCTAATATTCGAAGAATTTCAACAATTTGTCATAATTATAAAATTCCTTTGATTGTAGATGAAGCTCATGGAGCACATTTTTCATTTGGAGAAAAGTTTCCAACATCAGCGCTGAACTTGGGAGCGGATATTGTGATTCAAAGTTTGCATAAAACATTGCCTTCTTTTACACAGACGGCTTTGCTTCATGTGAAGGGAAATTATGTAAATATAGAAAAACTGGAATTTTATCTTCAGATTTTTCAGAGCAGCAGCCCTTCTTATTTATTAATGACTGGAATCGAGAGATGTGTCAGGTTTATGGAGTCAGAAGGAAAAATTCAAATGAAGCAATTTGAGAATCGACTGGAAATTCTTCGTCAATCTTTAGGAAATATGAGAAGATTAAGACTGCTAGACAAATCAGTGATTCATAAATCAGGGGTATTTGATTTAGATATTTCTAAAATCATCGTGTCAACAAACCATACTCATTTGAATGGAGAGCAATTAATGTGTCGTCTGCGAGAAGATTACCATTTAGAGATGGAAATGTGCAGTATAGATTATATAACAGCTATCACTTCTGTTATGGACACGGAAGAAGGACTGAAAAGACTTGAAAACGCTTTAATATCTATTGACAGGGAATTAAAAGAAGGGTATGGTTTAAAGAGTGTACCCAAAAATAGAATGGCTGTAAAAGAAGTTATGAATTTATCAGAGGCGTGGAGAAGTGAAAAATACAGCATTCTTTTTGAAAACAGTGAAGGGAAAATTTCAGGAGAATTTATCTATATATATCCACCTGGAATACCGCTTTTAGTGCCTGGAGAAGAAATTACTTTGGAGATCATAAATACTGTCTTAGATTATAAAAGGAAGAAATTGTCTGTCCAGGGCCTTAAAGATTCCAGTGTAGAGTGGATTCAGGTTATAAAAAAGTAAAAGGAGAAACTAGATGGGAAAAGTAATTGTGATAGAGGGCAGTGACGGAAGTGGAAAAGCTACACAAACAAAGTTATTATATGAGTATTTAGTTCAGAAGGGAAAGCATGTAAAAATGGTAACTTATCCAAATTATGAAAGTCCTTCTTCTACTTTGGTAAAGATGTACTTAGGGAGTGAATTTGGAGAAGATGCATTTTCTGTGAATCCATATATGACGTCCTCTTTTTTTGCAGTAGACAGATTTGCTTCTTATCTAAAGGAGTGGAAATCTTTTTATGAAGAAGGAGAAGACAGGTTTGTGATTTGTGACAGATATGTGACAAGTAACATGCTCCATCAAACTGCAAAATTGAATTCAATGGAGGAGAAGCAGGCATTTGTAGATTGGGATTATGATTTTGAATTTGTAAAAGGCGGTCTTCCGCTTCCTGATTATGTATTTTTTTTGGATGTAACTCCTGATGTGTCTATTCAACTGATGAAAGGGAGAGAAAATAAAATTACTCATGAAGAAAAAAAGGATATTCATGAAAAAAACAGGGAATTTTTGGTTCGTTCATATGAAAACAGTATGTTCTTAAGTGAAAAATACGGTTGGATCAAAATAGAATGTTGTGATCAGAATGGAAGCATGAAGTCGATTGATGAGATTCATAAGACGATTTGCAGCCTCATTTAAGGAAAAATATGATTCTATACAATAAATATTTTTTATGATATAATAACGACGTAAAGGAGGGGGATTCTATGCTGGCTTTTCAAGAAATTTTAGGACATGAGACAATAAAAGATCATTTTCAAAAGGCAATAAAAGCGCATAAGATTTCTCATGCTTATATTTTAGCAGGAGAGGCAGGAATGGGACGAAAGTCACTGGCTCATGCCTTTGCCCTTACTTTGCTCTGTGAGAAGGGAAAGAGTCAACCTTGTATGGAATGCCATGCATGTAAGCAGGTGTTGTCCGGTAATCATCCAGATTTAATTCATGTTACTCATGAAAAAGCAGGTAGTATCGGTGTAGATGATATTCGGGAGCAAGTGAATGATACCATTATGATACGCCCATATAGCAGTTATTATAAAATATATATTGTAGATGAAGCAGAGAAGATGACGATACAGGCCCAGAACGCTTTGCTTAAAACTATTGAGGAGCCACCATCTTATGCAGTTATACTTCTTTTGACTACAAATTCGGATGGATTTTTACCAACCATTTTATCCAGATGCATTCAGTTAAAGTTAAAGCCTTTACAAGACTCTGTGATTTGTGGATATTTAATAAATTCTTTGGGGATTCCTGAAAATGAGGCAAAATTGTATACGGCCTTTGCCAGGGGAAATTTGGGAAAAGCTATGAGGCTTGCAGATTCAGAGGAATTTAGAAATATGTATAAGAAACTTTTATACATATTGAGAAATGTAAGAACCATGGATATTTCTGAGCTTTTGGCTTGTATTAAAAAGCTAAAAGAAGAAATGGATTTATATGAGTGTTTGGATTTTATGCAGATGTGGTATCGGGATGCTTTGATGTTTAAAGTAACGAACGACGCAAATTTATTAATTTTTAAAGAGGAATACAGTACAATCAGCGAGATAAGCAGACAGATTGGTTATGACGGAATGGAAAATATATTGCAATCTATTGAGAAAGCAAGAATCCGTCTGGAGGCAAATGTAAATATGGAACTTGTTATGGAGTTGATGTTCCTGGTAATGAAAGAGAATTAAAAGTGTTATCGAAAGGAAATGGTGGAATTGATGACCAATATAATAGGAGTTAGATTCCGAAATGCAGGTAAAATATATTATTTTTCTCCTGGCAAATATGAGATTGAATCTGGCCAACATGTGATTGTAGAGACTTCCCGCGGAATCGAATATGGGTATGTGGTTTTGGGAAGCAGAGAAATTGAAGAGGAGAAGGTTATTCAGCCTTTAAAGCCTGTGATTCGCATTGCTAACAAAGAGGATGAAGAGAGAGAAGCAGCCAATAAAATAAAAGAGAAAGAAGCATTTAAGATTTGTATTGAAAAAATAAAAAAACATAATCTGGAAATGAAGCTGATAGATGTAGAGTATACTTTTGATAACAATAAAGTATTATTCTATTTTACTGCAGATGGAAGGATTGATTTCAGGGAACTGGTAAAGGATTTGGCGGCAGTGTTTAAAACGAGAATCGAACTTCGCCAGGTAGGGGTCAGAGACGAGACTAAAATTGTAGGTGGAATTGGAATCTGCGGGCGCTCCTTATGCTGCCATTCTTATTTGTCAGAGTTCATCCCTGTTTCTATAAAAATGGCAAAAGAACAAAACTTATCCTTGAATCCTTCTAAAATTTCAGGAGTGTGTGGAAGATTGATGTGCTGTTTGAAAAATGAAGAGGAAACTTATGAATATTTAAATAGTAAACTTCCGGTGATTGGTGATTTTGTTACCACAGACGACGGTCTAAAGGGAGAAGTACATAGTGTAAATGTACTGAGACAGTTAGTAAAAGTAGTGGTAACTGTAGATAAGGATGAAAAGGAAATAAGAGAATATAAAGTAGAACAGCTAAGATTTAAACCAAAGAGAAAGAAAGAAAAAATACATGTTCAGGATGATGAGTTAAAAAAGCTGGAGGCTTTGGAAAAGGTAGAAGGAAAATCGAAACTGGATGATAAATAATCATGAAAAATGAGGATTGTAATATTTTTTGCAGTCCTTATTTTCATATAG
Organism: uncultured Hungatella sp.; assembly: GCA_910579515.1. GTDB lineage: Bacteria > Bacillota > Clostridia > Lachnospirales > Lachnospiraceae > UBA3402. The sequence continues at coordinate 4,572 of CAJTUV010000014.1, forward strand.
AAAAGGAAATTGGGAAATGGAAGTGATCGTGAGAGAAGATGAAAGAATTGATGATTTGCAGAGAAATGGATATCAAATTATTCAGAAAAAAGGCGGATTCTGCTTTGGGATGGATGCAGTGCTTTTGTCTGGATTTGCTAATGTTAAAGAAGGAGAGAACGCCATTGACCTTGGAACCGGTACAGGTATTATTCCCATTCTTCTGGAAGCTAAAAATAAAGGACAGAAGTACGTTGGATTGGAAATTCAAGAAGATATGGTTGAAATGGCCTGCAGAAGTGTGGTATTGAATCATTTGGAAAATAAAGTTTCGATTATCCAGGGCGACATAAGGGGGGCAGGAAAACAATTTGGATTAGCTACCTTTGATGTGGTAACTTCTAATCCGCCTTATATCAGCGATGCCCATGGATTAAAAAATCCAGATTTACCAAAAGCCATTGCCAGACATGAAGTTCTTTGTAAATTGGAGGATGTGGCCAGAGAAGCAGCGGGGCTTTTAAAGCCTGGAGGACACCTTTTTATGGTTCATCGACCTCAGCGCCTCATCGAGATTATCACAACGCTGAAACAATTTAATCTGGAACCAAAGAGGATGAAAATGGTTCATCCTTTCTTGAATCGAGACGCCAATATGGTGTTAATTGAGGCAGTCAGGGGCGGGAAGTCTATGATGAAGGTAGAAGCGCCGATTATTGTTTATAAAGCGCCTGGAGTGTATTCAGAGGAGATTTATGAGATTTATGGATATTAAAAAATCCTTGACTGCAAAAGATATGGCCTTTTGTGGACTGTTTGCAGCGTTAATAGGAGTAGGAGCTTTTTTAAAAATCAGTATACCAGTAGAGCCATTTCCAATGCATTTCACATTACAGCTTTTCTTTGTACTTTTGGCAGGTTTTATTTTGGGTAATAAGAAAGGCGCATTGTGTGTATGCATCTATTTAGGGGTTGGTCTGGTAGGGATTCCTGTGTTTGCGGCAGGAGGAGGACCTGCTTACGTAATCCGGCCTACGTTTGGTTTTCTTCTGGGATTTGTTTTAGCAGCCTATGTCACAGGCTCTCTAAGTTCTGTAAAGGGGAAAGGTAATGTGAGATGGAATGTATTCGCCGCTTTTTTGGGAATGATGATGTATTATGGAATTGGAATGATTTATTTCTATGTTATCAGTAATTTTATCATTTCCAAATCTGTGACGTGGCATATTGTATTTATTAATTGTTTTTTAATTACAGTAGCAGGAGATTTTATCCTTTGTATTTTGGCTGCAGCTTTGGCTCATCGGTTAAGGGCATTTGACAGATGGATTTAAAGACTTATAAATTTATCATAAAAAGTTAAGAAATCGGATAGTTTACATGAAAAATAATCAGTCGTATAATAACAAGGTAACATAGATTTTAGCTTTTTGGGGGGTGAGATTATGAGAAGAAAAGATGTAAAAAAATGGTTGGCAGGATGTGGTTTGATTTTTTTCTTTTCCCTTTTTGCTTCTGGGACTGCTATGGCAGAGTGGAGAAATATTGATAAAGGGCCTGGCGGAGCAGAATGGGTAGATGAGAACGGAAATGTAATACCATACTCAGAATATAAGAAGGAGAAGGAAGAAATGGCGGTGTTAGAAGAGAGTGTGGAACAGGAGTCTCAGGAAGCGGTACAAGAGACTGAAACAGCAGTGCAGGAAACAGAAGCGGTTTTGGAGACTTCAGAACGTGTTATCGATCCATCAAGACCAATGGTTGCTTTAACTTTTGATGACGGCCCTTATGCCCCTGTTGGAAACAGAATCATGGATTCCCTGGCTCAGTATGGTGGAAAAGCTACGTTTTTTGTGGTCGGAAACAGATGTGCAAGCTACGCGGAAGAAATGCAGAGAATGGTGGCAGAGGGGCATGAGATTGGAAATCATACATATAGCCATAAATATTTAGATAAGCTGGGGGCATCAGAAATTCAAAGTCAGATTCAACGAGGCAATGAGGCGATTCAAGCGGTGGCAGGAGTTCCAGCAGTGATCGTCCGTCTTCCCGGTGGCAATAAAAATGCAACCGTTCTGGCTAATGTCAATGCTCCTATGATTATGTGGAGTATTGATACTTTAGACTGGAAACTGAAAAATGCGCAGACTACAATCGATGCTGTATTAGGAAAAGTCAGGGACGGAGATATTGTATTAATGCATGAATTGTATTCTTCCACCGGCGATGCCGCTATGCAGATTATTCCTGCCTTAGTGGAACGGGGATATCAGTTAGTGACTGTCAGCGAATTGGCACAATATCGAGGCGGCCTGGAAAGTGGAAAGCTGTATTTTAATTTCTATCAGTAATCCTTCTCTTTGGAGAACTATTCCTTTTGGCAGCATAGATTCCTACTAACAGATGAAGGAGAAACCCGCCCAGGCAAATGGAAAATAAATAGGATATAATTCCTATAAAGATTCCATATCGAAGAGAAATTTCATTAAAAATTATTTGGGTTACAGGATAATAGGGGGAAATGTAAAACATGTCTGCCTGACCTTTGGTAGCGACATTGATTCCAGAGGCAATCAGGCAGAAAACCCCAAAAAGGACAAGTGTTTTACTATATTCCCTCCATCCATGTCCACTCATTCCTGACAATCCACTAAAAAGTCCAAGAAAAATCAGCAGCACATGCCATAGTAATCCATGGAGCGTTAAAGACCAGTAAGGATGGTAAAGTCCTGATGGTTCTATAAGCGCCATAATTCCTCCCAAAAGACAAAAATTCTGCAAATAGGTGCAGATGATTTGTCTGATGGAAGGATATTTTTTTATAAGAGGAAGAATCAGACATAAGTACATGGGAGTGCTACAAAGCTGAAATGGAAAATACCACCAGTCATACTTCCCGTGATTAACAATCACATATAAAAATAATTGTTTATAAAGCTCTCCAAAAGCCAGAATGATACCACACAGATTCATAATCCAAAGCGATTTGTCTTTTGATATGTGATATGTCATTTTTTCTGCCGCCCAGATGGCGAAAAATACACTAATAACACAAAAGGATAGATGAAACATAGAATCTAGTGCCTCCTGAAGAAAGGTATTTACGTTTTTATTGTACCACATTTTTACTTTAAAATTTGTATTTGGATAAAAGTTATACTTGATTAATTTGAAAAATGCCGTATAATGTATAACTAGTGATGCAAGAAAGAATAGTTATGCATTACTATTGTATATATATAAGGAGGAAGTTATTATGAAAAAACAAGTACTGGCACTGGCACTGGCTGCTTTGATGGTTGGTTCATTAAGTGCATGTGGAGGTTCTACAGCAGAAACCACGGCTGCAGCTACAGAGGCGGCTACTACGCAGGCAGAGACTACAAAGGCTGAAGCTGAAAAGGAAGAGACTACAGCAGGGGAAGTTTCTACAGAGGCTCCTGGAGAGGCAGCAGGCGGCGTTTTAACTATGGCTACCAATGCAGAATTTCCACCATATGAATTTCACGACGGCGGAGAGATTGTAGGAATTGATGTGGAGATTGCCGAGGCCATTGCCGAGAAGTTGGGAATGACCCTGGAAATTGAGGATATTGCTTTTGATTCTATTATTCCTGAGGTAGATTCCGGAAAGGCAGACATTGGTTTGGCTGGTATGACTGTCAGTGAGGATCGTTTGAAAAACGTAGATTTTTCTGAGCCTTACACCACAGCCTCTCAGGTTATCATTGTAAAGAATGAGAGCGACATTGCAGGTCCAGACGATTTAGCAGGAAAATATATTGGAGTTCAGTTAGGAACAACAGGAGATATCTATGCTTCAGACTATGAAGAGGAGGGTTCTACCATTGAGCGTTACAGCAAGGGTTTTGAAGCTGTTCAGGCTATGATGCAGGGAAAGATTGACGCTGTGGTAATCGACTTAGAGCCAGCAAAGGTGTTTGTGTCTGAAAATGAAGGAATCAAGATTTTAGATGAGGCTCTCACTGTGGAGGAATACGCCATTGCTGTGAAAAAAGGTAATACAGAATTGGTAGAAAAATTAAACGGAGCATTGGCTGAGTTAAAGGATTCTGGTGAGTTACAGGCTATTATTGATAAATACATTTCTGCGGAATAAGATCATTTAGGGGACGAATACGATGATTGATAATTTTAAAGCTTCCTTTTATCAAAATTTTATAGAAGATGACAGGTGGAGATATATTGTAGGCGGTTTGGGCAATACCTTAAAGATTACTTTGTTTGCCGTTGTAATCGGAATTGCCTTAGGCTTTCTGGTGGCGGTGATTCGCTCTACCTATGAGAAGACTCATGGTTTAAAACTGTTGAATTTCCTTTGCAGGATTTACTTGACAGTCATCAGAGGAACGCCGGTATTGATTCAGCTTTTGATTATCTATTTTGTCGTATTTGGCTCTGTGAAAATTGACAAGGTTCTGGTAGCGGTTATGGCCTTTGGAATCAACTCTGGCGCTTACGTGGCAGAGATTTTCAGAAGCGGTATCATGTCTATTGATAATGGACAATTTGAAGCAGGACGCAGTCTTGGGTTTAATTATAGACAGACCATGGTGTATATTGTTATGCCTCAGGCCTTTAAAAATGTGCTTCCTGCTCTTTGCAATGAGTTTATTGTACTTTTGAAAGAGACTTCTGTGGCAGGTTATATTGCGATTCAGGATTTGACTAAGGGAGCAGATATTATCCGAAGCCGTACATACAGCGCTTTTATGCCCCTGATTGCAGCGGCCATTATCTATTTGGTAATGGTAATGATCTTCACTTACTTTGTACAGAAGCTGGAAAGGAGGCTTAGAAGCAGTGACCACTAACAGAAATGGAGAAGCTTTGATTCAGGTACAGCACCTGGGAAAGAGTTTCGGAGATTTGCAGGTTTTAAAAGATATTAATGTAGATATCTATAAAGGGGACGTGGTTTGTGTGATTGGGCCTTCTGGATCTGGAAAGAGTACATTTTTGCGGTGTCTGAACCGTTTGGAGGAGCCTACAGCCGGAAAGATTTTCTTTGAAAATACGGATATTACAGATTCGAAAACAGATATTGATAAACATCGCCAGAAGATGGGAATGGTGTTTCAGCAGTTTAACTTGTTTCCTCATATGACGATTATGAAAAATTTGACCATTGCCCCTATGAAACTCCAGGGACGTTCTCAGAGGGAAGCTGAGGAAGAAGCATTACGCCTTTTGGAACGAGTGGGACTGGCAGAAAGAGCAAAGTCTTATCCGAGTCAGTTGTCTGGAGGACAAAAGCAGAGAATCGCCATTGTGCGGGCTTTGTGTATGAAACCAGATGTGATGCTGTTTGATGAGCCGACTTCAGCTCTGGACCCTGAGATGGTAGGGGAAGTTCTGAATGTTATGCGGACTTTGGCAGAACAGAAGATGACCATGGTAGTGGTGACGCATGAGATGGGATTTGCCAGAGAAGTGGCTACCAGAGTCATGTTTATGGATGAGGGATATTTTATGGAAGAAAATGAGCCGAAGGAGTTTTTTGACAATCCTAAAAACGAAAGGCTCAAGAATTTTCTGGGGAAGGTTTTATAAGATAAGGCACTGTGAGAATATTCTATCTTACAGTGCTTTTTCATAAGGATTTGGTGAGGAGAAGTATGTCAGGAAAATTATTTTTATGTGCGACGCCGATTGGAAATCTGGAGGATATTTCACTGAGAGTTTTAAACACATTAAGGGAAGTGGATTTGATTGCAGCGGAGGATACCAGACACAGTATCAAGATGCTGAATCATTTTGAAATTAAGACTCCTATGACTAGCTATCATGAGTTTAATAAGGTGGAAAAGGCCAGATATCTGGTGGAAAAGCTGCAGGAGGGTGTGAATATTGCGCTTGTGACGGATGCGGGAACACCTGGAATTTCAGATCCTGGTGAAGAGCTGGTGAAGCAGTGCTATGAGGCAGGTATTGAGATAACTTCTCTCCCAGGTCCGGCAGCTTGTATTACAGCTCTGACTCTTTCTGGGCTCTCTACCAGGAGATTTTGCTTTGAAGCGTTTCTTCCTTCTGACAAAAAGGAAAAGCAGTGGATTTTAAATGAGTTAAAAGAAGAGACTAGAACTATTATCCTATATGAGGCGCCTCACCGTCTGGTTCGGACGTTGACAGAGCTTTATGATACTTTGGGAGACAGGAGAATTACGCTTTGCCGGGAGCTGACGAAAAAGTATGAGGAAGCATATCAGACTACTTTTTGTGAGGCTTTGAAAAAGTATAGGAATCAGGAACCCAGAGGGGAGTGTGTCCTGGTGATAGAGGGAAAAAGTCTAAAACAAAAGAAAGAGGAGCTGGCAAAATCCTGGGAGGAAATGGAAATAGAGGAGCATATGGCTTACTATGAGAGCCAGGGAATAGAACATAAAGAGGCTATGCGAAAGGTGGCGAAGGACAGAGGAATCAGTAAAAGAGAGGTGTACCAGTACTTGGTGGAAAAACTTAATACTTGAAATAAGAGGCTGTGAACGGTGGGAGTTCACAGCCTTATTAAATATCTGTTAATCTTTTATTTCTATGAAATTTAATAATCCTTCCACAGTATAAGGAAAATTCTTTATCACTGGAATTTCTACAATACAAAATTCAGGAAAATATTGTTTGATAATGGACGAATAAATTTGGTATTGCTGGTATGGACCGGCAACGGCTATGGTGGTAGAGGGATCTTGTATCATTTGAACAATGACGTCAATGATTCCTCCGTTGATGACGCCTTCCAGATAAGAGCGGCGCTGGGTCAATGTGGAATCTGAAAAAAGTTCCATTGTGCGGACAATATAGAGGGCACGGTTAAATCCATATTGACGGAGCATCCTATATCCCATACATACCATATCTGGAAGAATGCTATCTTTTTCCTGACTGCAGACGCTGGAACCAAAAATCGTATGGTTGACAATGGAGTGATATAGTTCCCCTGTTACATTGGAGGATATGTCAACGATTTTACCATCTGTCAAAAAAGCTACCTGCGTGTGGGAGCCAGGCAAGACAATACAGGAATGTCCCTTACCTAATTCTGGGTGGCGATGGAGGATTCCAAAGATTTCAATCTCTTCTCCCCTCATATTGTTTGCTAAGGCAATGGTCTCAATGGAGGCTTTTTGTCCCTGTGGAAGGGTTTTGATTCCGGGGATAATAAATATTTCCCGATCACCAAATTCTTCCATGGAATATTTTACAAGGTGCGTTTTCAGCTTTGATAGATCAACAGGAGTTGATAAATGTTCAATTTCAATCAATCCGCTTGGACTGGAGACCATGCCGGAAATGAAAACAGAGGCTATGTCACAATCTTGAATCCCCTCTTGTTCCAGGAGCTGGTGGTACAGTTTCAATAAAGAATCCTTTAGTATTTGATTGCTGTGATTTAAGGAACAATTTCTGGAACCGACAGCAAGGTCGGCCTTCTGGGTAATCTGCTTATCATGGATTAGATAAGCTCGAGTATTGGTGGTGCCTGAATCAAAGTAAAAGTAATACAAAAGAACACCAGCTTTCTATTTAATTTTTTCTGCATAAGCAGCGCTGAGGGAACGAATCTTATCAAAATCTTTGGTAGCAACCGCCTGTTTATCTACAATATTAGAACCAATTCCTACGCTGCAGGCTCCTGCCTGAAAGAAATCGCAAATATTATCTAAATTAACACCTCCTACTGCGGAAAGTGGGATATGAGGCAAAGGACCACGGAGGGCTTTTATGTAAGAGGGTCCCATAGAATCGGAGGGAAAGACTTTTACAATATCTGCTCCCTCATGATAGCACTGGGCAATTTCCGTAGGGGTGAAGGCTCCGGGAATGGAAACCAATCCTAATTTTTTCGTCTGTTTTATAATGGATCTGTCAGCATTAGGAGATAGGATAAACTCTGCTCCGGCTTCATAGGCTGCGTTTAATTGTTCCAAGGTCATTACAGTACCGGCACCAAAGCACATTTGATCCTGATAAAGTTCTTTTAATGTGCGAATAATATTCGCAGTAACAGAAGGGGGAGCGGTTTGATTGAACGTTACTTCCACGAAACAAAGTCCGCCGTCACGAATAGCCTTTGTGACAGAGATCGCATCTTCTACGTTAACTCCCCTGATGATAGTTATAATTTTTTCACGTTTGATTTTTTCTAAAGTTGTCATGATTACATAGCCCCCCTAAGTATTTATATAGTTCTTATTTAGGAACAAAGTTTGTAAATATTATAATCTTATTACAATGAAAATGTCAATCCTATTTTTAAAATCAGAGGAAATCTCTATAAATAAGGGGGTTTGTAGAAGATAATTAGAAGTTTTACTTAAGAATAGTAGAATATTTCAACTTTTTTTGTTGACAATTACGGAGAGAAGTAGTATAGTATAATCACGCAAAATAAAGAACTACGTTCCGTATTTAGAACAAAACTAAAAAACAGAGAGGAATGTGAGCGGAAGATGAAAATCACAGATATGAAACTTTATTTTATGCCCCATCGTTTTTTGCTTTTGAAGATTGAAACGGATTCAGGAATCTGTGGATGGGGAGAACCTCTGGTAGAGGGAAGGGCTGCTACTTTGGAGGCAGCAGTAAAAGAGTGGAAGGATTACTTTGTTGGGAAGGACCCTTTGCAGATCGAGGAGCATTGGCAGACGATGTACCGGTGTGCCTTCTATCGAGGCGGCCCTGTGATGATGAGTACGATTGCTGGCATTGATCAGGCTCTGTGGGATATAAAGGGTCATTTCTATAATATGCCAGTGTATGAGATGCTGGGCGGAAAGGTGAAAAAGTGCGTAAAGGTTTACCGCAGTATTCACGGAGACACACCACAGGAAGTTGCGGCAGATGCCAAGAAAGCTGTAGCCGAGGGATATACAGTGATAAAGACATCCCCTACAGATCCCACTCATTATGTAGATACTTTGAAAAGTGTGGAAAAGCTGGTGGAGAAGGTAGGAGCGATCCGTGAGGCTATAGGGAACGAGGTTGATATGGCGATTGATTTCCACGGACGTATCCATAAGCCTATGGCAAAGGTTTTAACCAGAGAGCTGGATCAGTTCCGTCCATTATTCATTGAGGAGCCGGTTCTTCCTACTAATATGGAAGCCTTGCGTGAGGTTGCCAAGTATACATCTTCACCGATTGCTATTGGAGAGAGGATGTACAACAGATGGGAGTATAAGACTCTGTTTGAGCAGGGTTATGCAGATATTATTCAGCCTGACTTGTCTCATGCAGGAGGAATCAGCGAGGTGAGAAGAATCGCTGCCATGGCGGAGGCTTATGATATGGCGGTAGCACCTCATTGTCCGTTGGATGCTATTGCATTTTCTTCTTGTATTCAATTAGATGCTGCAACACCGAATGTAATTTTGCAGGAACAGAGTATTGATATTCATGATGCTGGTGATGATAATCCAAGAATGAATTTCTTAAAAAATAAGGAGGTGTTTAATTTTAACTGCGGTTTTGTGCAAATTCCAGAAGGTCCTGGTCTTGGCGTAGAAGTGGATGAGGACTTTGTGAAGGAGCAGGATAAAAATCGCCATAATTGGAAGAACCCGATGTGGCGGACTTATGATGGAACACCGATTGAATGGTGATAAAAAGGAGGAAAAAAGAAATGCTGAAAAGAAAAGTGGCAATAGGATTGTCTCTGGCAATGACTATTATGATGTTGGCAGGCTGTAGCGGCGGTGAGACCAAGACGGAAACCACTGCAGCAGGAACGACGGCAGCACAGACAGAAGCGGCTAAAACAGAGGCAGCGCAGACAGAGGCACCAAAGGGGGAGGATGTGACAATCACTTATATCTCTTCCACAATTATTGAATCCCCTGAAGGTGATTTTGAGCAGCAGTGTATCGACGAGTTTAATGCCCTGGACAACGGAATTCATGTAGAGGTTGAAGGATTAAGCGCCAATGACTTGATGAAAAAATATATTACTTTGGCGACATCTGACACGATGCCAGACTTCTTTATGGCAGATTTAAAAGATGGTATGACCATTATTGATATGGGACTGGCAGCAGAGGTGGCTCCGATTTTGGGACAGGATTATATTGATGGATTTGCAGGATCAGAGCTTTCGACTGTAACACTGGATGGCGCTGTTTATGGCCTTCCATGGTTTGCAAATGCTTCTGGTATTCTTTACCGGAAAGACATTTTCGATGAGAAGGGAATAAAAATTCCTTCTACATGGGAAGAATTGGTCGATGCAGCTAAGGCTTTAACTGTTGACGGTAATTATGGTATCACATTGGTAGGAACTAACAATGGTTCCGGCGCTGGTCGTTTCCAGTACGTCATCAGGAATTTTGGTGTTAATGAGTTTACTCAGGATAGCGATGGCAAGTGGGTAACAGATATTGGCTCTCAGAAATATATTGATGCGCTGCGTGCATATACAGATTTGGATGTGACTCATCATGTATGTCCTCCAGGAGTGATTGAGACAGATTATCCTACGGCTGTAAGTCTGTTTTCATCAGGAAAGGCAGCGATGCTGATTACTGGTTCTAACGCTATTGGCGCTATTACAAATCAGGTGCCGGAATTAAAAGGAAAACTTGGATCTTTCCCAATTCCAGGAGTTGAGCGCTCTGTGAATACGCCAGGTGGTTTCGGATTTTTCATTTCTCCTGGCGAACATGAGAAAGAGTCTGCAGAATTTATTAAATTTATGCTGGATAAAAAGAATGCTCTGGCTTTCTCTCAGCTGACAGGCCGACTGCCTACCCGTACAGAGACTTTAGAGGATTACAGCATCAAGGAAATGCCAGAATTGGAAGGATTTTTGAAGGCAAAAGAGACTGTATATGAGATGCCGTCTATCCCAGGATATAGTGAAGTAAATGATGTCCATGGCCAGGCATATCAGTCTGTATTTACAGGTGAGGCCACCCCAGAAGAGGCAGCTGCAAAGGCACAGAAGAGGGCGGAAGAAATATGTGCATCTGCTAACGAAGGATAAACAAATACTGCATAAGAGATTGGGGCTGTTGCAAAAGGATCGCCTAATTTTGCGACAGCTCCTTCTCAGTTAGAAAAGAGGTAATCACTTGAACAAAGGAAACAGAGGTACAATGAATAAAATAAAATCTCGAATGACAGCATGGGGATTCGTTACCCCTGCAGTGATTACATTGGCGCTATTACTTTTATACCCATTTTTTTATGGTATCTATATCAGTTTTTTTAAGACAAATCTTGTAAATAAATGGACGTTTGTAGGATTAAAGAATTATGTCAATGTCCTGACTGATGAAGATTTTTTGAACAGTATGAAAATTACCGTTATCTTTACAGTAGGCGTTGTTGCAGGGCACTTCCTCTTTGGATTTTTGTTTGCCTTAATGTTAAATAGGGATATAAAAGGAAAAACAATTTTTCGGGCGATTCTGCTTCTTCCATGGCTGTTTCCTGAGGTGGTGGTTGCGAATTTATGGAGATGGATTTTTAGTCCGACTTTGGGATTTTTAAATAGCGCTCTTGTATCAGCAGGAATTTTAGATGAATCTATCTCCTGGCTTGGCTCTCCCAAATTGGCCTTGCCAGTGTTGATTTTTATTTGTGTGTGGAAAGGATATCCTTTAGTCATGATTCAGCTTCTGGCTGGCCTTCAGACTGTCTCCAGCGATATTATTGAGGCGGCTAGAATTGACGGGGCCACGAACTGGCAGGTATTTTGGAATGTCACGATTCCGAGTATGAAATCTACAGTATCAGTCACATTGATTTTGGATGTTGTGTGGTGGTTTAAGCATGTGACTATGATATGGCTGCTGACTCAAGGCGGACCTAACGGGGCAACGAATACAATTTCCATTGATATTTATAAAAGAGCGTTTGAGTTCTTTAACTTTGGACCTTCCTCTGCATTGGCTGTGATTGTATTTGCAATCTGTATTGTGATAAGTATTTTGCAAAGGAGGATGCTAAGGGATGAATAAGGCAAAAAAGCGTATTGATTTTCTCTGCTATCTGGGATTAGGATTTGGAAGTCTGATGGTTTTGATTCCGATTATCTATCTGGCATCCACTTCCTTTAAATCCATCAGCGAGATTATGACAAGCGGAAGGGTTACGCTTTTTCCGCAGAAGTTTTCCACAGAGGCGTATCATAATATTATTACAGAATATCCATTTTTTACTTATTTAAAGAATAGTGTTATCGTATCTGGTTCAGCCACTTTGATAGCGGTATTGTTTTCTACTTTGGCCGGATATGGATTTTCTCGTTTTCGATTTAAGGGAAAAGGCGCGATTATGATGTTTATCCTGGTGACTCAGATGTTTCCGGCGGTTATGCTGTTTGTGCCATACTACAAATTGTTAACGATCTATGGGATGGTAAATACCCGCCGCGGTATTACTCTGGTACATGTGGCCAGTGTGATTCCATTTTGCTCTTGGATGATGTATGGATTTTTTAACAGTATATCGCGGGAACTGGATGAAGCAGCAAGAATTGACGGGTGTGGGCATATTAAGATATTTTTGCAAATTATAACGCCTCTTACTTTGCCGGGACTGGTCTCAACCACAATCTATGCCTTTATTCAAAGTTGGAATGAGTATATGTTCAGTATGCTGTGTATCACGGCTGACAAGATGAAAACTCTTCCGGTGGTTATCGGACAGATGGCAAGTTATGACAAAATTGCCTGGAATGATTTGATGGCGGCTTCTTTGGTTTCCAGTCTTCCGGTTGTTATACTGTTTATTTTCTTGCAGCGTTACTTTATCAGCAGTATGACTCAAGGAGCAGTAAAGGGTTGATAGAAAAATTACTTGTGTATTTCTGGAAATATGTGTAAAATAGCTATATGGGAAAACGAAGGGGAAGAGGAGTAAAGTAACATGCCAAAAGGGGAGCTTCATCGGGCGACACAGCGGGTGATCGAAATATTGAAACATCTGGCGGAGAGTTCTGCACAGGGAAAGACGCTTACAGAACTAGCATCGGCTTTGGGAGCGCCAAAAAGCAGTTTATTTCCGATTCTTCATACATTATGTGATTTTCATATGGTATCCTTAAACATAGATACAGGCCGGTATTCTATAGGGTATAAGGCATATGAGATTGGAAATGCCTATGTGTGGTGCGGCGGATTGGAGTCAGATATTCAGACGCAGATGCGGGAAATCGTTGATGAATGCAGAGAGACTTGTTTTTTTGCGCAGCTGGTGGAAGGGGATGTATTTTACCTTTACAAGGTGGATTCTACGGAGCCTGTCAGGTCAGTGGTGTCGCCGGGGCAGAGGCTTCCTGCATATGCAACAGGAATTGGAAAGGCGCTGTTGTCAGGAAAGACCAAGGAGGAGGTGGAGATTTTGTATCCTCATGGTTTAAAAGCGCTGACTCCATATACCATTACCGATATCAATCGTCTGTGCTATCAGTTAGAGGAGATAAAGCTCAACGGGCTGGCTTTTGAGTGTGAGGAGTCTACCCAGTATATTCGATGTGTGGCGGTTCCCATCAGAAGAGAAAACAGGGTGATTGCCGCCATGAGTATTGCGATTCCGATTTTTCGATATAATCCAGAAAAGGAATCGTTGACGATTCGGTTGTTGAGGGAAGCACAGATTAAGTTGGAGAGACTGTTGGCATATTCGGATTATAATATTTCTGGTTAAATAAGTTTTGGGGCTTGCTGCGGCAAGCCCCATTTTAGATGGAGAAACGATTTATAAAGTCATTGGATGATAGGTTCCATTCAAAATAACGCCTTCAACATTTATAGCCTTGTGGAAGGTACGATGGTTGTCTTGACAGTCATAGTATGTTTCTGTATGGTCTATGATGCGAAACAAAGTAGCATTTTGTATTGGGGCCAGATTGCACCAATCAGAGAGGCCTAATGCCGCAGCAGGACCGGCTGTTACCCCATACATGATATCTTCCAAAGAGACGCCGCAGCCATAAATTTTAGACAGCATAACGCCCATGTTGCGGACAAGCTTTTTTACAGAACTTTGATGTAAGTCCGTACCCATCAGAAACTTGGGAAGCGGGTGCTGAATCGCTTTCTCAAAGACCTGAAAATCAAAACTGCTGCTTCCGTGTCCAATGTCTAAGTATATGCCCTTTTCAATTAATTTTTGTAGTGATTCTGAAGGTGTTCCGTCTGGATTCCAGGCATCATGTCCTCGGCCATTAAAAACATGAGTCAGAATGTCTCCTTGTTCAAAGAAGGGCTCCATATCTTTTAAATAGGGAGGATTGCCGCCAATGTGTACCATCATGGGAACACCAGCCTTGCGGGCGGCAAGACTGGCAAGCCTTAAGGGTTCTAATCCTTCATGGCGAATAGTCTCGCTTCCCATTCGGACTTTGACACCGGAAATGATATCTCTGTGGCGTTCGATAAATGCTGCACAGTTATCTGCACTGAGATATTCCATGGCGTTATAATCATGATGGAAGATCACACCAATGGGGCTGATGCATAGAAAGAGCGTTATATTTGTCTTAATAGTGGGCTTTACATATTTCAGGAATCCGTCAAAGGTATATTCGCCTACTGTGCCGGCATCTGCCAGAAGGCAGACGCCGGTTTTATACCCAATCTGATCTGCGCATGTGCCAAACAACCCAAATCCATCAAAGATATGGGTGTGCATGTCAATCCATCCGGGGCTTAAGAATAAATCAGAGTCTGAGGACTCCTCCTGTGTCTGGGCGACCTGCCAATGACCATGATCCTGGGATAGGATTCCGTTGAAAAAGCAATTTTTGTTGGCATCATAATAGCGTACTTTTTTTGAAGAGTCCATGGTTTGCTCCTTTGTGTGGTAATTTTATGATAATGTTACTGTTTCTGAGTAATAATATTATACCATAACTCCTTTTCGATAGCACCATAAAAAGATTCCAAACAGGAACAGATTATGAGCAATCATACAGGCCCAGGCAGAAATCAGGTGAAAGCCTAAAAGCTGGGTACAGATAAAAGTTCCTATAATTCGGATTCCCCACATTCCAATAATATTATAGAAAAAAGGCTCCTTCGTTTTTCCAACTCCCTGCATCATTCCTTCTATAATAATAGAAAATCCATAAAAAGGTTCGGAGACTGCTACCATGCGAAGGACCGTGCTTCCCAACTGAACGACCTCTTCGCTGCCAGAAAATATGCTCATCAAAAAGGGAGCAAGAAGAAACAGAGTTCCGCCGGAAAGAATCATGAGACTGATCTCAATGGGAATAAACATAGCTGCCAATTCTTTCATCCGCTTTTCATCATTGGCGCCACAGGCATTTCCTGCCAAAGTCGCCGCGGCGGTCTGCATTCCATATCCTGGAATATAAAAAGCAGATTCCACAGTATTGGCAATGGTGTGGGCGGCTGTGGAAACTTCTCCTAAGGAATTAATCATAGAGGCAAAGGCAACATATCCTAAAGAAGTTCCAAATCTTTGTAACATATTGGGAAAGGCTACCTGAAGGCAGGGGCGCAGAATCTTTAAGTCTGGGCGCAGCCTTTGTCCTTTTGGGGAGATTTTGGGGTGCCTCCAAAGGACAAAGGTGATGCAGATACCACCTGCTGTGAAAGCAACAGCACTGGCGACGGCTGCGCCGATGACGCCCATTCCAGCTCCAGGCATTGTAACAAATATACCGAAAAGCTTTATGGTTTTAGTTGGATAAATGAAAAGATAGTTTAAGACCACATTAATCAGGTTAACAATCACTCCGATTTTCATAGGAGTTTTCGTATCCCCTGCCGCTCTTAAGACCGTGCCGAAAATGATGCTGGCGGTTCTGGGAAGCATGGGAATATATAGGATAAAGAAATACTGGGCAGCTAGGTCCTGAATGTTTTTGTCAACCTGCATCCAGACAGGCACGTATCTGCTTAATGCCAGGGTCAGAATCGTGAAAAGAATACCTGTGACTAAAACTGCTAAAACAGCCTGGGATACAGATTTTTTTGCCGCCTCTTCATTATTGGCACCACATGCTCTTGCTATGAAGGACAGAAATCCTACGCTTAAGGCAGAGATGCTGCTTCCGATAAGCCAGTTGACTGTGCTTGTGGCTCCAACTGCTGCGGTAGCCTGAGTCCCTAAAGCGCCTACCATGGCAGTGTCAATATATTGAACCGCAGTCTGCATCAACTGCTCCAACATCGTGGGCCATGCCAGAGTCATGATTATGGAGATCATCTCTATATTTAATTTCTGCGTTGATTTTTTAATATGCTGCATCTATGAATTACGCTCCCTAAAATTTAAACAATTACTTATCAGTATATACATTGTCTGGGCAAAGTCAAGTAACTTCCTATTGACCTTCCTTGGATGTAATGTTATCTTTAAATGAAACAGATATGGGAGTGAAATGATGGAAAAGACTGGGATAAAAGATGTGGTAATACAGGAGATTTGCCAGTTGGCGAGGAAATATCAAATAGAAAAAGTGATACTGTTTGGTTCCAGGGCCAGAGGGGATTATAAACGAGTCAGTGACATTGATTTGGCGGTGGTTGGAGGAGATTTTGTCAGTTTTTCCCTGGATGTGGATGAAGATACTTCTACATTGCTAAAGTTTGATATTGTAAATCTTAGTGGAAAGGTGCAAGAGGAGTTACTTCGTTCGATTGAGGAGGAGGGAGTTGTTCTGTATGAAAAAATATGAGAATTTTTGCAATGCTTTAAATAATTTAAAAGATATTCATTTGTACGAGGAACCTTATGATAATGTGACTATAACTGGATTGGTTGGACTTTATGAAATATGTTTTGAGCAGGCATGGAAAATGATGAAGGAGATCTTAGAACTGCATGGATATGAAAGTTCAGCCACAGGGTCTCCCAAATTAATTATAAAAACAGCCTATCAGGCAACCATGATTACAGATGAAGAGATTTGGCTGAAGGCTTTGCAGGCAAGAAACAATGTAACTCATTCTTATAATAAAGCTGTTGCATTGGATATCATTTTACAGACTAAAGAGCTTTTTTTTAACATGTTTTGTGAATTGAAGAAAAGGATTGATGAGAATTGGGTTTAGAAAAGGCAGCTGCCCAGATAAAGCCCCTGCCTTTTATTTTAATAATGCACAACATTTTCTGAATGACAAATTTTCTCAATAACCGGAACTGCCTCTGGACTTTGGAAGTAGTCAAGAGTAGTAGCCGGAACCATATTTTTAAGAGCCACAAAATCTTTTTTCTGCAGAAGCTGGCGGACATATGAAGCACTGATCGGTTTGCCCATTACAGTTTTTCGAGGAACCACGACGCATTCGATTCCTGCCAGAGGAAGTTCTTCTGCCATAATCTGATTGTAAATGGCAGTTACCTGGCTGCTGGGCTCCTCGCCTACATACCGTCTGGTGACTGATAAAACTTCTGCAATTCTGGTAAATACCATAAGATCCAGTTTCCCATGACCTTTAATTACAGATTCTTCATCCTTTAAAAAATAGCTGGGAAAAGTGGCGTTACTGATGATATAGGGTCCGCTGTCGTGACAGATAACATTTGGAACATGGGCGGTTCCGTCAAGGACAAGCTTTTTTCTGACAGAGAAAGGCACCAGGCTGGCTTCTTCACTGACAATAAACAGATGAAGCGTATCGCACTCAGAGGCTGCTTTTTCTACAAGATATTGATGACCAAGGGTGAAAGGATTGGCATTCATGACTAAAGCCGCTGAAAATCCGTCCTTTTTGGTCTTTGACAATTCTGCAAGATAATCTGAGAATCCGTTTTTTCGATTTTCCATAAAAACCAGAGTGTCACTTACCTTTGCGATTTCGTAGAAACCTAAATCTTTAAAGAATTTCGCAGACTCAATTTTGGTATAAAGAAATAGATGCATATTTCCTCTCTGATACTGGATATCTATGAGGTGAGTAATGATCGTATTGAGAAGTCCCTCTCCCTGATGGCTCTTACTGACAGCAAAACAACGCAGCGTATTGGCAAAACAGCTCCCAGTAGCAATAATCTGATACTCCTCATCATATATGGCACAGATATAGTCCAGATTTGCATCTCGGGTGATGCCTTCCTGTTCTAAAAGAGCATCGAGTTGGGTAAGACTGCGCTTATCTGTGGGATAAATTTTTGAAATCGTATAATCAGACATAAAAAGTACTCTCTTTCTATTAAGTTAGCGGAAGATATTGTCATAATTTTTTACTAAATTTTGAGTTTTGTGATTACCTATTTATCATACATCAAAGCTTGAAAAAGAAAAAGATTAATTTCCATAAATTGTGAATTTCCCTCTTGACAAACTGCATATATCTTTATAATATTATTTTGAGAATCAAAATATTTGAAAGACAAAACGAAATGGCGGCAAAGTATGAGAACAAAAATAGTAGGAACCGGTTCGTATGTGCCAGAGCATATAGCTACCAATGATGATTTGGCTAAGATTGTCGATACCAGCGATGAGTGGATCAGGACCAGAACAGGGATTTGCGAAAGGCGGATTTCTGAGGGAATTGGGACTTCCAAGATGGCGTCCAGGGCGTCCAGAAATGCTCTTGAGAATGCCAAAATAAAGGCGGAGGAGATTCAACTGATTCTTTTAGCCACCTCGACTCCTGACCATCACTTTCCCAGCGGAGCATGTGAGGTCCAGGCGGATATCGGGGCAATTCATGCAGCAGCTTATGACATCAGCGCGGCCTGCTCTGGGTTTTTATTTGCCTTGAACACAGCGCACAGTTTTATCCAGTCTGGATGCTATGAGACGATACTGGTGATTGGGGTTGACTGTATGAGCAAGGTGGTGGATTGGAGCGACAGAGGCACCTGCGTACTGTTTGGAGACGGAGCAGGGGCCGTCGTGATGAAAGGTGAGACTGGAACAGAAGCTGATACCAATGCATCAGGACTTTTACACATGATAATGGGGTCGGACGGAACCAAGGGATCTGTCCTTTCCTGTGAAGCCAGGACTGTCGGCAATTTCCTTACAGGGACAAAACCTAATTTTGGAACTGTGGCTATGGACGGTCAGGAGGTCTTTAAGTTTGCTGTTAAAAAGATGCCAGAGATTATTGAACAGCTAATGAGAGAAAGTGAACTGACCATTGAGGAGGTTCGATATTTTGTACTGCACCAGGCTAATTATCGGATCTCAGAATCTATTGCAAAACGACTTAAGGTTTCTATGGAGCAGATTCCTATGAACATAGATCGGTATGGAAATACGTCTGCTGGGTCGGTTCCTATTCTTCTGGATGAACTGAACCGACAAGGAAGGCTGAAGGAAGGGGATTTACTGGCCTTGGCAGGATTTGGAGCAGGACTGACCTGGGGAGCTGCTTTAGTTCGATGGTAAACGTGATAGTTAAAGTATTGCTGGTGATGAAGGAACAAAGAGCCGGCTGCTTACTATAAAAATTAAAAACAATATTTATGAAAAAGGGGAAACAATCATGTTAGAGAAAATGAAGGAAATCATTGCAGAACAGTTGAGTGTTGAAGAGGATAGCATTACAGAGGAATCTAAATTTAAAGAGGATTTGAACGCGGATTCTCTGGATTTATTTGAATTGGTTATGGCTTTGGAGGATGAGTATTCTGTAGAGATTCCGGCAGAGGAATTGGAAAAGCTGACAACAGTTGGGGATGTGATGAATTATCTGAAGGAAAAAGGCGTGGAGTAACAGGAAACTGGAGGAAATTATGAAGACAAGGGTAACGGAACTTTTGGGAATCTCTTATCCCATTATCCAGGGCGGTATGGCTTGGGTGGCGGAACATCATCTGGCTGCGGCTGTGTCAGAGGCCGGCGGGCTGGGACTTATTGGAGGAGCTAATGCTCCGGGAGAGGTGGTGCGCCAGGAAATCAGAGAAGCGAAAAAGCTTACGGATAAACCGTTTGGCGTCAATGTGATGCTGATGAGTCCTCATGCGGAGGATGTAGCCAAGGTTGTGGTGGAAGAAGGCATCAAGGTGGTGACTACCGGTGCAGGGAATCCAGAAAAGTATATGGACATGTGGAAAGCAGCAGGCATCAAGGTAATTCCTGTAGTCGCTTCTGTGGCTCTGGCAAGGAGAATGGAGAAGTATGGTGCAGACGCTGTGGTGGCAGAAGGATGTGAGTCCGGCGGCCATATTGGGGAGCAGACGACTATGACTTTGGTTCCCCAGGTAAAGGACGCCATATCCATTCCGGTGATTGCGGCCGGCGGAATCGGAGACGGCAGAGGAATTGCGGCAGCCTTTATGCTGGGAGCAGAGGCAGTCCAGATCGGAACCCGCTTTGTGGTTTCCAAAGAGGCTGTGGTACATGAGAATTATAAGCAGAGAATCATTAAGGCCAAGGATATTGACTCTGTGGTGACAGGGAGAAGTCATGGGCACCCTATTCGTGGTTTGAGAAATAAGATGACCAGAGAGTATGTAAAACTGGAGCAGGAAGGAAAGTCTTTTGAGGAGTTAGAGTATTTGACGCTGGGAGCGCTGAGAAAGGCGGTTCAGGAGGGCGATGTGGACTTTGGCACAGTGATGGCAGGCCAGATTGCAGGAATGATTTCTAAGGAGCAGACTTGTAAGGAAATTATTGAGGAAATGATGGCCCGGGCTTCTGAACTAATGAATTGGAATTAAGTAGAAAAAGAGGTGTGTTGTGATGAGCGTTGCTTTTATTTTTCCAGGGCAAGGCGCCCAGGTAACTGGAATGGGCAGAGATTTTTATGAACAGACAGACACAGGAAGAAAGGTGTTTGACAAAGCATCACAGCTTTTGGGATTTTCCATGCCAGAGCTGTGTTTTGAGCCAAATGAGCGGTTAAATCTTACAGAATACACCCAGGCGGCTATGGTGACCGTCAGCATTGCCATGATGAAGGTGCTGATGGAAGAGACGAAGATTCGTCCTGATGTGGCGGCAGGGCTAAGTTTGGGAGAATATTGCGCATTATTTGCAACGGGTGCTATGTCAGAGGAAGACGCCATCACAGCAGTGAGAAAAAGAGGAATTTTGATGCAGCAGGCGGTTCCTGCGGGAATTGGTTCCATGGCTGCAATTCTTGGCATGGAGGCAGCAGGGATTGAGGCAGTTTTGGCAGATCTGAAAGAGGTACAGATTGCAAACTACAACTGTCCTGGGCAGATTGTAATTTCAGGGAAAAAAGAGGCTGTTGAACTTGCAGGAGAAAAGCTAAAGGGCGCTGGTGCAAAGAGAGTGATACCACTTAACGTCAGCGGGCCGTTCCACTCCTGCATGTTGTCAGAAGCAGGAAAGGAGCTTGGAAAGGCTCTGGAAGGAGTAGAACTCCATCCGCTTAAAATTCCCTATGTGGCAAATGTGACGGCAGATTATGTGACAGATAGAAACGAGATTAAAGGTCTTTTGGAAAAGCAGGTTTCTCATTCTGTCAGATGGCAGCAGAGTGTAGAGACCATGCTCAGTCATGGTGTGGACACTTTTATAGAGATTGGCCCGGGGAAGACATTAAGCGGATTTATGAAGAAAATTAGTCGGAATGTAAAGACCGTAAATATAGAGAAGCTAGAGGATTTAGAGAAGGTGAAGGAGATTTAGGATGTTGAAGGATAAGGTTGCAGTTGTGACAGGAGCCAGCAGAGGAATTGGAAAAGAGATTGCCAAGACTTTGGCCTTACAGGGAGCAAAGGTGATTGTGAATTTCTGTGGTTCCGAGGAGAAGGCAAGAGAGACTGTGGAGGAAATTAAAGAAGCAGGCGGCGTGGCTGAGGCATTGCAGTGTGACGTCTCAGATTTTGACAAGGCAGCTGAGATGATGGAATATGTGGTGAAGCAATATGGAAGAGTGGATATTCTTGTGAACAATGCGGGAATCACCAGAGACGGTCTTTTGATGAAAATGTCAGGAGAGGATTTTGACGCCGTATTGGATACGAATTTAAAAGGAGCTTTTCACTGTATCCGCCATGTGGCACGTCAGATGGTGAAACAGAGGGGCGGAAGAATCATTAACATTTCTTCTGTATCTGGCGTTTTGGGAAATGCAGGGCAGGTTAATTATTCTGCTTCCAAGGCGGGAATTATCGGTATGACGAAAGCAGCCGCCAGAGAACTGGCCAGCCGCGGCATCACCGTAAATGCAGTAGCTCCTGGGTTTATTAAGACGGATATGACAGATAAGCTTTCAGATTCTGTGAAGGAAGGGGTAACGGCTCAAATTCCTTTAAGAACTTTTGGAGAGACCAAGGATGTGGCTTATGCAGTTGCATTTCTGGCGTCTGAGGAGGCAAGGTATATTACAGGGCAGGTTTTGTGTGTAGACGGCGGCATGGCTATGTAGTGATGTTTGAAGGTCGTGAAGCATGAACAAAATGGAGGAGAACATGGATAGGAAAAACAGAGTGGTGGTAACCGGAATGGGTGCGATAACTCCCATAGGAAATGATGTGGAGTCATTCTGGAGGAGTTTAAAGGAGAAAAAAGTGGGAATCGGGCAGATTTCCACTTTTGATACCACAGATTATAAGGTGAAGCTGGCAGCAGAGGTAAAAGACTTTGACGCCAAGGAGTATATGGATGTAAAGGCTTCTAAGCGTATGGAGCGGTTTTCTCAGTTTGCAGTTGCTGCAGCCAAGGAAGCGTTAGAGGATTCTGGACTCTCTTTGGAAAAGGAAGATCCATACCGTATCGGCGTGTGTGTGGGATCTGGAATCGGAAGTCTTCAGTCTATGGAGAAGGAACACAAGAAGCTTTTGGAAAAAGGACCTGGAAGAATTAACCCTCTGCTGGTCCCTATGATGATCTGCAACATGGCTGCAGGGAATGTGGCTATTCAGTTTGGCCTTAAGGGAAAATGTTTTAATGTGGTGACGGCCTGTGCCACAGGAACCCATTCTATTGGAGAAGCGTTCCGTTCGATTCAGTATGGTGAGGCAGATGTGATGGTGGCAGGCGGCACAGAGTCTAGTATTACGCCTTTAGGGGTAGCAGGATTTACAGCATTGACGGCGCTGAGTACTTCTCAGAACCCTCTGAGGGCCTCCATTCCTTTTGATAAGGAGAGAAATGGGTTCGTAATGGGTGAAGGAGCAGGCATAGTGGTATTAGAGTCTCTGGAACATGCTAAGGCAAGAGGCGCCAGGATTTATGCGGAGCTGGTGGGATATGGAGCCACATGCGACGCTTATCACATCACATCTCCTGCAGAGGATGGAAGCGGAGCGGCCAAAGCCATGGAAATGGCCATGAAGGACGGCAATGTAAATCCGGAGGAGATTGATTATATTAATGCTCATGGAACCAGCACCCATCACAATGATTTGTTTGAGACAAAGGCAATGAAGCTGGCTTTGAAGGAGCATGCATATCAGGTTCCTATTAATTCTACAAAGTCCATGATCGGTCATCTTCTGGGCGCGGCTGGCGGCGTGGAATTTATCACCTGTATAAAAACGATTGAGGATGGATTTATCCATGCCACTGCAGGTTTAGAAATGGAAGATGAGGAATGTGATTTGAATTATACAAAGGGAGAAGGCGTGGCAGCAGAGGTTTATTATGCTCTCACAAATTCTCTGGGATTTGGCGGGCATAATGCTAGTCTGTTGGTTAAAAAGTTTGAGGCGTAGGAGGGAAAAGGATGAAGGTTCAGGAAATTATTTCCTTGATGAAAGCTGTTTCAGATTATGGTATGACAGAGCTTAAGTTGGATGACGGAACCATGAAACTGTCATTAAGAAAAGAGGCTGTGATTCAGGAAGCAGTGGAAAAACAGCCTGTGATTTTGGCAGCGCCTGTGGGAAATGAGGAAACAATGCAGAGGGCAGAAGTTTCGTTTTCCTCTGACCAGGTGGTGGCCTCTCCTTTGGTTGGAACTTTTTACAGTGCTCCTTCCCCTGATGCAGATGATTTTGTGAAGGTGGGGGACACAGTGAAAAAAGGTCAGGTTTTGGGAATTATTGAGGCTATGAAATTGATGAATGAAATTGAAAGTGATTTTGACGGAGTGGTTGAGGCGATTCTTGTAAAGAATGAGGAAGTGGTGGAATACGGCCAGCCATTGTTTCGCATTAAATAAAGGAGAGGTAAGGCATGTTAGGAATTCAGGAGATTCAGGAGATTATTCCCCACAGACATCCATTTTTGCTGATTGATTGTATCGAGGAACTAGAGCCTGGGAAGAGAGCTGTAGGGTATAAATGTATCACTTACGACGAGCCTCAGTTTCGGGGACACTTTCCCCAGGAGCCGGTAATGCCGGGAGTTTTGATGATAGAGGCTCTTGCTCAGGTGGGAGCTGTGGCAATTTTAAGCGTGGAAGAAAATAAGGGAAAGACCGCTTATTTTGGAGGAATTGACAAGGCCAAGTTTAAAAGAAAGGTAATCCCAGGGGATAAGCTGAGACTGGAGTGCGAGATCATTAAGCAGAAAGGTCCTGTGGGAGTAGGAAAGGCTGTGGCTACTGTTGACGGTCAGACAGCAGTGACGGCAGAGTTAACATTTATGATTGGATAGGGGATGGAGCCATGTTTCGGAAAATATTGATTGCCAACCGAGGCGAGATTGCCGTGCGCATCATCAGGGCATGTAGGGAAATGGGAATTCAGTCTGTGGCAGTATATTCGGAAGCAGACCGAGACAGTCTTCATACGCTTTTGGCAGACGAGGCTATCTGTATCGGTCCTGCGCCGTCAGATAAGAGCTACCTGAATATGGAGCAGATTCTGGCAGCTACTGTGGCTATGAAGGCGGAGGCCATTCACCCTGGATTTGGATTTCTTTCTGAAAATGCCAAGTTTGCCGAGTTGTGTGAAAAGTGTAACATTGCTTTTATTGGCCCTTCGGCGGAGATTATTCACAAAATGGGAAATAAGTCAGAAGCCAGAAAGACGATGATAGAGGCGGGGGTTCCGGTGGTGCCAGGAGGCAAAGAGCCTGTATACACAGTAGAAGAAGCCAGAAAGATGGCCGATTCTATCGGGTATCCGGTGATGATTAAAGCTTCTTCTGGCGGCGGCGGAAAGGGTATGAGAATTTCTTATGGGCCGGAGGATTTTGAGGCTAATTTCCAGAATGCTCAGATGGAGTCTGTAAAGGGATTCTCTGACGATACCATGTATCTGGAAAAGTATGTAGAGAAGCCCCGTCATATTGAATTTCAGATTCTGGCGGACAAATACGGTCATGTAATTCATTTGGGAGAGCGGGACTGTTCGATTCAAAGAAGACATCAGAAAGTTTTGGAGGAGGCTCCGTCTGTGGCGATTTGTCCAGAGCTTCGCAAACAGATGGGAGAAACCGCGGTCAGGGCAGCAAAGGCAGTAGGCTATGAAAATGCGGGGACCATTGAGTTTTTGCTGGATAAAGATAAGCATTTTTATTTCATGGAAATGAATACCCGAATCCAGGTAGAGCATCCCATAACGGAGATGGTGACTGGCCTGGATTTGATTAAGGAACAGATTCGGGTTGCGGCTGGAGAGCCTCTTTCCATTACCCAAGACCAGGTGAAACTTCACGGTCATGCGATTGAGTGCAGAATTAATGCGGAAAATCCTGGAAAAAATTTTAGGCCATGCCCGGGAAGAATTAGCAATGTACATGTGCCCGGAGGAAACGGTGTTCGGGTTGACAGCCATATTTACAGTGATTATCAAATTCCGCCTAATTATGATTCTATGCTTTTGAAGCTGATTGTCCATGGAAGCGACAGGGCGTCGGCTGTGGCCAAGATGAGAAGCGCACTGGGGGAATTAGTCATTGAAGGGATAGAGACAAATTTGGATTTCCAGTATGAGATTTTGAATCATGAGGCGTATCAAAACGGGGATACGGATACTCATTTTATTCAGACGTATTTTTCGGATTACTGCGGCGGCAGTTCATAGGAAGGTGATGTGTTATGCTCAAAAATATGTTTAAGAAGACTTACACTTTGATTGACACAAAATACAAGGAATTGTCAAAACAGCAGCCCAATATTCCAAAGGGCCTTTGGCGGAAATGCAGAAAGTGCGGACAGATGGTGTATGCGGAGGATGTGAAGAGCAATTTTTATACTTGCCCTAAATGTGATAACTATTTCCGCGTTCACGCCTACCGTCGGATTGAGATGACGGCAGATGAGGGAACCTTTGAGGAGTGGAATCAGGAGATGGAGTTTACCAATCCGCTGGAGTTTCCTGGTTATGAGGAAAAGGTTCAGGCGGCAAAGGAAAAGACAAAGCTGAATGAGGCAGTGGTGACAGGAAAATGCATAATTGAGGGAGAAGAAACAGCCTTTGGGGTATGTGATTCCAGATTCCTTATGAGCAGCATGGGCCATGTGGTAGGGGAAAAGATTACCTCTATGGTGGAACGGGCTACCAGGGAGAAGCTGCCAGTGGTGCTGTTCGCCTGTTCTGGAGGAGCCAGAATGCAGGAGGGATGTGTGTCTCTTATGCAGATGGCAAAGACCAGCGGAGCGTTAAAAAGACATCATGAGGCAGGTCTTTTGTATATCAGTGTTTTGACGGACCCTACTACCGGAGGGGTCACAGCCAGTTTTGCCATGCTGGGGGATATTATTTTGGCAGAGCCGGGGGCATTGATTGGATTTGCAGGTCCCAGAGTAATTCAGCAGACGATTGGTCAAAAGCTTCCCAATGGGTTTCAGAGGGCGGAGTTTTTGCAGGATCATGGATTTGTGGACAAAATCGTAAGCCGCAAGGAGATGAAGGAAACTCTTGGGCAGATTTTAAAGATGCATAACACGGTTAAAGTTTTTGATTGTGAGGAGACAAAAACGGAGTTAGGAATTACCGGCGTGGAGTATAAAAAGGGGAAGGAAAAGGCCTGGGATCATGTGCTTCTTTCCAGAAAAGCGGACCGCCTTACCTCTCTGGATTATATTCAGGCTATTTTTGATGATTTTATAGAGTTTCATGGAGACCGGTATTTTGGAGACGACGGGGCCATTGTAGGCGGAATTGCTATGTTCCATGGCAAGCCAGTGACAGTGATTGGGCAGCAGAAGGGTAAGAATACAAAGGATAACATTAAGCGGAATTTTGGAATGCCTTTGCCGGAAGGGTATCGGAAGGCTTTGCGTCTGATGAGGCAGGCGGAGGATTTTGGAAGGCCTATCATTTGTTTTGTGGATACGCCTGGAGCCTTTTGTGGAATTGAGGCAGAGGAGCGGGGACAAGGGGAGGCCATCGCCCAGAATCTGTTCCAGATGTCAGATTTAAAGGTGCCTGTACTTTCTATTATTATCGGAGAAGGGGGAAGTGGCGGAGCTCTTTCTATGGCAGTGGCCAATCAGGTGTGGATGATGGAACACGCGGTTTATTCGGTGCTTTCTCCAGAAGGGTTTGCTTCTATTTTGTGGAAGGATAGCAAGAAAGCGGATCAAGCGTCAGAAGTGATGAAGATGACGGCAGAGGATTTGGTAAAGCTTCAGATTGTGGATCAAGTGATTCCAGAAACGGTTCCTGCGTGTGAGGAGGTTCTCACGGAACTTGCAGGGGAGATGGAAACCAGGATTTTGAAGTTTTTGGCGGATTTTGGCCGGATGACGGATAAGGAGCTAGTGGAACAGCGATATGAGAGGTTCCGCAGGATTTAGGCGGGGAGGAAAGGCGAATGGGAAGGTCTAAAGTGAAAGAGCCTCTGGTAATCGGCGATCTTGTGGTGGAGAAACCGATTATTCAGGGTGGTATGGGAGTGGGAATTAGCCTGTCTTCTTTGGCAGGAACCGTGGCAAAAGAAGGCGGAATGGGAATCATTTCCACAGCTCAGATTGGGTTTAAGGACCCTGATTTTCAGTCCCATCAGTTGGAAGCGAATTTAAGGGCTATTGGGAGCGAGCTTTGCAAGGCGAGAGAGATTGGACCGAATGGAGCTGTTGGTTTTAACATTATGGTGGCGACAAAACAGTATGATCTCTATGTGAAAGAGGCGGTAAGAGCTGGGGCAGATATTATCATTTCCGGTGCAGGCCTCCCTGTGGATTTGCCTAAATATGTGGCAGAAGCAGAGAGCGAAAGCGATAGAATGGTAAAAAGGGGAAAAACAAAGCTGGCTCCTATTGTATCTTCTGTGAAGTCTGTTTCTGTTATTTGTAAAATGTGGGACAGAAAGTATCACACAACGCCGGATATGGTGGTTGTGGAGGGGCCTTTGGCTGGCGGTCATCTGGGATTTTCCAGAGAACAGTTGACAGGGCTGGGCGCTGACACAAAGAATGTGGAGAAGACCTTCTTAAGAGAGCAGTATGAGAAAGAGATTCAGGGTATTTTTAAAGTGGTAAAGGATTTGGAGGAGGCCTATGGAAAGAGGATTCCTGTGGTAGTAGCAGGAGGAATTTATGACCATGAGGATGTGGTTCATCATCTGGAGCTGGGGGCGGCAGGAGTGCAGATTGCCACTCGTTTTGTGACAACTGTAGAGTGTGATGCGGCTGAGGCCTATAAGCAGGCGTACATCCAGGCTAAGAAAGAGGATATAGTGATTACAAAGAGTCCGGTGGGGATGCCTGGAAGAGCGATTAAAAATCCGTTTTTGGAGAGGATTCAGAAGGAACGGATTGCGCCGACTCGTTGTTTTCAGTGTCTGGAACGGTGCAATCCCAAGGAGACGCCATATTGCATTACAGATGCGCTGGTCAGGGCAGCGCTGGGAGATGTGGACCATGGACTTCTGTTTTGCGGAAGTAATGCTTATCGGGCGGAGCGGATTGAAACAGTGGCTGAAGTAATGCGGGAGCTGACAGAGGAATAAATGTTGTAAGCGAGCATAGATTGGAATGAAATGTATTGTAGTATGGAGAGTCTCTATGCTGAATTATTTATGGGCGTTTATGATGTTGACGGGTGTTTTGTGGGGCGCTTTTCACGGTACGATGAACCAGGTGACCCAAGGTGCTTTGAGCGCTGCAGAAGAGGCAGTGAAGCTTTGTATAACAATGTTGGGAATCATGTCGCTGTGGACTGGTATTTTGGAAATAGGACAAAGGGCAGGATTGGTGGAACAGCTTGCAAAAAAGATGTCGCCGATCCTGCGCTTTTTATTTCCAAATATTCCAGAGGACCAT
The DNA here is from genome assembly GCA_910579515.1 of uncultured Hungatella sp. Taxonomy (GTDB): domain Bacteria; phylum Bacillota; class Clostridia; order Lachnospirales; family Lachnospiraceae; genus UBA3402. Next base: position 33,575 of record CAJTUV010000014.1, read on the forward strand.
CCGGCCAGATTGTCGATTGCGACGAATATGATCGCTAATATATTGGGGCTCGGCTGGGCGGCGACGCCAGCGGGGCTTAAGGCCATGGAGGAACTTTCTAAGCTGGAGGAGGAGAGAGGGAATCCGGCGTATTTAATTGATAATAAGGGAACAGGAAGAAAATGGGAACGTGTTGCAAGCAATGAAATGTGTACGTTTTTGATATTGAATATTTCTTCCTTGCAGTTGATACCGGTTAATATGATCGCTTACCGGCTGCAGTATGGGAGCTTGAATCCGGCAGGAATTGTTGCTCCTGCGATTGTGGCAACGTTTGTCAGTACCATTGTGGCGGTGGTGTATTGTAAAATGAAGGATAAAAGGCGGAAAGTGTAAATAATGTATGAAATATTATACATGTTTAAGGTTAGCTATGATATAATCAAATAAAAGAAGTAATTATCCAGAGTTTCAGCACCAGAGGAGAAAGGAACAAAAGAAAAGCAAAAATGAAAGAACAAAAGAGCGGAAATCGCCTTTCAGGATACAGGCCGGATTATGTGATGTTTGACTTAGAGACCACAGGATTAAGCCCTGAGATGGATGCGATCATAGAAATATCAGCTATAAAGGTTAAAAAAGGAAACGTGGAAGATGAGTTTTCCACTCTGGTAAACCCTCAGCGTAGGATTCCTGCGGCAGCTTCCCGGGTGAATGGAATTACAGATAAGATGGTTGCAGATGCTCCTGTATTAAAAGAGGTTATAGAGGACTTCCTTTCTTTTATCGGAAGTGAGGTTTTGGTCGGCCATAATATCCACAGCTTTGATATGAAATTTTTAAACCATGCCATGGAAGAGATTTATGGAAGAACCTTGGGAAATGATTATATAGACACATTGTTTATGGCTAGAAGCTGCCTAAAAGAATTATCTCATCACCGTTTGACGGATCTGGCCGCTTATTTTCATATCAGCACAGAAGGTGCCCATAGAGCGCTAAATGACTGTATGATGAATCAAAAATGCTATGAAGAGATGGGGAAACGGATAAAGGAGACAGGCTTCCAGGTTTTGGATACCGAGGTCTGTCCTAAATGTAAAAGTCAGCTGGTGAAACGAAACGGCAGATACGGCCCGTTTTACGGATGCAGTAACTATCCCAAATGCAGATATACAAGAAATGTATAATCATTTAGAAAATCTATTGTGACTGTTCAGTAAACAGTAACAATTTAATTATAGATTTTGCTGGTTAATTCGGAAAATCTATGTTATTCTTTTCTAAGGTAAATGAAATATTTCACACAATATTTTTTTTAACAGGAGGCAGAAATGGAAAAATCAACCGTTTATTTTACAGATTTTAGATGTCCTGTAGGAACCAGCCAGCTTGACAAATTGAGAAAGCTTTGTATTGCGGCAGGTATTAAGGATATTGATATGGAAGGGAAATTTGTCGCGATTAAGATGCATTTCGGAGAACTGGGAAATATGGCGTTTCTCCGGCCAAACTATGCGAAGGTAGTAGCAGATCTGTGTAAAGAACTGAAAGGGCTTCCTTTTTTAACAGACTGCAATACTCTCTATCCTGGAAGCAGAAAAAATGCGCTGGAGCACTTAGACTGTGCAAATCTCAATGGCTTTAATACCATTACGACTGGATGCCAGATTATTATTGGAGATGGACTGCGGGGAACTGACGAGGTAGAGATTCCGGTAGTAAACGGGGAATACTGTGAAACTGCTTTGATTGGGCGGGCTGTTATGGATGCAGATGTTTTTATCAGTCTGAATCATTTCAAAGGACATGAGTCAACCGGTTTTGGCGGAGCCATTAAAAATATCGGAATGGGCTGTGGGAGCCGTGCAGGGAAAATGAAACAACATGCCAGCGGAAAACCTGCCATAAAAGAAAACCTGTGCCGTGGATGCCTCCGTTGTGCCAAAGAATGTGGAAGCGACGCCATTACTTACATAGAACATAAGGCTGTGATTGATTATGATAAGTGCAAAGGCTGCGGCCGCTGTATCGGCGCCTGCAGTTTTGACGCAGTTTACAATCCCAACGACAGCGCCAATGAACTTCTTGATCGTAAAATGGCGGAGTATGCACAGGCAGTCTGCTATGGGCGTCCCTGTTTTCATATTTCATTGGTACAGGATATAAGCCCTAACTGTGACTGTCATGGAGAGAACGATGCCCCTATTCTTCCAGATATTGGAATGTTTGCAAGCTTTGATCCGGTTGCATTGGATCAGGCATGTGCGGATGCCTGTCTTAAGGCGAAGCCTATTGAAAACAGCCAGCTTGGAGAGCATCTGGCAGAAGCAGGATGGCATTGTCATCATGATCATTTTAAGGATTCCAATCCTAATATTGAGTGGAAGGCAACCCTGGAGCAGGCTGAAAAAGTTGGCCTGGGGACCAGACAGTATGAACTGAAAAAAATTTGATAAAGTTATACCATAAAGGCGTTATTGACTATCTCCAATAAATATATTACATTAATGTAGAAACGAAAGGAGATAGGAAAAATGAGCACAGAATTGATGAGTCAGATTTTTATGTTATTTGGTCTTATGGCGATTGGATATCTATGTGGCAAAACGAGGATTATGGATGAGACGGCCAATGCAAAATTTTCAGGATTCCTCCTGAAAGTTTCTCTTCCTGCAACGATTCTGAGTTCCGCTATCAGCCAGAGCTCTATGGACCTTGGTTTGGTGCGCCATGTAACCCTTACTGCCATAGGTGTTTTTATCCTTCTTCCGATTGTCAGTAAAATACTTGGAAAACTGTTTCATTTGAACGCCACGTATGAGTTAATGTTGAATTACAGCAATTTAGGGTTTATGGGGCTTCCTATCATTAGCAGTGTATATGGGGAAGAGAGCAGCTTTTTTGTTGCTATTTTTATGATGATATTCAATATTCATATTTTTACTTATGGAATCATCAACCTTCAGGGAAAACCGGACAATTTGATCGTTATGCTGAAAAAACTGTGTACTCCGGGGATTATTTCAGCACTGCTGGCCTTTGTGATTGTTCTGCTTCATCTGGCTATTCCTGCACCTGTGGCTAAATTGGCAGGAAGTCTGGGCTCTGTCACGATCCCTCTGGCCATGATTATTATTGGGTCCCAGCTGGCATATGTACAATTTCGTGAGGTGCTTACGAAACCGTCGCTGTATTTTATGTCACTGCTCAAGCTGGTAGTATATCCGGTGATTGTTTATCTGGCTCTTCGGCTTGTGATTGGGCCGGGAATGGTTACAGAAATATCAACCATTCTTATGGGACTTCCGGTTGCGGCCAATGTGACTATGATTTGCTCGGAATATGACGGCGATGTCGCTCTGGCTGCACAGGGGACATGCGTATCCACGTTGTTTTCCCTTTTGACGATTCCCATTATGCTGTCTGTTATTTAACACGGTTTCGCTTATTGACAAGAAAGAAAATTATGATATACTTTGTACAACTGAATAGGTAACATACAGGTGTCAAAACAATGCAAGTATAATCGTATTGTTTTGGTGAAAAGGGAAACAGGTGCAAATCCTGTACGAACTCGTCACCGTAATTAGGGAGCAGAAGTCGATATATCACTGGGAAACTGGGAAGATGGCGGATGCGCAGGTTACTAAACCACGATCTTTAAGCCGGGAGACCTGCCTGTATGATGTACAGAAACGTTTGTTTTAGGCCACGAGTAATTGGCTGTACGTCTTGAAGTTGCAGGAATATTGTTATTCTGCAGGTTTATTTTGTATAGAAATCCTTTACCGTAGTTTTATACGGCAGAGGATTTTTTTTATAGAAAACTAAAGGCGGAAAGATGAAATTTAGGAACTTTATGTTCAACATAATGCAGAAGCCGTTGACAAAATCGAGAAACGAAATAGCTTCTGTGGATTTTTGTAGAAATGAGGGATTAGGATGAAAAAGAATGTGATACTTATGACAATGCTTCTTATATGTGTATTGCTTGGTGGTTGTGGAAATAAAAATGATGCGCAAAAAAACAATGTATCTGAATCAGACTTGCCAGATGGAATGTATACCATGGAAATCACTTTTGAGGGTGGAAGTGGAAAATCCAAGATTTTATCTCCTGCGACCGTAACCATAACAGACAAACAGATGACGGCAACTGTTCAGTGGAACAGTCCCAATTATGATTACATGATTGTAAATGGAGAAAAGCTGTTCCCCATAAACACAGAGGGCGATTCGGTATTTGAGATTCCTGTCTTGAAATTAGACGAGCCGATGGAGATTATTGGCGATACGGTGGCAATGGGAAATCCTCACGAAATAGAGTATACGATTACTTTTCATTCGAATACAGCAGACCAGTACGAAGCGGCAGGAGACGAGCTGGTTTATGAGAGAAGCATGGAATTACAGTATGCCGAGAATTTTACTGTTGATTATTACGAAGGCGGTTATGTGCTTCTGACGACGACGATGGACAATACACAGCTTTTAGTTGTTCCAGAGGATAAAGAAGCGCCAAAAAATCTGGATGAAAAAGTCAAAGTTCTGAAACGCCCTGTAAAAGACATTTATCTGGTAGCCTCCTCTGCAATGGACATGTTCAGCGCTCTGGAGGGATTAGACACGATTACTTTTTCTGGGCAAAAGGAGGATGACTGGTATATTGAATCTGCCAGAGAAGAAATGAGGAAAGGCAATATTCTATATGCAGGAAAATATAATAAGCCAGATTATGAACTGATCGTGTCCAATCATTGCACCTTGGCTATCGAAAATATGATGATTTCTCATGCACCTGAAGTAGTAGAAAAACTGGAGAGCTTTGGAATTTCTGTTTTAACAGAATATTCTAGTTATGAATCCCATCCGTTGGGCAGAGTGGAGTGGGTAAAATTTTATGGGGCGCTGATTGGAAAAGAAGAACAGGCAGAAGAAATATTTGCAAAGCAGACGGCTATTTTGGATAAGGTGAGCATGGCTGAAAAAACAGATAAAACGGTTGCGTTTTTCTTTGTTACATCTAATGACATGATCCAGGTGCGCCAGTCTTCGGACTATGTTCCAAAGATGATAGAGCTTGCAGGCGGAACATATATCTTTGAAAACCTGGGTGATGAGGATACCAAACGCTCTGTCATGAATATTCAGATAGAAGAATTTTATTCTGGTGCGAAGGATGCAGACTTTTTAATCTATAACAGTTCTATTGACGGCGGTGTTTCGAATATCAAAGAACTGGTGGATAGTTGTGGAGTTCTGGAAGATTTTAAAGCCGTGCAGAATGGGAACGTGTGGTGCACAACAAACGACATGTATCAGCAGTCACTGTCCATCGGGTACTTGATAGAGGATATCTATGCAATGCTTCGCCAAGAAGAAAGGCAGATGCACTATCTTTATCATTTGGACTAATTGATTTACAGAAAGGTAAGTCGCTGATGGATAGTAATAGGGTACGCAGATATCAAATTGCATTTTTTATACTTGCAGCTGGCGTAGTACTGTTTTTGATCCTAAATATCTGCATCGGAAGTGTCAGGATTTCGTTGACGGATGTAGTGTGGGCCGCACTGGGACAAAAAAGCAGTGAAACGGCAGACAGGATTTTATGGAATATCCGATTGCCAAGGGCAGCGGCAGTGCTGATCCTTGGCGGGGCGCTTTCTCTGGCTGGCTATCTTTTACAGACATTTTTCAATAACCCGATTGCAGGTCCCTTTGTTTTGGGAATTTCTTCAGGCGCCAAAATGACAGTAGCCCTTGTAATGGTGTTCTTCATGGAAAGAGGCACAAGAGTCACTGCAGCGGCAATGATACTTGCAGCATTTGCAGGTGCAATGCTGTCTATGGGATTTGTATTGGTGACTGCCCGAAGAATGAATCATATGTCAATGCTGATAGTCAGCGGTATTATGATCGGCTATATCTGTTCGGCAATTACGGAACTTGTTGTCACTTTTGCCAATGATGCTCAGATTGTCAATCTGCATAACTGGTCCCGTGGAAGTTTTTCAGGAATGACTTGGGAAAATGTGGAACTGATGACTGTGGTTGTCTTTTTGACAGTTTTTGCGGTGTTTCTTATGTCAAAGCCATTAAGCGCTTATCAAATGGGAGATGCCTATGCAAAAAACGTGGGAGTCAATCTTATGCTTTTGCGGGTGTGCATTGTGATTTTTTCCAGTATTTTATCTGCATGTATTGTTGCATTTGCTGGGCCCATATCTTTTGTAGGAATTGCGGCGCCCCATTTGGTTAAAAAGATATTAAACACAACAGAACCCATTCTGATGATACCTGCATCATTTCTGGGAGGAAGTGTTTTCTGTCTGTTTTGTGATTTGCTGGCTCGAACAATGTTTGCGCCTACAGAGCTGAGTATCAGCACCGTAACGGCGATTTTTGGTGCGCCCATAGTGCTTTGGATTTTAATAAAAAGGAAAAAAACATGAACGGCTATTATTTTTCCACAAAAGGAATGTGCGTGGGGTATGGCGGGAAACCACTGATAAAGGAAATAGAAATCGCACTGCCAAAAGGTGAAATTTTGAGTTTGATTGGTCCAAATGGCGCAGGCAAATCAACTGTGTTAAAGAGCATTGCAGGGCAGCTGACGCTTCTTGGGGGAACCGTAGTTCTCGAAAATGATAGTTTGGCAAAAATGAGTGCAGATAAGCTGGCTAAAAGGATGGCGGTTTTATTTACAGAAAAAGTGAAAGCAGAGCTGAAAAGCTGTTGGGACGTGGTTGCAACAGGACGTTATCCTTATACGGGATGGCTGGGAATCTTGTCAGAAAAGGATAAGCAGATTGTGAATGAAGTGATGGAACTTACCCACATCACAGAACTTGGAAAAAAGGAATTTGATAAAATCAGCGACGGTCAGAAGCAGAGAGTTATGCTTGCACGGGCAATGTGCCAGGAACCGGAAATCTTAATATTGGATGAGCCAACCTCTTACTTAGACATCCGATACAAGCTGGAATTTTTATCTTTATTACAGGAAATGAGGGAAAAAAGGGATCTTACTGTGATTATGTCTTTGCATGAGCTGGAGCTTGCAAAGCTCGTTTCTGATAAAATACTCTGCCTGAAAGGGGAATATGCCCAGCGGTACGGTACGCCTCAGGAGATTTTTACACAGGATTTTATAGAAAGGCTTTTTGATATCAATGAGGAGCGATTTTGGGGAAATGAAAAACTTCTTTGGTATCTGAAGCAGGTGACAGAAAAGTAGGAGGCAGCTATGGCAAAAGTAATTATGATTCAGGGAACGATGTCTGGTGTGGGAAAGAGCCTTTTGACAGCAGGATTGTGCAGGATGATAAAGCGGGATGGGTATCGAGTAGCTCCTTTCAAGTCGCAGAATATGGCACTTAATTCGTTTGTCACAAAGGAAGGGCTTGAGATGGGACGGGCCCAGGTAATGCAGGCAGAGGCAGCAGGAATCAGCCCTCTTGTCTGTATGAATCCGATTTTATTGAAGCCCACAGATCACACAGGTTCCCAGGTGATTGTGAATGGACGGATTTTTGGAAATATGAGCGCGCGGGAATATTTCTCTTATAAGCAAAATCTGATTCCAGAGATTAAAAAGGCATTTCGAAAATTGGAGAGTGTGGCAGACATTATTGTGATTGAAGGAGCTGGAAGTCCGGCTGAAATCAATCTGCGGGAGAATGATATTGTCAATATGGGACTTGCCCAACTTGTGGATGCGCCAGTGCTTTTAGTTGGGGATATTGACAGAGGCGGCGTATTTGCCCAGCTTTTAGGAACGTTAATGCTGCTTACAAGAGAAGAACGAAAAAGAGTAAAAGGGCTGATTATAAATAAATTCAGAGGTGATGCTTCCCTTCTTGACTCTGGTATTGAACTTTTAGAAAAAAAGGGGAGAATAACGGTCACAGGGGTGATTCCCTATATGGATATCCAACTGGAGGATGAGGATAGTTTGACAGAGCGTTTTTCTAAGAAGAGGAGGGGAGCAATCGACATTGGAATCATTCGATATCCCAGGATATCAAATTTTACGGATTTTAATGTGTTTGAACAGATACCTGAAGTGTCTGTTCGTTACATTTCATCAGTTGAAGATGTTGGTCAGCCTGACTTTATTTTTCTTCCTGGAAGCAAGAACACTATGAGCGATTTACTTTGGATGCGCCAAAACGGACTGGAAAAGGCAGTGAAGGACAAGGCGAAAATCGTACCTGTCTGCGGTATTTGCGGAGGCTATCAAATGATGGGAGAGAGGATTTGGGACAGGGAAGGGGTAGAGATGGGAGGCAGTATGGAGGGAATGGGATTACTGCCCGTTGTAACAGAATTACAGCGTGAAAAAGTGCGGCGTCAGGTACAGGGAACCGTGAATCAGCTAGAGGGGATTTTTTCCACACTTTCTGGTCTTGAATTTGAGGGATATGAAATCCATGTAGGAGATACAAAGAGAAGAGAGGATGTCTGTCAACAGGACAAAACAGAGGCAGCGTTTGTGACAGGCAGCGGTAAGAACGTATATGGGACTTATATCCATGGAATCTTTGACAAAGCAGAAATCGTGGCAGCCTTAGTAGGTGCATTGGCTAAAAAAAAGGACATCCTTTTGAATCAAAGAGAATGGATGGACTATAGAAACTTTAAAGAAACGCAATATGACAAGATGGCAGATATTTTGTCAGAATACCTGGATATGGAGGGCGTATATGGAATGCTCAGGGAGGCGCACATTAAATGAACTTTCAGTAGAGAAACCAGATCAAAGTATTTATCAAAAGGTAATGAAAAATTGGGACGCCATAGCCAAACCCCTTGACGGAATGGGCCGGTTTGAGACACTTACTGCACAGATTGGAGCGATTCTGGGGACAGATGAAATTGATATCTCGAAAAAGGCAGTGATTATTATGTGTGCAGACAATGGCGTCGTGGAGGAGGGAATCAGCCAGTCTGATCAATGTGTCACCAAAGCGGTAGCAAGACAGATGGGAAGAGGCACTTCTTCCGTTGGAAAAATGGCTGCGATCATCAGCGCAAAGACCATACCTGTTGACATTGGAATGAACCAAAATCAACAGATAGCAGGCGTGCTGAACAAAAAGATTCGCTGTGGTACCAGAAATTTTAGAAAAGAGCCTGCCATGACAAAAGAGGAAGCTATCGCTGCAATCCTGACAGGCGTGGACCTGGTAAAAGACTGTAAAAAGAACGGATACCAGATTCTGGCAACAGGAGAAATGGGAATTGGAAACACCACAACAAGCAGCGCTGTGGTGACCGCACTGTTGAAATGTGATGCAGCTGTGGTGACTGGAAGAGGCGCTGGGCTCTGTGATGAGAAATTACTGCACAAAAAACAGATTATCACAGAGGCGATAGAGAAATATCATCTTTATGAGGCAGACCCGCTGACCGTGTTAGCGACTGTAGGAGGTTTGGATATTGCTGGACTTGTGGGAGTCTGTATAGGGGGAGGAGTTTTTCATATACCAGTAGTGCTGGACGGCGTTATCAGTATGACAGCCGCACTACTTGCACACAGAATCATACCAGGCACAGCAAACTATTTGCTGCCGTCACATAAAGGAAGAGAACCAGCTGTGGAAAAACTGATGGACGAATTGGGGATTGCACCTGTTATTGATGGGAAAATGGCTTTGGGCGAGGGGACAGGAGCAGTAATGATGTTATCGCTATTGGATGTGGCATTAAGCGTATACCAAAAAAGAACTCTGTTTTCTGATATTCAGATAGAGCAATATGAAAGATACTGATTCAATATGGGGGGAATTTCATAATGATGACTCTGGTGATTGGAGGAAGCGGGAGCGGTAAATCCACTTATGCCGAGAAAATTTCAGTAGAACTTGGGGGACAGTCCAATAAATACTATCTGGCAACCATGAAGGTTTATGATAAAGAGATACAGCAAAAGGTTGAGCGTCATAGGAGATTGAGGAGCGGAAAAGGATTTCTCACCATTGAACAGCCCATAAGAATCCAAAAAGCGCTTGAAAAGATGGAAGCAGGAAGCAGAATCGCTTTACTGGAGTGCATTTCGAATCTGACAGCAAATGAAATGTTTGCAGAAGGAGAGGGAGCTGCAGAAAATGAGGTTGCACAAACTGTGGTACAAGGGATCACGCTTTTGAAAGAACAGACGACGCATCTGGTCGTGGTGACTAATAACGTATTTGAAGACGGAACGATATACGATGAGGCGACTATGGCATACATACGTGCAATGGGCAGTATTAACCAAAAGCTTGCGGCGCTTGCGGATCGAATGGTGGAAGTGATAGCGGGGATTCCGATTATGATAAAACAGTGAGGTGATCTGTATGTATGTAATAAACGCTTTTCTTATCGCAGTCTCCATGTATTCTAAAATTCCGGTTCCTCAGCCTGAATGGAAAGAGGAAAACATGAAGTATATTTTTTGCTTCTTTCCCTGGATCGGCGCATGGATTGGCGGCTGTATATATCTGTGGAATTATTTGTGCGGCTTTTTCCAGATTGGCACATTTTGCAAAGTGATAATTTCTGCAGCTATACCGCTGTTAGTTACAGGAGGGATTCATGTTGACGGTTATGTGGACACGATGGATGCGTTGCATTCCTATGGTTCCAGGGAGAAAAAACTGGAGATATTGAAGGATTCCCACATTGGGGCATTTGCAATGATTATGCTTATAGTGTATGGCATGATATTTTTGGGAGCGTTTTCAGAAGTTTTGAGCGATACATTGTTAAAGATTGTATGCGGCGGTTTTTTTCTGTCTCGCTGTCTGTGCGGAATCAGCGTCATGTCCTTCCCATTGGCAAAAAAGGAAGGGATGCTCTATAGTTTTGCAAAAAACTCCCATAAAAAAGTTGTGAAAGCTTTTTTGTATCTACAGAGCGTTGGATGTATAGGGGTTTTGTGCTTCTGGTCAGTTGCAGCGGGGCTTGCGGTGTCAGTGGCCGCCATAGCTGCATTTGGCTACTATTTTTATTTAAGCAGGAAAGCGTTTGGCGGGATAACCGGGGATACGGCCGGATATTTTATTTTGCTCTGTGAGAAGTGTGTCGTAGTAGCGGCTGCTTGTATAGATATTTTTATATGGAGATTGGGATGAGATTAGTAATCGGTGGATATGCACAGGGAAAACTGGACTATGTGCTCTGCAAATATCAGTTACAAGGATTTATGGTGTGGGACGGTACTTTGCCAAAGGATAAGGAATTGCAGACAAAAACAGTTGTTATCAATCATTTTCATCACTGGGTAAAGAAACGGATTCAGGAAGGGGGACGTCCAGAGGAGGAAATTCTGATTTTCTTAAAGAGCTGTAAGGACTGCATCATTATCTGCGATGAGATTGGAAATGGGATAGTACCAATGGAGGCGTTTGAACGCCAGTACAGGGAACGAGTAGGAAGGATTCTGATACAACTTGCAGGGGAGGCACAAGAGGTTTGGAGGATTCTATGCGGAATCGGACAAAAAATCAAATGACAGATAGAAAGAAGCGGCTAAAAATATGGGATATCACAGTATTGCCTTTTTTTCAGGCTTTTTGCTGGATTTGGTTCTGGGAGATCCGTATTGGCTCCCCCACCCAGTTCGGCTAATTGGAGCGCTGATTGCCGGTTTGGAAAAAAGGATTCGTAAATGGGGTAAGAAAAATGTCAACCAAGATACCATGGAGTTTTGGCAGGGAGCAGGACTGGTATTGATCGTGACTACCAGTGTGGGAACCGGAGCTTTTGTTCTTTTGTTTCTGGCCTATAGGCTGCACCCTTATGCGGGTATGATCGTAGAGGCGATTATGACCTACCAGATTCTTGCAGTAAAATGTCTAAGAGTAGAGAGCATGAAGGTTTATCAATGTTTAAAAGAGGGAGACTTAGCAAAAGCAAGGACCGCGGTTTCTATGATTGTGGGAAGAGATACCGCATGTCTGGATGAAGAGGGAGTCGCAAAAGCGGCCATTGAGACGGTAGCGGAGAATACCTGTGACGGAGTGATTGCACCGATGTTGCTTCTGGCGGCTGGCGGACCTGTCCTGGGATTTTTTTATAAGGCAGTAAACACCATGGATTCTATGATCGGATATCATAATGAGAAGTATTTGTATTTTGGAAAAGTGGCGGCAAGACTGGATGATGTTCTGAATTTTATTCCGGCAAGAATCAGCGCAATTTTAATGATTATAGCTTCATTTTTAGCAGGAAAACCTTTTTGTTCCAAGAACGCGTTGAAAATCTATAAAAGAGACCGTCGTAAGCACGCAAGTCCAAACTCTGCACAGACAGAAGCCGTATGTGCCGGCGCACTTGGAATCCGTCTTGCAGGAGACGCCAGTTATTTTGGCAAAATCGTAAAAAAGCCGTATATAGGAGAGGCAAGGCGCAGAGCAGAATATGAAGATATCAGGCGTGCAAACCACTTAATGTATCTCACTGCGTGGCTGTGCGAGATACTTTGCATTTGGATGATTCTTTAGGAGGAAACATGGGGATTCATGGCGGCGATGTGTACCGAAATCATGTGAGACTTGACTTTTCGGTGAATATAAACCCTCTTGGTATTCCGCAGTGTGTAAAAGAGGCTTTGCACAGCGCGGTTAGTTATTGCAGCAGATATCCAGATATGGAAGCAGAGCAGCTAAAAACTGCGGTCAGTAAATATCTGAAAGTTCCAGAAGAATATTTATTGTTTGGAAATGGAGCCTCAGAGCTTTTGATGGCAATCGTTCACGGAATTAGGCCGAAAAAGGTTGTGATACCAATTCCGTCTTTTTATGGATATGAAAATGCGGCAAATGCTGTGGACAGTGAAATTGTTTTCTGCGCAGTAAAGGAAATGGAAAAGTTTTTAACAGAAGAGACAGAGCTTCTCTTTCTTGCCAATCCTAATAATCCATTGGGAAGCCTTTTGAGTAAAGACAAGATCAAAGAGCTGCTAAGTTTTTGCAGGAACAAGGGTATTTACGTTGTACTGGATGAATGTTTTATTGAGTTTTGCGGGAATCAATCGTCCATCCTCTCTGAATTAGAAGAGACAGAAGGCTCAGACTGTTTGATTCTTGTCAGGGCATTTACAAAAATCTTTGCAATTCCAGGAGTCCGTCTGGGATACTTGATCTGTAAAAACAGAAATTTGCGTAAAAGAATAGCCAGGCAGATCCCAGAATGGAACCTTTCCTGTTTTGCACAGGAGGCAGGAATTTTGTGTGCAAGGCAGACTGCATTTATCATAGAAACAGAAAACTATGTAACTGAGGAACGAAAGTTCTTGGAAGAAGGATTAAAAAGAAAGGGGCTGCAGGTACTTCCGTCAGCGGCAAATTTTATTATGGTATACAGCAGAGAACCGCTATATGAAAGACTTCTCGAAAAAGGAATCTTAATCAGAGACTGTAGTAATTTTAGGGGATTGGGAAGAGGATTTTACCGGATTGCCGTAAAGACAAGAGAAGAAAATGAACAATTATTAGAGAATTTATGAGGACGTCAAAATGGAATATCTCGATATCGAAAAAAGGAGTTTTCAAATTATCACCCAGGAACTTCAAGAAAGAGGGATTTGCCTCCCCAAAGAAGAGGAACTGGTTCTAAAGAGAGTCATTCATACCAGTGCAGATTTTGATTATGTCAAAACTCTCTGCTTTTCAAACGATGCGGTGAAGAACCTAAAAAAACTGATAAAAAACGGTGCAGACATTGTGACAGACACTAATATGGCATTGGCAGGAATTAATAAAAAAGTATTGGCTCAATTTGGTGGTCAAACCCATTGTTTCATGGCAGATGAGGATGTGGCGCTTCAGGCACAACACAGAGGCATGACAAGAGCAGCAGTCAGTATGGAAAAGGCGGCAGAGATTGACAAACCAGTTATTTTTGTAATCGGTAATGCGCCGACTGCCCTGATAAAATTGTATGAAATGTCAACAGAGAAGGACTGGACCCCCAATTTTATCATTGGCGTCCCAGTTGGGTTTGTCAATGTGGAGACAGCTAAGGAACTGATATTAGGAACTGAGATTCCGTATATCATAAACAAAGGGCGAAAAGGTGGGAGCAACATTGCAGCAGCAATCTGCAATGCAGTCTTATACCAAATGCAGGAGTAAAAAATGCGATATGGTTTTACAACCGGAAGTTGTGCGGCGGCAGCGGCAAAGGCCGCCGCTTATATGCTTCTGACCGGATATTGGAAGACAGAGATCTCGATAGAGACACCAAGAAAAATTCTATTTAAGGCAAAGGTTCTGGATATTTGCCGCAACGAAAACGAGGTGCGCTGCGGTGTGGAAAAGGACGGCGGGGACGACCCAGATATTACCACAGGAGCAAAGATTTATGCAAAAGTCTCTTATTTGAAGGGAAAGGAAAAAGAACAGGAGATTGTCATTGAAGGCGGAATCGGCGTGGGAAGAGTGACAAGGCCAGGTCTTGACCAGCCTGTAGGGAGCGCGGCCATTAATCGTGTTCCCAGAGAGATGATAAAAAGGGAAGTCCTGGAGGTGTGCAGGGCGGTGGATTATGAGGGAAGCCTTTTGATAGAAATTTCAGTTCCAAAGGGGGAAGAACTGTGCCAGCGCACGTTTAATCCCAGACTTGGCATTGTGGGCGGTATTTCTATTTTGGGGACAAGCGGCATCGTTGAACCTATGAGCAGCCAGGCGCTGTTAGATACGATTCATCTGGAACTACGCCAGAGAAGGGCGTTAGGGTTTGACTATGTAGCGGTTTCACCTGGAAATTACGGCTTGGATTTTATGAAAAAGGCATATGGATATGATTTGGACAGAAGTGTGAAATGCAGCAATTTTATTGGCGCAACGATTGATCAGGCGGCAGCGCTGGGATTTCGGAACATGCTTTTGACTGGTCATATTGGAAAATTAGTCAAAGTTGCAGGGGGGATCATGAATACGCATTCTAAAGAGGCAGACTGCAGAATGGAACTTTTGGCGGCATTTTCTATCAAAGAGCAGGTAGATCTATTTCAGGTCAGAAAAATTTTGGACTGCGCTACTGCAGAAGAGGCGGTTCCTATTATAGCGGAAAGCAGGAAACTGCAGCAGGTCATGAACAGAATCGTGGAGAGTATTTGCTACTATACGGAAAAACGGGCAGATGGAAAAATGAAGATAGATTGTATTTTGTATGCCAGTGCTTTTGGTGAGCTGGCAAAGAGCAAGGGGGCAGAAAGATGGTTTACTTTGTTGGAGCAGGAACAGGTGCAGTTGATTTGATCACTGTCAGGGGAATGAGGCTATTAGGGCAGGCAGATGTGATTATTTATGCCGGTTCTTTGGTGAATCCAGAATTGCTTACGTATGCAAAAAAGGACTGCCAGTTCCATAACAGCGCAAAGCTGACGTTAGAAGAAGTGATACAGATTATGTGCAGAACGGAAGAGGAAAAAAAAGTAACCGTTCGCCTCCACACAGGAGATCCCAGCATTTATGGGGCAGTCAGGGAGCAGATGGATGAGCTTGACAAAAGAGGGATCTCTTATGAGAGCTGTCCGGGTGTAAGCGCCTGTTTTAGCGCAGCGGCGTCTCTGAACCTGGAATATACGCTTCCAGGAGTTTCCCAATCGCTGATTATTACAAGAATGGCAGGCAGAACCGACGTACCAGAAAAAGAAAGCATTGAAAGTTTTGCAGCCCATCAAGCCTCAATGGCGGTTTACTTAAGTGCGGGAATGATTCAGGAACTAAGCAGGCGGCTGATAATGGGAGGATACGAAAAGACTACGCCGGCTGCTCTTGTCTATAAGGCCACATGGGAGGAAGAAGAGGCGTATTTGTGTACAGTTGAGACATTGTATGAGGTGTCTGTAAAGTATGGAATTACCAAGACTGCGCTGATACTGGTAGGAGATGCAGTTGTGCATCAGAATTACAGAAAGTCAAGACTATATGCCTCTGACTTTTCTACTGGATTTAGGAAAAAGAAGGAGTAATGGATCTGCTATGACAATAAGTATCATCAGTTTTACAGAACAGGGAAGGCTCCTTTCCAAACGTGTGAAAGAGGCATTAAGAAAAGAAGCCACGATCTGCTTATATACGAAATGCAGCGTTTACAAAAATGACAGGATTTACGTGCCGTCATCTGTCAGGGATTGGGCAGAGGAGAGGATACAGGAAAAGAGCGGGCTGCTCTTTATCGGGGCCTGCGCAATCGCAGTCAGGGCAGTGGCGCCGTTTCTGACGGATAAATTGCACGATGTTCCCATACTTGTCATGGATGAAGCCGGCCGCTATGTCATACCGATACTATCAGGACACATGGGCGGCGCGAATGAGATAGCAAAACATATCGCTTTGAAAACAGGTGCAGAGCCAGTAATTACGACGGCAACGGATCTTCGTCAGGCATTTGCAGTGGATCTGTTTGCAAAAAAGAATGGTCTTTCTATTGTAAATAAAGCGGGGATTGCCAAAGTGTCTTCCAAGGTATTGGCCGGAAAGGAAGTCTCCATGTCTATAGAGTCAGGGCATGAAATAAAGATTGAAAAAAGCGTTCTGCCTTTAGGAGTCTGTCTTGTCCCCTATCCGCCAGACGGGAGCGTAGATATTGTAGTTACTTCTGAAAACCATGTGTTTGATGCTTTGATTTTGCTGAAACCGAAGGAATATGTTTTTGGAATAGGGTGTAAGAGAGGAAAAACTTTTAGGGAGATCGACGCATTTATCTCAAAAAAACTTACCCAACTTGGTATTTCTACGTTGCAGCTTTTTGCCATTGCTTCTATTTCACAAAAAGAGAAGGAACAGGGAATCATCCAATGGTGCCAGAAAGAAGGGATTCCCTTTCTGACTTATACCGCAGAGACGTTACAAGAGGAAGAAGGGACCTTTACAGAATCTTCTTTTGTAAGGAGTCAGGTTGGGGTTGGAAATGTGTGTGAAAGGGCGGCGCTTAAGGCATGTAGAGAAGGCGGTAAACTGATTCAGAAAAAGGAAGCGGAGAACGGAATGACCATAGCGGTTGCACAAAGAGAATGGAAGGTATCTTTTGATGAGAAATAAAGTTTATATTGTAGGAATGGGGCCGGGCAGGGAAGAAATGATGACAAAAGAAGCGCTGAACGTGCTGAACCAAGCGGATGTAATTGTCGGCTATCCGTTATACTTAAAGCTTTTGGGTGAACGATATCAGGGAAAGGAACTGCTGTCCACTCCAATGCGCCACGAGGAGGAACGCTGCAGGATTTGTTTTGAGGAAGCAGAAAAAGGAAAGAGGGTAGCTCTTGTATGCAGCGGTGATGCCGGAATTTATGGAATGGCCTCTTTGATGTATGAAATCGGAAAAGAATATCCAGAGATAGAACTTTTGGTGATTGCTGGGATTACTGCGGCCAGCAGCGGCGCGGCGGTATTGGGAGCCCCTCTGAACCATGATTTTTGTGTGATTAGTCTAAGCGATTTGCTCACGCCATGGGACAAGATAGAAAAAAGGCTGCGGGCAGCAGCAGAGGGTGATTTTGTGATTGTAATTTATAATCCGTCCAGCCACAAACGAAAAGATTACTTAAAGCGTGCATGTGAGATTCTGCTTCATACCATAGAAGGGGAACGCGTCTGCGGTTATGTGGAAAATATAGGGAGAGAAGGGACAAAGATGGGGATCAGTACCTTGAAAGAGCTGAAGAACAAAGAGGTCAATATGTTCACCACTGTGTTTATTGGCAATTCGGAGTCGGAAATTATACGTGGAAAGCTAGTCACAAGACGGGGCTATCATGTGGAGAAACAAAAATGAGGGAACTGGAATTAGCAATATTTGCAGGGACAACAGAAGGAAGACAGCTATCGGAGGTTCTTGCAAGAGCACAGATAAAACATACCATTTGTGTGGCGACAGAATACGGCGAGACCGTCTTGAAACCACATCCTTTTGTAAAAGTACATCAGGGGCGGATGAATCAGGAAGAAATAGAACGATTTTTGCTTAACGGACAGTTTGCGGCGGTAATAGACGCCACGCATCCGTTTGCAAAAGAGATCACCAAAAATATACACGCTGCTCTTCATGCAATGAAAAAGAAGGGACTATCCATCCCCTGTCTGCGGCTGAAAAGAGATGAGATCCCTGAAAGTGATTATCCGATTACTTATTTTCAAACAGAGGAAGCATGTGCAAATGCATTGCAAAATACACAAGGGAATATCCTTCTGACCACAGGAAGTAAAGAGCTATCTAAGTTTTGCATTTCACAAGAGCTAAAAAAGAGACTGTATGTAAGAGTTCTTCCAAGTGTGGAAAGCATTTCCAACTGTATGAAGCTGGGGATTTGTGGAAAACAGATTATTGCAATGCAGGGGCCTTTTACCACAAAAATGAACGAGGCAATGCTTTGTCAATACGAAATTTCCTGTTTGGTGACAAAAGAAAGCGGTGCATCAGGCGGCTATCCAGAAAAGTTAGAAGCAGCGAAACGAACAGAGACTCAGATTTTTGTAATAGGGCGTCAGGAAGAAAATAGGGGGGATTCCTTCCAGGAACTATGCAAAAAAATAGAAAAGTTAAGTGGAAAGACCTGCCCCCTTTTGCCTTTGGAAGCAGACAAACCCATGGAAATCACCCTTGCAGGCATTGGTATGGGACATAGACACTCCATGACAAAGGAAGTAGAAAGAGCAATCGACCAGGCGGATCTTCTTCTGGGATCAGGACGAATCCTTAAGAATCTGTGGGTGAAAGCAGAAAAGCGTCCATTTTACCAGGCCGAACAAATTATTCCTTATTTACAAAGCCTACAAAATTCATACAATGTCAGAAAGGTAGTCATCCTTTTTTCTGGAGACAGCGGATTTTACAGTGGCTGTCAGCCATTGTATGCAGAGCTGACAAACGAGATTAAAACGAAGCGTTTATGCGCATCTGTGCGAGTCCTGCCCGGGATTTCTTCAGTGGCTTATCTGGCGGCCTGTATTGGAGAAAGTTATCAGGATGCGGCCGTTTACAGCATACACGGAAAAACGTTGTGTAATCTTGCAAACAGAATCATGTGCAGCCCAAAGACCTTTTTGCTTACCTCTGGTCTCAAGGATATAAACTGGCTGGGCAGAGTGTTGACAGACGCCGGTATGACAGAGTGTGAGATTATAACAGGGTATCAGCTGTCATATCAGGAACAGAAAATTGAGAGACACACGCCGTTAGAATGTTGTGCGCTGAAAGAGGAGGGCTTATACACCTGTCTAATAACAAATCCTTATGCTGTAAAACGAAAACTGACACATGGAATTATAGATAAAGAGTTTATCAGGGACAGCGTGCCCATGACAAAGGAGGAGGTCAGGGAGGTAAGTATTTGTAAGCTCCATTTAAAGGAACATGCGGTGGTCTATGATATTGGAAGTGGTACAGGTTCCGTCGCAGTGGAGATTGCGGGGCTTTCGCATGAGATAAAAGTGTATGCGATTGAAAAGAAACCAGATGCAATTTCTCTGATTGAAAAGAATAAAGAAAAGTTTGGGCTGGAAAACATAACGATCGTTTCGGCAGAGGCGCCGGAAAAATTATCGGAGTTGCCAATGGCAACACATGCATTTATAGGAGGAAGCGGAGGCAGGCTAAAAGAGATCTTGGCAACGCTCAGACAGATCAATCCTAACATGCGGATTGTCATTCATGCAGTAAGCATGGAAACAATCTGTGAACTTAAGGAACTCTTATCTGTGCAGGAGCAGATAAAGGATAATACGATTGTCCAGCTCCAGGTAAGCAGGGCAAAGAAGGTGGGAAATTATCATCTGATCCAATCAGAAAATCCTGTCTGGATTTGTGCCTTTTCCTTTTATGAGTAAAGTATTATGAAAATAAAACGTGTAATGATAGCAGCGCCCAAAAGCGGGAGCGGAAAAACAATCGTCACTTGTGCCTTGCTTCAGGTATTAAGAGGGCTTGGATTTAAGGCAGCTTCTTTTAAATGTGGACCGGATTATATTGACCCTATGTTTCATGAAAAAATTTTAAACGTTCCGGCCAAAAATCTGGATACCTATTTTACTGACAAAGAAACAACAAACATGCTTTTTGCAGACAGTGCAGGAAAGAGCGATATTGCTGTGATAGAAGGAGTCATGGGACTTTATGACGGATTAGGAGGTATCAGAGAGGAAGGCTCCTCGTATCATCTGGCAAAGGTGACAAAGACGCCGATTGTGCTGGTTGTTGACGCCAAGGGAACAGGACGTTCCATTATACCTTTGATTGCAGGCTTTCTTTCTTATGACAAGGAGAAGCTGATAAAGGGTGTGATCTTGAACAATATTTCAAAAGGATATTATGAAACGGTTAAACCTTTGATCGAGGAAGAATTAGGGATAACAGTTCTGGGTTTTCTTCCTAAAAATGAACGATTCCATATGGAAAGCAGACATTTAGGACTTTTCCTGCCAGACGAAGTAATTAGCCTGCGGGAACGAATAGAGGAAGCTTCCCAAATATTTTTGCAGACGGTTTCTGTAGAACGCCTGATACAGGTAGCAGGAGATGCAGACGATTTGAAGTCCGGCAGCTTTGTAACGAAAACGGCAGGCAGTGAACGCAAACCGGTGATTGCAGTGGCAAAGGACAGGGCATTTTGCTTTTACTATGCAGACAATATTCGGCTGCTAGAAGAGTATGGTGCAGAAATAAAATATTTTTCTCCTCTATTTGATGAAAAAATTCCAGAACCGTGCCATGGACTGCTTCTTGGAGGCGGATATCCAGAGCTGAATGCAGAGCAGTTAAGCAGGAATATTACAATGCGGGATTCTGTCAGAAATGCAGTAAAAAACAAGCTTCCTGTTGTAGCAGAGTGCGGGGGATTTATGTACCTGCATACCGCCTTAAAAGACGGAAATGGGATTTGGCATGAGATGGCGGGAGCGATTCCTGCAACTTGTTTCTATACCGGAAAACTGGTTCGTTTTGGATATATAGCACTTCAGGAAAAGCACAATTATTTCTTGCCGGATGGCGAGATTATAAAGGGCCATGAATTTCATTATTATGAGAGTACAGAAAACGGGGCAGATGTAAGAGCAGTCAAACCAGTGACAGGAAAGGAATATGCCTGTGTAATTGAAAACGAGATGCAATGGATGGGATTCCCCCATTTATATTATCCCTCAAATCCATTCTTTGCAAAACTGTTTGTTGAAAAGGCAATGCAGTATGAAAAGATGGCGGGCAGCAGCAAGATGCTGTAGCTGCCCGCGTCTTGGATTCTTTATTTATGAAGGTGAAGACTGGGAGGACTGTAAGGATTTGACAGACTCCCATTCCGCCTGTTTAAACCCCACCAAGACAAAGTCGTCTCCAATGAGCAGAGGCCGTTTTACCAACATCCCGTCTGTGGATAAAAGCTGAAGCTGTTCTTCCTCGCTCATGCTGGGCAGTTTGTCCTTTAACTTCATTTCTTTGTAGAGGATTCCACTGGTATTGAAAAAACGCTTTAAAGGGAGACCGCTCTTTTGATGCCAGGTTCTTAATTCGTCTACACCTGGATTCTGCTCTTTGATAGAGCGGTTTTCATACTCCAGCTTGCGCTCATCCAGCCATGATTTTGCTTTTTTGCAGGTAGAGCAGGGCGGGTATTGTAAAAATAACAGACTCATGATTCATTTCCTCCTTATTTTTCGAAAATGCTTCTTTTATTTTACATAAAAGAGGAGAAAATGAAAAGGAAAATCAAGAATAAAGTTGAGTACTGGTCCGTGTTATGTTAAGATATTGCTCGAATCATATAGAAAAGAAGGATAAAGGACATGAATCAGGATTTAACCAAGGGGCCGGTGATGAAATCCATGCTGCGTTTTGCCGTCCCCATGATTTTAGGTAATCTTTTACAGCAGTGTTATAATATCGCAGATACCCTGATTGTGGGGAGATTTCTTGGTCCCAATGCTCTGGCTGCGGTTGGCTCATCTTTTACACTTATGACATTTATTACCTCTATTCTGCTTGGGCTGTGTATGGGGAGCGGAGCGGTGTTTTCGATTCGGTTTGGAGAGAAAGATGAGACAGGATTAAAAGAGGGGGTTTTTGCCTCATTTGTGCTTATTTCAGGTCTAACCCTTTTTATTAATGTGATCGCTTTTGGCTTTCTGGAGCAAATACAAGTGTTTCTTCGAGTGCCCGCGCAGGTGTGGACAAGTATGAGAGAATATCTTGTGGTTATTTTTTCAGGAATCATAGCCACGTTCCTGTACAACTATTTTGCCTCTTTTTTACGGGCCATCGGCAATTCTGTGGTGCCGCTGATTTTTTTGGCGTGTGCCTCTGTCCTTAATATTGCCCTGGATCTTTGGTTTGTTTTGAGACTTGGATGGGGAGTATCTGGCGCGGCTCAGGCTACAGTAATTTCCCAATATGTTTCTGGGATCGGCATAGCGGTCTATGCCCTGAAACGATATCCTCAGATTCGTTTTCAGAGAGGCCAGTGCCGGATTCGCTTTAGCTGTATTAAAGAAATCGCCGGTTTTTCTATTTTAACCTGCATTCAACAGTCTGTCATGAATCTGGGGATTCTTATGGTGCAGGGATTGGTGAACAGTTTTGGGCCAACTGTTATGGCGGCTTTTGCGGCAGCGGTAAAGATTGACGCCTTTGCGTATATGCCTGTACAAGATTTTGGAAATGCTTTCTCTACCTTCATTGCTCAAAACTTTGGCGCAAACAAGGAGGATCGGATTCAACAGGGATTAAAGGGAGCGGTGATCTTAGCATTGCTTTTCTGTGTGGTGATATCCATAACTGTGTGGTTGTTTGCAGAACCCCTGATGAAATTGTTTGTGGAAGCAGGAGAGGTTGAGATTATTGGGGAGGGAGTTCGCTATCTCCATATCGAAGGCGCATTTTACTGTGGAATCGGTTTACTGTTTCTTTTATACGGCCTGTACAGAGCTTTGGGAAAACCTGGGATGTCGGTAGTTCTCACTGTTATTTCGCTGGGCACCCGAGTGGCTTTATCTTATGTTTTGTCAGCGATACCTGTATTTGGTGTAGTCGGAATCTGGTGGTCTATTCCTATTGGATGGTTTCTGGCTGATATGATAGGGGTTGGCTGCTATCTTGTTAAAAAGAAAAAGCCGTAATATCCTGTTGCCAATCTTTATATGATTAAGTAAGAACGACCTAAAAGGTTGCTTAGTCTATGGGATTTCTTTTATATCTCTCCAATTATGTGATTCCATTCACCATGTTCTACATCATTGGTTTTGCCATTCTGATGAAACGGCCGGTTTATGACGATTTTGTGGAGGGAGCAAAGTCTGGCATGAAAACGGTAGCAGGTATTCTTCCTACCTTGGTAGGTCTAATGGTAGGTGTGGGGGTCTTGCGGTCCTCTGGATTTTTAGACTTTCTGGCTGGACTGTTAGGACCAGTCACTCAAAAACTGGGGTTTCCGTCTCAGCTGCTGCCTGTGGCGTTGGTAAAGCTATTTTCTTCCAGCGCAGCCACAGGGCTGGCTTTGGATATTTTTAAAGAGTATGGACCAGACTCTAAAATGGGTATGATGACTTCCCTGATGCTTAGTTGTACAGAGACGGTGTTCTATACCATGAGTATCTATTTTCTCACTATAAAGGTGAAAAAAACCAGGTATACACTTCCCGGCGCTCTCCTCGCTACGCTGACAGGCATAGTTATGAGCGTTTTTTTAGCAAAATATTTGAATTGTTAAGAAAACTATAAGGATTAAGTGGTTGCCAGAAAAAATGAAATCATGTATAATCGTTACGAAACTTTGATGGATCGTCAGGTGAAAGGAAAGGCAGTGGATACTTACAGTACGCTAAATGAAGTGCTGGTAAACTTATTTCGTGATATTATGGATATTGAGCAAAAGGCTATTGTTACACAAGAATTTCAGGATATCACCAATAATGATATGCACGTCATAGAGGCTATCGGCATAGGAGAACCCAAGAACATGTCGGCCATAGCCAAAGAACTGTCTGTGACAGTAGGGACTTTGACCATAGCCATGAACAGCCTTGTGAAAAAAGGATATGTGTTTCGGGAGCGGGGTAAAGAAGATCGGCGCATCGTATACATTTCCCTGTCTCAGCGTGGAAAAGATGCATATGAACACCATGCCAGGTTCCATAAAGCCATGATTGACAGCGTTTCCGAAGAACTGAGTCCCGAGGAACTAAAACTGTTAGTCGTTACTCTGACGAAGTTAAATAAATGGTTTCGTAATTGGCAAAAGAATTAAGGAGGATTTGATAGTTATGAAGAAAATGATTGCATGTGTTGTAGGGGCTATGATGGTGTTGTCATTGGCAGCATGTTCACCTACCAAAGTAAACCCAGACGATGTGGTTCTTGAAGGGAGCAAGACAGAAGGAGAGAGCAGTAAGGGCAGCCAGAGCTCCGATGACGTAGAGGCTATGGTAGACGAGATGATTAAGCAGCAGACAGAGATTGACGTAGAGGCCTTAAGAGCTGGGAATCCAGATGCGCCTACGCTGGATGCTGTAACTGTTTATTATAAGAAGGACAATGGCACCGGCTTAAGAAAGACCATGGTGGATGTGGAAGAGGCTACGGCAGATGCCTTAGTTGCAAGCTTAATTGAATACGGAATTTTGGAAGAAGGAACTACTGTAAACTCCTTTGAAGTACAGGCAGGAGCGCAGGCCGGACCTGGCGTTGACCCATCTAAAGTGGGAAGTGGAGACAGCATTGGCACATTAGACCTGTCTAAGCTACAGCAGTTAGAGGGAAATGAGGAGAAACTTGTTCTTTATGGAATCGCCAATTCTTTTGCTGACAGCTTTGTATTGGACAAGCTGAAAATTCTGGTAAACGGACAGGAGTACTCAAGCAGCCTTCTTACAGATGGATATTTGTATCCGGTTGACGTTTATGAAAAACTGGATTAAAACTAGAATGTTAAACACGCTTCTATAGGGTGACAGAAATTTTTAGGGCGTCTGCGAAATCATTTTGATTTTTCAGACGCCTTTTTTAAACTTATTTACAGGTGTTCAGCCAGGTTTTAAAATAGGGTTCAATCACAGTAAAAGGTGCAGGACCAATATCCAGAAGGAAGCGATGAAATTCTTTTAACTGGAATTTATCTTTCAAAACAGACTGAGCCATATCTCTCATCTTGATAATCTCCAGATATCCCACATAGTAAGCCATATAATTGGACGGATCATTTTTCATGGCATGGTAGATAACTTCTACCACATCTGACTCCTGAATATCAAAAAATTGTTTCAGATAATCCGCCACCTGTTCTTTTGTCCAGCCATAATAATTTATATTTAAATCCATCAATGCATGGATACCCAGTGTGGCAGAAGCATTTCGGGCTAATACCTTCCCAAGTTCAGGGGAAAGTCCGTTATTAATTGTATAACAATAGTTTTCTACATAAGTTGCCCATCCTTCGCTGTATCCTAGAAAGGAGAGAATCTTTCGGATATTGGAATCACAGTGAGACAGAAAGTACACATTCTGATACAAATGACCGGGGATACCTTCATGAGCCAAGGTAGTAAATAAAGTCTGAGCTCCAGAAGAGCTTCCGGGATTGATATAGATGACACACTTATCATATAGATCCATAGGAGGAACCAAAAAGAATGCAGGGCTAAGTGACTGCTCTAATTCTTCAGGCACATATTTGGTCACATAACTGTATGGAACCACTTCAGGAAAATCTTTTTGCGTTTCTGCCTTTAAAGCTTCCAAGATAGCTTCTGGCTCAGTTTGTGAGAACTCATATTGGATTAATTCCTGAGAAACTTCTGGCTTTTCTTTCAAAACCCTGGCGATTTCCAAAAGGTCACTGTCTATTTGGGCTTCAATAGCTTTTTGAAGTTCATCCATGGTAGCATAAGTGGTTCCGGTGGATGCTCTTACCAGGTACTCATAGTAGGCTTTTCCCTGTGGATCATAACTTAATCCCTGCTCATTGCTGCAGCTCCCCTTTAATTCTGCCAATCCCTGCAATAGCAGCTCATAAGCCGGAATAAAATGCTCGGTAACTGTTGTCAGATTTCGGGTTTTAAAATCTGCCCTTTCCTCGTCAGTTAATCCTTCCATGGCATCGATTCTTCGGTCAAAACCAGTAACCATAAGATTATGCTCCGGACTGAGGAGATATCCGCCGCATTCGGTGGTAATCTGATCAACACAGGAATCTGTCAGAAACAATCCTGCCTTTGCCTTCTCCTTTTCAAAATCCAGAATTTGCTGATAATAGGAGTCTATATCTGAGAGAAGAGACAAATAATCTTCTACATCTCCTTTCTCATAGAAAACAAATTCTGTCAAAAGCATAGGAAGCTGAGCCTGAATGCCGGTACTTGGAGAGAGAGGCTGGTAATATAGCTCCAGTCCCTGTCCAGACAATTCATATTCCAGAGATTTTTCAAGGATTCGATAAGTCAGTTTCTGGTGATCGGCCAGATAGTCTAACTCGATTCCTGCCAACGTATTTCTTAAATCATCTTGTTCTTTTGCCGTTTCCTGCATTTTTTCTAAAGAGAAAGTTCCAAAGGTCTTTGGATAATCTTTGATCCCATAGCTCTCTGGGTTCATGAGGCAATAGTGAAGGGTGAGATAAGAGTCTGCAACCTCCTCTTCAAAAAGGCGCTGGCACAGTTCATCAAAAGCCTCCTGAGCCGTTTCTGATTTCTGACGGTATTCTTCATCGGAAACTGCAGCACTTGTCTCTCTGACAGAGAGAGTTTCGTCTGAGGACTGGGAAGGAGCTGTGCTGACGGGGCTGCGTATACATCCACACAAGAGGCAGATACTAAGTAAAATAGGGATAAGAATCCGACACCGTGTCTGACCATGGATTTTCATGTCAAGTTACCTCCATTCTATAGGGTGACTATTCTATGTAGATAGTATAAAGTATATTTCTTGACTTTACAACTCATGAAAAAAGATTGACGAAAACATAGGAAACCGTTACACTAAGTACAGATTATTTTTCAGGAGGGATAGGAAAATGTGTGATAAATGTAAAAAACCATATTATATAACCACAGCCATTGCCTATACGTCAGGGAAACCTCATATTGGCAATACGTATGAAATTGTTCTGGCAGACAGTATTGCCAGATATAAGAGAGCTCAGGGATATGATGTGCGTTTTCAGACGGGAACAGACGAGCATGGTCAAAAGATTGAGCTGAAAGCTCAGGAAGCAGGCGTAACACCAAAAGCATATGTGGATCAAATAGCAGCCAAGGTAAAAGACATATGGGATTTGATGAATACCTCCTATGACAAGTTCATTCGTACAACAGACAAAGACCATGAGACCCAGGTTCAGAAGATTTTTAAAAAGCTATATGAGAAAGGAGACATTTATAAAGGATACTATGAAGGTTTGTATTGCACGCCTTGCGAGTCCTTTTTTACAGAATCTCAATTAGTAAACGGCAAATGCCCTGACTGCGGTGGAGAGGTGCAGCCAGCCAAAGAAGAGGCATACTTCTTTAAAATGAGTAAATATGCGGACAGGCTGATACAGCATATAAACGAGCATCCAGAGTTTATCCAGCCTGTATCCAGAAAAAATGAAATGATGAATAATTTCCTTCTTCCGGGCCTTCAGGATTTGTGCGTGTCCAGAACTTCCTTCACCTGGGGAGTTCCTGTAGACTTTGACCCAAAGCATGTGACTTATGTGTGGCTGGATGCTTTGACTAACTATATTACTGGCTTAGGATATGACTGTGATGGGGACAGCGACCAGATGTTTGAAACATACTGGCCTGCAGATTTGCATTTGATTGGAAAAGATATCATCCGCTTTCACACCATTTATTGGCCGATCTTCTTGATGGCTCTTGATCTTCCTCTGCCAAAGCAGGTGTTTGGACATCCCTGGCTGTTACAAGGCGATGGAAAAATGAGCAAGTCTAAGGGAAACGTGCTCTATGCCGACACCTTGGTAGATTTTTTTGGAGTGGATGCAGTCCGCTATTTTGTGCTTCATGAGATGCCTTTTGACAATGACGGTATTATTTCCTGGGAACTGATGGTGGAGCGGGCCAATTCGGATTTGGCTAATATTTTAGGCAATTTAGTAAACCGCACTATCTCCATGTCCAACAAATATTTTGGCGGAGTGGTAACCAACGCCCAAGTGTATGAGGCTGTGGATGAGGACTTAAAATCTGTGGTTCTGGGAGAAGTTAAGAAAGTCGATGAGAAGATGGAGCAGCTTCGGGTGGCCGACGCCATGACAGAGATTTTTAACATTTTCCGTCGAAGCAACAAATATATTGACGAGACGACGCCCTGGTCTTTGGCGAAAGAAGAAGACAAAAAAGATCGTCTTGCTACAGTGCTCTATCATCTGACAGAGGCAATTACCATTGGCGCTTCCTTACTGGAACCGTTCATGCCTGAGACTTCCCAGAAAATCTTGTCTCAAATTCATGCAGAGAAACGAAAACTGGGTCAGATGGATACGTTCGGTCTTTATCCCAGTGGCAATCAGGTGACAGACAAGCCTCAGATTTTGTTTGCACGTATGGACATCAAAGAGGTGATGGAGAAAGTAGAGGCTATGGAGAATGCTCAAAAGACCCCAGAAGCTTTAGAGGAAGGGATAGAGATAGAAGCAAAACCAGAGATTACGTATGACGACTTTGCAAAACTGCAATTTCAGGTAGGAGAGATTATCGCCTGTGAAGCAGTGCCAAAGTCGAAAAAATTGTTATGCTCTCAGGTAAAAATTGGCAGTCAGGTGAGGCAGATTGTCAGCGGCATTAAAGCATATTACTCGCCAGAAGAGATGGTAGGAAAAAAGGTTATGGTGGTTGTGAATCTGAAGCCAGCCAAGTTGGCAGGAGTGATGTCCGAGGGGATGCTTTTGTGCGCAGAGGATGCAGACGGTAATTTAGCTCTGATGACGCCGGAAAAGAATATGCCGTCAGGAGCAGAGATTTGTTGAGAGAACAGACCAGAGGATTGAGCAGTAATGCATTAAAGCTTATCGCCCTTCTTACTATGTTTCTGGATCATATTGGAGCTGTTTTGATTGACTCTGGATGGATGAATCAGGTGCTGCGCATGGTCGGAAGGGTATCGTTTCCTATTTTTGCCTTCCTTTTAGTGGAGGGATTTCTGCATACCCGAGATGTAAAGCGCTATGGTTTACGGCTGTTAGCATTTGGCTTTCTGTCAGAAATTCCTTTTGACCTGGCTCTTTTTCATACTCCTTTTGAAATGAGCCATCAGAATGTCTTTTTTACCTTATTTTTGGGGCTGCTTGCTCTGGAAGGGTGTCGAAGATATGAAGATGACGCATCTTTGTGGAAACGGGCCGCAGTATTAGTTGTCTGCGGCTTTGCCGCCATAATCTTAAGAACAGACTATGAGGCGTTTGGTGTTATTTTTATTGTTTTGCTGTATATGACAAGACAAAGTCCCAGGCTGCAGACCATCATGGGATCTTTGGCTCTTGTTTGGGAATTGCCTGCAGTTTTTGCTTTTATCCCAATTCGGATGTACAATGGAACAAGAGGAACCTTGCCTCTGAAATATATCTTTTATATTTGCTATCCTCTGCATCTGTTTTTGCTGTGGGGAATATGGAGGCTACTATGATAATTGATACTCATACTCATTATGATGATGAGGCTTTTGACGAGGACAGGGACGCTCTTTTGTCCAGTTTGAAAGAACAAGGAATTGAGATGGCAGTGAATATAGGGGCGAACATCGAAAGAACCAAGAAGACATTGGATCTCACAGAATCATATCCTTTTCTGTATGGCGCTGTCGGCGTTCATCCAAGTGAAACAGAAGAATTAAATGAAAGTCTGATGGACTGGCTGGAGGAAGCTGCAAAAAAACCTAAGGTGGTGGCAATCGGTGAGATTGGACTGGACTATCACTGGGAGGAGCCAGAACGAGAGGTTCAGAAGTACTGGTTTATCCGTCAACTGAGTCTGGCAAGAAAAGCAGGACTTCCTGTCGTTATCCACAGCCGTGATGCGGCGAAGGATACTTTAGACATTATGAAGGAACATAAATCATGGGAAATCGGAGGAGTGATTCACTGCTTCTCTTATGGTCTGGAGTTGGCAAAAGAGTATCTGGATATGGGCTTTTATCTTGGCATAGGAGGCGTTGTAACGTTTGCCAACGCAAAAAAATTAAAAGAAGTGGTAAGCTATATGCCTTTGGACCGGATTGTCCTGGAAACAGACTGTCCTTACCTTTCTCCGGTTCCTTTTAGGGGAAAGCGGAATTCTTCTCTGAATCTTCCCTATGTGGCAGAGGCGATCAGCCAGCTAAAAGGTATCACAAAGGAGAAGGTCATAGAGATTACAAACGAGAACGCAAGAAAATTATATAGGCTTGGACAGTAAAGCGGAAAGGGTGATGCTATGGCGACTTTAGGAACGCCTCAAAATACCATTGAAGTGCTCCAAAAATATCAGTTTGCATTTCAGAAAAAATATGGTCAGAATTTTTTAATTGACACTCATGTCTTGGAGAAGATTATTCAAGCAGCAGAGATTACAAAAGAGGATTTTGTTCTGGAGATTGGCCCGGGTATAGGGACTATGACTCAGTATCTGGCAGAGAATGCCAGGCATGTGGTGGCTGTAGAAATTGACGCCAACTTAATTTCCATTTTACAGGAAACGTTGGCGTCATATGAGAACGTAAGTATCATCAATCAGGACATTTTAAAAATGGATTTAAACTCCTTAGTTCAGGAATATAATGATGGAAAGCCTGTAAAGGTCGTGGCAAATCTTCCATATTATATCACCACGCCGATCATCATGGGACTATTAGAAGAACATGTTCCGATAGACAATATCACGGTTATGGTTCAAAAGGAAGTTGCGGATCGGATGCAGGTTGGACCTGGAACCAAGGATTATGGAGCTTTGTCTTTGGCAGTTCAGTATTATGCAAAGCCCTACATTGTGGCAAACGTTCCACCTAACTGTTTTATTCCAAGACCTAAGGTGGGGTCTTCTGTGATTCGACTGACCAGATATCAAATTCCGCCGGTTCAGGTACAAGACCCAAAGCTGATGTTCAAACTGATTCGCGCTTCGTTTAATCAAAGGCGAAAAACTCTGCAAAACGGTCTAAACAATTCACCAGAGATTCCTTTTTCCAAGGAGATGATTCAGGATGCGATTGAAAGCCTTGGTCTTTTGCCTGCAGTGCGGGGAGAGGCTCTGAGTCTGGAACAGTTTGCCGGCCTTGCCAACTATTTTTCAGAAAATTTTGATAAAGCGGCTTCGTCAGCCACTACCACAACGTCTTTGTGAAGCTGTAAAACAGAGGCTGGCACATGGGGAGTGATAGGACCGCACAGGGACTGATATAAAATATCTGCCTTGTCTTCTCCACTTACAATTAAAAGAATTTTTCTGGCCTGCATAATGGTTCCTATGCCCATGGTGTAGGCCTGTTTTGGAACATCTTCTGCCTTCTCAAAAAAGCGTTTGTTAGCTTCAATGGTGCTGGGGGTTAAATCCACGCAGTGAGTAATTTGATCAAAGCTTTCTGAAGGCTCGTTGAAACCAATGTGCCCATTATGGCCAAGTCCTAAAAGCTGTAGGTCCACACCGCCTAAATCTGAAATCACTTTTTCATAACGAAGGCATTCTTTTTTAGAATCCGGCTCCATACCGTTGGGGATATTCGTGTTTTCCAGATGGATATTTACATGCTTGAACAGATGGTGATTCATAAAATAATAGTAACTTTGATCATTATCTTTTGTCAGTCCCCGATATTCGTCTAAGTTTGCGGACTTTACTTCTTTAAAGTCTAAATCTCCGTTCTGATATTTCTCCACAAGCTGTTCATAGGTTCCGATAGGAGTGGAACCAGTTGCCAAGCCTAACACACAGTCTGGTTTCATCATCACCTGAGCGGCAATAAGATTCGCCGCTTTCCGGCTTAAGTCTTTGTAATCCAATGCTCTGTAAAGTTTCATGTTGCACCTCCAAGAATTAGTGAGAATATTTTACCATTTTTTTGGCATACTTTCAACGGGTAACAACATAAGATATATATCGAAGGGGTGATAGTATGTCTAATTATCGCAGGCTAATATCGTACATATACGCATATCAGGGCGGAGTAAAAGGGAAAAATATTGGATTTGCAAAATTAGAAACCAGAAATAACCAATGTAGAATACAAGTAAGCGTCAGGAAAATATTTATGGGCAACCAGGACATCGGAGTTTTTTTGCTCTCCAGCTCCAATAATGAAATATATCTTGGAAAAATATTTTTGAGAAATGGAGCAGGAGAGTTTCGGACCAGTGTTTCTGTAAACCAAGTGGCTGGCACAGATCAGAGTATAGACCAGTGTTATGGTTTAACCATCCATAATATGGAAGATTCCTGGCAGAATTACACGACCATCTGGGAGGATGCTGTAACCCATGCTGCTGAGGTGGAATTAGAAGAAGCTGTTTCTGAATTGGCAGAAGAACAGGAAATGAATCAAACACCAGAGTCTACTATCAGTGAAACCAAGCTGGAAGAAGTGGTAATAAACCATAAAAGCTCTATTCTGGAATCCATAGAAGCAGAAATCCAGGCGCAAAGTCAGATGGAGGACAGAAAAAATGTTGTAAAAGAGAAAGAGGAGGAGATTCCCTCCACCTTTGTGGAGCCGCAAAAGGAGGAGAATCAGACTCTTTTATGGCCCAGAGAGGAAGAAACTTTGGCGGTCTCAGAACCAGAAAAAACGAATGTTCAGGAAGTTGCCTCAGAACCATGTCCCCCTATCGTTTCGCAGCAGCCAGAACGATGGTCAGAGCCAAATCTCTCACAGCCGGCAGCTTCACAGCCAGCCGTTTTTCAACCCACAGGGCCACAGATGACAGGACGGCAGCAACCAGTGAGACCGTTTCAGCCAACTGCACCGTTTCGGCTGGGACCACGAACCCAAACGATTCGCCAGTTTCCATCGGCTCAATGGCAGCAGACAAGAGTTCAGAGTGAACCATGGGCCCAGCCTCAACAGATTCAGCAACCTCAACAGCCCGTAAGTTGGGAACAGCAGCAGAAACAACGGCTGGATCAGTTGGAAAAGGAAGAGCCCATAGAAGAAGTGGGGATGGAGAAAATATGGCTTCATTTTTGTAAGACCTGTCCGAAAATCCAGGCTTTTGATTATAATGGGGACTGCGAGATTTTGACCATGAAGCCTCAGGATATTGGTCTTCTGCCAAGAGAGGTGTGGACGTATGGAAATAACAGTTTTCTGCTTCACGGCTATTATAACCATCGTTATCTGATCATGGCTCGTTTAAATACTCCTAACGGAGCTCCCAGATTCCTTCTTGGAGTGCCAGGTCATTATTACAGTAATGAAAAGTACATGGCTACCATGTTTGGGTTTCCTAATTTTGTTTTATCCAAAACCCAGCCAGCGGGAGACAGCAGATTTGGATATTGGTACACAGACATCCGCCTTGGCTCCTAAAAGCCAGGCGGATATTTTAATGGAGGCTGTCAACACCTCGAATCTGTGCGTGGGGTATTGTTTTCTGTACAATGAGGAGAAAATCCTCCAATTCTTTCCTGTTAAAAGACGCAAATCCGTCTTTTAACACATTACCAGAATCTGTAAAACTCTGAAGAAAGTATTGAGAACATCCTCCAATCCACAGACTGATATCTTCAAAATCTGCAGCAGTATGAAGGCCTTTTACAGTGGTAGTGCGAAATTCATAAGGAACCGTTCCCATCATAAGAAACTTTGCACTTTCTTCAATAACCGTTACGTCCAAAGACGAAACGCCGCACACTTGTGCATAATGGAAACGCCCAGACTTGATATCCATAGCAATATAATCTAAAAGCTGCTTTCTGCAAAGCGATTCCAAAAGAGCAGGCTGATATCCGTTGGTGTCCAGTTTAACCAGGTAACCAAGCTCCTTGATAGAATCAATAAATTTTACCAGCTCTTCTTTGTATAATGTGGGCTCGCCTCCAGAGATGCATACGCCTTCCAACACAGAGGACCGTTTTTTTAGAAAGGATAATAATTCTCCTTGGGTAAGTAATTCAGCAGCCTGAGAATCCAGCAAATCTTTGTTGTGGCAGAATGGACAGCGAAAGTTACATCCATTTAAAAAGACAGTCGCCGCCACATGTCCCGGAAAATCCAAAAGGGTTGTTTTTTGAAGTCCGCAAATTTTCATAAAAATATTTTCAATTCCTTTCAATTCCTTTATACTTGATGTTGGACTTAAGTATAGCACAAATATTTACAGAGAGGAATCGGAATGACTTTAGAAGAGAAGAATATGAAAGCCGCTATTAAGCAGGCAAGAAAAGCCGAGGCTTTGGGAGAGGTCCCTATTGGGTGTGTCATTGAGTATGAGGGAAAGATTATCGCAAGAGGATACAACCGCCGTATTGTGGACAAGACTGTGCTGGCCCATGCCGAAATCCTTGCCATTCGAAAGGCGTGCAGACGTATGGGAGACTGGCGTCTGGAAGGGTGTACCATGTATGTTACGCTGGAGCCATGTCCTATGTGTGCTGGAGCTATTGTTCAGGCACGGATTCCAAAGGTAGTAATCGGGTGTATGAATCCAAAAGCAGGATGTGCCGGCTCTGTGCTGGATATGTTCCATGAACCAGGATTCAATCATCAAGTGGAGGTAGAAAGTGGGGTATTGCAGGAAGAGTGTTCTCAGATGCTCACAGAATTTTTTAAAGATTTAAGGAAAAAGCGAAAAGAAGGAACACCTTGACAAACCAGAAATACCAGAGTATACTCTTTTCAGTACCAAGCCATAAGTTTTCCGCGCAGCCGGGGAGATAGCGGTGCCCTGTACCTGCAATCCGCTCCAGCAGGGGTGATGTCTCACCTCGGGCAGTCTATTGCAGAGCTGCCCTGTGTAAGTGGCGATGACGTTTGGGTCTTATGCAACAGAACTCTGTGAACCGTGTCAGGGCAGGAATGCAGCAGCACTAAGTGGAATCTTCTGTGTGCCATGAGGGCGCCTGGACTGAGTTAACTGCACAGGTAACGTCTGTGATACCTGCACAAAGTGAGACGCGCGGATTTTATATAGAAGACAAAGTTTGTAAAAACCTAATCTTGTACAATGACAGGAAATTTCTGCATTGATACAATATCAGGTTTTTTTGTTACATTCCTGCTTTCCTCTTGCCCGGATAAAACCTTTGTATTATAATTACAGAATGATTTATTGACTTTGGAAAAGGAGGGAGCGGCATTATGATTCGGATTGGAATGCTAACCAGTGGCGGAGACTGCCAGAGTTTGAACGCTACCATGCGGGGCGTTGCCAAATCTTTATACAAGATTTATGACGGTGATGTGGAGATTATTGGATTTGAGGATGGGTATAAGGGACTGATTTATGCAGATTACCATGCGATGAAATCTTCAGATTTCTCTGGCATTCTGACAAAAGGAGGAACAATCCTTGGAACCTCCAGGCAGCCTTTTAAACTGATGCGGGAGCCGGACGAGAATGGACTGGATAAAGTGGAATCTATGAAACAAACATATCGGAAGCTGAAACTGGAATGTCTGGTTGTGTTAGGCGGTAATGGAAGTCAGAAGACGGCCAACCTGCTTTACGAGGAAGGACTGAATGTGGTTTCACTTCCTAAAACCATAGATAACGATTTATGGGGTACAGAGATGACCTTTGGATTCCAGAGCGCTGTGAATATTGCTACAGATGCCATCGACTGCATTCATACCACAGCCGCTTCCCACGGGCGGGTATTTATCGTAGAGGTTATGGGCCATAAGGTCGGCTGGCTGACTCTTCATGCAGGTATCGCAGGCGGCGCAGATATTATTCTGATTCCCGAAATCCCTTATAACATAAATTCTGTAGTTGGAGCGTTAAAAGAACGCAACAAACAGGGAAAACGTTTCTCTATTCTTGCAGTGGCGGAAGGTGCTATTTCCAAGGAAGACGCCAGCCTGACAAAAAAGGAACTGAAAGAAAAGAGAAAGAATGGCGTCGTTTATCCGTCTGTAGCATATGAGCTGGGTGCAAAGATTGAAGAGATGACAGGGCAGGAGGTTCGCGTGACAGTGCCAGGACATACTCAGAGAGGCGGAGAACCATGCGCATATGACAGAGTGCTGTCCACCAGATTAGGAGCAGCGGCAGCGAATCTGATTAAAGATAAAAAATATGGTTACATGGTTTGTATAAAAAATAATGAAATCAGCAAGGTGCCGCTTCAAGAAGTGGCAGGTAAGCTAAAGACCGTTGATCCAGACTGTTCTATTATCAGAGAGGCCAAGATGGTAGGAATCTGTTTTGGAGACGAATAATTTTTAATAACAGGAGTGAAAACCATGTCCTATACGGCATTATACCGCAAGTGGCGCCCAGCCGGATTTTCAGATGTAAAAGGCCAGGACCATATTGTGCAGACCCTAAAAAATCAAATAACTTCCCGACGTATTGGACATGCCTATTTATTTTGCGGAACCAGAGGAACTGGTAAAACCAGCATTGCCAAGATTTTTGCCAGGGCGGTTAACTGTGAGAATCCAGAAGACGGTAGTCCCTGCGGGCAGTGCCAGACATGCAGGAATATCGCATCTGGAGCCTCTTTAAATGTGGTAGAAATCGACGCCGCTTCTAACAACGGCGTCGAAAATATCAGAGATATCAGGGAGCAGGTTCAGTATCCGCCTACAGAGGGGAACTATCGGGTTTATATTATTGATGAGGTGCATATGCTTTCTACAGGCGCATTCAATGCCCTGTTAAAGACATTGGAGGAACCGCCGTCTTATGTAATCTTTATTCTGGCAACTACGGAGGTCCAGAGGATTCCCATCACGGTGCTGTCCAGGTGCCAGAGGTATGATTTTAAAAGAATCACCATTCAAACCCTGACTAACCGTTTGAAAGAGCTGTCGCAGGCGGAACAGATTGAGGTGGAGGAACAAGCTTTGACTTATATTGCCAAAGCAGCGGACGGTTCTATGCGAGACGCCTTAAGTCTTCTGGATCAATGTGTGGCGTTCCACTTCGGAGAACAGTTGACATATGATCATGTTCTGGATATTTTGGGAGCAGTGGATACTGGCATTTTCAGTCAGATGTTTCGCGCAGTTACAGAGGGGCAGACGACTCAGTGTATTTACCAGTTAGAAGAGCTGATATTACAGGGACGGGAATTGGGTCAGTTTGTCACAGATTTTATCTGGTATTTGAGAAACCTTTTGTTAATTCAGGCTACAGATGATGCCCAGGATATTTTAGATATGTCCTCTGACAATAAGAAATTGTTGGAAGAAGATGCAAAGAGGACAGATGGGGAGACTCTGATGCGATATATTCGCGTGTTTTCAGAACTTTCCAATCAAATTCGATATGCTGCTCAGAAACGAGTTCTTGTGGAACTGGCATTTATTAAATTAACCAAACCTCAGATGGAGCCTACGTATGATTCTGTGATAGAGAGACTGAATAAGATCGAGGATCAGCTGGAGGAAGGGATTTCGGTAAAACTGCCTGTGCAGACGCAAGCAACGGTGCCCCCCGCCTTAGATGGCTCTGTTCAGCCTGCAGAGGAAGTGGCGATTCCTAAAGCGCAGTTAGAAGATTTGCAATTAGTCCGCAATGAGTGGGGAAAAATCATTCGGGCTCTGGGGGGAGTGATTCGCTCCAGTTTTCGGGAAACAGTGGTGGAACCAAGCGGAGACAGTTGTCTGTGCGTCGTGTTTTCCAGTGTGGAAAATTTTGAAATAGGAAGACGGCCTACCATAATGACAGAGCTGGAAGAATATGTGAGAAATACTTATAAAAAGGATATTTACTTTAAGGCCCGCCTTGCAGGAAACGGAGAACGGCTGGATACGATTTATGTCAGCGATGAAGAGCTGAGAAGCCGTATCCATATGGATATTACATTTGAAGATGAATAAAACCTGGATACAGGAAAAAATAGATGAGAATCGTTATAATCAGGAAATCAAAAGATCAGGAGGAATCAGAATGGCAAAGCGTGGTGGATTTCCAGGCGGTATGCCCGGAAACATGAGCAATTTAATGAAACAGGCACAGAAGATGCAAAGACAGATGGAGGAAACGACCAAGGAGTTGGAAGGGAAGGAATATTCGGCTTCTTCCGGCGGCGGTGCAGTTACAGTAACCGTTTCTGGTAAAAAAGAGGTGACGGCTGTAAAGATTTCCCCAGAGGCGGTTGATCCAGAGGATGTAGAGATGCTGGAGGATATGATTATGGCGGCTGTCAACGAGGCGTTTCGCCAAATGGAGGATGCCAGCAGCCAGGCGATGTCAAAACTGACAGGTGGAATGGGTGGAGGTTTTCCATTTTAAACTATGAATTATTATAGCAGCCAGATTACAAATTTAATAGAAGAGTTGTCTAAGCTTCCTGGGATTGGGGCAAAGTCAGCCCAAAGATTAGCATTTCATATTATCAATATGCCACAGGAACAAGTAGATCGGCTGTCAGGCGCTATGGTAGAGGCAAAAAGGAACGTTCGTTATTGTAAAGAATGCTTTACTTTGACGGACCAGGAGCTATGCCCTATTTGCAGCAGCGGCGGCAGGGATCATCAAACGATCATGGTGGTAGAGAATTCCAGAGACCTGGCGGCCTATGAAAAAACAGGCAAGTACCATGGGATTTATCACGTACTTCATGGAGCTATCTCTCCTATGCTGGGAATTGGGCCAGGGGATATCAAGTTAAAAGAACTGATTCAGCGCCTTCAGGGAGAAATAAAAGAAGTAATCATCGCAACGAACTCCAGTCTGGAAGGGGAAACGACGGCTATGTATATTAGTAAATTGGTTAAACCAACAGGGATTAAGGTCAGTCGGATTGCCAGCGGCGTCCCAGTTGGCGGCGATTTAGAATACATAGATGAGGTCACTCTGCTTCGGGCTTTGGAAGGACGGGTAGAGTTATAACCGCCGATAAAAAGAATTGGGAGATGGAACGATGGATAAATATGAGTTTAATATAAAGGTAGAGCAGATAAAAAAGATGGTGACAAAGGGAGACTTTGAAACCTCTATGAAAATTGCAGACACCATAGACTGGAGGCGGGTACGCAGCGCCAATTTGCTGTCTATGATTTCTCAGGTATATGAGAAGAATGGGGAATATGGAGAAGCAAAGGAAGTTTTACTGTTGGCTTATGAGCGGGCGCCTGTGGGGAAACGTCTGCTGTATAAATTGACAGAACTTGCCTTAAAAGAAGGGAGTACCAGAGAGGCAGAGGATTATTATCGGGAATTTTGTGATTTGGTACAGGACGATCCCAGGCAATATTTACTCCGCTATATGATATTAAAAGAAAAGAAGGCTGCAGATGATCAACTCATTGCATGTCTGGAACGGTATGTGGGGCAGGAGCTGGACGAGAAGTGGATGTATGAACTGGCTTCTTTGTATGCAAAAGCCGGCCAGCAGCAAAAATGTGTTCAGATGTGCGACCGTATTATGCTGATGTTTGGCTTTGGAAAATATGTGGATAAAGCTATGGATTTAAAGGTACATTTTGCGCCATTATCTGCATACCAACTGGATCTGATGCAGAATCGGGATAAGTACGAGGCAAAACTGAAGGCTGTGGAACAAGAATATAATGAAGACATGATAAGTGGATTCGATGACGAGCCTTACATTGCTGAGAATACTAAACCAAGAGATTATCAGGAAGACGGGTATCCTGAGGGGGTCTTTCCTATTGAAAGATATCGGGAAGAGACCTATAGACAGGAGGAATATCAGGGAGAGAGCATTCAAGAGACCTATCCGGCAAATGAGTATCAGCAGGAATATTTTGAAGAAGGATATGGAAACATTTCCCAGGAAGAGGTTCCCTATCAGTATGTAGCAGAAATGGAGCCGCAGGAGATGGAGGTTCCTTCTTCTGAACCTGCGTTTCAGGAACCTGTTTTTGAAGGAGATGAGGAAGAAACCGAGCCCATTGACGAGGAGCTTGTTGTACATCTTCATCAGGCAGATATGGAACAGGAACTTGCTCGGGAAATGTCTAAGATTTCCGCAAAAGCTTCTGTTGAGCAGGAACCGCCTGCAATGCAGACAAAAGTTCCGTATAAGGCACAGGAAGTGGATCCAAAACCTGTTGTGGAAGAAGAGCCAGAGCCGCTTGTGGAACAGGAGAATCTTATGGATTCCATCCCCTGTTACTTTATGGTAGAAGCGAAGGTACCAGACAGGGG
This sequence comes from uncultured Hungatella sp., assembly GCA_910579515.1. Taxonomy (GTDB): domain Bacteria; phylum Bacillota; class Clostridia; order Lachnospirales; family Lachnospiraceae; genus UBA3402. Next base: position 73,788 of record CAJTUV010000014.1, read on the forward strand.
ATTTGAGGCGGCAACGATAATTCTTAAAAAAATACACCAGGTAAGCGGAAGCAATAATCAGGTGGCCAAAATAACCGGAAGCAGACTAAATCAACGCGGTATAGGAAATTTAGCAGATAAACTGATGGGGCGAGATCTAGTAGTGGAGGAGGCAGGGGATCTGTCAAAGGAAGAGCTCCTGAATTTGAAGCAGTTTGTCTCAGAAAATACGATGGGAACCTGTGTAATACTGATTGATAATCCAAGACAGATGGAGGAATTATATCAGCAAAGTCCAGAGCTTACAGCATTATTTGAACGTGTTGACAGTGAAGAGATTAATTCCATGGAGGAAGAGCCTCCTGTTGTAATGGAAAGAAGAGAAACAGAAGAAAGAGAAGAGGAGCCCGTCAGAAACGAAGAATTGCCAATTTCCAGACCAGTGCCTGCAAGTCCTGCCAGCGATGAGATTTTTGAGCAGGAAATGCCTCTTCCAGAACCCGAAGATGATGAAGAAATGGACATTGATGAGTTTGCAGACTATGCTACCAGGTATGCCAGTGAGATTGACTGTAGTATTACTGGAAAGAGCATGCTGGCGCTATATGAGAGAATTGAGATTATGGAGGAAGATGGGATTCCTTTAACAAAGGCTAATGCAGAAGAATTAATAGAAGAAGCAGCGGATAAAGCGGAGAAACCTTCTCTTGGTAAGCTAATTACTGGAATGTTTTCTTCAAAATATGACAAAGAAGGCCTTCTGATATTACGAGAAGAACATTTTATTTGATAAGGTAAGGGAATTATGGATATTCGATTAGTTGCATTAGACTTAGATGGAACACTTTTAGACAGTCATAAACACTTATCAGAACGAAATCGCAGAGCTTTAGAAGCCTGCATTGCAAAAGGTGTTTATGTTGTTCCCTGTACTGGCCGGACGGCTCAGGGAATTCCGGAAGCGATTCGGTCTATTTCTGGAATTCGTTATGCAATCACGATTAATGGCGGAATGATTGAGGATGCTCAAGAGCAGATTGTCTTAGACAGACGTTTAATGGAAAAAGAAATCGCCCTTGACATCATTGAGCAGGTAAAAGGTTTCCATGTGATGTATGATATTTATGCAGATGGAGAAGGAATCTCGGAAGAACGGTTCTATAACCATCTGGATGAATATAAAATTACAGAAGAGATTCAAAAGCTTGTGAAAAAAACTCGCCGTGTTGTCCCAAGCATCATAGAGTATGTAAAATATAAAGAGGGCATGGTGGATAAAGTTAATCTGTTTTTTTCTGATCTTAATGAAAGAAAAAACGCGTGGGAGTTATTAAAGAAAAGAAACGACGTTTTGGTTACTTCGTCTTTATACAATAATCTGGAGATTAACGGTCTTGGAGCTTCAAAGGGAGATGCGCTTTTGAGGCTGGCTTCTATGTTGAATCTGCCTAGGGAAAGCACAATGGCATGTGGGGATGGAGATAATGATTTTTCTATGATACGGTTAGCTGGAATTGGGGTTGCTATGGGAAATGGGGAGGAGAAGATTAAAGAGATTGCTGACTATGTCACTGGAAGCAATGATGAATCAGGGGTGGCGCAGGCGATAGAAGCGCTCATACTTGATGAATCGTAGTAAGAGGAGATTATGGACAACTGGTTGGAAATTGTGGTGGGAATCTACCTCTTGGGTATGATTTTATACGGACATTATAAAGGATTTCTTCGATTAGCAGTTTCTATGGCAGCACTGGTTGCTACTTTAGTCATTGTGCATATTGCTATGCCAAAAATCGCTGTATATGTAAAGGAAAATACGCCAATCTATACATGGATTTTAGAAAATATACAAGAGACTATGGCAGAGGCATTGAGAATAGATGAAGAGATTTCTATGCCTGCCCAGCAGAGAATGGTAATTGAAGGCTTAAGCTTGCCCCAAGATGTAAAACGAATGCTGCTTGAAAATAATAATAGCCAAATGTATGAAATTTTGGGGGTAAATGCCTTTGTAGAATATATAGGAAGCTACCTGGCGAATATGATTTTAAATTGGGCCGGCTTTGTTGTCATGTTTATATTTGTATATATTATGCTTCGTCTAATCGTAAAATGGCTGGATATTATGGCAAAGCTTCCGGTCCTTTCAGGCATGAATAAACTGGCAGGGGCCGTTTTAGGCGGGATCCAGGGCTTATTTTTTATCTGGATTGTATCTTTGCTGGTGACAGCATGTTCCAGCACCCCATGGGCTTTGGCTATTTTAAGGCAGGTGGAGGCAAGTAAATGGCTTTCTGTTTTGTACCATTATAATTTGCTGTCAAAAATTGCTTTAGGAATCTTAAAAGGAATCTTATCTTAAAAGTTGAATGTATTTTTTGCGCAATTAGAAAAATATCTTAAGAGTAAGATTAAAAGTTTGTATTCAGAGTTTTTATGAAACCACAAAATATAGCTAAAATAAAGGATAAACGGCATATTTAGTGGTTTCAAAAAAGCCGTAAAAAATTGTTTTAAAATATGACACAAATCCTCTTGACAAATCATACATATAAATGGTATAGTAAAGGTCCACCGCGGGAATGCGGTCGAAATTAATTCTGAAAAAGAAAAATAAAAAAGTTGTTGACAAAAGGAAAAAGCTGTGATAGAATGATGAAGTTTCCGCTTGAGAGACAATACAGAACCTTGAGAATTAAAGATTGAACAGTATGTAAAACCCTGAAAATTCAAGAAG
>CAJTUV010000015.1 GCA_910579515.1 uncultured Hungatella sp.
TCCAGGAAGATAGAAATAGCATCGTGTTCCAAATGAGGTGATGTAAAATTCATTTTCTCCCGCCTTGGCCTGAAACAGCAGCTCTCCATCACTCAAATCAATCAAAAGCAGATCGCTTTCTTTCAGCCAGCCTTCCACATAGCCATTGTGGTGAGGAGCCGTCCAGTGCTCTGCACAAACCCAGGTTTTACCATCTTCCTGTACACTTCCACGCATCGCTTTGCTTCCCACATCAGGATAAATATACATTACCAAATCAGTTTCATTCAGGATATATATATCGTAGTCATAGGTTTTCTCGTAATCATCCGCTTTTTCCCACTGCAGATAGCAGGAACTTCCCTCAATGGGGGATTTTTTATCATAAGTATAGCAATCCCTGCTATAACCAGACGGATATATTACTTCATATTCTGTTGCACCTGCTGTTGGATTACAGCCAGTCAATAATAGAACAACTATTGCTACTAAGCATAAAGAAACAATATGGCGCATAATCTTTACTTTCATATCTGCTCCGTTCTCCTTTTCATGCCGCCACATACAACACCCGCCAGCACAAGGGCAGTGATGTACTTTTGCCGACGTCCAGTTGTGTAGCTTTCTGCTGTCTGGCTTGGCTCCATGGTGACATAGGAGCGGTCAGCGAAAATCACCAGCGCCGCCGCTCCACTGGTTTCAGATTGGCAGCTGTGACCCTTGCCTTTTCTTTAACCGAATTGTTTGCCCCTCCCAGGCCAACGTAACTCCCCATACTTTATTTAATGCAATCCATTCAAACTCCTGCATTTTGTCAATAATCTGCGCTTTTGGCTCACTCGTCCCATGTGTAGAGCTTGCATTTTAAAATGGCCAATACCCCACACCCTCACGGCAACATCTAAATGTGGCAATCTGAAGCATAACATCGAGCAGGCCAGTTTACTTTGCCATGCTGGTACATAGCCAGTCGGAAATCGCCCACTCCCGTCAAGGCCAGATAGTCGTCAAAATAGACGCAAAGCCAGGAATCATCCTCCAGCTCCATCAGATAATAGCAGTTATAAATCACATCTTTATCCCATAAAACGCCAGATATCCTTTTAACCTGTCCAGAATTTCCAGGTAAGAATCCACTTTTTCCAGTGTTTTAAACTCCTTGTCATACAACACAATCCAGCCCAAGCTTCTGGAAACAGAGGACGCATCCCTTACCGAAAACTCTATGGCCCGTCCGAACCGAGAAACCACACGGAACGCCCTCATGGGTCAGTTTGCTCTAGCCTCTCTTGATATTTACCCGCCTCATCCAAAATATATTTTTCAATGGTTTCGGCGTTTGTATCAAATCTATTTAAATATAAGCTGTCAATCTTTATAAGGCAAGATCGATCCTCTGGCCATGCAGGTTCCCTATATGTGAGATTAACAGTCACGCCATAGGGTATATCTTTAACTATCTCGAATGTATCTGTATAGGCTTGGGATAATACCGTACATACTATTTCCAAATTTTCTGAAGAAACCGGCTTAATGTCAACATACAAACGAGAATAGTAAACGGATGATGACTTCACGGGATAGAAATAGTTGAAAGAATATTCCACATCCTTCTCAGCCGCCCGCGTTTCAAATGCCTTGCTGAAAATATCAAGTGAATAGGTGTCTGATAATCTGTTGCTAAAGCCCAGCACACCGAAACGCTCCCCCTCTACAGTATTGAACACGAAAAATTGTGTCTCTGGGCCATCTTTGGGTGACACCGTATATACCCTTACCCTCCATACATCATCATAGTAATCATCAGTGACAGACTCGGACGAAAGCACTATAAATTCCTGTCCGTACTGCCTTTCTAAATATTCCTCCACTTCCTGTTTGGACATAAGACGGAAATCACACGAAGTCAGCAGTAGCGCCAGCGCACATATAAGACTGGCAAAACATATACTTGTTTTTACTTTACCTGCCATTTCCGTCCTGCCTTTCACGGTATAATGCTACCAATCGACTCTGTAATTCCGGCCCCTGCCTGTAATATTCCTGCAGCCGCTTTTCCCAATTATTTTTTTTCATATTTCTTATCCTTGTATAACAATTACCAGGCACCCCAAAAAGCACGAGATTACGTACATAGAAAATGGCCATGACCGCCACTTTATCAAAGTCTAAGTGTATAATTCTTTAGCTCTTTCCCTTTTATATAATATTCGATATCAATCGAACTACATTTTCTATTCACTTCATAATAAATTCCCAATTCATATCCACATACATGTTCTGGTAACGTTTTTCCATCAAATGACCATACTTTATCATACGAGTCTTTTGTCAATACAACCAGCCTTGCTTTGTCATTCTCCTTCTCTTCTACTTTACGATACGCCTTTTTCATTTCCAAAGCAATAAGATTATCCTTTTCGACAATTTCTCCACGACTGTGTACAATTAAATCACACACAATAGATACTGCCTTTAAATCATCATTATAAATAGTCTTAACTTTTCCATTATTTCTATTATATTCTGTATCAACATAATATTTTGAATATTTACTATTGCTTATTTCCAAAAATATACACTGCGCCAAAGCATTACAAAGACTCCGTTCTGACACGTCACTCATAATGAATGGTGTATTTTTATCAATAAATCTTTTATTCGCTTTTTCAAAAATACTTATCAATTCTTTATACACAGCCTATTCCCCACAATCAAATAATTCTGCCATCGCGTTTATACCATCCAAAATAATAGTATTATCCTGTCATTTGTTTTTTGATTATAACATATAAGACAAAAAAAGTACATGCAAAATCGAACTTTTGTTCTTTTTCTGCGATTCGATTATTATTTACCCAAACTTCGTGCAAGAAAATCACTAATCCATTCTATATTTATTATTCTTTTGAAAAATCTGTACCGCTTTCATTCTAATAAAGCTCTGAAAGAACCCTTTCCCTACACAGTCTGGTCATATCATGAATCAAGTGCAGAAACGGGCTGTTTGTAGGATAAAAAATACGAATGCTTTGAGTCGGCGGATGTTCCTTTAAGGTACAGAAAAACACCTGATATTTGGATTCAATATTCTCCCACTGGCACAGATTCTGAGAAATAAATGCGATTCCCATTCCGCTGGCCGCCAAACTTAAGGAAGCCTGAGGCGTGTCATAAATCATCAGTTCTCCATAGTGGAAATGATACTGGTTCATCTCCGCCTCCATAAAATGAGGGTAACTGCTTCCTGACTCTGCGCATACAAAGGGCTGTCCTTCTAAGAGAGACGCCTCTATCACGAGAGGATGTTCTAAACTGTGCCCCTCATAGTCCTTTTCAGAAATAATATTCAGACAACGTGGAATCACATAGATAAGATTTTCCTTCACAAGCATTTCCTCAGAGACGTCCTGGCTGGACATGCTCATGGTGCCTATGGCCATGTCTGTGGCGTCTCCTAAAAAGCTGCTCTCATAAGAGTCAAAACCCCTATTGATAATAGAAACCCGAATCTCAGGATGAAGACAGCGAAAAGCTGGAAGAAGAATCGGCAGCCAGTAAAAACCTCTTCCTCTTCCAATAATAAGACGAAACTGTGGATGTGATAAGGCGTCAAGCCGAGTCTGCATATTCATCTGCATTTGGCGTATACGGGCCATTTCCTTAATGTAAAAAGCACCTGCCTGAGTCAGCTTCACTGGGGGACGTTTGCGCTCGAAAAGCGTTACTCCCAATTCTTTTTCCAGTTTATTAAGAGCAGCCGTTAGGGCTGGTTGAGAAATAAAGAGCCGCTTTGCTGCCTTGGTTAAATTTTGTTCCTCTGCCACAGCCATCACATAATCTAATTTTTCAAAGCCCATACTCTCTCCTTTTTTCCATAAATATTTACTTATAAAACAATATGGCAATAAATATTAGACAATTCTAAGGATATTTTTGTATAATTTACCCATAAATCATACAATATTTCACATAACAAGTCAACTCAATCGGAAATATGTGTGAAACTTCCTGTAAATACGGCCGACATATTGGAAGAATATAGCAAAAATTATAAAAGGAGAGTTATGATGAATACCACAAAGAAAATGGAATGGATGGGACTGCCTTTGTACGTGTGGGTAGTATTAGTTGCAATCACTGTGGCAGGATTGGCTTCAGGAAAAATGGGTACAGACTTTGGTTCTACCATCTTCTGGCTGACTGTATTTGGAGCCATAATCATGGGAATCGGTAATCAGCTCCCCATTGTCAAAGATTATTTAGGCGGCGGCCCTCTTTTGCTCTTACTGTTAGGTTCCTTTGCAACCTGGGCAAAGCTGATTCCAGAAGCCTACGTAGAAGCAACCAATAACTGGATGGCTGGGATCAATTTTCAGGCATTTTTCCTGACCTTATTGATTATCAGCTCTGTCATGGCCATTGACCAAAAAACTCTGGCCCGCTCCTTAATTGGATACCTCCCCTGTATTTTTGGAGGTCTCATCGGTGCTGGAATCCTGGCAGTATTGGTAGGAATGCTTTTCTTTAGACTCAGCCTGGGAGATATTCTTATGACCTATGTGATGCCAATTATGGGCGGTGGAAGTGCAGCCGGGGCTCTGCCTATGAGCAGCATCTACGAGGAAGTAACAGGAAATAGCAAAGATGTGTATTACGGAATCGCCATGTCTGCTCTGATGGTAGCCAATGTATTGTGTATCTTCTTTGCCGTCGGGCTGGATTTGCTTGGCAAAAAAATCCCGTCCCTGACTGGTGACGGAAGCCAGCTTCTGCGGACTGGAAAAGAGCCGAAAACAGAAAAGACACAGAAAGAAACTGATGTCCCCTGTACTCTGGAGGATATGGGAAACGGGATGATGATCATGGCAGGGTGCTGGGTATTGGCTGGCCTTTTTAGCAAATGGTTTCTGCCTAAAATTTTCGGCGTATCCATTCACCAATATGCCTACCTGGTAGTTGTGGCTGTGGTCCTAAACTTAAGCGGCGTTCTCTCTTCCAAATTAAGAAAAGGGATTTGCAAGGTTTATGACGTAATGAAGGTATGGCTCACTCCTTCTGTATTTGCAGGAATGGCAGTTTCTCTTCTGGATTTTCAGAGCTTTATTGACGCATTATCTGCACAGACATTAATTCTGGCAGCCTCTATCATCATTGGATGCATCATTGGAAGTGCGATTGCTGGATATTTAGTAGGATTTTATCCCATTGATGCTGCTGTTACAGGCGGTTTGTGCATGGCCAATATGGGCGGTTCCGGAGATATGCTGATTCTATCCGCAGGACATCGAATGGAGCTCATGACCTACGCCTCCATTTCTTCCAGAATTGGCGGCGCAATCATACTGGCTATATCTAGTGTTATATTTGGAATGTTTGGGTGAGAAAGGAGACATTGCTGCAATGAAAATTACAAAAGTAACAGTTATTCGGGCTAATCGGGGAGTCTATTGCAAGATTATGACAGATGAAGGAATCACGGGGCTGGGAGAAAGTGGAGCGTGGGGCTTTCAGGAGGCAAGCGCTGCTGCCATAAAAACTTTTGGAGAATACCTTACCGGAAAAGACCCTATGGAAATAGAGCATCACTGGCAATATCTGTATCGCTTTTCGCATTTTCGAGGCGCAGCGATTATGGGAGCTTTAAGCGCGGTTGACATTGCTCTTTGGGATATCAAGGGAAAAGCTCTGGGAGTTCCTGTCTGGCAGCTCCTAGGCGGCAAGTGTCGGAACAAAGTGCGGGTATATGCTCATATAAATGGAAAAACCGTGGAGGAGCAGATGGAACATTGTTATCAGGCTATTGAGGCTGGATATACAGCTCTGGGGCATCTAAATCCGTTTCTGGACGAACCATCTGATATTCCATTTTCAGACACGTTTAGCGCCATGCTTTACAAGGCAGAGGAACGAGTAGGAATGGTACGGGAGGCTGTAGGCAGAGAAGTGGACCTATGTCTGGAGCTCCACAGACGTCTGGAGCCTGCAGCTGCTATTGCTCTTTCTGGAAAATTAGAGCAGTTTAATCCCATGTTTTTAGAGGACCCTATCCGCCCAGACAATTTCGATTCCATGGCTCAGGTAGCGGCAATGTCAAGGATTCCCATTGCCACCGGAGAGCGAATCCACAATATTTTCGAATTTCAAATGCTCCTAGAGCGGAAGGCCTGCCACTATGTGAGAGCCAGTATCTGTCTGTGCGGAGGAATCTCTGGGGCTATGAAAATAGCGGCCATAGCAGAATCCCATCATTGCAGCCTGGTCCCCCACAATCCTTTAAGCCCTGTAGCCACCAATGCAGAACTGCAGTTATGCGCAGCTATCGAGAATTTGGCCATTGCAGAATATCCATCGCCAGATGTACGCTCTACCCAGGATCAGTTTATGGGAAAGAAAAGCGGCCTGCGTATGCGGGATATGGTAAACCATGTTCCAGAAGTGAAGGATGGATACATAGAACTCCCCACAGAGCCGGGAATTGGGATCGAATTGATTCCTGACGTAGAGGATAAATTCCCGTTTCAGCCCTTAAAAATTGCTACCAGACTTCGGGTAGACGGGGCGATCTGCGACCAGTAATCAAAATGTAACCGATTTCATCTAGTAAAAAACAGCCCCTGTATAACATTCACGAACACCTCTGTCTCCTTTAATGCATAGGCTTTGCCCTTCCACCACACAGTAGTAGCGTTTGCCTCAATGCTGACAGATTTCCCATTCTTAAGAAAGTACGTAATGGTGATGACAGGGCTGCCTTTTGTTTCTCCTCCTAACTGATAGTTGAGAAGGTTCGCAGATTTTACCAGCAATTCCACCTTTTCCTTGTCTGTGACTGTTCTCTCCTCTGTACCATTATAAAGGAGCGTAATACTTTCTACTGCCTCTTTTCTAGGCAGTCCCATGAGAGGGATTCCATGGAATCCAATCCATACACTTGCGTTTACTATGCAGGATATTAGAATAACCCACAATGTATTCCACGAAAAAAACTTCCATGCAGTAGTTTGTTTTTCCATTTTATGTCTCCCTCTCATGGCCTTGTTCCACACTACGACGTCCAGATGTATCGGCCTTTTGCATCCACACTGTAGAAGTCGGCAAAATTAATGTCAAAAATATCTTTCTGGATTTTGCTAACATCAATCCGGTTCTTAATCAGATACTGCCAGACTCCTGCATTAGCTATGTTTCCCTGCAAGAGAATCCCTTCTACCTTTCCCTCTTTTAAAATTGCTCTCCTGTACTGGCTTCTGTCTTCTTTCACCTGGATGATATCCCCTTCTTCTGGAAGAATCCTGCCAACGCACAAGGTTACTAATCCAAAAAAGTTAATGGTATTTTTAATGGCATAAGTATCTGTATACTCTGAGCAAATGCCGCACATGTTCCTTCCTGCCACTCTTCCCTGATCCGCCGCATTGGGCCAGATTCCTGAACGGCCTGTAATGTCTCCTGCTGCAAAAATATCCTCCACAGATGTCTTCATGCAGGAATCTACAGTAACTCCCCTGTCACAGGCAATACCGCTTCCTTCCAGACAAGCCAGAGCAGGACGGACGCCTGCGGCGACAATAATCAAATCACAGGCAAGCGCCTCGCCATTATCCAGGATCACCTCATGAATCTTACCATCCGCCTCACATATCGCCTGGGAAGCTTTCCTCCCCAGCACAAAGCGAACGCCTGCCTTCTCAAACCGATTCTGATATTCCTTTGCCGCGTGAGCGTCAAGCTGCACTGGCAGGATTCGATCTGCCATCTCCACAATGGTCAGCTTTTTTCCAAGCTCCACCAGACCATAGGCTGCATCCAGACCCACCAGACCTGAACCGATGACCAGGACTTCTTTTGCATGGGCTGCCTCCTCCACAATAGCCTGAGCATCCGAAAGGTTCCGAAGTCCATATACATTGGATGCTTTCCTGAGCTCCCCCACAGGAGGGATAAAGCTGTCCGCTCCTCCTGCAAGGAGAAGTTTATCATAAGCTATCGTTTCTCCATTATCCAGCACAACCACCTTTTCTTGGGGACAAATCTTTTTGGCCTCTACGCCGTTTATCCAGTTCACCTTACATTTTTCAAAAAAGTCCTTTTCAGTAAAATCCAACCCGCTCTCATCTCGTTCACCGGAAATAAACTTGTGGAGCATACAGCGGGAATGGACAAAGGTATCTTTCGACACCATAACAATCTCGCTGGCCTCCGACTGGTTTCGTATAACTTTAGCCGCCTCAATCCCCGCCACGCCTGCGCCGATAATCACATATTTCATTCCTTACACCTCCTCTACATAAATCGCCTTTTTAGGGCAGGAACGTACACAGGAAGGCTCTTCTTTGGCCTCTACACAGAAATCGCATTTTATCACTTTACTCTTTGTAACTGTGTCAGGTTTCAACACGCCAAAGGGACAGTTCATCACACACATAAAGCAGGAGCCGCATCTGGTCTCGTCATAAAACACATGGCCGCTTTTCGGGTCTTTATAGAGCGCTCCGCTCATACAGGATTTTACACACTCTGGGTCGTCACAGTGGCGGCAGAATAATGGTTTATAGTTTCCCTGGCTATCCTTTAAAATATAATTGCGGGATTCATTTTCAGGATCTGTCAAATCCAGATCGTAAATCGTGCCCTCTGTTTTTCTGTGCGCCTGCATGCAGGCTGCGGAGCAGTTTTTACATCCATCACATTTCTTGTAATCTATCATGATGCGCTTCATCTTCACCACCCCTTTCTAAATCTGAAGTCCCTGACGTTTCTTTAGAATGATTTTTTCCAAAATATCAGCAGAGGCTTTGGCATCTCCATTGATAATCACCTGGCCGCCAGTAAGCTGCTTCATGTCCTCTGTCAGCACCTGAACCGCTACCTTGCTTCCAGTAACAAACGGAGGAAGTCCCAGATGGAGAGGAAGTCCCAAAGCCAGACCGTAGCATCCGTCTGCCAAAGCCTGTTCCTCCAGCCACTGGGCGGCTGAAAGCACCAGCGGAAGTTTTGGCAAATCTACGTTCAATGCCTCTGCCAGTTCTGTCGCCACGATTTCCAGACGGCCGATAGCCAGACACGGACCGAAATTCAGCACTGGTGGAATCCCTAATTTCTCACATACAGCCCGAAGTTTAGGCCCTGCATACTTTGCCGCCTCCGGTGTCATCAAACCACAATTTTCAATCCCTCCAGAGGAGCAGCCTGCTGTCAAAACAATAATATCTCTGGCAATCAGCTCTTTCACCAGCTCCACAGTCAAAACATCATGGCCTCCAGCCGTTAAGTTCGAACATCCTACTACTCCGGCTACTCCTTTGATGTCTCCTGAAACAATCAAATCAATAAGCGGCTGCCAGGTTCCGCCTAAGAACTTTTTAAGAGAAACCTCGCTGACGCCAGTCAGGGTGTTATCATTTCCATGGTCTGCAAATAGATTCATGGTCACACTGCCTCTGCGGGCCTTATAAGCCTCCACCACCTGGTCAATAATCTCTTCTGTTACAGCCGGTCGATTGTCAAAATCAAATTCCTTTAATTCCGCGTTAGCCTTCTTTGCCACATTGTCAATGCAGATCTGCTTAATCTTCAGCTCATCACAGATAGGCTCAATACCCGGAAGCGTACAGTTAAACTCAGAAATCACGGCGTCGATTCCGCCGGTAGCCAAAATTGCCTCACTGGTATAATTGTTTCCTGCATGACCGTCAAAAATTTCTGTATAATGAGCGCCGCGAAGCTGCAAATCCTGTCCCACACAGGTACAGCCTACCAGCTTAAAGCCCTTTGCTCCGGCTTTTCTTGCTTTTTCCTTCACATCCTCATCCGTAAGGCGGTTTTGCAGGAAAGTAAACATAGAGTGCTGATGGCCGGTAATCATAATGTTGATGTAGTCCGGATCAATAACGCGAAGCCCTACAGGAGCCATGCGGATTTCCGGTTCTCCTAATACCACATCATTAAGAAGATTAGTCAGTACCAGACCGTAAATTCCAGTGGAAATTCCCAGTTTCAGACAGTCCAAAAGCATATTGACAGGATCAGAATTTAAGTTTGTGGAACACTTCACAACTCCATGGAACACCTCAGACTTCGCACCGCCCGGAAGAATCCCCAATTCCTTCCACTTCTCAAACCGAGGCCCATAAGCCAATTTTTTTGTCAGCTCCATCTTCTCATATTCCGGCAGATACAAATCCTTAAGTACCGCGTCAGCTACCGCCTCTGCCCGCTTATGTACATCCTCCTCCTCAATCCCAAACATAGAAGCCAGACGGTTTAAAGTATCGACTCCCTTTATCTCTCCTTTACTCCTGGCGGTGTTTCTCACATTGAGAGCCGTGTTCTCCACCACATGGATATAGCATCCAGACCCAGATGCTACAGCGCGCAAAAGATTCCTGGTCACAATCGTATCTGCATTGGCTCCGCAGATCCCCCGAGGTGACTCCGGCGTAATCCGACACGGGCCATTCGAGCACAGACGGCAGCAAACCCCCTGAAGCCCGAATGCACATTTCGTACTCTGACTTTCCACTCGATGATGAGAAGTCTCCATAGACAGTCCGGCTATGTACTCTTCCAGGGGCTTGTCCGCGCTTTTGCAGGTGCTGCATCCATAACATTGATTCATAAGTCCTACCTCCTTAGTGTATGATTTTGTAATATATACCATAAATTCTATCTTAAATTTTACTATAAATAGTCAAATTTTTCAATTTTAAATTAAAAACAGGAGGGGTATCTCTCCCCTCCCATTCCGCTTCTCTTGTATCAGAATTTGATTTATCCAATCGCAAGACTATTTCTGTAGCTCTTCTGGAATCTCCGGCTCATACATTGCGCCCAAAGAAAAAAAGCCTGCTCCCATCTCTGCCACTTTTCCAATCAAAGCAGCAACCGCCATCCACAGTGCATCCATTCTACTCCCCTCCTCTCCTAAAAAAGAACATTAAAATCGCAACTGCACATAATGCAACAACAGCCGTGTAAACAACACAGCTGTTTACGATCCTCTTAAGAATTAATAAACTTACCACATCCAACACCAGCAAAAAACGAGCATATTTTCGGTTTCTGGCCAGCTGGTCTGTTTTCCTTGAATGTTTCTCCGATACTACCGGCGCTTTAAGCCATATATAGACAACCGCCAGAAAAAGCAGTCCCCATACAGCATACCCTGAATCTGGCAGCCGATACAGCCACTTAGATACTGCAATGCAGCCGACAGCCATCAGGTTTGTGGATAAAAAACAATCTCTATAGGAACCTGCATGAAACCCTCCTGCCGGAATCCGGATCGGTATAAAATAAAATAAGAATGTAACAGCCAGAGGCAGATAACCAAATACTGTGCCCAGGATTATGATACTTCCACTGCTAAGAATCAGCGACCAAATCAGTTCAAATCCATAGACATAAATCGCCTTTTGCTTCTCTTGAATCGCCTCATGCTTTAGCAATAAGTTTGTACATTCTTCTGCAATTAATCGTAACATTTTTCCCTCAAACGTAGCGTTTTTAGACAAGGATACCGCTTTATTTTCAAATATTATAATTTTTTTCTGTTAAAAAGTTTCCTTTTGTCCTCTAAATATACTAATTTTGTCCTCGACTTTTTAGTTTAAAATAATAGCGTCTATCGTTTCTTCCATTAGGTGAATGAACTTTTGCCGTTGAGCAGGCGTACAATTTTTTAATTTTGTAGAAATAGCTCTTAAGTCTTCGTCTACATAAACATTTTGATGTGCGTCCATTAGAAGTGCAGATGTGGAAACATTCAATGCCTCCGCAATTTTTATCATCGTGAATACGGAAACCATACTCTGTCCCGTTTCAAGACGAGCAATAGAGCTTGCTGAAACCATGACTAATTCAGCCAGCCTTTTTTGTGTAAGAGCATTCCTTATCCTTAGTTCCTTAATCCGATTTCCAATTACAGCATCGCCTTTTGGATTTTTGGGATTTTTTGTATCTTTTGTCATATAATACCCCCGTGGTATCCTTATTTTGTAGTTTACCAACGAACCAAAAGATTGTATAATGCTTAATACGCAAGTCACTTTACTAATATGCAAACACGGAGATCTATATGAAAAATCATGACATGAACTTAGAGATTAAAAAAATAATATTGTCCCAGTTACAGGGACCAGAAAATTCTATTTCTGATGTGATTAAAATAATCCTTGATGAGCTTATGCTTCTTCCTGTTCCCACTCCAAAGCCGACGCTTCAACTTGCTTCTGAATATATTGTGGCTTATTTACAGCTTGGCTTTAGCTATTTAGAACACCAGACTCTTTTTGATGAAATTTTACAAGAAGCAGGATTTTCTGGAAAACAAATCGCCTCTTTACAGCTTCAAAACCCTATGGTTGAATTAACCAAAACAAAACTTCGCTCAATTATAGGAAGATGGGCCGCCTCTTCTTATAATTCTCACACAATTACGGCTGCTATTGATGAGATTATCTTTCATGTTGAGAAAGATGAGCCTGGATTTTACCAATACTATACCGCCAAAAAGGACGGTTCCTATACCGCCCTCTATCAGCTAACGGTTACCTCCTCCTATGCGCTGTTCCACGATGTCTTTAAAAACAAGTTTTACCGTTTAGTCAAAAAATGAAATGCGCACAGAGAAAATTTCCCGGTTAAATTCTATTTGCATGTCTCCTTCGTATTTTTCAACAATAGCCTTTATACTTTTAACGCCCCATCCATGCAAATTGTGGTTATCTTTTTGTGATACTAATTCTTCTCCATTTATGGATGGCATTTTCCCAGACGAATTGGATACTTTTAAGAATACCATCCCATTGATCATTCTAAATATAATCCGAATCCACCTTTTGCCCTCATCGACGTTTCTGCATGACTCAATCGCATTGTCAAACAGATTTCCAAAAAGCGCCACCATCTCCTGTTCTTCCATCTTTAGATGAATTTGATCAGATATGATCGTTACAAAAATCCCTTCTTCCTCTGCTGCCTTTTTCTTGCACTCAATCAAAATGTCTAATGTTTCGATTCCTGTCCAGATTTTAGGCGTAGTCTCCTGTTCCATAGTCCTTAAAATTTTCATATATTCTGTGGCTTTTTCATATTCTTGACTTTCTAAGTATTTTTCAATCACTAAATGATGGTTTTTCAAATCATGATAGAAAATTTGATTATTACGATAGCTTTGAATTGTATTTTGAATATTTTCAGTTAAAAGTTTATTCCTTTCTTCCACAAATTTCAGTTCATCTTTCTTTTTTATGTAACCTGAATATTGAAAAAAAGAATATCCACTTAGAAAAATCACAAATAAAACCAAACTCCAAATAAGCAAAATTTTTCTATCTGCTTGGAGAAAGGTGATAGCCACCAAATAATACACACATAGAAAACCAATAATTATTCCTAAATACGCTTTCCATGAACGAATCTCCGCCTTTATTAAAATTCGTCTCGTTATACCCCAATATACCGTAAATAAAATCCCTTTTGACACTATAGACGCACTAAGTCTGAAAAAAGAGTAACTCTTGGTAATTTGATATGCGGAGTCAGCCTTGCCAAATAAAACTGCAAATATAGAAACCGTTAAAAAATCAATAGCATAAATTAATAAAAGATACGCTGATGATATCACAAAAGCATCTGTCCACTTGACCCGATAAACCCAATGAGCTCCCAAAGCAATTCCAACTATTCCCACAATAGTTGCAGCAAAGGAAAATAGCTGAATTTGATTAATTACCCAAGCTACTCCTGCCACAATTCCGGAGACGATTAAACTCCCATTCCATCGTATCCGGCCTTCTGTCGCCACTTTCACAGTTGTCAATATTCCAAGTAAAACCTCCACAAAAGATAACGCCCACTCAAAAACCTGGAACCCAATCATAGAATACCACCCCAATACGAGCTCAAACGCCGTTTCAGCTCTAAAGCATGATCCGCCCCTGTTAGAATTTTATACCCGTCCTTCATCTCAACCTCATCAGTCAAGACCCGCTGAACATGAATCATATTCACAATAACTCCCCTGTCCAGCCAAACCAGATCTGGATTTTCCAGCTTCTCATACACACTCTGCAGCGTGCCTCTCTCCTGCTCCTCCCGTTTCCCAGACAACACAAACACCACATTTTTCTGCCTTTTGTAGATATAAATAATATCCTTATGCAGCATCCTCACATATTTTCTTTTACTGCATATGATATAAGCATTATGGCTGCCCAGCCTGTCCAATCGAAAAAACAAATCGTCCAGAGTGATTTCCATCTCCTCTTCCATTCGATCCTTCAACACATAGCGAATAATATTCAGGCTGCATGCCTCAACAGCATAATCCTTATGGGCTGTCAGAAAAATAACACAGGAAACAGAAGGAGCTTCCTCAATCTGTCTGGCAATTTCCATACCTGAACAAGCAGGCATCTCAATATCCAAAATATAAGCATCAAAGAACTTTCCCTGTTCGATAGATTCTTCCAAACGACTGCTGTTCTGAAATACATGCAAGTCTATCCTTGTGCACTTCTGCCTGCAATATCTCTGTATCTGTGCCTCAACCAGCTTTAGGTACTCAAAGTTGTCATCACACAAAGCCACTCTATACATCCACGATCCCCTCTTTCGTACAGTCAAATCCGTCCCTTCCCCTGACTGCTTCATCCTCCTTTGTGGCTTATTTTACTAAAGATAATTCTGCTGAAAGTCAATGCTCCCATCTGCTTTCACTGTCATAATCATATAAGAAGGCCTGCGTCCCTCCTGCCGCGGATAAGACAGACTCCCTGGATTAAGCACCATAACTCCGCCGATCTCTCCTAAAAACGGTTTATGCGTGTGTCCAAACATAGCCATATCGCACCCCCTGCTTCTGGCCTCGTCTGCCAATCCCTCCGGTCCCATAGACACTCCATAATAGTGCCCGTGAGTAAGAAGTATCTTATGCCCCACAATCTCGATCTCACGCTCCCGATCCAGCATAGAAAAGAAGTCATTATTTCCCAGCACCATCTCCATCTGACACTCTGGGTTCACCCATTCAGAAATAAAACGTTCACTCCCCTCTGCATCTCCTAAATGAATCAGCATGTCCAATGGAGTATGTTGTCTAATGACCAATTTCAGATTTTCATCACTCCGATGAGTGTCGCTGACAATCAAGATCTTCATTGGTTTTCCCCCTGTAAAACTTCCTTCAACTTTAACTTCATAGCCTCAAGGGCCTTCCCTCTGTGGCTGATTTCATTTTTTTTCTCCAGCGGAATCTGTGCAGAAGTTTTTCCGTATTCCGGGAGATAAAAAATCGGGTCATATCCAAAACCGTTTGTTCCAGCAGGCTCATGAGCAATGAGGCCCTCAACACATTCCTCCGTATGTAGTACGCTTCCGTCTGGCAGCACCGCCGCAATCGCACAGACAAACCTGGCAGTCCTCTCCTCTTCTTTCGCATCTTTTAACCGCTCAATAATTGTCCGATTTTTCACTTCATAAGAAGCCCCCTCCATATATCTTGCCGAATAAACTCCCGGCTCTCCATTTAGATAATCTACTGCCAAACCGGAATCATCTGCCAGAACAATGTCTTTTGTAATATTCCAGACTGCCTGGGCTTTAATCTCTGCATTCTCCCCAAAAGTGGAACCGTTTTCCTCTATCTCCAGTTGGACTTTGGCTTCCTTCATAGATAGAATTTCCATCCCCAGATCCGCAAGAATCATGCGGATTTCTTTCATTTTCCCTTCATTGCCGGTTGCAAATATGATTCTATGTTTCATTCCCTACATTATCCTCCGATTCTTTGTATCGCCTTGTGTATGCTTTCAGGCATAAATTGCATTCATACTGTTCCTCTGCAGACTCCCATTCCTCTCCGTCAAGACTGATATATCCTTCCCCATCTGCCAAATTTACAGTTTCAGTAACATTGTCCGACGGATACTCAACTGCCAAGGGATATTCATTTCCCGGAGTCCTCAAATGAACAATCACGCCAAACCGTTCCCCGCTCTTTAGCGCTATTGTATCCTCCCAGGAAATCGTATAATATCCGCTGTGTTTTAGAGTTCCCTTTGCCACCACCCTGCTATTTTTCAAATCACCGCTGTCTTTGACATTTCTCGCAATAGAAATTTCATAGGAAGTATTTTCCCAAACTGCATAGAATCCTGCTCCATACAACTGCTCCTGTGTCTTGGCCTCAAATATATTCGCTCCATAAACATCTTCGTGCTCATCATATCCGATTTGTCCTACCCAGCCGCATAAATCGCTTTGATACACAGCCTTTTCCGGCTCTGCCTCCTCCACGCCTGTATACACCACGTTCGTGCTTCCGATACGGCTGTCATAATAAGACACATAAAAATATCCCTGGTCTCCAAAAATCTCTCCCCAGCTGTTAAGGCACAAAAATGCGCCGTCCCCTGGCGCCTGTGTGGGAAAGTTTTCTTTTGGGTAAGAATCATCCCACCCAACAATCACAATGTCATGGTTAGGCGGCTGACTCCCGTCATAAAAGTATGCGTGGTTCTCCTGGCTGTAATGTACTGATTGTCCCTGCCCATCCACCATGGATGTGTACAAGGAGCTTTGTACTCCTCCATAAAGAAATACGGCCTCCTTAATAGCCCGATAGTCCTTGTCCGGTAAAATCTGAATCTCTCTGACATGAACTGCGGGCTTTAATCCCTCTGGCGAAACCCCGTCACCATAAGGATCTTCCGCCTCCAATACTGGCCCCTGCCAGGCCAATAAGTAGGCCATAGACATTGTATAGTCTCCGCCTTCTTCCTGATTTAATGAAAAACTGTTGTGAAGAGACATGTGGTCCACAGAAAAAATCTCCTTCTCCCTCGGGAGTCTGGCCGATTCCAGAGCCGTCAAAGCCGCAAAAGACCAACATGTCCCATATTCTCCCTGATCTTTTACCAAAGGCGCTTTTTTCACTGCCCGATAATCATACTGATCAGGAATCCTGAATTTTCTCCTGCTCAGATTCCATGTACTTCCCTTCAATTCCGATACAGCCCGTACTGTATAGCTTCCCAACGGCCAATCCGTAGTATATCCATAAACCGTCTCTGCAATCTGAAGAGGCAGATATAGCTTACCGTCTGTCTTTTTGGGCGCCGCTTCAAGAGGAATCCTCGACTGTCCCACCATCATAAAATCCTGTCCGATTTTTAAGCCGACTCGCACAGTTCCTCCCTGCATGAGAATGTGGGCGTCTGGATATTCTAACACTGAAATTCCAAAAGCCCTCTTCCACATGTCTGCAGAAATCAGAACTTCCATTTCCTCTGTTACCATTATATCTCTCTGATACCTGAGTCCGTCAACCTCAAGGGAAAGGATTCCCGGTTCTGCCTCCATCTTGGCATACTTTTGAAAAGCCAGACCTTCCTCCAGTCTTTCGCTTCTAACTTCCGTTGTCGTATCTAAAACAGAAATCTGCACGGTATCCAGGCTGTTATTCTCTGTCCCTCCTAAAATACCAGCAAAAAAGCTTGCCCAAACTGCCGGAAATACAATCAGCATTTTTCTGAAAAAAGAACCCCAATTCACATCTATCCTCGTTTTCTGACTGGCGGCTTCGGACCCAGAAACTGATAATAATAGGTTTTTATCATTCCATTATAAATTTTCCGGTTCTTATCCGCTTTTCTCCCAATATATTTCTCTGCGTCTTCATAGGCTGTAATAATGTATGCAGACCAGCTGTCTAATGCCCGAAAGCGCTCTCCAATTTCCTGATATAACGCCGGAAGATTTTCCTTCTCCTCAATCCTCTCCCCATAAGGCGGATTGGTAATCAGAAATCCATACTTCTTAGGATGGCTGAAAGCGCTTAAAGGCCGTTTCTGAAAATGAATCAATTTCTCCACGCCTGCCGCCTCAGCATTAGACTTGGCCGCTTTTATAACCTCTCCATCCAAATCATACCCCTGAATATCCACCTGAATACCTAAATCCACTAAATCATTGGCCTCGTCGATGGTCTCATACCAGCGCTTTTTAGGGATCAGATTTTCCCAATCTTCTGCCAGAAAGGACCGGTTCATGCCAGGAGCCATGTTAGCGGCCATCATTGCAGCTTCAATCGGAAAAGTTCCACATCCGCAGAAAGGATCCACCAAAATCCTGTCTTTTTTCCACGGAGTCAGAAGAATCAATGCTGCTGCCAGAGTTTCTGTAATTGGCGCTTTGCTGGCCAAAGTTCGATATCCTCTTTTGTGGAGAGATTCCCCCGACGTGTCGATTCCCACAGTAACCTGGTCTTTATACAAAAATACCCTCAACGGAAAACTGCTTCCTGTCTCAGGAAACACTTCAAGGCCATAGGCTTGCTTCATTCGCTCTACCATGGCCTTTTTCACAATTCTCTGAATATCTGACGGGCTGAACAATTTGCTTTTAATTGAGGAAGCCTTTGTCACCCAAAACTTCCCATCCTTGGGAATCAAGTCCTCCCATGAGATATTTTTTATATTCTGAAATAATTCTTCAAACGTCTCTGCGTGAAAGCTTCCGGCCTTCAAAAGAACCCGTTCTGCAGTTCTCAAGAATACGTTTGCCCTGCAAATCGCCTCGTCGTCTCCCAAAAACGTTACTCTTCCATCCTCTACCTGGGAAATTTCATAACCTAAATCCAGGATCTCTTTTTTTAATACCGCCTCCATGCCAAAATGGCATGGAGCGATGAGTTCAAAATATTTCTTCACAAAAAACTCCTTATAAATTTATTTCCTTTATCTTGTGTCCTTCAAAATCATAAATGGTAAATATCTGTCCCTCCAGCATTCCATAGCTGTTAGGATTCCCTCCTTTTGGCAGGGAAACGGAACCGGGATTTAACAATACGTACTCTCTAAATGGTTCTGCTACTGGAAGATGAGTGTGCCCATGAATCAAAATATCCCCTGGCTGCATCGGAGGAAGGGCCTCTTCGTGATACACATGGCCATGGGTGGCATAAATCGTCTTTCCATTTAACTCCAAAAGCGCATAGTCTGCTAAAATCGGAAACTCCAACACCATTTGATCAATCTCTGCATCACAATTCCCTCTGACAGCATAGATATGCTCTTTATTCTCATTGAGCATACCAAAAACCTGCTTTGGGTCATATTCTTTTGGCAGCTCGTTACGTGGTCCATGATACAAAATATCCCCTAGCAGAATCAGGCGCTTCGCCCCTGATTTTTGGAAAACCTCCAGCATCCTTTTACAATAATAAGCAGAGCCATGAATATCTGATGCAAACATATATTTCATATCGTTTCCTCCTAGGCGTCATAAGCCTGTTCTAGTTTTTGTGCCAGTTCCACTGGCTGAACTCTTATTAGTATTTTAAAGCCACCGCCTGTCATCTGTCAACTAATTCTGAACCAGATACTTCCCCCTATATGCCATCAAGCCACCGCCTGCGTTGATTACCTGATATCCCTCTTCCCACAGCCGATTGCAGGCCAGCATACTTTGACTTCCTCTGGAGCAGTAAAACACGATTGGAACCTGTGTTGGAAGCTCATCTATATGTTCCTCCAACTCATCAAACGGAATATTTACGGCTCCCATCAAATGATAATCCTCAAAGGCTTCCCTGTTTCTTAAATCTACCAGGCACATGGGCCTCTTACTGTCAATCCAATCCTCCAATTCCCACATCGTTATAGTATTATATGACATGTTTATCACCTGTCCTTATTTCTTATTATCAGTATATGTAAAAAGCCGCCCCATGTCCACAGGGCGACTTTTTGCCGTATTTAGAACTAGCGGTTGCTGTTCTGGCTGTTGTTCTGATTGTTGTTGCGGCTGCTGTTCTGATTGCTGTTGCGGCTGCTGTTCTGATTGTTGTTCTGGCTGTTATTCTGATTGTTGTTGTGGTTGCAGTTCTGGCTGTTATCCATATCATTGTAGTTATTTCTTGCCATAGTATGGTACCTCCTAAAAGAAATGTTTTTTGTTACAGGAGTAGTATGGCATATTCAAAAAATATTATACATGAAAAAGTTGTTTAATCGCCAAGAACGTTTACAACACGGATAGGAGCACGGTAATTCCACGGAGACACCTTCACTCCTGTTTTATATGTAGAAGCATGAACAACTTGTCCATCGCCAATGTACATAGCCACATGATTGATATGGCTGCCGCTTCCGTAAAAAAGCAAGTCCCCCGGCCGCATCAAATCTGCGCTGATTGCAACTCCTTGAGAAGCCTGAGTCGTAGAACTCCGGTTCATGGAAACGCCAATGCCATTCTGCATCACGTACTGAATAAATCCCGAGCAATCAAATCCTGTAGCTGGACTGCTTCCTGCCGCCCTATAAGAACATCCAATAAACTGAAGTGCAAAATTCACTAATGTTTTTCTTCTCTCCTCAGAAGCCTGCTGCCCTGCTGCCTGCTGTGCTTTTGCCGCTTCCTGGGAAGCTTCATACTCACCGAGGCTTAACACGGAAAACCCATTTTCTGTAGATATGTATCCTACCTGATCTCCAACCTGGATCTCCATCCAGCCGTCCCCTTCATCTTCCCGAACCTGATAAGATTCTCCTGCCTTTACCTCTTTTAATACATCTCCAGAGTTCACAGACATGTAAATTGTGGAATTTCCCCCAGCTACCGCCACATAATTGCCATTCTTTATGCCAGGTCCCTTTGGAGCCCCAAAGGCTGTCCCTGAATATAAAACTGCAAAGCAACCACATAATGCTGCGAAGCGGATTCCCTGCTGTAATTGTTTTCTTATCATATTAACCTCCATACTGTAAATTCTGGTTTTGTATGTATCATAAAAGTTTAAATTTCTTTTCAATTTATTACGAATTTGTTAACTGTAATTAGAATTATATTTCATAACTATTACTTTGTCAAGTAAAAAAAACTAGAACTGTTAAAACATTGTTACTGTTCACGGGAGGGGGCCATCTTCTTGCCCGTTTTCAACGGACAAGAAGCAGCGGGCAAAGCCCGATGCGGAAAAAACGGATAAAAACAGTGTTACAAGCAAGCTTGACACCTGTTTTTATCCGTTTTCCCCGCCCCGTGAACTGTAACGATATATTACAAAACAGTTCTAGTTTTATTACAAAGCCTAATATCATCTTTTATTGTCTTCTATGAAAATTCTTTACAATCCAAACCACCATCCAAATCAAAAGGATAGGGCCTAACAGCGGTGCAAGAAGCGAAAAGATACCGCCTATAATTGCGAATATCAAATAGATAATCGCAAAAACAATCACAACAAAAAGCAGTTTCCAATACCATTTATTCAAATTAATGTAACGAAACGTACCGCCGGCTCCAAAGCTCTCCGGCTGCCTGTCATAGTCTGACTGACGACCGGAGTTTTCATAGGAGTACGTCTCCTCATACTGATTCTTTCCAGCTCCATCTGTCGTATCCTCAATCGTTCTGGCAATCAGACGGGGGTCTCCAATTTCGTCAATTACCGCTTCTTCTGTGCGCCCTTTACGGACTTCCTCTGTGATATAGTTATCATAATATCGTATATTTTCTTCAATCACTCTGGACGGCACATCTCCATTCAGGGCCCGACGAAGACTCTGAAGAAATTCCTCTTTTCTCATGAAATTCTCCTTTAACCTTTCTTTTTTCTTCTGTCTGCCTTTTTAAACCTTTTCTTTCAAAACCCCCTCTCGGTAAGCAGACACCAGCTCCTTCAAATCCCGGATTCGTTCTTCTAATTCTTTCCCTAAATCCGTGTCTCCAACCATAACCCGGGATTTCATCTTCTCTACGATAGTCACCTTAGGCGTATTCTTCTCTCCTGGGCAAAAGGGCACATGCTCTGCCAAAGCCAGATGATTGGAATTGTAAATGAGCGTATAGCCTGCAATCCCTGTCTTACTTTGATATGCCTTAGAAAGCCCGCCGTCAATAATGAACAGTTTGCCGCCGGCTTTAACGGGAGTCTCCCCATCCTTTAGCTTGACTGGCACATGACCGTTGATTATGTGAGCTCCCTTGGTGGGAAGACCAAATTCCTTTAAAATCTTATCACAGTACTCTTCCTTTACGCTTAACTGATAATAGGGATTCATCGTTTCCTTGTGGGTCGATTTATCTTCAATAAAATAGTGTTCAAAGGTTGTCATTTTATCCTTCCCAAACAACGGCGATTTTGCTCCGCACCACAAATACCACATAAAATCCCTGGCCTTCTCTTTGTCTGGATGACTTTCTGGGAGAGAATATGCACTCTGCACCATCTTGTTAATAAGATCCATCAAAGACTTTCCAGAATAAGAATGCCCCCTAAAATGAATGGCGTCAAAACTTCCGTCCTTTTTCATAGGAATGCAGCCATGATACAGCAGATTATGATTATAGGATTTATACATAGCCCCATTGGAATAAATAAATTTAATGTGCCTGTGTAAAAGGACACTGTGGCGGAAGGACATTTTCAGCGTATGAAGCAGCTCCTCTTCCTCCTGCGTTAACGCCAGAGGGTCCTTAGGATTGACCGTTGGAAGCTTCATATCCAACATTGGATATTCTTTTTCGTCTACAGTGACTGTTCCTTTTTCAAAATTCACCTGTTCCAAAAGCCGTCTGTGATCCATCTCATAGTCTGGATGGCGCTTGATAATCTGGCCTTCTACCTTAAACTGAATAATCGCGATAGCCTTGTGCATCTTGGCCGCAAGCCCCGGATCCACAGCATCGTAAATATTCTGGTCCAGAATGTGAGGAGCAAACCGCTGACACGGGTCGTCCCGATATACATTGGCAGCAAACATGGATAATGGACGCAGGTTGATCCCATATCCGTCTTCCAGCACGTCAAATCCATTGTAACTGATGGCGATGCGAAGCACGTTGCAGATACATGCTAAGTTTCCTGTAGCGGCTCCCATCCAGGAAATATCGTGGTTTCCCCACTGAATATCCACATCGTGAAAATTCATCAGCTCATTCATAATCAGGTCCGCCCTTGGACCTCTGTCAAAAATATCACCGATGATATGGAGGCTGTCAATGGTCAGATTTTGAATCAGTTCACACAGAGCACAGATAAATTCATCTGCAATATCAATATCAATGATGGATCGGACAATCTCGCTGTAATATATTTTCTTATTATCTGCATTATAATCCACATGAAGCATCTCATCCACGATATAGGCGAAATCTGGCGGCAATTTTTTGCGGACCTTAGAACGGGTATATTTTGAGGATACCACCTTACAAATTTGTAAAAGGCGATAGATTGTGATCCTTCTCCAATCCTCTGTGTTCCTTCCGGCCAGAGCCATTTGATTCAATACTTTATTGGGATAGTATATCAGATTCGCTAACTCTTCCTCCTCTTCCTCCGAAATTACGTACCCAAAAGTCTCTTTGATTTTCTCCCGAATAATACCGGAGGAGCTTCTTAACAGATGAATAAATGCCTCATGCTCTCCATGTAAATCACTAAAAAAATATTCCGTCCCTTTAGGCAGCCCCCTGATAGCTGTCAGATTAATGATCTCACTACATGCCGCCTTCACCGTGGGATACTCCCTGGCCAGTAGCTTTAAATATGCCACATCCCTCATTTTCTTCCCTCCAATATTGCAAATTTCTTTTTCTTATAGTACCATAAATATTATAAAATGGGAAGTTCTTATCAGGAGGAACAAAATTATGGAACAGCTCTATGTATTTGGAACGGGCAACGCTTCAGTGACCCGATGCTATAACACCTGCTTTTCACTTAGAAACTCGGACGGGCAGTATTTTATGGTGGATACAGGAGGCGGGAATGGCATTCTCAGAATTTTGGAAGACATGAAGGTAGATTTGTCAAACATTCACCATATTTTTATTACTCATGAACACACAGATCATCTGCTGGGAATCATATGGATGATTCGGATTATCGCTGCCCGTATGCGAAGCGGTCTCTATGAAGGGGAACTGCATATTTACTGCCATGAAGATTTGACAAACACCATCTCCACCATCTGCCGTCTCACACTCCAGGGAAAATTCTATAACATGATTGGAGAGAGAATCCATCTCATCCCTGTGCAGGATGGCCAGAGTGTTCCGATTCTCCATTATTCTGTAACATTTTTTGATATCCACTCTACTAAGGCAAAACAGTTTGGTTTTACCACACTCCTGGAGAGCGGGCAAAAATTTACCTGCTGTGGCGATGAACCCTTTCATCCCGACTGTATGGATTATGTGAAAGGAAGCTGTTGGCTGACTCATGAAGCCTTCTGTTTATATAGCCAGAGAGAACTTTTTAAACCTTATGAAAAACACCACAGCACGGTAAAGGATGCCTGTCAGACGGCTGAGAAACTGGATATTAAAAATCTGATTTTATGGCATACGGAGGATAAAAATATTTCCAAAAGGCAGGCGCTGTATTTAGAGGAAGGCATCCCTTATTTTTCTGGCAGGCTTTTTGTCCCAGAGGATGAGACGATCATTGACCTGGATTAAAACGCTGCTCCACTGCTCCTCCTGGAATGGATGGGTCTCTCATCTGATAACACCGATAATATTCCTTTGTCTCCTGATTTTTCACAGTCTCGGAACGGTTCATGGCGAGAAATTTTGTGATTTCGTAACAGTCGATCCAGATTTCATTATTCCCTTCCTTCTGAGACTCGTCAAAAATCAACTGGATTCCAAAATGAAGGTGAGGCTCATCAATATTGTTCGTATTTTCTGTACGGCTGTACCCAGTCCGTCCAAGGTATCCGATTACATCCCCTGCCTGGACTACGCTTCCCTCCTCTAACGATTTGTGATAAGGATAGTTTTTTCGCAAGTGAGCGTAATAATAATACCGTCTGCCGTCAAAACTGCGAATCCCCAGGCGCCATCCGCCATACTGATTCCAACCGATGGCCTCGACATATCCTGACTCCACTGCAATCACCGGCGTCCCTACCTGCCCCATCATATCATGTCCCAGATGCTGCCGTTTGAACCCATAGCTTCTGGCTGCTCCAAAATCATCATAATCGTTGTAAGGATAATTTTTTGCTATAGGTGAAAATGCCTTCAAACCATATTTGGTCACCCAGACCACGCCTTCCTCAGTCTCTTCTTTCGGAAGGTTCGGTGCCTGCCCCTGATTTTCTCCCGCAGCCTGACTTTCCTGATTTGTCGTTAAAGCAAATGCCGGCGCCTGTTCCTTTGGTATCTCAATCTCATAACTTCCCACCATACCGCCAAGTACCGCTGTATACGCCTCCAGATAATAGGAATAATACTTCATCTCTGCAGTGATTTCTTCCATTTTCTCTCCGGCCAGAATCCGGTCTGCGATTGCATTCATATCTGATTCCTTATATCTGGAGAAATCGCCGCCATACCTGGCTCCCAAGTATGCCAAAAGTTCAATCCAGTTTAAATGAATTTCAGATTGGCAGGTATCCACATCATAGCGGAACGCCTTCTGCATTGCCTCCTTGGTCACGTTAAAATCTACCCACTTGATATACTTTTTCTGTTCTGTCTCCTCCTCTTGTTCTGTTTCAGCCAGAGGTCCGCTTACTTCCAAACTTTTCCCCACTGGTGTAAGCAAAAACAAAAAAGCCAGCAGAACCACTGACTCCAGGGCAATGACAAGCTTCATAAAATTGGGATATTCCTGGGAATTCATGGCACACTCTCCTTTTGAAATCTCTGCTATAACAAGAATATGCGGTATGTCCGAGAAATCATTCCAAAAATCTTTTTACTTTTTCTTGCATTTTTCCGTTTATGATGATACTATGTTCAATAATAAATATATTTTTAATTTTTTGAACACCTAGGAGGATTTTATGAAACGTCTTCAATCAAATAAGTCTCACTCCAAGCTGAACAGCCAGCTAGACTGGTTTATCACTCTGATCCCTCTTTTCTCGATCCTGGCTCTATGTCTTCTGTTTGTGCTGTCTCCAGAACGCTCAGGAATTATCTTGTCCTCCATCCGTTTCTTTCTGGGGGATGAATTTGGCAGCTATTATCTTCTGATTGGACTAGGCATGTTTCTATGCTCTCTTTATATTGCATTTTCCAAATACGGCTCTATTCGGCTGGGCGGTCTTTCAAAGCCCCGGTATTCCCCGTTTCAGTGGGGCTCCATGATGTTTACCGCAGGGCTGGCAGCAGATATTCTTTTCTATTCGTTATGTGAATGGATTCTCTACGCAGGGGAAGACCGGATTATGCAGATGGGGGGCGTTCAGGAGTGGGCCTCCACCTATCCTCTGTTTCATTGGGGGCCGATTCCCTGGGGCTTCTATCTGGTTTTGGCAGCGGCTTTTGGATTTATGCTCCATGTCCGCAAGCGGGAGAAGCAGAAGTATTCAGAAGCATGTCGTCCCCTTCTGGGAAACTATGTGGATGGTTTTGCTGGAAAGTGTATTGATCTGCTCGCTGTCTTCGCCTTGTTAGCCGGAACTGCCACCACCTTTTCCCTGGCTACTCCCCTGCTCTCTATGGCTATTAGCCAGGTATTTGGTATCCCTGAGTCTAACCTGCTCACGATCGGTCTTCTCGTTATTATCGGCATCACCTACACGGTAACTGTGTATTTTGGCATGAAGGGAATTTCCAAGCTGGCCGCCTCCTGTACCTATCTGTTTTTCGCACTTCTTTTTTATGTATTTTTCTGCGGTGGAAAAACAAGATATATTATAGAAACGGGAATTACATCCATTGGCAATCTGACCCAGAATTTTATCGCTTTGTCCACCTGGACAGACAGTCTGCGCACCACCTCGTTCCCCCAAAACTGGACTATTTTCTATTGGGCCTACTGGATGGTATGGTGTGTGGCTACTCCCTTTTTTATCGGTTCCATCAGCGAAGGCCGAACGATCCGTCAAACCATACTGGGCGGATATTTCTGGGGATTGTCTGGGACCTTTACCTCTTTTATTATTTTGGGAAATTACGGCCTGAATCTTCAGGTCACCAATACACTGGACCTGATTTCCATGTATCAGTCTTCCAAAGACCTGTATCAAATGATTATCTCTGTGATGAAAACCCTGCCCTGGTCTCAGGCCGGCCTGGTTCTTTTAGCGGTTACCATGATTGCATTTTATTCCACCTCTTTTGACGCCCTGACTATGGTAGCCTCCACCTACTCCTACAAAGCTTTGCCTTCTGGCGCAGAGCCCCACAGAAATGTAAAACTGTTTTGGGCAGTCCTCCTTATGCTGCTCCCTATCGCCCTGATCTTTTCAGAAAACTCTATGACGAACCTGCAGACGGTTTCCATCATCGCCGCCTTTCCTGTGGGAATTATTATGTTATTGATTGTGGGAAGCTTTTTTAAGGATGCCAAGTTGTATCTGGATGAGAAATAAAAAATGACACAAAGAGAACATCCGCTTTACGCGTCGCTTTCTCTTTGTGTCATTTCCTATTTCATCAATAAATCGGATAGCTGTCACAAATTTTTGTAACCTCTCCACGAATATAATCTGCCTTTGCCTCAAAGTCCGTGGCAGCCAGCCAGATACACTCTGCAATTTTCTCCATGTCTCCTTCCTTTAATCCCCTGGAAGTGACAGCCGGAGTACCAATGCGGACGCCAGAGGTCACAAATGGACTTCTTGGGTCATTGGGCACTGTATTCTTATTTAACGTAATGTAAACCTCATCACAACGGTTCTGCAGTTCTTTACCGGAGATATCCATGCCCCGCAGATCCACCAGCATCAAATGGTTATCTGTTCCATCGGTCAAAAGCTTGAACCCCTGGTTTTTAAGAGCAGATGCCAATGCATTGGCATTCTTTACAATCTGTTCCTGATACGTCTTAAACTCTGGCTTCAACGCCTCTCCAAAGCAAACCGCTTTTGAGGCAATAATATGTTCTAAAGGCCCGCCCTGAGTTCCGGGGAAAATAGCCTTGTTAAAATTAAACTTATCTGCCGCTTCCTGATTCGCCAAAATCAGGCCGCCTCTAGGCCCCCTTAAAGTCTTATGCGTGGTAGTGGTCACCACATGAGCATAAGGAATTGGACTTGGATGAAGTCCTGCGGCTACTAATCCGGCAATGTGAGCCATATCCACCATCAGATAGGCTCCCACTTTATCTGCAATTTCCCTGAAACGCTTAAAGTCAATCACCCTGGCATAAGCGCTGGCTCCGGCAATAATCATTTTGGGCTTTGACTCCAGAGCAATCCGCTCCACCTGGTCATAGTCGATGAATCCGTCGTCCTCCACCCCATAAGAAACAATATGAAAATAGAGGCCCGAAAAATTCACAGGGCTTCCGTGAGTCAGATGACCGCCATGGTCCAGATTCATGCCCATGACTGTATCCCCTGGTTTTAACATCGCCAGAAAAACCGCCATGTTAGCCTGGGCTCCAGAGTGGGGCTGTACATTGGCATAATCGCAGCCAAACAACTTTTTTGCACGATCTATGGCAAGAGTTTCCGCCACATCGACACACTGACAGCCGCCATAATATCGCTTTCCAGAATACCCTTCTGCGTACTTATTGGTTAAAACAGTTCCCATCGTCATCATGACCGCCTCTGACACAATGTTCTCAGAAGCGATCAGTTCCAGATTTCGTCTTTGCCTGGCAGCTTCCTGTTTGATGGCCTGGCCCACCTCTGGGTCACACTGCTCTATGAAATCCATTACCTCATTAACCATTACTTTCCTCTCCCTTCACCTTATGGCAGGCCACAAAATGTCCGGGCCTTACCTCTTTTAACTCCGGCACATCCTCACGGCACTTATCGCATACCTCTGGACAGCGCGTGGAGAACGGGCAGCCCTTTGGTTTGTGTATGGGGCTTGGCACATCTCCAGAAATAATCTGGCGGCTCTTGGTAGTTTCCCTCTCAGGATCAGGAATCGGTACTGCCGAAAGCAAAGCCTTGGAATACGGATGGAGCGTATTATGATACAGCTCGTCACTGTCAGCCAGCTCCATTACGCTTCCCAAATACATAACCGCAATCCGGTCCGAGATATACTTAACAATATTCAAATCATGGGCAATAAACAGGTAGGTAAGATTCATTTCCTTCTGAAGACGATGGAGAAGGTTAATAACCTGGGCCTGAATTGACACGTCCAAAGCAGAGATAGGCTCGTCACACACGATAAACTCCGGCTCAATGGCAAGAGCTCTTGCGATACCGATACGCTGCCTCTGGCCGCCAGAAAACTCATGAGGAAAACGGCTGGCATGTTCCCTGTTTAACCCCACTCTGTCCAAAAGCTTTTCCACTCGTTCCTTTCGCTTCTGGGCGTCGTACATATTGTGGATAATCATGCCCTCCTCAATAATGGAGCCAACCGTCATTCGGGAATCCAAGGAAGCATAAGGGTCCTGAAATACAATCTGAGCTTTCTTGGCAAACTTAAAACGGTCATTTCTCTTATTCAAATGCATTTCCTGACCGTCATAAATCAGTTTCCCCTTTGTAGGCGCGTAAATTCCCATCATTGTTCGGCCCAAGGTAGACTTACCACATCCAGACTCTCCTACCAGGCCGAGCGTCTCTCCTCTTCGAATCGTCAGATTCACATTCTCTACCGCATGCAGGGTCCGTCCTCCACTGACTTTAAAATATTTACACAGGCCTTCTGTGCGAACTAAAATATTATCTTCCATCAGATCTCACCCCTTTCCTCTGCCGACGGGCAGTCCGGATGCAAGAGCCAGCAGTTAGCCGTATGTCCCTCTCCCAACGGAAATTCCGGCGGAAGCTCCTCCTGGCAAATCTTCATGCAGTGGCTGCATCTGGCCGCAAATCCACAGCCCTTAGGCGGTGAAAGCAAATCCGGCGGTGTTCCGGGAATAGCCGTCAGCTTCTCGTCCTTGGTCGTATCTGGAGAGGGAAGGCTTTTTAGCAGCGCCAATGTGTAAGGATGCGCTCCTCGATAGAAAATATCAGCGCAGCTTCCCGTCTCCACTACTTTTCCTGCATACATAACTGCCACTCTGTCTGCTGAACCAGCCACCACGCCCAAGTCGTGGGTAATCAGCACAATAGCTGTGTTAAACTTCTCCTTCAATCTCTTTAAAAGGTCCATAATCTGGGCCTGAATCGTCACATCCAGAGCCGTGGTAGGCTCGTCTGCAATCAACAGCTTAGGACGACAGCTTACAGCCATGGCAATCATAGCTCTCTGACGCATACCGCCTGAAAATTCATGCGGATACTGTTTCGCCCTGTCCACTGGGTTTGGAATATTTACCAGTTCCAAACAGCGGATTGCTTCCTTCTCCGCTTCCTGTTTCGACATTTTTTTGTGAAGTTTAATCGCCTCCACAATCTGTTTTCCTACCTGCATGGTCGGGTTCATACAGGTCATAGGGTCCTGGAAAATCATAGCCACATCCTTACCTCTTATGTCCTGCATCTCCTTGTCAGAGGCAGCGATGATGTCATGCTCCCCTAACTGAATTTTCCCCCCCATAATCTGAGCCGGAGGCATAGGGTTTAACTTCATAATCGTCTGAGCCGTCACAGATTTCCCACAGCCCGACTCTCCTACTATGGCTAAAACCTCTCCCTCGTCCACGTGAAGAGTCACGCCTCTGACAGCCTGCACTTCACCTGCATACGTAAAAAAAGAAACCTTTAAATCTTCTATATCAAGCACTCTATTTGCCATTCCATTACCTCCTGAGTTTTGGATCAAACGCATCCCGCAGGCCGTCGCCCAGCATGTTAAACGCCAGCATGGTCAAACTGATACAGATTGCAGGAATCATAAGCTGCATAGGATATACTCGGAAATTCTCAATACCTGCCTGAGCCAAAGAGCCCCAGGAACACATTGGAAGCCGCACTCCAAGACCAACATAGCTTAAGTATGCCTCTGAGAAAATCGCAGACGGAATGGAAAGGGTAATACGGACAATAACCACGGACAAGGTATTCGGAAGCAGATGCTTAATAATAATACGAGAAGGCTTGGCGCCCAAAGCTTCCGCCGCTGCAATAAATTCCTGCTGTTTTAAGGCCACCACCTGGCCTCTCACCAGCCTTGCCATAGGAATCCATCCCACAAGAGAATACGCCACAATAATTGTCCCCATGCCGGGGGTAAGAATCATCATTAAAAGAATTACGATAATCAGATAAGGAATCCCGTTGATGATTTCCAAAATTCTCATCATGATAATATCTGTAGTTCCTCCAAAGTACCCTGAGATACCTCCATAGAGAACTCCAAGGAAAAAGTCAATGATAGCGCTGACAATAGCAATGGTCAGAGAAACCCGTCCTCCCATCCATACTCTCGAGAACAAATCTCTTCCCAGCGTGTCTGTGCCAAAAATATGGGTGTGGCCCATACCGCTGCTGTCCTGCTGGTCGCACACAGTCATCATTGGCGCATTAGTGTGGCCGTAATGCTGCTCCCGATAGTCAAAGGGACATACCATAGGAGCCACCGCAGACACCACAATCATCACAACCAACACAATTCCACAAACTAAAGCCACTTTATTCTTTAGAAGGCGGCGCATGGCATCCTGCATAAAGGTGAGGCTGGGACGGTTGATAGCCTCTCGCTCTCTGGTATTTTCTCCCACATATCCAAACCGTTCTTTTGCAATATGGTCCATCCTTTATCCCTCCAGTTTCACACGCGGATCAATCAGTCCATACAAAAGATCCACCACCAATGTACACAAAATCAACAGAGCGCCATAGAACACTGTAGTACCTGAAATCATCGTATAATCCAAGTCCTTGATACTCATTACAAAGTATTTGCCCAAACCGGGAATATTAAAAATACTTTCAATAACAAAAGTACCTGTAAGAACCGAAGCAACCGTAGGTCCAAGAATCGTAATAACCGGCATAATCGCATTTCTCACTGTATGCCGGATAATAATCATATTCTGAGATAAGCCCTTCGCCTTGGCTGTCTTAATGTAGTCCTGATTCAGTACGTCCAGCATACTGGTACGCATAAGCCTGGAAACCGTGGCCAGAGACCCCAGCCCCAGAGCAAAAGAAGGAAGAATCGTTTTTGAAAAATCTCCCCAGCCCTGAACAGGGAACAAAGCAAATCCCAGTACTTTCCTCAGCTGAAGAGCCAGAAAATACTGAAACAACGCGCCCATGATAAAACTGGGAACCGACACGCCGATCATGGCAATAAACATGGACACAGAATCCCATGCGCTGCCTCTCTTCACAGCCGCCACCATACCCAGAAGCACTCCGGCAATAACCGCAAAGATCAATGCTCTGATTCCCAAATCCGCAGACACCAAAAATGCCTCAGAAATAATGTCGCGAACCGGCTTATTGTAGGTAATGGAAGTTCCCAAATCCCCACGTACACAGTTTCCCAGATAGATAAAGTACTGAACAATCACCGGTTTATCCAGCCCATACTTAGCCTTCATGTTCTCTAAAGCCGCTCCGGTCACAGTCTTATCTCCCAAAAATGGGTCGCCAGGCAGCATACGCATCATGAAAAAGGTCAGCGTAATCAGAACAAACAGAGTCAGAACCGCATAACCCAGACGCTTCAGTGTATATCTCAGCAAAGTAAACCCCTCCTTCTACATTTTCATAAATCAAGCACAGATATTTCCAAAAAAGACTTAGAGACTGGCATATGTCCATTGTCTATGCCAATCTTCTAAGTCTTTCCAAAATAGTGTGCCCTAAAAATTACTCAGTCATTCTCTTACTCATCTAATGTGGTGTAAATCAGGTTATAAGCCTGGAATGGCAGACGCAGATAGCCGCCGCTCATCTTCTCACTTGCCACATAATCTTCATGACGCCAGTAAATCGGTATTACTGGTAAATCTTCAGCAATCTTGTACTCACACTGGATGAAGATTTTCTCACGGGCCACAGGGTCCAGCTCTGTCTTGGTAGACTCAATCAGGGCATCATAATCCGGATTGTTATATCCTGTGTGGTTATTTCCATTGGTGCTGAGCATCAGATCCAGGTCGGTCATCGGGTCATTATAGTCAGGTCCCCAACCGCCTACGCAGAAGTCAAACTCCAGAGCGTTACGACGTGCTCTCCACTCGGTAATAGTCAATACTTCAATCGCAATCTCAATTCCCAGATTCTGTCTTACCTGCTCCTGAATAACCTGGGATAACAGCTCGTTCTGAGTTCCCTCGCTGGTCATCAGGCTTAACTTAATCTGGCTTGGGTCTGAGTATCCCAACTCTTCCAGAGCCTTTGCCAAGTACTCTTTTGCAGCTGCTGGATCAGCATTATCCTTATACAGCGGGCCGCCGTTGTCTGCAACTACTGCCTCGCCAAAAGTAGCTGTATTCACACCGGAAATACCTAATGACATACAAGCCGGAACTTCGTTATCATTCTTAAACACAGTGTCAATCAACTGCTTGCGGTCTAAAGCCTCACTTACGGCATGACGCAGACTCACGCTTCTGAAATCGGAAGTATCTGTGGTGTTCATCCATGCAAAGTAGCTGTAGCCGCCAACATAAGAGCTTACATCAAATCCCTCTGCTTCAAAAGCAGCACGCTGCTCGCCGGTTACATCCATGATATCCAGCTCGCCGCCCAGGAATGCATTGTATCTTGTGTTAGTGTCACTGAACTTGATGAAATTGATTTCCTCTAAGTTTACGCTTCCAGCATTGTACCAGGATGGGTTCTTAGCCATGGAGATGCTGCTCTCTGTTACCCAAGAGGTCATGTAGAACGGTCCGTTAAATGCCAGAGTCTCTGGGCTTGTACCGTACTTGTCAGCGCCTACCTGGGTGTAGAACGGCTCATAGATAGGGCTCATAACCTCAAACTTCACATACTGCAAGAAATATGGAAGGTAGTTCTCCAGCTCAATCTCCAGTGTATAGTCGTCAACAGCCTTCATGCCTACTTGGTCCAAAGTCACTTCCTCTGTAGAAGCGCCAGATTTGTAGTCATAATACTTCTGAGCATTCTTAAATACAGTTGCGAAAGTATAATACTCAGCCGCATTGTCAGGATTCAACAGCTCACTCCATGCGAACACGAAGTCGTTAGCTGTCACATCGCCAATCTCAGCGCCTGTGGAATCCACCCACTTAGCACCCTGACGAATATGGAAGGTCCATTTCAGTCCATCGTCAGAAGTCTCCCAGGACTCTGCAGCCGCCGGAACAATGTTATTGTTCTCATCCAGCTTCACCAGACAATCCCATCCATGACGTGCAACAGAAAACTCGTTGTTGTAAGTCATCAGAATCGGATTCATAACAGAGATGGTGGTAACCTCCGCGCTTATGCTGCCTTTCTTAGAGGTTCCGGGGTACATCCCCTTACCTGCATTTGGATTTGCAGATGATGCAGAACCAGAAGCCTGAGTCTCATCCGCAGCTGCAGTAGTCTCGCCAGAAGCATCAGATCCTGCAGTAGTTCCTGTCTGCGCCCCGGTAGTATCCTGAGTTGTGCTCTTGCCTCCGCAAGCCGCCAGCGACAACACCATTGCTGCCACCATAGTCAATGATAACATTCTTTTCTTCAATCGCTTATCCTCCTTATTTATTATTAACAAATTTTGTCCGCAGTCCCAGGCATATAAATCCGCTTGTAGCCTGCGGTAAAACATGTTATAATCATTTTTATATCTGCCCGGGCCTGTCACTGCACGGGTTTTTGTATATAAGCGTTGGAATACGCCTCTTCATTATAGCACAGTTGCACAGTTGTAGACAAGTAAAAAAAAATTAAGATTAATTTTAAATTATTGTAGGTTTTAACGAAAAATAGGAGGTTTTTTAATGACAATGCCAAATCAAAGCCTTGATCTGCTTCTAAATCAATGGTACGCAGACGTTTTCCGCTTTTCCTTTCTCTTGTCCTGTCATACAGAGGCAGCAAGAGAAATCACCTTTCAGACCTTTCTGTATGCAGGATGTGACGACCATTTTTCGGAAGATGAAAATGAAATGGCGGCAAAGCTGTTTTCCTATGCCTTTAAAACCTGCGAAGATTACTATCTGCGCCGTCTCAGGCCCCTTCCTTCCAGAAAAACGCTGGAAAGCGTCGCCGCCTTCCCTATTTCCGATGAATTGTGGGCGTTTCTAAAAAAACCTATAAAATCCAAAGCTGCATGGTTCTTCTCCTCAGTCCTTTCGTTTTCCCCAGACCAGATTGGACAAATACTCCATACCCGCCCCGCCAAAATCCAGTCCCTTTTGTCCCTGACGTCTGCCCCTTCCTCAGAGACTATTCAAAACATCGTTCCTGACTGGGAAACCACCTCCCATTTCTCCGACGATCTCTACCTGCGCTTCGAAGAGCGCAATGTAAAGCTGGAAAACAAGCTGCGATCCTTTCGCCAGTTGACAGACCAGGCCGTCGTCTGGGCAGCCCTGGGCCTTCTCCTTCTCTTCGGAGCCGCAGCCTGGTACACCCAGGGGCTTTAGTTTTTATGAAAACCGAAATTCCTTAATGACAACCTGAATGCTCCTCCGCCCATTGTACTCATTGATTT
This sequence comes from uncultured Hungatella sp., assembly GCA_910579515.1. Classification (GTDB taxonomy): domain Bacteria; phylum Bacillota; class Clostridia; order Lachnospirales; family Lachnospiraceae; genus UBA3402. Next base: position 35,431 of record CAJTUV010000015.1, read on the forward strand.
CTGGATAATAGACCACATCCATCTTTCTGTTTTCTCCCATTCCTTCCACAAAAGCGTCGCCGTCTGTAAACACCATGCCTTCCATCGGAAGGCCTTGGGGCGTTACGAGAGACAGCTTTACCGCGTTTCGGTTCTTCCCCAGTACTTTGACGCTGCGGACAGTCAAATCCTTCTGGGCAAACTGAGGCTTCTCATTGCCCTGTCCAAAAGGCTCCAAAAGCTCCAATTCCCGAATCAACTCCTCTGACACATATTCCATAGGCATAGGAACATCAATCCATACCTTGGGAACAAAATCCTGTTCTGTCAAACCGGCCTTCCGATTTATCTCCAGCCGGAAACGTTCCACATTTTTTTCTTCCAGAGACAGCCCTGCCGCCATCGGGTGTCCGCCGAACTTAGTCAGAAGCTCTTTCACCTCCACCAAAGCCTGAAACATATGATAAGTTTCAATCGAACGGCCGGATCCTTTTACCCCCTCTTCTGCCTTTGTCAGCACAAAAGAAGGCTTGTGGTACTTTTCCCTCAGTCTTCCGGCAATAATTCCTGCCAGGGACTCATGGCACTCGGGCAGATATACCACCAGCACCTTGTCCTGGGCATATTCTGACTCCACCAGCCTTGCGGCCTCTGCCGTCCCCCTTGCAGTCATATCCTTTCTCTGGTCGTTCAAATCCTTTAATTCCTGGGCCAGTCTGTCCGCCTCTTCTTCCTCTTGAGTTAACAGCAATTTCAGAGCGGTCTTAGCAGTCTGAAGCCGCCCTCCTGCGTTTAAGCAGGGGCCCACAATAAATCCAATATGGTATGCGCTTAAACTGGCAATATCCAGATTATTCTTCTCCACAAGCTTTTTAAGCCCCAGGCTTTTGGTAAAAGGCAGCCGTTTCAGTCCCTCTTTCACCAGAATCCGGTTTTCTTCCTGGAGCCGCATCACATCCCCTACAGTGGCAATGGCTGCAAACTCCATCATATCTTTCCACTCTTCTATCGAAACTCCAGCCTTTTCATACAGAATCTGAATCAGCTTATACGCCACCATGCCCCCGCAGATCTCCTTCCAGGGATAGGCACAGTCCGACTGCTTTGGATTCACAACAGCATCCGCCCGGGGAAGCACCTCCCTCTCCTCTGCCTTTACAATTTCATGATGGTCTGTAATAATCACCGTCATCCCCAGACTTTTTGCAGTCTCCATCTGTTCTACAGCAGAAATTCCGTTGTCACACGTTAAAATTGTGTCCACCTTGTCTTCAAATGCCTGCTGTACAATCTGCTCATTGATTCCATACCCATCCTTTACTCGGTCTGGAATCTCATAGTCCACCCAGGCTCCCAGCCGGTTTAATGCCTGGAAAAGCAGATATGTAGAACAGACGCCGTCTATATCATAATCCCCCACAATTCGAATCCGTCTGCCCTGTTTTATTTTCCGAAGAAGAATATCGGCCGCCAGGTCTCCGTCTTTTAAGAGATGAGGAGAATAAAAATTCTCCCATGTACCATAAAGATACCGGCCTACCGCCTCGTCTCCACACACTTCCCGATTGCGAATGACCCTGGCGGTCACAGGACTGATGTGAAAATCCTGTGCAATCTTGTTAAAATCCGCCTTCTTCGCATATACCATCCACTTTGCTGTCATCCTTTAAAATCCCTCAACCGCCTTCTTTTATCTTCCCAGTCAGGCAGCTCCTTCTTCACAATCTCCCAAAAACGGGAGGAATGGTTCATTTCCTTTCGATGAGCCAGTTCATGAACCACTACATAATCCTGTAAATCTTCTGGCAGAAGCACCAGTTTCCAGTTATAGTTTAAATTTCCCTTTCCACTGCAGCTTCCCCACCTGGTGGCCTGTTGCCGGATCGAAATTCTTCCATAAGTGATCCCCATCCGTTCAGCCCACCACGCCGTTTTTTCACTTAAGACTTCCCTGGCCTTCTCCCGATACGCCTTCACTTCTTCTTCTGTATACACCGGCTGACGGGAAATCTGCTCCTTTATTTCCTCACAATGCTTCTCAATCCATCTCCTGTGACTTTCCGCAAACGCCCTAGCCCTGGCGTCAGACACCCAGAGAGGACATCGCACCACAACCTGTCCCTCTCTGGTAATTTGAAGAGCCATAGTCTTTCTCTTTGAGCGGACAATGGAATGCTCTATCACAGATGAAACCTTCCTTCCAACGCCAAAAACTGATCAAGCAGCATCCTGCTGACCTTAGCTCCAAACACCGTAGCCGGATGGTTCGGATAATACATGGCATCGCTGAAGTTTTTATTCAGCATAACCAGTACGTACTTTCCATAGGGAGTGTAGATAATCCCCCCGTCGTTTCTACATGCATCCATGCTGCCACTTTTTGAGGCCACATGGATAAGCACCTCGTCCGTATTGTCTATATCCATGTAGACCGGCGGAAAATCTTTGGTAATCATGGAATTATAATGCTGCTTTTTCAAAATCTCTATCATCTGTTCATCAGAAGTTGGACTAATCAGCTTTCCCTGGGCCATTCTCACAAACATGCTGGCATAATCCCTGGGAGTGGTAGTTCCAAGTTTACTGCTCCCATCAAAATGAAGAGTCCCGTGAAGAGCTGTGTCCTTACACCCCAGTTTTTGAATGCAGTGATTGATGGTGTCCATACCCAGATAATCAATCAGCATATTGGTCGCAATGTTATCGCTGACAATGATCATCAGGGTCGCTGCATCCTTTACCCGAAACAAGGCCCCAGGCTCCAGGGCGCACAGCACGCCGCTCCCTTCAGTCACATGCTCCGCTTTATATTCCAGCATGTCCTCCAGGCTGGCGTTCTTCTTCTCAACCTCGTCAAACAAACATGCCAGTATGTACGTCTTAATGGTGCTTGCAGTCTCAAACTTTTCCTCCGCCCCTATGGCAATCACATTTCCATGAAAATCATCTGCGTAAAGCCCTATAAAGCCGTCATAGCTTTTCAGTTCCGCCTCAATCCTCTTTTCTAACGTAAACCTTGAATCCATAATTCCTCTCCCTAAAAAATACTCCCCACAGCATACAAACTGTCCGCTAAGTCTTTCCGGTATTCAGCGCTGTTCGGATCCAGGCTGTTATACACCACGCCGCCGCTTCCGACTTTTCCTGTAGAGTGAAGATACCTTCCTTCTCCTACATACATGGCAATATGGCCTGGGAAATACAGCAGATCGCCAGGCTTTCTGTCTGCCTTATGAATTTCATGGACAGGATAGCCTTCCACAATTTTCGCATCCCGAAAAATCAAAATTCCGTTAAGCATATAGCTGACTGACGTAAGCCCTGAACAGTCGATCCCAGCCGTTGATCGTCCGCCCCACCGGTACTGCGTTCCCAGATACGTTTTCGCCGTCTCCACCACGGCTTCCCTAAATCGCTTTTCCTCTCTGACCGGAATCTGGCGCACCTGTCTCTCCCAGACTCCTCTTTGAGAAAACTTCTTCTCCCAAAGGTACTGATTTCTCATATAGCCCAGGCTTCCGTCTGCCAGACAAACCCTGGCCCATCCAACCTCTTCGCTGTCCCAGGAAACCACCTGAACCAGACTTCCCCGAAACAAAACCTTCAGCCTCACTCCCTGAACCTTTGGCACAGAAACCACATCCACACAGCTTCCGCTTACTACCCAGAGGTTGGAATCTTCCCAGCACATAGCTCTTTCCCTGCTCATTGGGCACAGATCCGCCATAAGCATATAACCTGTGTATCCGTAAAAAGTCCTTACCGGAACGTATCCCTCTTCTTCCTCTCCGGTTATCTCCACCAACATCCCGTGGAGCCCCTCGTCAGCAATGGCAGACACTCTTTGTCCGTCTCGTTCCTTCTCAGTAAAAGCTCCCTCATAGATCGTGCTTATGGATTTTGTCACTACGCCCCAGTTCATACAGTTTTCCATGCCTTAACTTCCTCTTCATTGGCCAGCACAAAATGGTCTGGTCTCATCTCCACCCACTCCGGTTTCTTCACAGAATAGTCGTGCATATCCGGTTCATACACCAACAAATTCTTTCCTCTTTCGTGCCTTGGGTCCGGCATAGGAATGGCAGACAAGAGCGCTCTTGTATAGGGATGAATGGCATGTGTGATCAGCTCTTCCGTCTCTCCCATTTCCACAATCCGTCCCTTATGAATCACCGCAATCCTGTCTGTGATGAACCGCATAACCGACAAATCATGGGCCACAAACAGATACGTAATCTGCCTTTTCTTCTGCATATCAGACAAAAGATTCAAAACCTGGGCGCGAACCGACACATCCAGAGCAGAGATAGGCTCGTCTGCAATGATAAACTCTGGATTCATGATCAAAGCTCTTGCAATTCCAATTCGTTGTCTCTGTCCTCCAGAAAACTCATGAGGAAACCGGCTGGAAAACTCAGGAAGCAGTCCCACATCCAAAAGAGCCTGCTCTACTCTGGCCTTTCTATCCGCCTCGCCGATTCCTTTCTCAATATTTAAAAGTCCCTCACTGATAATATAATCCACCTTGGCCCGTTCATTTAAGGAAGCCTGAGGGTCCTGAAAAATCATCTGAATCTCTTTCATCACTTTTCGATCCAGTTCTGGGGAAATCCGTCCGTTAATCCGTTCCCCCTTATAATAAATCTCCCCACCTGCTGATGGCACAATCCTCATAATTGCCCGCCCGATGGTGGTTTTTCCTGAACCAGACTCCCCTACCAGGCCAAAGGTTTCTCCTTTATAAATTTTAAAGTTTACGCCCTTGACAGCCTTATACTTCTTCTTCCGCTCTCCAAAGGTCACATCCAAATTCTTTACTTCCAGAAGAACTTCTCTCTCCATTAAATCAGGCCTCCGTTCCGAATCTTTTCCACTACTGGCGGCGGCTCCACTTTAGGCGCCCTTGGGTCCAAAAGCCAGGTCTTGGCCTTGTGAGTAGGAGAAACCTGAAAATACGGTGGCATCTCCAAAAAATCAATCTTCAGTGCCTGTGGATTCCTGGGAGCAAAGGCGTCCCCCTTCACCTCTGTAAACAGATTCGGCGGTGTTCCGGGAATAGAAAAAAGGTTGGTTCCCTTTACGCCCACCTGAGGCAGGGAAGACAGCAGCGCCCAGGTATATGGATGCTTCGGATCATAGAAAATGTCCTCGCTGGTCCCAATCTCAATAATATCTCCTGCGTACATGACAGCCACACGATCCGCAATATTGGCCACTACACCTAAATCGTGGGTAATCAAAATAATCGACAGCTTATATTTGTGGCGCAGAGCCTTTAACAAAGCCAAAATCTGGGCCTGAATCGTTACGTCCAGGGCTGTGGTAGGCTCATCGCAGATTAGAATCTGAGGCGCGCAGGCAATGGCAATAGCAATCACCACTCTTTGGCGCATACCGCCTGAAAACTCATGAGGATACTGGTCAAACCGGCGCTCTGGATGAGAAATTCCCACATCCTCCAAATATTGCAGCGTCTTCTTTTTGGCATCCGCCCTGCTTAAATCTTGATGCAAAAGCACAGCCTCCATAATCTGGGCCCCTATGGTCTTTAACGGATTTAAACTGGTCATAGGGTCCTGCATAATCATGGCAATTTCATGCCCGCGGATTTTATACCATTCCTTCTCCTTTTTCAGCTTCGTCAATTCTATGGGCTTTCCGTCGTCCGCCCCAAAATATACGGTCTTTCCCTTGGTCACCTTTCCATTCTGATCCAAAAGTCCCATAAAGGATTTGGTGAACACAGACTTTCCGCTTCCCGATTCTCCCACAATGGCTAGAATCTCTCCTTTATACAAATCCAGGGAAATGCCGCGGATAGCGTTTAACGTCTTTCCCCGAAGTTCAAATTTTATTTCCAGGTCTTCCACCGTTAACATCTTGTCTGGCATAGGCTCTCCCTTCTACACATGGTTTTTCGGGTCGGCAGCATCCGAAAATGCGTTTCCGATAATATAAAACGAAATAGTCACAAACGACAGAATAATAGTCGGATACACCAACTGATAGCGAAGTGCCGGACTGGTAATCAGCGCCCGCCCCTCATTGATCAAATTTCCAAGGCTGGGAATGTCCACCGGAAGCCCCAGGCCGATATAGGTAATAAACACCTCGTTGCCAATAGCCGCCGGAATGGTGAGCGCCATACGCAGCATAATTACAGAAACCAGATACGGAAGAAGATTTTTCACCATAATCCGCCAGGTTGGAGTGCCCAGACAGCGGCTGGCCACATTGTAATCCCTGTCCCTGATAATCAAAATCTGATTTCTGATAAAGCGGGCCATCTGAATCCATCCAGTCAGACACATGGCAAAAATCAACGTTTTAACGCTTGGTTTTAAAATATAGGAAATCAAAATCAAAATAATCGTATTAGGAATATTGTCAATAATGTTGTAAACCTCTGTCAGAATAAAATCTGCTTTTCTCACATATCCCCAAATCACGCCTACGGTAATTCCGATGAAAGCCTCGGCCAAAGCCACCGAAAGGCCGATAAAAAGAGACGTTCTGGTACCTGCCCAGATCCTGGCCCATAAGTCCTGGCCTATGGAGTTTGTCCCTAAAAGGAACATATCTCCAGGCGGAATATTCCGGTACTGCATACCGCTCTCATCATTGACTATCATATTAGGATCGTACTGCCCTGGCAGATAAGGCTGTACAAATGTAAACAACAGCAGTAATCCTAAAAGAAGCAGCAAAGCAACCGCAGCCCGATTTTTTAAAAACGCCTGAAACGTACTTCGCCAATAGGAATAATTACTGTATCCTGTCCGTTCCACCTCAGCGGCATTAAACTCCGCAAAAGAAAACAACTCCTCTTCTGTCATTTCAGAAGCCTTCTTCGAGGCCGCCTCCATACTGTTCATCAGCTCTGCCTCTTTCGTGTGGCGATAACTGAACTGCTTCATCATCTGTCACCTTCTTTCTTTCCAAGGCTGATTCTTGGATCCAAAAGCACCATCAGAAGGTCGCCCAGCAAAAGTCCAAGAACGCCTACACAGGCGTACAAAAGCACGATTCCCTGAACCATAGTATTGTCATGTTTTTTGATTACTGTCACCAGAAGTCCGCCCATGCCCGGAATACTGTACAGAGATTCAATATAAATAGAACCGATAACCGTATTGAGAAACGCTGTGGGAATATACTGAGCCAGAGGCACAAACGCATTTCGGAAAATATGTTTAAACATGACTCCGCCTTCCGAAACACCTTTCGCCTTAGCCAGCTTCACATAATCCTTGTTGCTTTCATCTACCATATAACGTCTGAGCCACATGCCATAAAATGCAATATTATTCAACGACATTGAGAGCACCGGCAAGACCCAATACTTAGGATTGTGAATGTCAAACAAAAGTCCCACTCCCAGAATCTGGGTTCCGTAAAGCTGAATATACAGAAAATAAACTGCAGCCGGAATCGCCTGGATACAGACAATAAACAAAGTCCCTATTTTATCAAACAACCGGAACTTATATCTTGCCATTAACGCGCCCATAGGAAGTCCCACAAGAAGAGACACCATCATGGACAGAACACCCAGCTTAATCGAAACCGGAATCTTGTCCGCCAACACTTCTGTCACTGGCACATTGGCCCGATAAATCCTGGAAGTTCCCAAATCCCCCTGAAGAAGATCTCCAAAAAAACGGACAATCTGCACTGGCAATGGGTCCGTCAATCCCATTTCCTGCAAACCAACCTGAATCTGCTGAGGCGTCATCTTCTCAAAATTGGGAAAATACCCCTCAATCGGCATCAGACGCAGCAAACAGAACACGATGGTCAAAATAATCACCAAGGTCAGCACCGAACGTCCGATTCGTTTCCCTAAATACTTTAACATGCCCTTAACTCCTTTGCTCCTTTTGTAATTCCAGACTGAAAATCCTCTCGAAAACAGATGTACGCCACCTGGATACTACTCCTGCACATCTGGTTTCGAGAATGTTTTCCGCCTTTGTCAAGGCAGGAGCTGTTGCTGGGGAAAATCCCCATTTACGCAACAGCCCCACAGATATCCTATTTTTCTTTGTTAGCCTCGTACTCTTCCATTGACACATAGTGATCCAGCAAATGCTGTCCTTTGAATCTCAGTTTGGATACGCCAAACGGTGCATACTGAGCCTCAAACTCATTCAGCTTTGTGGCAATATATGGGCTGACCGTGATGCTGAACGGAATCACAAGAGCATGGTCAATCAGAACAGCCTCAGCCTCAGCAAACGCCTCAAAACGTGGATTGGTGTCAACCGTAATGGCCTTAGCAGCATCAACCTTATCAAAGTATTCCTGAACGACTGGCGCAGTAGCGGTTCCCTCTGTAATGGCATTTGCCATGAATCCATATTTGTACCCGGGGTCATAACCAGACTCGCCCTTGCTTTGATAGAATGGATCAGTCCAGGTCTCTGGGTCTGCATAATCCGCACCCCATCCACACTTCATAAACGCATACTTACCAGAGCGGCGAATCTCTGTCAGGAAGTTGTCTGTAGGACCAGCTTCAATGATGATATCAATAAAATCGGTTCCCAGCAAACTTTCCATCTGCTGCTCTACAACCTGACACTCCTTATCCCAGTTCACAACAGAAGGATTGTAAGGCATCAGCACCTTTACAGGGAAAGTAACTCCCTCTGCTGCCAGCTCTGTCATAGCTGCTTCCTTGTACTCCACAGCCTTTGCCTCATCAAACGTATTTCCCATATTTGCCATAGCGCCAATGGTAGTGTAATCCTTACCATCTGCATTAAAAGCAAAATCAAATGGAGTTACTGTGGATAAAATATAATCATCCGGTGAAGTAGGCTCCAGAACCGCCACTTCCTTTGTCTTGTCCAGGCCCGCAAACAGAGCTTTCCGGAAATTCTCATTGTTTACTGCTTTTCTCCAGTTGTCTGGCTCATACTCGTCCCCAAACTGAGGGTCAAAGTTAAAGCAGTAGAAATAGGAATAGCTGGTAGACGGACGCTCTCTGCTGACCAGGTTTTTGGTATCCTCACCACTTAACCAGTCATCCAGTAAATCTGCACTGATCTCTGCCCAGTCAACCTCGCCGCGCTTGATCATTTCCGGTCCAAGAGTATCTGCCTCTGCATTGTAAATTCTCTGAATCTCATCAATAAACACATTAGCTGCATCATAGTTAGAAGGATTCTTCTTGTAAACCTGTCTCTCCTGTGGAGAAAACTCAGCCATATAGAAAGCTCCGTTATAATACATCTTGTCCGCAGCTGTACCAAACTCCTTGCCCAATTCCTCTAACTGCGGGCCATAGGCAGGCATGTACACTACATAAACTAAGGAAGAGATAAAGTAAGGAACCTCTTTTGCCAGAGTGTAAGTCAGCGTATGGTCGTCCACAGCCTTTACGCCAACCTCAGAAAAGTCGATAGCCGGCCATGTGGTGCCATCCTCGTCCGCACCGCCATTGTATACCTGTCCATTGTAATACTCTCTGGCATTGGCAATCACGCCAAACAGATTCTGGGCATTGGCGCTTTCATACTCTGGGGTCAGCTCATACTTTAACGCATCCACAAAATCCTGAGCAGTCACATCCGCTACTTCTGCACCAGTGTTGTCCACCCACTTGGCCTCTCTCAGTTTAAAGGTCCAGGTCAGCGTCGCCTCATCATAAGTCCACTCCGTAGCCAGTCCTTCCTTCAGCTGTCCGTCAGAATCATACTCTACTAAGGTGTCAATACAGTTTGCCCCTGCCCTCTGCTCCTCAATGGTAGAGGTCACCAGATAATTCAGCGTAGAAGACTCGCTGGAATACAGTCTCTTATACACTGCAGAACCGCCTTCTCCTGAAGAATCGCCGCCCTGAGCTGCCCCGCTGCTCTCTCCAGCCGCCTGAGTCTGGTTGGCGTCAGACTTGCCGCCGCATCCGGTAAGAGCGGCCGAAACTGTCATCGCCGTACATAGTAATAAGGCCATAAGTCTTTTCTTCTTCATAAATTCTCCTCCATTTCCTTTTGGCTATTGGCTAATCCCTTTTGGGAGTAACTCCGTTTTCATTCCTTCTATAATATAATGTCCCCTAAAAAAAGCCAGGCACTCTTGTGATTCCAAGTCCATATGCCTCGTTCATATAAATCTTACTTCCCTCATACACAGGTCCCCCTTCATAAGGGTCTTCTCTGCACAAAGACGGGCCGTCTAAATCCGCCCTGGTTATAATTCCCTTGGCTGCCGCCAGATGAGCCGCCGCGCTGACCGCAATTTTGCTTTCCAGCATACAGCCGATCATGCACTCCACTCCGAAGCTCTCTGCGATTCCACAGATTTTCAGAGCTTGATAGATTCCCCCAGTCTTCATCAGTTTGATATTAATCAGATCTGCTGCTCTTTTTTGAATGATCCGAATGGCGTCCTCTACAGAAAACACACTTTCATCTGCCAGAATCGGGGTATACACCTGGCTGGTCACATACCTCATTCCCTGAAAGTCATGGGCATTTACAGGCTGCTCCACCAAATCCATCTCAATCCCCAAATCCTCCATCTTTCGGATAATCCGCACCGCCTCTTTGGGACTCCAGCCCTGATTGGCGTCAATTCTCAGTCTGACAGACGGTCCCACAGCCTGACGGATCGCTCTAATCCTCTCAACATCCTTTAAGCCTTCCTTCCCCACCTTGATCTTTAGGATTCCAAATCCCTGATCCACGGCTCTTAAGCTATCTTTTACCATCTCGTCAATCCCATTTACGCTGATGGTCAAATCTGTCTCTATCTCAGACCGCTTCCCTCCCAGTACCTTGTATAGAGGCTTTTTACAGGACTTTGCAAATAAATCATAGACCGCCATGTCCACAGCCGCCTTGGCAGAAGTATTTTTCAAGATACATCCATGAAGCTTTTCCATGACGCCATCCAAATTCTCAATGTCCATCCCCACCAGATTGGGGGCGATAAACTCCTCAATAGCTCCTTTGACAGAAGCCTTGGTGTCTCCGGTAATGACCGCCGTAGGCGGAGCCTCACCGAATCCCTCCTGCCCATCCTCTGTCACAATACGGACTATAATATCGTTGACACAGTCCACAGTCCGAAGGGCTGTCTTAAAAGGTGTAACCAGTGGAATGTTCACTTCCCCTGTCTCAATCTTTACAATTCTCATGATTTTTCCTGTCCTCTCCTATATAAATCCAGAGAAATCTCAGCCATAGCCCTGTCAAATGCAGGGGTATCGGTTTCATTCCCGCAAAAACAGACAACAAACGGCTCTCTTCCATAGATAATCCCCACATCATGAGTAATCCCGGTGTCTTCTCCTGTCTTATGAGCAATCTCAGGCTCCTCAGAAAGAGCCTGAAGATAAAACGGAATCTTTCCATTAAGCTGCTGATTCTTCAGAATGTCCACCATTCTCTTGCTTGCCTCACTACTGACCAAAGTCCCCTCATACAGCCTTTCAAAAAGCGCTCCTGTCTCCCTGGCTGTGATCAGATTCTGAATCCCCTGCCTAGCCATCTCAACATCATACATCTTTCTGCGAAGCAACGCTTCCTTAAACCCCAGCTTCCGAATCCCCTTATTGATCTCTTCCATGCCCAAAAGGTCAATCAAAACATTGGTAGCCGTATTGTCACTGAAAATAATCATCAAGGTAATCAAGTCCATTACCGTGACCTGCAGTCCCTCGTGCATATAAGCCACAGCTCCACAAGAAGGCACATAATCCTCTTTTCTCATAACTATCATCTGAGTTTCCTTAAGACTTCCCTCATGGATTCTCTGAAACGCCGTTGCCATAATATATAATTTAATCACACTGGCCGCCGTCATCTTCTCCTGAGAGCCATATTCCATCCTCTCTCCTGTGACCAGATTGTGATAGTAAAAGCCGATCTTTCCCGAAAGGTTCTTAAGTTTCTCTTCCAGTTCCTGGAGCATCATATCTCATAATCCTCGCCTGTCTCAATAAATATGATAAAAAAAGAGGCACTGCTCCCGTAATTTGCAGCTACCTCATTGCACCTGTCTTTCTCTTGTCGATATAAACTTAAATGTACTATATAGTATAAAGGTTTTTTGAAAAAAATCAAGTCCTATTTCAAATACTTTATCAAATCACTGTATTAAATATCAAACTTCCCTTCCGGATCCTCTTCCTCAAAATATTCCCGATACTCTACATCAATCTGATGCCGCATTCGTTTCATACTAAAATACAAATGATCCTTTAACGCCTTTTCCATCCCCGCAATCCGTTTTTTCTCCAACAGCTCTACCAGATTCTCATGCTCCTCAATTATCCTGGTAAAATCCGTCTCGGTCACAAAATCCAGCATTCGAAACCTGGTATAATGGAGCTGTTGCTCTTGAAGCATCTCCCACAGCTTCGTCTTTTTTGTAGCCTCAAACCAAATACCATGGAGCTGTGCATCCAGACGGTAAAACTGTTCTGGCTTAAAATCCGCTGTTTGAATCAAAGCCTTCTGTTTACGCAGCATATAAAAAATATCTTCCATGATAAGAGGCGTGGCAATCTGGGAAAAATCCCGCATAACCATTGTTTCTACTGCCACCCGCATATAAATCATCTGCTTAATATTGCTCAGATTCAGAAGGGTCACATAAATTCCCCTGTAAGGCACTGTAATCACAAATCCCTGTTCCTGCAGCATACGAAGAGCGTCCCGAACCGGCGTCCTGGAAACCGAAAACCTCTCACAAATCTCATTCTCTTTAATCACCTGCCCAGGTTTTAACTCTAAATCCAGAATTTCCTTCTTCAAAACCTGATAAACCATATCCTCTCGATTCTTAAAAGTTACCTCTTCCATGTCCGCCTGCCTTTCCGTCTTCTGAAGCCATCCTCCATCCAGCGACAAACCAGCCAGAAAGAGAGCACAATAGCCCCTGGGGGTTTTACTGTACTCTCTTTCTGCCAGACTAATCACGGCTTACCTTACTTAAGCTTTGTAGCTTCCAAATTATCCATATCGTCAAAAGCCTGATTCTCCCCGCCCATAGCCCAGATAAAGGTATAGTTGGAAGTACCCGCTCCTGAATGAATACTCCAGGACGGGCTGATCACAGCTTCCTCATTCTTCATAACAATATGTCTCGTCTCCTCAGGCTCTCCCATCAAATGGAACACCACATGATTTTCTGGAATCTCAAAATACATATAGATTTCCATGCGGCGTTCATGAGTGTGGCAAGGCATGGTATTCCAGATGCTTCCCTCATCCAAAACCGTCATTCCCATAGAAAGCTGGCAGGTCTTTAGAACATCTGGATGAATAAACTGATTAATGGTTCTCTTGTTCGCCGCCTTCTGTTCTCCTAAATTCCTTTTCGCCGCATCTTTGATTGAAATAAATGTGGTCTTATAAGAAGTGTGAGCCGGCGCGCTGACCATATAAAACTTGGCAGGATTCTCAGGGTCATCACTGGAGAATAACACCTTCTTTGTCCCCTTGGTAATATACAGACAATCCTTAAAGCCCAGAGCAAACGTCTCCTCATCCGCCTGAATCTTACCAGAACCGCCGATATTAAAGATACCGATTTCCCGGCGCTCTAAAAAATAATCCGTGCCAAAATTCTTCCAACAGTCAATGCCCTTGTCAATAGACACGTTTTCTGTCGTTGGCATACATCCCAGAGTCACCATCCGATCCACATGAGAATATACGGCATGGACCTCATTGGGCGCATACAAGTCCTGAATCAAAAACTCATTTCTCATTTCCTCTGTGGTATAGCGTTTTACATCCTTCTGGTTTGCAGAGTAGCGAACATCCATTTTCAATTCCTCCTGTTATATGTTTGTATATTTTGTATACAAATTTGGTATTTTCATTATACCCTGTCTCTTCCTATCCTGCAATGTGCACTTCCCATAAAGAAATCTCTATTTTTTAGTGGTTTTGCGCAAAAACAGGACTCCCTCTGCCCTTTTCTTTTGATACACATGCCAGGGATATACAAAAATCACCATTAAAGCAAACGCCCCTATACTGACAAGAAGGCTTACCTTATGACCGGGCATTGTATGTCTTGGAATGTACATCTGCCCTGTAACCTTTGCAATCCCTTCCAAAACCCAATAAATCGCAAAAGTCTGGGCAGAAAACATGGGCAGAGAATAACGTCCACAATATTCCCAGAATTTCCAGTTTTTGCACAAAAAGGCTGTAAACACCAAGGAAGCGGAGCCTAAAAATGCCACCAAAAAGAAGAATGGTCCTGGGGAATACGTACAGTCGCACATATTCACATACCCATACATTCTGGGCCCAAAGTAGTAACTGAGCCAGGTGCAAAACGGAATCAAAAACCACACCAGGCTGCCCGTCCTTTCCAGCAGCTTCGTCTTTGTCGTATAATATCCGGCAATCAGAAACACGGCTGCGCACACCCCTGTATCCATTTTCCACGGAAGGCGGTGAAACATCGGGAAAATCGTTCTGAAAACGTCATTAACCTGATTCATATTCACAGCCGCCCATCCTAAGAACAAGAGACTATAGCAGCGGACCCAGAGCGGTCTCTGCCCCAAGATCCGAAACCACAGATATGCAAAAAGCTCTGCCATAAACAGCCCCATCAAAAACCATATCTGACCGACATACAGCTCCACCGGCTGCCCATAGTAAAAAATCCACAATAGTATGTCCTTCCACCCACGGTCTAAAACCGGCTGGCGGTAATCCGGTCTGATCATACAGATGCAAAGGCCAATAAACGTAACAATCAAATAGGGAACGACCCTTTTTTTCCATTTATCCTTCAGAAATTCAGGCAGTCCCTTATATTTCTCCGGCCTAAACGTCATTCCTGACAAAAAGAAAAAGACAGGCATGTGAAACATAAAGATCCAATAAGCCCATATAGAATCCCTGTCCAGCACATGAGCAAACACTACCAAAAACAGTGCAAATCCTTTCGCCACATCAATCTCTGTTCTGCGATCCAAAGCCCTTGTTTCCATTGTCTGATTCCCCTCTATCTCAGTCTTCCTCTATCTGGAAGGTACCATTCGAATAATTCGTCCTGCAAATTCATTGAAATTCTGAGTCTGAAGAATCACCCTTCCCGGGCCCGTCAGTTTCGTCAAGAACATTCCTTCCCCACCCAGGAAGATATTTTTGAGCCCCTTCACCATCTCAATCTCATATCTTACAGTCTTCTCAAACCCGACCACATTTCCGGTATCCACCTTTATTACTTCTCCGGGTCTCAAATATTTTTCCACCTTATCTCCGTCGATTTCCAAAAATACCATGCCGCTTCCAGAAATATCCTGAAGAATAAAACCCTCGCCGCCAAATAAACCAGCAGAAAATTTCTTGGTAAAGGCCACGTTAAGATTCACTGTTTCCTGTGCACAGAGAAACGCCCCCTTTTGACAAATCATACCGCCGCAGGCTCCTATATCAACGGGAAGCAATTCTCCCGCAACCGTAGAGGCAAATGCCACTACAGCCCCGCTCTTTTCTGCCTTGTAAGTAGCCATAAAGAGAGATTCTCCTGAAAACATTCTGCCAATGCTCTTTCCCAGACCGCCTCTCATGTTAGAATCCATGGCAATCCCTTCCGTCATCCATGCCATTCCTCCAGACTGCGTATACACAGATTCCCCCGCCGCGTCAAAAGTAATTTCTACTGCTGGCATAGTACTTCCAATTAGTTGATACCGCATAATCAATCCCTCCGTTCAAATTCCCATAATTTTGCTACACTCTTACGTCTAAATATAGAAAAAGCTTCGAAATATACTTTCGAAGCTTTACGTGCGCGAGAGGATTCGAACCCCCGACACCTTGGTCCGTAGCCAAGTGCTCTATCCAGCTGAGCTACGCACACCTATTCTTTTTGTTCTTACCAGAACGTAAGTTATTATAATCTTTTTAGCAAAATCTGTCAAGCATTTTTTTGAACTTCTCTAAGCTACAGCCCACATTCATTTCACAAAAGACGCCTGGGAGTAACCGCAAAACATCTGAAACGTTTTCCAGTCCCCCAGGCAAAGCGTACTGTTCCTATTCTACTCTTCTTCTGCCCAGCTCAGAGCGCACCTCACAGCCCGTCTCCAGCCCTTTACCAGGTCCCTACGCCGGTTCTCATCAATTCCAGAATGGAACCGTCGCTCTATCTTCCAGTTTTTTCGAATCTCTTCTTTATCTGTCCAATAGCCCACTGCCAATCCTGCCAAATACGCAGCTCCAAGAGCAGTCGTCTCAATACACTGAGGGCGGATCACGCCGATATTCAAAATATCGGACTGAAACTGCATAAGAAAATCATTGGCAGACGCGCCGCCGTCCACCTTTAAGGTGTGCATAGAGATTCCCGAATCCTTTTCCATAGCTTCCAGCACATCGAGTACTTGGTATGCCAGCGACTCCACAGTTGCCCGAATAAAATGCTCTTTACTTGCCCCTCTGGTAAGTCCTACAATAGTTCCCCTCACATACTGATTCCAGTACGGCGCTCCTAAACCTGCAAAAGCCGGAACCACATAAACCCCCGCAGTGTCCTCCACGGCATTGCAGTAGCTTTCCGACTGCGCTGCAGATTTAATCATACGAAGTTCATCCCGCAGCCATTGAATCGAGGCTCCAGCCACAAAGACGCTGCCTTCCAAAGCATATTCCACCTTACCGTTGCAGCCAACAGCGATGGTGGTAAGAAGGCCGTTCTTTGACGCCATCGCCTTCTCTCCTGTATTCATCAGCATAAAGCATCCAGTCCCATATGTATTCTTCACCTCGCCTGGGTCAAAACAACACTGGCCAAACAAAGCGGCCTGCTGATCTCCCGCAGCCCCTGCAATAGGAATACTCTTTCCCAGCACTTCCTTTGAGGTGTATCCGTAAACACAGCTGGAGGGCTTCACCTCTGGCAGCATACAGGCCGGAATGTCAAAGTAATCCAAAATCTCTGAGTCCCAGCATAACTTACGAATATCATACAGCATGGTCCTGGACGCGTTCGTATAGTCCGTCACATGAACCTGCCCTTTCGTCAAATTCCAAATCAGCCAGGTATCCACGGTTCCGAAAAGAAGCTCTCCTCTTTGCGCCCGCTCTCTGGCGCCCTCAATATGGTCCAGAATCCAGGCAATCTTGCTGCCGGAAAAATACGCATCCGGAATCAAACCTGTCCTTTCTCTCACAAGCTCTTCCATTCCGTCCTTTTTCAATGTTTCAATCATCTCTGAGGTTCTTCTACACTGCCATACAATGGCATTATAGATAGGCTTACCAGTTTCTTTATCCCAGATAATCGTAGTCTCCCTCTGGTTCGTGATACCGATAGCCGCAATATCATCCATGGTGGCTCCAATGCTGCCCACTGCTTCCATCAATACCCCCAGCTGACTGGACCAAATCTCCATAGGGTCATGCTCCACCCACCCTGGCTGTGGGTATATCTGTTTAAACTCTCTTTGTACAACTCCGCAGATATCTCCCCCATGATCAAACAAAATACACCTTGAGCTCGTAGTGCCCTGGTCCAATGCAATTACATACTTTTCCATAGTAAATAGACTCCCTTCTCCTAAGTACATGCTATTCCCCATCTTAAAAAAAGATTACCATATCTTGCATTGGATTGCAAGTTCTACAAGAAAAAAGAGATTTGGAATCCTAAATATACATTGTAGGCGGCGCCTGGCTAAAGAGTTCAATTCCAGTCTCGGTAATCAGCAAGGTGTCCTCAATATTATACGTATGCCGAGTGGAACTGTAAAACGGAGTTTCAAAGCACATCACCATTCCTGGTTCAAACACCCGATTTTCACTTGGTGCTATAAACGGGTATTCCTCTCCTGAGATATCACAGCTGATAGAATGTCCATGGTGTCCCCTGATATAGTTTTTCATGCCAATAGCTTCCTGTGTCCCCTGAAAAATATCACACATTTTCACTCCCGGCCCAATATGATTGATTGCCCATTCATATCCCTTCCATAAAGTAGCATACAATTCCTCTTTATCCTTAGAAGCCACATTGCCAACAGCATACGTTCTCCCCAGATCTGACTTGTACCCGTTTGTATAAGGGCCGCCGTCCAGCCGGATCAAGTCCCCGCGGTTAATTCTCGTTTCTGCCGGAATCCACGCAGGTGCGATATCTGCGCCGATAGTGTGAGACTGGCTCACCGCTGTCATATCCGGCGCCAGTTCAAGGCATACGGAGTGGAAGATATGGTGCACATCTGCCGTGGTCATTCCCGGCACGATCCTCTTTGCAGTTGTATTCATTGCCACCTCGGCAATATGAGCATTGTGGCGGAGCACCTCAATCTCCCATGGCGTTTTTATCATTCTCGCTTCATTCAATACCTTGGAGCAGTCCACCACATGATCTGCGCCAAAGGTATCCCGTAAAAACTGTCCGGCCTCCCATGTCAGCCACTTATTCTCAACGCCTACTTTTGCTCCCCCTGCCTTTGGCGGAATAAATGGAACCGCCATACGGTATGTCTTGTTTAAATCCGGCTGAACTTCCTTCACCATATTTTCCACGGCATAATCTTCAATATAAATCCACACCGGATACGCCTCAATATGGATTGATGGATCACAGACCTGCACTGCCGCATTTTTTTCAAATTCACTGCAGATCAGATACACATCTCCACCTGCAGTCACCACTGCAGCTGCATTTCCCGTTTTTCCAGACCGATACAAACTGCGTACCGCAAACCCTGTAGCATAAAACACCGAACCTGCCGATGTCAGTATCACTGCATCCAGACCAGCTTTCCCAATCTCCTCTGTAAGCCTTTTTAAAATCGCTTCCTGACTTCTTCCTTTGATTGCCATTCTGTTTTCCCCCTTATTTTATAATGCCGACTTCTCTATAATATCTCTCTGCTCCTGGATGAATCGGAATCAGCTGTCCCTCTAACGCATTTTCTCCATCCTTACCGCCAAAATCTCCTGCCTGAGGATGAGCCGCTGACAATTCTTCATGGCTTTCAATCAATGTTTTCACCCAGTCATAGATCACCTGTTCATCTGCATCCACAGCGCATACATATACGTTTCTGGTGGCCAGTGTTTCTGAATCCGCATTCGTTCCATATACATCTTTGCTGATAGTAGTCTTTACAAAATAGGGATTTTTCTCAATAATCTTGTCTCGAAGATCATCGCTCATAGTCAAAAGCTGTATTCCGGATGACAATGCCAAATCCGAAATTCCTGTGTTAGGTACGGAAGACACATGGATTCCATAGTCAATATTTCCATCCTGCAGCGCAGTCAAAATGTCATTAATCGACATTTCTTCAATTTTAAAATCCTCTTTTGTCAGACCATACGCCTCCAGCAAAATAGGAAAATAATATTTTGACATAACTCCCTTTGACACACCCAGCTTCTTTCCTTTTAAGTCAGGTAATTCCTTTGCATCCGAGTTTTTAGGAACAATCTGAGTAATGGTTGTCATATAACCACCGGTAACAAAATTAATGCACCCCTTGTAAGATTCATCAAATTCTCTGTTTCCTTCATATGCTGCCAGAGCAGAATCCGTCATAGCAACGCCGATTTGGGCAATTCCTTCACGAACCAGGGTAATATTCTCCTGGGAACCTGTTGTGATTTCCGGTTTAATCTGATATTCCGGATACAGACTCGTCAAGATGGATCCGGCAGTAGAGGTTGTAATATATCCTACCCCTTTGCTTGTCCCACAGGCTATCGTAATCGTCTGAGGGGTCCTTTTTGTCTCATCCACTTTTGCTTCCGCTCCACTGGTTTCTGTCTTGGCAGCCGACGAGGACTGAGCAGCCGACGTACTGGTTGTACCGCCTGCATTTTGGCATGCAGTCAATGACATTGCTACTAAAACACTTGCTACCACCATAACACGTTTTTTCATAACTATTACCTCTCTTTCTATTTTGGGGCTTTAACGCCGCTTTTACTAAAGTTTCTAAATTTACAGCCTGCTAAAACACCGATTACTAACACTGCTCCTATAATATCCGTAACAATTCCCGGTTGAATCAGAAGCAAAGCCGCCACGCCCAACATGATTCTTTGAACCACGTTTATATTCCATTTCATAAAAAAGTTTTCAGTAACGCAGCTTAAGCAATACACTCCGGCTAACGCCGTAAACACAGAATATAAAACTTCGTACCAAATCCCCTGATTCAACAACACCGGATTATATACAAACATAAACGGGAGGATAAAACCAGAAATAGCTAGTTTAAATGCAGCAAATCCACATTTGCTTGGGTTGCACTGAGCTATCCCTGCAGCCGCATAGGAAGCCATAGCAACCGGCGGCGTCACATTTGATATAATTCCAAAGTAGAACAGGAACAGATGAGCCGCCATAGGCAATACTCCCATTTTAATCATGGCCGGCGCTACCATAGTCGCCAGTACCAAATACGCTGCAGAAGTGGGAAGTCCCATTCCAAGAATCAGCGAGACAAACATAGTCATAATAAGCAGAATATTTAAACGTCCTCCTGCTGCAGTCACCAATACATTGGATAAACGATAGCCAAGTCCTGAGCCGACGACAGTTCCAATAATAATGCCAACCAGCGCACATGCAATGGCTACAGAAATGCATCCCTTCCCAGCACTTATAAAAGTATCAATCAGCTTTTTCTTATTAAATCTGGATTCTTTGTTAAAAGATACAACAATAAGCGTAAAAAGCAGTACATAGATTCCAGCCTTTGTAATCGAAAAAGCCAAGGGACCAATCAAAATCATCAGTAACACTAATGGTGAAAATAAATATCCCTTTTTTATCAGCTTGCTTATCGTCGGAAGCTCCGATTTGTCCAGACCTTCGATTCCTTTCCGCCTTGCATAAAGGTCTACTGTCATAAGGATAGCTGCAAAATAAAGAAAAGCCGGAATTACTGCTGCCTTAACCACATCCCAATACGACACCTGTAAAATTTCCGCTACCAGAAACGCAGCTGCTCCCATAATCGGCGGCATAATCTGTCCCCCTGTAGAAGCCGTAGCTTCCACGGCTCCTGCAAACTCCGGTTCAAACTTCATTTTTTTCATCATGGGTATGGTAAAAGTACCTGTACCAATCACGTTTGCAATGGACGAGCCTGATATAGAGCCAAAAAATGCAGAAGCAATAACTGCGACCTTTGCCGGCCCGCCTCTAAAACGTCCAAATGCGGCGGTTGCCAGAGAAGTAAAATAATCTCCCACCCCGCTTGCGCTAAATACAGCGCCAAGGATAATAAAAATCACAATGTAGTTTGCTGACGCATTCAACGGCGATCCAAGGATTCCGTCTGATGTAAAAACAATCAGGTGAATATATCTTCCAACTTTAAATCCTCCATGTTGAAGCAAAGAAGGCGCATACATTCCACCAAATGCATAGACAATAAAAACCGTAGCTACTATTGCTAAAACTGGTCCTATTTTTCTCCATGTGGCATAGATCAGAGTAACAATAAGCAAAGCGCCAAAAAGAATATCTGCATTTGTCGTGATTCCGCCCCGATTATCATACGTAGGAGACACATACCAAATGTATAACATACTTGCCACGCCAGCTATCAGAAAAATTGTATCCAAAATAACTAAAATTATGTTTTTTTCATCCTTTTCCATGAGTCCAATAAACAGAATGCCAAAAATCACGGACAGATGAATGCATTTCTGTCCATTATTCCCAATAACACCAAATAAAGCGGTGTATATGTGAAATAACACGAAAAAAGCACATAATGCAATCGTGGAATACCGATATATCTTTTTCATCCGTTCTCCCTCCTGTCCTCTCATGCCCGATATTCAGCGCGTATCTGTTTTAAAGCCTGCTCCAATATCACTCTGGGACACCCGATATTCAGCCTGACAAACTGTTCCCCCGCAGGGCCAAATCCATCCCCCCTGCTGACAGCCACCCTGCACTTATGAATAAAGAAATCTGCAAGCTCCTCTGCAGTCATCCCCAAGCCGCTGCAGTCAAGCCACATCAAATACGTCCCTTCCGGCTTCACCAGTTTAATCTTTGGCAGACTCTCTCTGAGACTTTTTTCCAGATACGCCACATTACCTTCCAGATAGTCAAGTAACTGTTCCAGATAGTCATCGCACCGCGTATAAGCAGCGACATAAGCAGGAAGTGCAAAGATGCTTTGCTGAATGCTCCGATTCTGTTTAAACCGTGCCTCCAATCGCCTTTTTATCTCGGGATTTGGTATTACCAGACCTGATCCCCTTAGTCCTGCGCAGTTAAAGGTTTTCGACGGTGCATAGCAGGTCACGCTGTTTTGTGCGTATTCCTCCTTTAGAGACGCCAATGGGATATGACAGTACCCTTTGTAGATCAGATCAGAGTGAATTTCATCGACTACCATAAGCACATGATTTTTGATACAGATATCCGCCATGTTTCTCAGCTCTTCCTCTGTCCAAACCCTTCCCACAGGATTATGAGGATTGCAGATAATCATAACTTTTGCTTTTGGGCTTCTTGCCTTTTTCTCCAGATCGTCAAAGTCTATCGTATAAGCCCCGTTTTGATACAAAAGCTGATTGTTGATTAACCTGCGATGATTGTCATGAATCGCAAATCCAAATGGATGATACACTGGCTGCTGAACAATGATCTCGTCCCCTTCCTCTGTAAATTCCTGAATCACCGTATTCATAACTGGAACAACTCCAGTTGCAAATACAATCCATTCTTTCTTAAGTTTCCAACCATGCTGTTTTTCAATCCAGCTGATGGTTGCATCATAAAATTCTGGCACCACAAAGCTGTAACCATATATAGGATGCCTTGCACGCTCTACGACTGCCTCCACGACTGGAGCAGGGCAGGGAAAATCCATGTCTGCAACCCACATTGGAAGCGCATCCTTATTCCCTACTCTGACCTCCACATTATCCCATTTAGAACTTTGGGTATTCTTCCGGTCAATCACTTTATCAAAATCATAGTACACAAGCCCAACCTCCCGCCTTTTCTCTTTTTTAAATCTCTGGAATCTGCTCTGCATTCTCCATGGTTAAAATCGTTTCAACAATTCGTTCCATGTCCTCCTCGCAAATCACTTTTTCTGCCAGTCCTTTAAATTTCCCGATTTCCTGTTCTTTAGTCAGAGGGCATGCCCAGCTGCCAGACATGTTGTCAATCTGCTTTTCAATCTGGCTTTTGTCCTCCATGGTAATCCGAATCCGGCATCCCCACCGTTTGGGATAACGTCCGCTAAACAGCGGATCGGCGACTACAGACACCTTTTGGGCTAAAGCCTTAATTTGCTCATCCTCCACCGCTTCATTAGTAAACTCAGAAAGGGATACTCTTCCCCTGACAAGCGCTGCGGCCACAGTGTAAGGGATACTGAATTTGGCCTCTACCGGGCTGTGTGGATAATCTAAAGAACCGCACTGCAGCACCCCTACCTCATACGTTTCTACCACAATCCTTTCTATTCTCTCCCAGTCAATTTCTGACCGTAAGGCCAGCGCCGCATCGATCGCATGGTGGGTTGTTCTGCAACAAGGATATGGCTTTTTGTCAATCGCCAGAATCTCGTAAGTTCTCCCCAAATCTTTTGTCAGTTTCTCCATCGAAAATGAGTCTGATACTGCCCTATACAATCCTCCGTCCTTCGCCTCCAGGATATGCTCTGGTCCCGTCATCCCCATTTTCGCCAAAAGCGCTGCTGTCAAACCATTTACTGAGGCCCGTGCAGGATGAAGCTTTTTACAGGTAGACCCTTCCTCAAGAAAAGCCCACAATCCACTGGACTGGGTGCCTGCCATTCCGAATGCCCACACCATCTGTTCCTCTGTCAGCCGCAGAAGATGACCCGCCGCAGCCGCAGCTCCAAATGTGCCAATAACGCCTGTCCCATGCCATCCCCGCTTGCGATTGCTGATAACGTCCATTGAAAGACCCACTCTTGCCATTATCTCATATCCCACAACCACTGCTTCCAGGAAAGTTTTTCCATCTGTATGTATTGCTTCTCCCAATGTCCAGGCAGTCTCCACAACCACAGCCCCGATATGGGATTTTGATCCTGTGTGGACATCATCCAGTTCCAGAGCATGTCCCATCATACCGTTAAGAAACAGTGCCTGAAATACATCCAGCTTATAATTACATCCCCATACCCTTGCCTGATAGGGTGAACTGCTTTTTGTCCAGGTTTTCCACTCCCTGCAGATGAAAGAAAGCTCTTCCTCATTTACTGCTCCCAATGCCGCTCCTATGCTGTCTAAAACGCAGTATTTTGCCGCTTTCACCACCTTGGGCGGCACGTCCTTTAGTTGAAAGTTCACCACAAATCGCGCCAACTGCCGTAACGGCGTCATCTCTTCCCCTCCTTCCTGCTCCAATCTATATAGACAAGGAATTATATTTTTCGATATAATTGAGCAGACCTCCTTCATTGATAATCTTTACCTCTTTTTCAGAAAGCACAAACGGCATCTCAAATTCTGGATCATTGATCTTTTTGATCACTCTGTTTTTCACATCCACAAACAGCTCATCCTGCTCCTCAATCTGGTCTGTGTCACATTCAATAATCAGCATACCATTATTAATGGCGTTACGATAAAAAATCCGACCAAAAGATTTTGCCAGCACAGCCCCCACACCTGCCAGCTTAATAATAATGGGTGCGATCTCCCTGCTGGAACCACATCCAAAGTTGCGATCTGCCACAATAAAATCATCCTTTTTCACCTCTTTTGCAAATTCCGGCCGCGCGTCCTCCATCACATGTTTGGCATACTCCTCAGGATTAGACCGAAGTGAAATCAACCTCCCTGGAGCAATGGAATCCGTGCTGACATTTGAACCGAATTTCCACGCTTTTCCCTGTATTGAATCCCGAATCATTGTCTCTTCTCCTTTCTCAGTTCATAACTTCCCGTGGATCTGTAATGTATCCTGTCAGTGCAGTTGCCGCTGCTGTTGCCGGACTGGACAAATAAATTCTGGCAGTAGGATTTCCCATACGCCCTTTAAAATTACGGTTCTGAGTTGCTACCACCACCTCATTGTCCGCCGGAATCCCCTGATGAACCCCCATACACGGCCCGCAGTTTGGACCTTCAATCACAGCCCCCGCTTCCGCTAAGGCCAGCAGAGTACCGTCCTTCATGCACTCCTTATATACATAAGGGGAATTGGGAATCACTAAAAGCCTGGTATTCTTTGCCACTTTCTTGCCTCGCAGAAGGTCCGCCGCCACATGGAGATCCTCCACACGCCCGTTTGTACAGCTTCCAATAAATACCAGGTCCACATGTTCCTTGCTGCAGTTCTTTGCCAGGTCCACATTCTCCACATAATGAGGTTTAGAAACAAGCGGTTCCAGCTGAGTGGCATCAATCTCAATTACCCTTCCATATTCCGCCTCATCATCCCCTCTAATCTCCTCATAATCCTGCTCCCTGCCAAAAATCCTCATATACTCTCTTGTGTGCTCATCTGTCTCCATAATCGCATTTTTTGCGCCTACATCCACGCCCATGCTGGTAATGGTCAGTCGTCCTTCCATGGACAGGGCAGAAATCGTGTCGCCGCCAAACTCCAAGGATCTGTATAGCGCCTGGTCAGATTTGATGATACTGGCCACCTTAAGCATAATATCCTTAGCAAAAACTCCTTTTGGCAATGCGCCGTTTACGTTGATGCGAAATGTCTCCGGAACCTTAATCCAAGTCTGTCCAAATCGTGTCACCGCCACCATATCCGTGGATCCGCACCCTGTAGCAAAACAGCCAAATGCACCGTGGACTGTGGTATGGGAATCTCCAACAATGCAGACGGTACCACATTTCAAGAACTGCTCGTACACATGAGCGTGGACATGTCCGGTACCGCCTTCTTCCCAGAAACAGCCGTGATCCGCTGCAAATTTTCTGCACAATGCGTGTTCATTGGCAACTTCTCTTGTTGATTCTGGCCCAAACTCGTTGGCAAACAGGATTTTAGAGGAGTCAAACAGCGGATCCCCAGCATATCCCCTCTCTTGCATCAGACGGACCAGAAGAGGCCCTGACCCATCATGCAGCGCAGCAAAATCCACATTTACCACCACTGTCTCCCCAGCTCTTACCGGACGTCCTATGTTTTTACTAATTATTTTTTCAACAAGTGTCTGTCCCATCTTCCTAACCACCTTTCCCTTTTTGTTCTTTTCTATGTCATTTTTGAATCTCCAGGCAATTCAGCAGTTCAGCAATCGTCTCCAGTCTGTCAATTCCCTGGATCGTATCTGACAGCCTGTCAATCTGCTCCTGAGTATAATACCGCTCCAGATTGTTCTGAAACTTTGTCATCACTGCATCCATATCGATTGGATTCTGAGACGTCCCCATCTCCCAGCGCTGATCAAATACATATTCTGCCCCGTCCTTCATTACGACCTTCACCCACCCTGGGAAATATCCGGGGTTCCCCTTGCTGTCATCTGCGATGCACACTACTTTGTTGATAATTTCCTGGATCGTATCATCTTTTGTCAGCTTTAAATCAATCTCCCAGGGGCTGACCCTTCCGGTTGCCAGAGCCACTGCCATCACATAAGGCAGACTGAACCGCATCATATAGTCGGTCTCAGGATTTTTCTTGGCCTGCTCTGGTTCGCAGACGATATGGTAACACCGTTCCTCGATTCTGCATTCGATCCTCTCGATCTCCTCAGGGCAGAGCTTCTCCATGTCCCGGGCCTTCCGAATACAGTCGATAAAGGAATGTGTCATATGGCAGACCGGATACAATTTAAAGGTAATCTCCGTAGTATGCCAAATACGTCCCAGGTTTTCAAACTCCTTCACTCCCTGTACGGATCCACAATGGGTTTTCCAAAGTCCAAATTCTCCTTCAAATACCTGCCGCGGGCCGGTAAAACCTTGCTCCGCCAGTTTTAGCGCATAGATTGCACTGTGAACTCCCCAGCCAGGATGCATCTTTTTGACCCAGCTTCCGTCCCGCAAAAATTCCTGAAGGCCGGCTGCCTGGCTTCCGCAAATCCCCAATGCATTGACCAATATCTGATGTGACACACCAAACAGCTTTCCTGCTACGCACACCGCAGCAAATGGCGCCACAATCGCTGTGCCATGATAGCCGATATCGTGAAATTTGCCATGAACCGCAAGGCCCAGACGGACAATGATTTCCCATCCAATCAAAATCGCTTCATAAATATCCTGTCCTGATGCTTTTACCGACTCCCCTACGGCCACAGCGGTAGTCACCACCACAGCGCTTGGATGGACGATTGCGCCTACGTGTGTATCATCATAATCAGAACCATGGATCAGACCTGCATTGTACAGTACCGCATCCGTTACCTGCGCCTTGTCTCTGCTCCCCCACAAGGTACAAATTTCTTTTGACCCCATATCCATTACTACTCTGCGGATCGCCTGCGCGTGCTCCAGCTCCATATTTGCCATAGCCACGCCAAACGTATCCATCAAAAGCAGCTTTCCATACCCAATCACACTCGACGGAATCCCCGTTATTTTTTGGTTTAATGTAAAATCTGCTATTATCTCTGAAACTGTTCCCATTCATTTCCTCCACTCTGCCCTTCGTTAATTATGATTATAAAGGCACAATGGAAGGAAATCCAATACACAGAATTTATATGTTTTATTCAAATTTTATATAATCTTTCTCTCATTTTTTGGCACTATCCCATATATTCTCCCACTATTTTAACGGAATAAGCCTTGACTTTTGTTCTTACTTCTCCTAAACTTAGAATAATGAATTTTCCCCTTTGACACTCGACATAACCATTCGTACATAAGAAAGAAGGGAAGCTTTATGAATCTAAATATAAGGGAAATCGAATACATTTTAGTAATCGCAGCAGAGGGCAGCATCACAAAAGCATCGCAAAAGCTTTATGTGGCCCAGCCATCTCTCAGCCAGATATTAAAACGAGTAGAGGCAGAATTTAATGTCTCTTTGTTTACCCGCGTCAAGGGACGGTTAAAACTCACCCCAGAAGGCGAGGTCTTTGTTCGGTCCGGCCAGGAAATTCTGGATACCATGGAACAGCTCACAAACAAATTTTCCTCCCTCTCCAACGCGGAGAGCGGTAAACTAACCGTAGGCGTGCCATATCTTCTAGGCGCGCTGGTCGCCACCTATATCCTTCCCATCTACCGAGAACGTTTCCCTCAGATTGATTTGACTCTTGTAGAATCCTCTTCGTCTGAGTTGGAACAATTTCTGATGGACGGAACTATCGACATCTGCATCATTCCTCTGCCCTTCAAGTTTAACCCCTTCCCCCATCACATGTTTCTACAAAGCCGGATGGTACTTTTGGCAGCCAAGAACAATGATATCCAAAATCATTGCTACCGCAAGTCTTCTAAGGAACGTTTTCCCTATGTAGACATTGCCAAACTCGATAATGCTCCTTTCATCATCGGCCACCAGGGACAACGGATCCGAACTATTAATGAAACCATATTTAAAAAGGCTCAAATTACCCCCCGCATTGTCATGACCAGCCGCAATCAGGAAACTATCAAGCGTCTGGTATCCAATGATATCGGATATACCTTCATTCCAGAACACTATCTTGACATTTTTGGCTCCTTTGACTATTTGGACTGCTACTATCTGGAGCCAGACGTAGATTATACCTGGACTGTGGTGGTGGCCTACTACAATGACAGCCACTGCTCCACTGCAATGAAACATTTTCTCGATGTTACAGACGATTATTTTCAAAGATACTCAAAAATTTAATATACAATTTTATAAAAAAAGAACGCTTTCAGAAATAAAATTCTAAAAGCGTTCTCTCTTTTCTTCATAAAATCTCTAAATGCCGCAGGCCGGAATCGAACCGGCACGGGAGATTAGTCCCGCAGGATTTTAAGTCCTGTGCGTCTGCCTGTTCCGCCACTGCGGCATTCTGGCTGACTTGCCTATCATACAAAACGACCCGGATGGGATTCGAACCCACGACCTCCGCCGTGACAGGGCGGCGCTCTAACCAGCTGAGCCACCGGGCCAAAGATAATCATGATTTAGTTTTGAAATGGACCTTCGGGGACTCGAACCCAGGACCGACCGGTTATGAGCCGGTTGCTCTAACCAACTGAGCTAAAGGTCCGAATTATTTCTACTCTGTTCCAATGACCCCAACGAGATTCGAACTCGTGTTACCGCCGTGAAAGGGCGATGTCTTAACCGCTTGACCATGGGGCCTCTTCCTTCTTACTACAAACACCAGCCCCTTTTTTTCTTCGGCTGCCATCTGACTGGTGGCCTAACGAATAGTATATTACCACAACAATCCGCTTTTGGCAAGAGGAAAATTTACATTTTTCATTTTCCTAACATAAGTCTCTGTTCAGATGGCAGTTAATGCTAAAGAAAAGTCATCAATTCTTTTAAACTTCTCCCGTCTTCAAGCTTCCAGTACGCCGGACCGTTTAGAGATCTCACCATCTCCTCGCTGCCATTTAATCTGCGTTTTCTGTTGATGAGATCCATTCCTGCTTGTGAAGAGGTTTTATAATATCCGATTTTTGCGCCTTCTTTATCTACAAAAGGCTTTTTGTTTTCATCCAGCACCTTCATATAACATTTTCCGTCAACCACTTCCGCAACTGCATAATACTGAACCCCTGCATATTCCATAGTAAGCGGGGCTCCGTCTCGAAGCCTTCCGCTTTTATACAAATCGTCGAAAGTCACAGTAATTCTTTCTTGCAAGGATCTGGGCGTCCTTCCGTAATTGTCCACAGACAGGAAAATCTCATCTAGCACAGATTGATACCGGTGATAGAATACACAAAAAATTCCATTATCATCTGCCAGCCCCGCAGTCTGCTCCACTGCGCTAAAAATGTCGTCAAAAACACTTTTATAATCAATATACAATTCCTGACACATTCCTATATTTACCAATGCCATGGGAGAATTATTGACAGTTTCTCTTAGATTATTTGCATACTGCTCAAGCACATATCTGCTGTCTACGCTGATTTGTGGATGCTCCATACATTTTGCTATGATACAGTCATACATCTCCTGATATGTAATTTGCATGTATGCCTTATGAAACGCATTCTGCTTTGGGCTTGGCGTAATAAAAAAGTAAAAGCTTCTCTGTCCTTCCTTTTTATGTCGCTCAATGTAATCGTAGTAATCCT
Source organism: uncultured Hungatella sp. (assembly GCA_910579515.1). Classification (GTDB taxonomy): domain Bacteria; phylum Bacillota; class Clostridia; order Lachnospirales; family Lachnospiraceae; genus UBA3402. Next base: position 65,568 of record CAJTUV010000015.1, read on the forward strand.
GCGTCTGCCCCACTTCCGATCCATTGAAATTTTCTGCTGCTTTTACTTTATTTTCTATGACAATAATCAGTTCTTCACTCTCCCCATACACATCTATAGACCGCTTTTTCGTTCCCTGTAGAATGAATGTTTTTTCTGTCTGAAAATGCACCTGATTCAAATCAAATCCATACAGTTCTTTTAAAGTAAAATCCGAATCCTTTGCCTTACTTAAATAAATGTTCAAAAGCCTGGCAAGTGCATAATGCCCAAGACACATACTGGAATGTGGATCAAGAAGCCAGCTTATAAAAGAACTGTGCCAGTGCTCCGTATGGGTCTGTCCTACGATTGTAAAGATATTTTTCTTTTCCTGAAGGTATTTCAGACGTTGGAAACGGCTGTCTGTGGTAATCTGCTCAATCTGCTCGTTAATCATTCTATCCCTTCCAATCCTAGTTTATGGGTATTGTTAATCGTATTTTTCTTAGAACCCGATACTTTGCTGCCTCCCGTCCCATGCAGCTGCCCAAAGCTCTTCTTCGAGTCTACTTCAATCAAAGCTGTATTTCCATTTATGGAGCCGCCGCTCACCATTTTAGCTGCTGCTGAAGGACTGTTGCCTGCCGGCATATTTTCCAAGACTTCCATATATCCGGGCGCTGTGTCACTGGATACTATTTTTTTCTTATTTAAAAATTCTGTATAGATCTCCATCAGACTGGCCACCTTGGAGCGGTGAGTCGTTTCTTCTGCCTTAATCAGGCTCCCTGCCAGAATAGTAAAGGATTGTGTTGAAATATTATAAGATAAGTTTGCTCTCTGATAGCGGTAAAACTCTGTCGTTTCACCATCAACGCTTTTCTTCTCTCTTTGTGTGACAGGCTCTGTCTGATCTTCTTTCTGTTTCTCCCCAGATTCCAGAATAAACGTATCTGGATCCTCTTCACAGATACAGAGCAGTTTCTCTATAAAGCCCAGCACCGCGCTACTGTTTAATGAGGTTCCAACAGATACGGTTCTTTGGCCCACAACAATCGCTTTTCCAGCACGAAAAACCGTCCGCTTTGTGTTGGGATTTATAATGTCTCCCTGAGCTAAACACGATAAAGAAGCCAGCAGCAAATCCAGTTTATCCTCATGCCGGATCATGATCTCCTCGAATACGGTGAGCATCATATATTTCAATTTGAAATCCCGATATTCTTTTCCATATAAAGTAAAGTTATAAGACTTAGGAGCTTCCCTTTTAACGGTCTCTACAGTCTTTTCTTTCTGTCCGTCATTCGGCTTCACACTGAAAACCCCTTCTCCACAGGCATCCTTTATAGAAGCAGCGATCCCGTCCAAAGATTTTCCACTTTCATAATAATTTTCATTAACCCCAAGTTTTGCAAGCAATTCCCCCGTAATATTACTGCATATTCTTCTTGTCAAAGTGCTGCCTTTTTCATAGGAATACTTCGCTTTTCCCAAAAGATCCCGTTCCTTTAATTCCTCAAATGTTTTCGCAAAAAGTTCTTCCTCCGACTTGGCATTAATATTCTTTGTCCCATCTTCATAGAACTTAAGCCCTAATCCCGTATTCTCCTGGCCATACGCTCCGTCTATTCTAGTCAGTTTATCCAGATTAACCGGAACTACTGGCAACCCATTTTCGTCTACCACATATCTCTGGCTATACATGAGCTCTAGCAGTGTTGCATAGCTTGTAGCGTATTTGTCGTCAATAAACGCCAACACGCCTCTGCATTTATAGTCCTTCATATTTTCTGGAAATTGTTCTATCCACAAAGAATTATGAGAATCAAAACTCCCATCAAAGTAAACGTTTAAACCGTATTTTGTCAGCAACGTATAAACGATATCTCTAAGAACCACTCTCCAGTCATCACTCTTATAGCTTATAAAGACAAACTCCTTGTCTCCACTTCGATCACATAGATGTTCTTTCACATATCTCACGTGCTCATCTTCTTCTCGTTTTCTCATCTCATCTGACGTCATAATCCCCGCTCCTTATATCCTTTCTATCCTTATCTCTACTCCAGTCTGTAAATCCGCAGCCCGTCAAACATCCGAAGCAACGCCAGCATACATTCCATAGGATCTTTATCCTTATCCTGCTCTTCCTTGTCAAGACGCCTGTAATTTTCCTCCGCCTGCTCCACAGACACCTTTTTCTGTTTTAAATCAAATCCCGGAATCATATCTATATGCTTTCTTACCAGCTCTCTCTCTTCCTTTTTGGGCTCTCCATAATCCCATCCCATATCATAATGATCCTGAAGCCATCTCCGATGCTCTAACTTCCCAATGATTTCCAGCTCCTCCTCGCCAAAGCTTTCCACTACCTCGAAATCAACTTCTTTATCCGTATAAAAGCACCCTATTTTGTTCATATAATATGCAAATGCTTTGGCCTGATTAATATTGGACAGCTTATACTCCAGAGAAAGCTTTTGGAAGGACCTGGAAAATTCTTCCCTTACGTTCTTGTCTCCTAAAAACTCTTCTTCTTGCTTTTTCTCCTTCGCCTTTTTCCACTCCGCATTATTCCATCTGCCATTTAAGACGACTGCAAAATTATGAAGATTAAGATAGCTGCTGTCTGACAGATAATTCCTGCGTTCGCTTCTTTCCTTTTGCGCCTGCTTTGTCTCTACGGAAAACTTGATTCCGTGAAGATCCACGATCCGCTTAATATCTTCCTGGAAGTCGGAACTTCCGTCTTCTCTTGTGTGCATACTGGAATAGGCTTTTAGCTTTGGCGGTTCCTTTTCAGGGTCACGCTTTTTCTCATCCAAATATTTCCCATACCGCTCTTCAAAAAGTTCTACCTTCCCGCTTTCTTTCCTATCAAAAAGGTAAACTGCCTTTATTCCATTTCCTGAAAAATCAAACTCACAGCCCATAGGATGAAGCTCTTTTCTGGAGTTTCTTCCATATGCTGTCCGGTCCCAGCACTGAAGCTCATCGCACAACATCAGCATGTACGCCAAAGGATGAAATTTTGCCTCAAACGGATGGTTCTCTTTCTCCTTATAGAAAGCAATCGAAAACTTATATAAGCTGTTGTGCATCAAAATCGCTGTCAGCGCATCCAAATGTTCTGGTTCAAGTGTACATTTCAATTCCCCAAACATTTTCTGGAAAAGAACTGTAGCGCTGAAATACGCATGGTCCATAAAATAATTAAACGCCTCCGGCCTGGCAGGCTTGTCTTCCAAGCTCTGTTGCATCTCTTCTTCAGTAAATGTATAATATCCCTTTTTTCCCAGCTTTTCATACAGAACATGGGCAAATAACTCATTCGTAGTTGCAAAATTCCTATTATAGATTTTAAACAGATCTTTTCTTCCCCTTCTGTCCACCCTGGTCAATGAGGCAAGAGTCTGATATGACACAAACGGATGCTCCTTCCTCTTCTCGTCCTGGACCTCAAAGTAAGAGCACACCTGCTCAAAAGGCAGTTCAAAAGGATATCCAATATCATGGAAAAGAGAAGTCAGCCCCCAATATTTCAGGTAGTGGCACGCCGCCTTATGCTCCTGCCCTGCCTTGTCCAGCTCATAGTATTTCTGGTATTCCTTCCGATAAATCTCATTAGATCCATAGATAGCTAGTCCCAGTGCAAACACATAGACAGAGTGGGAGTAATGGTCTCTGTGCTTCATCAAAAGTCTGCTGCCATTTGCCTCATACTCCGAAAGTAATTCTATCATTCTTCTGGTCTTTTCATAATCTCCCACGAACATCTCCAGATAGCAGAAATAAACGTCAAAAGCATCCTCTTTCTTTCCTGATTTTAGGAATCGAGCCAGGGCATTCTCCAGACACAGCCTGTCAATATCCATCTGCATATTATAAGGAATCTGATTTTCTTTTAGACTGGTTCCCAAATATACTCCGTTTTCTGTCTCTTCCTTTTCCTTTTTCTCATCAAAACGTAGCCCCTCACAGTCCTCTCGAATAAACCTTAAGACCGCTTCCTCAAATGTGAACTCTATATTGTTTTCTGTTCTGTCAACTAAATCCTTGAGCTTTGTATAACCCATGTAACACCTCCTGCATAATCTGTCGAAATATATACTTTTATCATACAAAGAAAACCAGAAAATAGCAACCCTTTTAACAACCATCTCATCTCAATAGCAGACTTTGTTACATATAGAATCCCATCTTTTTCCTTCCTCCGCCTCCATTTTGAACCTCTTGTGCATATTCCATCTGTTGAATGGCACGCTCCACATCTTCCCGTAAAATTTTCTGTAATTCTATTTTTGTATAGTTCTTTTTGTTCTGAGACAGCACACGGCTTGCCGCACAAGAAACACTGGTCTCTAAAAGCCTTCTGGCTTCACGCCCATTTCCAAAGTTATCATCCTTGATTCTCTCTGCAAAATGACAAAATACCCCTTCCCTTGCTTCCTCATCCAGAATATAATGTTGTCTCTCTGCAAGATGAAAGAAAATCTGTACCATCTCCTTTGGACTGTAGGAGTCAAAGTAAATCGTCGAAGTAATCCGGCTGCGAAGTCCTGGATTGGCATCCAGGAAGCTTTTCATTTTATTATTCCGTTCACTTACCTTTCTCCCACCATATCCGGCAAAAATTACCAGCTTATCCATAGAATGCTCTTCCAGCTCTATAATTAGCTGCGCAATCGCTTCTTTGCTGAAGGAATCGCTTTCTGCCCCATCCTGCACTAAAGAATAGGCTTCATCAATGACGATAATATCATAAGACTCAAAAATCTGCTTGGTCTTTGGCGCAGAGTGTCCTACATACATCCCTTTCAATTCCGCGCCATTGACACATACGAAACGATTATCCGGCAACATCCCCTCTTCCATCATAATCTGTCCCATCAAATTTGCTACCGTTGTCTTCGCCGTTCCCGGAGCCCCCAGCATCAAGTGCACATTATGGTAGCTGCTATTCCCAATCCCCATCTCTATTCTTAACCGGTTGTACTTCATCACATCCACTACTTGAAGTACCTCTTTTTTCACTTCTTCCATACCAATCAAATCCTGTATCAGTTTCTCTCTGGCTGTCTGCTTTTTCATTGTCTTCAGGACTTCCAGTTTTTCCCCTGATACCTTACAGTAGCGGTCCATAAATGCAAAATCCTTGTTGGTGATAGGATGCATCTGAGGAGAACTCCAATCCTTTATCGCATACTTTATAATATTCTCTGCAGTCTCACACTTGTTTCTTTCCCTCATAAAAGCAAGCAGATGCGCCATCCTTTGATAAGAAAAGCCTTTTGCTACAGAAACTTGTTCTGTAGCAAAAATCCCTCGAAACACTTCCTTAAAATAACTTACTCCTTTGTCCTTCCCCAAACTTACCCTCACCTGATCTGCTGAAAAGTTAAGGGCAAGGTAAAACCATTTTCCCTTGTTCCCTTCCCCTTCTGTCCCTATATAGTTTTCATCCTGCTCTATTATAAGAATATATACCTTGTCATTTTTCTCAAAATAATTCAATCCCTCAAGAAGCACCTCATCTCTTAATTCGCCGTTACTAAATCCCAAAAAATTGTTCCAATCATCTATGGTAATGCAGACTGGCCCCTCTGTGCAGGTCGTCCAATAGGGATTTTCACATATATTATTCCTTGCTCCCATCATACTCCAGCCACTTGTAGAATAAATATCTCCAAGATCATTCCTCAGCCATCTTTTCAGGCAGCTCTCCTCAATAATAGGAACCTGAAAATCATCCTCCAGCCACACTTCTTGCAAATCCACATCCTTTTTAGACTCACCCTCCGTCTCCTCCCATATATACGATTCTTTCTCACGATTATGCTTTCTGTTAAAACCAGCCTCCAGATAGGTAACTGCCATATACCCTTGTTCCTGATTATCTGTGTAGATTAAAATGTATTGGGGTTCATTTTCTTTTTGAATCAACGCTTCTAGCTCACTAAACTGTTTGGCTCCCAGCTTCACATCCCGTTTTAAAGATTTTAAATCTACATCCTCAGGAATATCCAGAAAGGTTACTTTTTCTCTACATTTATTTTTCAATACCTGAGTGCATACCCTTGGTCTAAGAAGCGACAAATTCTTTCTCATAAAAAACCCTCCTATCTGCAATGTGATGTGGTCTGTTTCTGACATCATACTACCAAAGGAAGGTGTGCAATATTGCTCCGTTATTTCTATTCAATTCCATAATATCTACTTCCCAAGCGTAATCTTTCCTGTACACGCTTTTTCAGTTTTTCTGGCGACACAATAATACAATCTGTACAGTACTGTGTTGCCCACAGCTCTACTCCGCCCAGGGTGGATTCTACTGTAACCTTCAGCCAAACTGTCTCTGATTTCTCTTCATAGTCCACAATACCTTTCAAATACTGTTCCTTCAGCGCCTGGGAAGCTACCGTAACACGTGCCTCCTTTCCGAATACATCTACAATCACATTCATAATGTAATTTTTTCCTGTATCCCGGCACAAAAGTACAATCTTTTCCTTCTCGCCTCCAAACATCACTGGATGCTCATGCCTATAAGAAACCGGATTCAACCGTTCAAGCTTGTAAGTCCTCACCTGTTGAACCTCTTCAATATCTGTAATTCGGTCTACCCGCATATTAATAACAGTATTGTATTTCTCATTGTAAGCCAGAAGGTAATAATATCCATTGCTCCACATCAGGTGAATTGGTTCAATCACCTTGGGATATCCAGGACGAGGAACAAGCTTTTTCTCTCTGTTGTAAGCGCAATAAGTAATTCGAGCGCAGTTCCCGTTTTGAATGATGCGATACAAATCCTCAATATTCATCAAAAGCAAAGAATCCTCGTCCCTTTGAGCTCCTGCTAAATCGTAGTATTTACGTTTGGGAAAAGAGCAGGGACGAAGTCTTACAATCTTTTGAACAATCTCTGTAATATCTTCCCTACTGAAATAGCTGTAGGTCTCCACTGCATCTTTCATAGTTAGAAGTTCTGCAATCTTAAAACCACTTTCATAATAATAATATTTTTTCGGCGCCTGTCCTCCTCCCAAAGCATGATACGGTACAAATCTGTCCTCTTGTTTCATCACACAGTGCAGAGAATATCCAAAACGGGATTCTATCTCCTCCTGAAACAGCTCCACCGGAAAAAGTTTTTCAATCAATTCCTCCAGCGTCCTTTTTACTGTATCCACACTAATAATCTCTCCATCCGGCGACAAACTGCCAAACTCTTTATCTACCTTTTCCTTAATTTCAGAAACTCCCATAGGATGTTCCTCATCAGTGTAATTAGAAAGCACATATAAAATATATATTACATTTAATCGAGAACTCTCTGGCTTTCTTCCCATCGTGTCACCACTCCTTTTCCATTTTTCCTTTTACAAACAGTTTATCAGAAAAAGGTCAGCAATATTGTCTTACTTTTCTTTTTAAACGCATAAAGACCTGTAAACATTAATGTCTACAGGTCTCATGTTAAATTGATTCGCTCCCCGAGTAGGACTTGAACCTACGACAGCGCGGTTAACAGCCGCGTGCTCTACCGACTGAGCTATCGAGGATTATCTATCTCTCTTCCCTCTCGCACATACCTTCAAAACCACATATTGCTCTTCTTTCCTATATCTCTTTCTTTCTCTACATCCTTCTTCTCTTCCCGCTCCACCCTCGCCTGGTTAAGCCCTCGACCGATTAGTGACAGTCAGCTCCATACATTACTGTACTTCCACCTCTGCCCTATCTACCTCGTCGTCTTCAAGGGGTCTTACTACTTACGTATGGGATATCTCGTCTTAAGGGGGGCTTCACGCTTAGATGCCTTCAGCGTTTATCCCTTCCCAGCTTGGCTACTCTGCCATGGCTCTGATAGCCAACAGATACACCAGCGGCTGGTCCATCCCGGTCCTCTCGTACTAAGGAC
>CAJTUV010000016.1 GCA_910579515.1 uncultured Hungatella sp.
CCGTTTCAAACTGACCTGCTTTAAATCAAGTGAAAAGAACCGCTTGCAGAACTGTCTCACGGTTTCCAATATCCAGTTGGGAAACGTTGTCTCGGACACCTTCGGCAAATCTGCTCAGGCGATACTGGATAAACTTTTGGAAAATCCCGCAGATACTTCCTTTGACCTTGAACCTCTCGTTTTCAAAAGTTTGAAAAAGAAACTCCCTGAACTCCGTGATGCCATTGACGGTTTTATCACACCGGAACAGGCTGGTAAACTAAAAGTAATCAAAGCACACTATGAAGACCTTGAATCCCGGAAGGCAGAGCTTGAAGAACTCATTCTTGCGCTCGCCGCTCCCTATCAGCAGGAACTTGCCATTCTCCAAACCGCCCCTGGTATCAGCAGTATTTTCACTGCCATCGGAATCATTTCCGAAATCGGTACCAACATGGAGGCTTTTCCTTCGGCGAAACACTTATGCTCATGGGCCGGGCTTACGCCAACCAACAATGAAAGTGCAGGGAAGAAAAAATCTGTCCGGGTCTCCAAAGCCGGATGCTACATCAAGCCGCTGCTCGTGCAGTGCGCCAATGCTGTTGTTACCAGCAAAAAGCATCCTGAGATTCGCAACCGCTATCTCCGTCTCAAAAAGCGTCGCGGTCACAAGAAAGCAATCATTGCCATAGCAAGAATGCTTCTGACTGCATTATACCACATGTTGAAGAACGGAGAAAACTATAATGCGGAACTTTACAGGAAATCCAATCTGCCTCCAGTTGATCGCGAGATTACAGTGGAACAGGCAATCATCATAGCAAGGAATCAAGGTTATAAGATTAAGTCAGCAACTGCATAACCTTAACAATCTCAATATTCAATTTTTAAAGCAGCCACCGAAAGATGGCTTGTTTGTTGTGTGCTTAAGGTAATGGATACCCTCTACTTTTCATTTTCAATCTTTTCCTCCCTTGGAAATCATTTTATAGTTGGAAATAAAAATCTTCCCTGATTATAAAATATATCACGCTTCCCTGAAAAATACAATGAGTTTTTCTTGATAAATCCCTCATTCCGTGATAAGCTTAAACCCGAGTATATAGAAAGGAACTACAAGTTAATGAAAAAAACGCTTTATCTGATGCGCCATGCGGAAACCATGTTCAATGTGCAAAAGAGGATCCAGGGATGGTGCGACTCTCCTCTCACAGAGCAAGGAAAAAAGCAGGCCAAGGCCATGGGACGGTATTTCAGAGACCATCATATTCAGTTTGATCATGCCTACACTTCCACCGCTGAACGATGCTGTGATACCATGGAACTGGTGACCGATATGCCTTATTCCCGGTTAAAGGGCTTAAAAGAAATGTTTTATGGAGAACTGGAAGGAGAGAGCGAACGCTTAAAATGCAAGACCTGGCAGGAATGCTCCACCTACTATCTCCAATTCGGCGGAGAATCCAGCGACACGGTACGAGATCGAATGCAGGAAACCTTAACTCAGATTATGCAGGGAAATAAGCGTCAGTCTGTTCTGGTCGTAAGCCATAATGCCGCCTGCTTTAACTTTATGCGTACCGTTGTAGAAGACCCTACAGAAGAATGGAACAAGGGATTTGGAAACTGTACCGTATTTGTTTATGAATATGAAAATGATACCTTTCATCTTAAGGAAGTATTGAGAGGGCTGGCAGAAGGCGTACAGTCATAAACGTCTTCGCTGCCTGCGGTATTCTCTGATTTCCTGGTCAATTTTTGTATAATCTCTTTCAAATAATTCTTCACTGATCTGCTCTTTTAAAAGTTTTTCAGGAACCTTTTCTAAAATCTTATCAATCACAAATTTCTTACTTTTTTCCTGATATCTGGCCATATGATTTACTTTTTGAATATGAGCCAGTTCCGTTCTCCATAGAAGCCCCAGCGTTTTCTTTCGATCCACATTGGGATTTTCTCTTGCCTTTCGAAGCACATAAAAGTCAATCCAGGTTTTGCCGTCTTTTTCTCCCTGCTCGATGGTAATAATCCCCCACCAGTCCGGCACATGCTCCTCAATGTGGTGTGCGTGACTGGAGCCGACAGCGATCAGATTATAGTCAAAAAACTGATTGTAGTCCTTTACCTGCCTGCTTAATCTGGCGTAGGTGTCTGCATCGCTTTTGATCTCCACTCCGGCAACCGCCCCGGGCAGCACCATCACAAGGTCTGCCCGGGAACGTCCCATCTGTTTTTCCTCCAGAATCCGAATCCTCCCATACTGTTCTTCTAAAAATTCAAAGAGAGGCTCCCTGATGTCTTTATCATACAGCATTTTCCTGCCTAAACTCCTGATAGTATTTCAAATATACCTCTGTGTCCCGAACCACACACCCAGTCGGCTTTCCCGCACGAATCAAATCTCCGCATTTTCCACAGGATATGCAGACTTTTTTAGAATCCACCCGACCATTCTCTATAATCTGTTTTGGAAATTCCGGGTTGGCAAAGGACATTCTCCCAAATAGCATCTGGTCGCACAGCCCCTCTTTTATGGCTCCCGCCGCAAACAGATCAGAATACTGACGGAGATAGGAAGGACCTGATGCAGAGATTACCATGCCAGGAACCGCCTTTTTCACCTCTCCGATTCCATTAATCAAACGTGCCACTCCATAAAGCGGATGCTCCTCTGGCACATACTTTCCCTGGTCAAATGGGCGGGTCACATGGGTACTGACATAAGGATTTCCCATGGTAAGATTTACCATAGGCATATGGTAATCCTCATAGAGAATCTTCATCAAAGCAATAGGCTCCTCCATATCCGGCTGTATTCCCTTTCCTTCCTTTACCCCAAATCCATATGGGTAAGGAAATCCATCAAACACGCCGATTCTGGCAGTCACCAAAAACGTATCCTCTTCATACGCTTTTGCCGCTGCGATTCCGTTTCTAAGCAAACGGGTCCGGTTCTCAAAGCTTCCCCCATACTGGCCCTTTCGGTTATAAGCAGACGTTAATTCTGCCAACAGATACCCATGACAAGACTTAATATCCACTGCGTCAAATCCCGCTTTTTTCGCCAAAAGGGCAGCCTGTCCCAGCTTCTCCTCCAGCGATTTTAAATAGTCATCGGAAACAATGCAGCTGTCGTCCGCCTTTCTTAGCTTCTCATAGTCTGGGTGACGATACGCGATCAACGGCGCCGGTTTTCCTCCGGGATTCGAATAACGCCCGCTGTGGTTGGCCTGCATCACAAGAAAGGGAGCGAACCCATTAGCCTTTCTTCCAGCCTCCTTTACCTTGTATGTAAATTGTTTATATGCCTCCAGATTTTCTTCTGTCAACATCAGTTGATGAGCGCTGGAGCGGCCCTCTGGAACAATGGAGATCGCCTCAAACCAAATCATTCCGCTTTCTCCCACCGCCTCTCTCTCATAACGGCGGAGAGTCAATTCCGACGGCGATCCGTCGGCCAGACCGTCGGCTCCCTCCATCGGCGCAATTCCCATCCGATTAGGCAGCGTAACCTTTCCAAAGGATAGGGGTTCTTTTAACGCCGCCGTATCCGTTGCAAAAGGCAGGTGTACTCCCAGCTTTTCTGCCTTTGCCTGAATCTCCTCCAGGCTTTTGTAAGTAAACTTCTCATGTTTCATGGCAACTCTTTCTCCTTTATCGTTCTCTTTTTCACTGTCCCTGTGACCGAAAATATCGTTTTATCATAGGAAGAGCCATACATGCCGTCAATAAATCCGCCAAAGGTCCGGAAAGCTGCAGTCCCAGCAAGTCTAAAAACAGCGGCAGAAGAAGCAGGGCCGGCACATAAAAAAACAACTGACGACATAAGATCAGCACCGTGCTGGGCAAAGGGCGCCCAATCATCTGAAACATCGTGCTGGTATTTGAGACAAAACTGGCAAACGGCATAGCCACGCAGACCAGACGAAAGGCCGTTGTTCCAATTTGAATCACCTCTGCATCATCCCTGAAAAGACCGATTAACCCAGGTGCAAACAAAACGCCTATCATGCTGAAAAAACACATGCTGACAGCTCCTGCTTTTGCCGTGAACCAAAAAGCTTCCTTTACTCGTTTGTGATTTCCTGCGCCATGGGAATACCCAAACACAGGCTGGGCCCCCTGCCCCAATCCCAAAGACACAGCGTTAGACAGATACAGAAGGCGGCTGCACACGCTCATGGCTGCAATGGCCGCATCTCCCCATCCCCCTGCCACCCAGTTTAACACTACGTTGGCAATCATGTTGCAGCCATGACGGCTCAGACTGGGAAAGCCGTTAGAAAACAGCTCAAGATACTGCTTTTTTGTCCGAGACATGGAATGGATCGAAATAGGTACCTGAGTTTTCCCTCGCAGATAAAAGCTGATCAAGATCCCCCAGGATATCATCTGACTTATGGCAGTAGCCATGGCAGCTCCCGCAATTCCAAGATGAAACACAAAAATAAACAGCGGGTCCAGAACCATATTTAAAACTCCGCCAAAAACCTGTCCGGTCATGCTCTCCTTGCTTAGTCCCTCTCCCCTCAGGCACTGGCTTAAAGCCAGGCTGCTGGTAGCAAACGGCGCTCCGAAGAAGATATACCGCCCATATGCCATAGCATAAGGCAAAATGGTGTCTGTGGCTCCTAAAAGAGTCATGAGAGACTCCCCTGCTAGAAATCCAACAACTGCCACCAAAAGTCCAAAGAAAAAGCTTAAGAAAAATCCTGTGCTGGTGACTCGCTTCGCCTCTTTGAGCTGTTTGGCTCCCAGCATTCGGGACATAAGGCTGGAAGCCCCGGTTCCCACTAAAAATCCTAAGGCGTTTAAGATCATGGGAATGGAAAACACCACGCCCACCGCAGCCGTAGCGCTGGTTCCGATTCTTCCCACAAAAAAGGTGTCCGCCAGATTGTAAACGCTGGTAATCAACATGGTCACAATACTGGGCAGAGCCAGTGACAGTATCAAACCTGGCACTGGCGCAGTCGTCATTTTCTCATATTGGTCTTGTTCCTGTTTCTGCAATATTCCCATTACCTGTTCTCCTTTCGTTTAGCATACCAGAAACAAGCCCTTTAGTCCAGTTCTTTCAGTCCTGTATACAATTCATAATAACGCCCCTTCATAGCCAGAAGTTCGTCATGATCCCCCCGTTCCATAATTTCCCCGCTTTCTAGCACCATAATGGCATTGGCGTTTCGCACCGTAGACAAACGGTGAGCGATGACAAACGTCGTCCGGTTTGCCATGAGCCGGTCCATACCATGTTCAATATGTTTCTCTGTTCTGGTATCCACAGAACTGGTGGCCTCATCCAAAATGAGAATAGGAGCTTTTGAAACGGCGGCTCTGGCAATGTTGAGAAGCTGCCTCTGCCCCTGGCTTAAGTTGGCTCCGTCCCCTTCCAGCATCGTGTCATACCCCTGAGGAAGACGCATAATAAAGGAATGCGCAGATGCGGTTTTAGCAGCCTGAACCACCTCTTCATCTGTAGCGTCAAGTCTCCCGTACCGAATGTTTTCCCTTACCGTTCCTGTAAACAAGTGGGTATCCTGAAGAACCATAGCAATGTTCTTTCGCAGATGATCCCGTTTCATATGCCGGATATCTACCCCGTCAATGGTGATGGATCCGGACTGAATATCGTAAAATCGGTTTAACAGATTGGTAATCGTGGTTTTTCCGGCTCCCGTAGAGCCTACAAAGGCAATCTTCTGCCCAGGCTTTGCATAAAGGCTGATATTTTTTAAGATTGTTTTATCTGGATGATATCCAAAGGTAACGTTCTCCAATACCACGTGCCCCTCCATAGAATTTAACTCCACTGCATCTGGATCCTCTGCAGGCTCTGGCTTCTCATCCATCACCGCAAACACTCTCTCTGCTCCTGCCAGGGCAGAAAATACGTTGCTGATCTGCATGGAAATCTCATTAATCGGACGACTGAAATGTCTGGAAAAGTTTAAAAATACCGTCAGCCCTCCCACGTCAAAATTCTTAAAAATACACAGAAGACCTCCCAGGCATGCGGTGAGAGAATAATTGATCTGACTTAAATTTCCCATCACCGGTCCCATGATGCCGCCAAAAAACTGTGCCTTGATCTGGTTATCCCGCAGATCCTCATTTAAAATCTGAAACTCCTCCTTGGCAATGTCTTCATGGCAGAATACTTTTACCACCTTTTGTCCTGTAATTGTTTCCTCCACATAGCCGTTGACGGCGCCTAAAGACGTCTGTTGGGCGGTAAAATATTTCTGGCTTCTTCTAGCCACTGCCCCACCAGCCTTCATCATGAGCGGAATCATAATTACAGTCACCACAGTTAAATAGAAATTGGTATAAATCATAAGTCCCAGTGTGCCAATGATACTCAACGCGCCGGAAAATAGCTGAACCAGTGTATTGGAAAGCATCTGGCCCACAGTATCCACATCGTTGGTATATCGGCTCATCAAATCCCCGTTATTGTGGGTATCATAAAAACCTACGGGGAGCTTTTGCATTTTTGAGAACAAATCCGTTCGGATTTTAAACAACGCATTCTGTGCTACGCTCAGCATCACCTTGGCCTGAGCATAATTGGCCGCAACACCTACTGCGTAAACCAAAGCCAAAACGAACAGCCCTTTTGCCAGTCCTGCCACATCTCCTCTGCTTCCGTCAACAGGAGCAATATAGGTATTGATAATCGGCCGCAGCAGATAGGAACCGGCCAGCGAAGCCACGGTATTTACAATCACACAGAAGAAGGCCAGCATCATCTTCGGTTTATCCTCATTTAGATAGGAAAGAAGACGTTTTACGGTTGCCTTACTGTTTTTAGGACTCCCTTTTCCCATGGACGACGCTCTCCGGCCCGGCCCATGGCCTCCCATCGGTCCATGCTTGGGCGCGGCCACAGCCCTTCCATATCTGCGCTTTAAACTTTCTACTCTCTTTTTGTCACTCATGCGCTCACCTCCTTCTCACGGTCTCTTTGTGAATAATAAATCTCCTGGTAAGCCTCGCAGCCCTGAATCAGTTGCTCATGGGTCCCCATTCCGATAATCTTCCCTTCCTCAAGAACTAAAATCTTATCAGCATTCTCCACAGAACTGATTCGCTGTGCAATGATGATTTTTGTGGTATTTTTTAATGTGGTTCTGAAACACTCTCGAATCCTGGCCTCCGTAGCCGTGTCTACTGCACTGGTACTGTCATCCAGAATCAAAATTTTCGGTTTTTTCAACAGAGCTCTCGCAATACAAAGACGCTGCTTTTGCCCGCCTGACACATTGACGCCTCCCTGTCCCATATCGGTCTCGTATCCTTTTGTAAAGGAAGTGACAAATCCATCTGCCTGGGCGCTTTCGGCCGCAGCCCGAATCTCTGCCATATCCGCTTCTTCATTTCCCCACCGAAGGTTTTCCTCGATTGTACCAGAAAACAGCACATTCTTCTGAAGCACCATGCCCACGCCATTTCTCAGATTGTGCAAAGAATACTCTCTTACATCCACGCCATCCACCAACACTCTGCCTTCTATGGCATCATACAATCTGGGAATCAGCTGAACTAAAGTTGTCTTGCCGCTTCCCGTAGCGCCGATTATGCCGATTGTCTGACCAGGCTCTGCCGTAAAGCTGATATCTTCCAGAACCTTTTCTTCTGCAGACTGGCTGTAGCTAAATCCTACATGCTGGAATTCCACCCTGCCCTTTTCTACCAATAACTCCTTACGTTTCGCATTGTCATCAGACAAATCAATTTCTGTGTCCAACACCTCATTAATACGCTTTATGGAAGCCATGGCTCTGGAACTTTGCAAAAGAACCATGGAAAGCATCATAAGAGACATTAAAATCTGAACAATATAGGTGGTGAACGCAGTCAAATCTCCCACCTGCATATTACCTGCAATGATGATATTTCCTCCATACCAAACCACCGCCAGGGTAGTAATATTCATGGCTAACATCATAACCGGCATGGTGGTAATCACCACATTCATAGCACTTAAGCTGCTGTCCTTTAAGTCCTGGTTCATGTCCGTAAATTTCTTCTTTTCAAAATCCTCTCTGACAAAAGACTTAATTACCCTCACATTGGTCAAAGACTCCTGTATTCCAGAATTTAACCGGTCAATCTTCTTTTGCATCACCGTAAATCTGGGAAATGCCGTTTTTAAAATCAAACCGATAGACAAAGCCAGAACAGGAATCACCACCAGGATTACCAAAGCCAGCTTCGCATTCATCAAAAACGCCATGATCAATGCCCCAATCAACATTCCAGGCGCGCGGAACATCATTCGAAGTCCCATCATGGTCACATTCTGGATTTGTTGAATGTCATTGGTCAGACGCGTCACAAGAGAGCCTGTGCTGTACTGATCAATGTTCCGAAACGAAAACTCCTGAACCTTAGAAAATAAATCGCCCCTTAAATCACTGGTGAAACAAATCGACGCCTTTGAAGAGAAATAAGCGCCGCCAATCCCGCCTAATGCCATGATAAATGCAGTCAGAACCATAATAAGTCCGACGCTTATAATATAACTGCTGTCTCGGTTTGCTACTCCGTGATTGATAATAAGAGACATCAGTTTGGGCAGCATAATTTCTCCAAACACTTCTGTCAACATCAAAAGCGGCCCCAGCAAAAACGCAGAAAGATAAGGCTTTATATACTTTTCATAACGTTTCAATCCACATTCCTCCTCTTGGTTGTCTATTCGTGATACTTTTTTAGGTTTTCATAAATTCGATCCAGCATTCTCTCCAGCGTTTCATATTCCTCTTTTGAAAAGCCGGCGAACATCGCCAATTCGACCTCGTGAAAAATTTGATGGCTGTCTTCTATTACCTGTCTTCCCTTCTCCGTGATGCATAGCTGATTGCAGCGATTATCCTTCTCATCCACCAGCCTCTTTATATAACCGCCCTTTTCCAGCTTTTTTAAAGACACTGCAATGGCTGACGTGGATACGTCTTTCTTCTCTGCCAGTTCTTTCTGGGAAATATTAGGATTGTCAGAAATACACATCAAAATCTTGTGCTGGCTTCGATATACGCCAGTAACACTTAATCTCCGTTCCAATACTGCTCTATGACGTCTCGTAATCCGCAAATATTTATCTATCAATCTGGATTCTGGCAGCATGGTTCTAAAAGGTTCTCGGTTTTTCACATGTTTTCTCCTCCTTTTATTCACAAGTTAATCATCATCAAGTTAATAATTAATTAGTTAACTATATGCAGTATAAATCTTTTTAAATGAAAATGCAACCATTTTTTCTTAAATTTTCCTTTTCATTTCTTAATTTATTGTTTTTCGATAAATATATATTGATATTTGATATGAGACGTGATATAGTTTTTCAAAACATATTTATCATCTTGCAAAAGGAGGCGCCTGGTTCATGAATCAACGACTGGTTCTTTTCACAAAACATCTTTTAGATGTCATGTTTTACTTAGGAATTTTTTTGACTGTTTCCATTCCCTTTCTTTTTCGGTGGGTGGGAGCTTATATCAAATCTTTCCGCATCTATTATGTTCCTCAAACTGTTCTTTATGTTCTGTCTGGAATCCTCTGTCTTCTGATTGTGGCAGAACTCCGGAAAATGTTTGATACGGTTTTAAGTGACAATGCATTTGTAGAAGCCAATGTGGTCTCCCTAAAATCCATGGGGAAATACAGCTTTGCTATTTCCTTTTTATCTGTCATCCGCATTTTCTTCTCACCTACTCCGGCAACGGTTGTGGTAATCGTTGTGTTTGCCATTGCCGGTCTGTTTAGTATTGTGTTATGTCAGGTATTTGAGAAGGCGATTCGATATAAGGAAGAAAATGATTTGACAATATAGGAGGATTGTATGGCAATTAGGATTAATCTGGATGTGGTTATGGCGAAAAGAAAAATCGGTTTGACAGAGCTTTCCAAAGAGGTAGACATCACCATGGCGAATTTATCAATTCTAAAGAACAATAAGGCGAAGGCCATACGGTTTTCTACTTTAGAGGCCCTTTGTAAAACCTTGGATTGTCAGCCTGGAGACTTACTTGAGTTTGTGCCGGATGACACTCATGCGCTGACGTAATCGGTTTCCTATTAAAATATCAAGTATTGAGCTGGGAGGAGCAAATTATGGATCATGAAATCATGCAAACTAATGAAATAAGAGGTTCTGTGGAGAAACTTGAGAATGTGTCAGTTGAAATGACAGAGGAAAAACAGATTTTAAAGGAGCGGGAAACACGTCTATTGCCAGTTAAAAACAATTTCCCTTACTTTATCTCGTTAAGTCTGGGATTTGGTGTGATTTATACATTTTGTCTGTATAAAAATCCCGCCGGAATTACGTATCCTTTGTTTGTTGCCGTCGCCTGCCTGTGCGGGATATTTGCATGTAAAAAGCTGGAAGTTCCATTGAAAGCCGGAAGTATCTTTTTGATGATCACTGCCCTTTTGATCGGAATTGGAACCTGCCGTACTTCGGAATGGTTTCTGGTGTGGTTTAATGGAGTCGCCTTGGTGCTTTTAGGCACAGTCTTTGGAATCCATCAGTTTTATGATGACCGGACCTGGAATATCGGGAAATATTTCTGCTCCATCATCGTTTATCTGTGCCAGGCTATCGGGGCGTTGCCCTATCCGTTTTCTCACTTTTCTGCCTATACCAAGCAGACCAAAAGCAAAACCATGCGAAAGATTTCTCTGGCTGTTTCCGGTTTTTTGATCGCCATTCCTTTGCTGGTTGTACTCGTTGCACTTTTGGGTGCGGCGGATGCCGTCTTTTCCAAGCTGATTCACCATATTGTATGGGAGCTTTTAAAACCTGCCACTTTGTTCTCGCTCTTGTTTCGGACGGCTTTTGGAACCTTGTCGTTGTATTGCCTCATTTGCGGCTGCTGTCTTCATGGATTAAAACAAGATGTGGCGAATCGGCAAAAGGGAGAGCCAATTATCGCCTTTGTCTGTATGGGGACTATCGGCGTGGTCTATCTGGTTTTCTGCGGCATCCAGGTTATCTATCTGTTTCTGGGAAAAGGCTCTCTTCCAGAAGGTTATACCTTTTCCTCCTATGCCAGGCAGGGATTCTTCCAGCTTCTTTTGGTGGCTTTTTTGAATCTGATCATGGTTTTATGCTGCCTGAAATATATTCGGACTCATAAGGCCCTGAATATGGTACTGACTCTCATCTGTGGATGCACTTATATTATGCTGGCTTCTGCTTGGTACCGCATGATGCTTTACGTGAAGGAATATCGTCTCACTTATCTTCGCATCAGTGTATTATGGTTTTTAGCCATGCTGGCAGTTCTTATGGCAGGCGTGACTCTCATCATCTGGAAAAACAAGTTTCCTCTGTTTTCCTACTGCCTGGTTGTGGTGTCTGTCTTTTACCTCGCCTTGGTGTGGTCAAAGCCAGGTTCGATTATAGCATGGGATTATGTGAATCATCTGGACAGAGACGCTGTCACAGACCACGATTTAACCTATCTTTATTACGGACTCTCCGCTGATGCGGCTTCGGCTATCGCCTCTCTGGAACTGACTCAATCCGAATTGAACCGTATTTCTCCAGGCTATGACTGGAATCTCGCTTTTGAACGATATTACAAATACCATGCCAGACCAGCTTATAAATCCCTGGGGATTCGAAACTACAACTTCTCTCTGGCAGAAGCCAGAAAACTATTCCCCTCCATGCAGGAGTAAAGTCCCGTTTCTCAGGCATGAGCAGGGTAATGTCCGTCATATATTGTATGGAAAACTCTTCCAGCCACGAAGGGAGCTTCCTAATGTTTTCCTTATCTGATTTATGTAAAGGGATTCTTGTGGGAGCAGCCAACATCCTGCCCGGAATCAGCGGCAGCGCGTTGGCTGTCTCCATGGGAATCTACGGGCAGATTATTCATGCCATAACTCATATCTTAAAAGAACCTAAAGAAAGCCTAAAAACCTTGTTTCCCTATCTTTTGGGAGCCTTGTGCGGCGTGATCGGCCTGTCGTTTACCATTGAGTACTTGTTTGCCCATTATCCGCTTCAGACCAGTCTTATTTTTATGGGGCTCATTCTGGGGGGCGTGCCCTCTCTCTTTACGCACACCATAAAAGAGCATATGACTCCCTCTTGTATGGGGCTGTGTGCTTTTACATTTCTAATCATAACCGGCGCAACTCTGCTTCATTCCGAAGGGGCCCCTGTCTATTTATCCCCTTCCCTTTCCTCGGCTGGGAAACTATTCCCTCTGGGTCTTGTATCCGCCGCCACCCTGGTTGTCCCGGGAGTCAGCGGCTCCATGCTTCTTATGATGTTAGGCTACTACCAGCCCCTTCTGTCTGCTGTCAATCAGTTTCTGCGAAGCGCCGCTGATTTTGACTTTTCCTCTGCATGGACTCAGGGACTGATTCTGGTTCCCTTCGTCCTTGGAATACTCATAGGGCTCTTTCTATGCGCCAAATTAATGGACGATTTGCTGACCCGCTTTCGTGCTATCACCTACAGCGGAATCCTGGGACTGATTTTTTCTTCTCCCGTTGTCATCCTTTTGGAAATTCCGCCTCAAACCCTGACTCCCTCTAACATCTTGACGGGAATGCTATGCTTTTTTTTGTCTCTCTGCTTTACCTGCTGGAATCTGG
Organism: uncultured Hungatella sp.; assembly: GCA_910579515.1. Taxonomy (GTDB): domain Bacteria; phylum Bacillota; class Clostridia; order Lachnospirales; family Lachnospiraceae; genus UBA3402. Next base: position 12,601 of record CAJTUV010000016.1, read on the forward strand.
GCCAGTAAGATAGCGCCGAACATCAATACGCAGCCAAACAACTCCTTAGGCGATAATTTTTGTCCCAGAAGGATCCATCCCGCCAAAAGCGAAAATACGGACTCCAGGCTTAAAATCAAAGAGGCAATCACAGGGTCCGTATTTTTTTGTCCCACCACCTGAAGGGTGTATCCCACCCCGCAGGACAGAACGCCTGCATAGAGAACTGGCAGCCAGGCAGCCGTCAGTCCTGCCATCTTTGGTTGTTCAAACAGAAAGCTAAAGAGCAAAGCCAGAACGCCGGCTGTAAAAAACTGGATACAGGAGAGAAATACCCCGTCTGCTTCCCCTGAGAAACGGTCAATGACCAGTATATGAAAAGAGAATACAATGGCGCAGAAAAACACATAGACATCGCCTTTTCCAATCTGAAATCCATCGGTGATACACAAAAGATACATTCCCACCGTGGCAATGACCACGCTGATCCACACGGTCCATGAAACCCGCTTTTTCATAAAAATTCCTAATAACGGCACTATCACAATATACAACGCTGTAATGAAGCCCGCCTTTCCCACTGTGGTATAGCTGATTCCAATCTGCTGCAGCGAGCTGGCAGTAAATAAGGCTATCCCGCAGCAGATTCCGCCTATGATGCTGGCTTTCTTCTCTCCTTTCCTGTTCTCTTTTTTGGTCTCCCCATTCTTTCTCATATAGAAGACACACGGAATCAATACCAATCCGCCAATGGTAAACCGCGCTGCATTAAAAGTAAAAGGACCTACATAATCCATGCCCACCCTCTGAGCTACAAAAGCGATTCCCCAGATAAACGCCGCCAAACCTAATAAAACATTACTGCCCATCTTCATCCTTTACGTACTCCTTAAATCCTGAACTGCACATTTCCGATCCGTCCTGATAAATCCACAACGCCTCTACATTGTCTAAGCCTTCAATAAACGCCAGCCCCTCTTGAGCCTCCATATTAAAGACTGCAGTAGACAAACAGTCTGCCAGGCCAGAGTCCTGGCACACAATCGAAACCGATGCATAGGCATCCCACGGCATTAACAAATCTGGGTGAATAATATGATGATACTGCTTTTTGTCTACAGTGTAAAACCGCTGGTAGACTCCGCTGGTCACCAGGGACATATCTTCTATTTCCAATGTGTGAAGATAAGACCGATCGCCGGTCAAATCAGGATTTTGGACTCCTACCTTCCATTTTTCTCCTCCTGGCTTGGTTCCAATTCCCCGCACATTGCCGCCTACGCTGATCAAACCACTGGTAAGGCCCTTCTTTTCAAGATTCTGGCATACCATCTCTGTGGCGTATCCTTTTCCAACGGAGCCTACGTCAAGGCTCATGTCCGGGTCTTCCAGAAACACCGTGGAAGCTTCTCTGTCTATCTTGATCTTATAAATGTCCATATGCTTTGCCGCTTCTTGCAGCTCCTCATCTGACGGTATGGCGGCATGGTCTGCATCCAGGCTTCCTGCTTCCCGATAGTCATGCCAAAGAGACAATACGCTGCCCATCGCAATATTCATCCGGCCGTCAGTCTTCTCATACATTTCTATGGCTTCCTCTAACATGGCAATAATCTTTTCGTCCACCTTAACAGGCTGAATCCCCGCATTGTCATTAATCGTCTTGAGATTGGCCATTCCTTCATAATCATGGTAAATGTCATAAAGCTGGTGATAAACCAACAACTCATCGCGAAGCTCATTCGCATATTCACGAAACGTTTCCTCGTCCTCTGTATACCCTACAATACTAGTCACCGTATCAAACAGCTCAAAAAACTGCGCGTCGTATCGGTTCAGTTTGGGCTCTTTTTTCTGACTGCACCCAGAAAGCAATGTTATCATACCTACGATTGTGATAAAGATGAAAAACATTTTTTGTTTTCTCACTTGCTGCTCCTTTTGTAACGGCTTCAATACCTACACCGTTTTCTTCGTTCCTTTTATCTTGGATGTCCCGCCAATTCGAATTTGAAGGCAAAAAGCTTTGTCTGAAATCGGCGTCTGTACCGATTTAGACAACCGAATCCAATTATATCATAAAAAAGGAATCCTGCAAGTAAATCCTGACAGTTCTTCTATGGTTAACTCCAGGCAAAACCCAAACACAAAGGGAAACTGTATGCAGAAAAGCTGCCGCTTAAGCGCTTATAGCACCCAGCATCTTTCGGCTCTTTGAAGGATTCCGAAAGGGAATATGTTTGGAATCTAACAAAGACACGCTGTAGAAATCCTCTTTTTCATCTGCTTTATAAGCCCTTTCTCTTATCTTTAAGGCTATGGATACAGTAATTTCAATATCGGTATCATAGTAGTACAGGCATGCGCTGGTATGGCTTACAACGTCTAAAATAAGCAGCCTGGCATCTTCGTTTTCAAAAGTAACATGATTTAGGTTATTCTTCGTGAGCATCATAAGACATATCCTCCTATATGGTCATCAAACATTTGTTCTGTTTTGTTGATTCCATTATACGAACATTTGTTTGTTTTGTCAAGAACAAATTTGTCAAATTCCTTTTTCATATAGAAATAATTGTCCCTTTGGTTCCATAAAAGACGCCCTTCCCGCTCAAACCCCGTCAGCCACTGTTTCATCATTCCCTCTGTATCCTGTCTCACCGCATACGCCGCCAAAGCCACAAAAGACGGCCGGTTTCTGTCCGATAAAAACACAGAATCAATATCGTGAACCGCTTCAGAAATATCATTTGCCACAATCTCATATAATTCCATGTCTTCCTCTGTCACACTACAGTCAACCCATTCCCGGACCAGTTCCTCTGCAGTAATGATTTTTCCATCGCTGATTTGGAAAAAATCCAGCATGACTGCCTTCAGCATTTCCAGCTTGTCAAAAATCACCTGCTTGTCCTTTGTATTTAAATCTTTATCTATCTCATCAAACAGCAGTCCTCTTTCATTTTTTTTGCTAAATCTCAATTCACTTTGGAATACACGGAGAAATTCTACAAACCTTAAATCCTCCATTCCAAGCTTTGTAAATGTGTCAAACAATGTAAAAAATAAAAACGAATCCTTCCGGTTGAACAAAAACTTCACGTCCTCTGTAACAATCTTTTCCAGCCGATGGATAGACTGTCTAAACTGTTCAAATTCCTGTTGTGTTCCATTCTCATTTAAATATTGGCATGCGGCTTTCGGCTGCTTTTTCCAGTGTTCAAAATGATAAATACACATCATCGTTTCTACAATTACCCGCTCCACCACGCCCTTTGTCTTGTCTTTTTCCGTAAAATTGCTGTAATCTAAAAAGAATCTGCTTTCCAGAATCCCACGAATTTCTCCTGCAAACCGTTCAATGTAAGTAAACGCTTTCTGATCTTTGTTCATGGATGTGTGATTATTATAGCGTTTAATATATTGGGAAATTTTATGGCTGTCACAATTTTCATGGATTACCGTTTCCACCTGGTACTCGTGAAACTTCTTTTTCAGCTCTTCAGGAAGTTTTTCAAAGGTTTTATTTTTTATATCAAATACTGCATCTTCCCAACTTATCGTTTTGTCTTTGTTCTTTACCTTTTTCTTGTAGGGAATCACCGAGTTTTCGATGGAGGCTGTGATTTTATGGGCGCCTTTCCAAAAACTGTTCAAAGCCGCGGTCCTGCAGCCGCCGTCCGCAATATGTAATTGTGAATTTTTCTCTTCTCCAAGAATGATAGGGGGCATATATTCATCTGTGAGAACCGTCACAATCAGTTCGTTGATCTGTTCTTTACTCCACGCCATTCTCCTCTGAACGTCTGCATGATTGTCAATATCCCCGTCATTAATCTTTTCCAAATACATTTTTAATGTATACGTCTGTTTTCGTGGTCTTGCCATTTCAAATCCCTCCCATTTAAAACAACACAGAGACGTTTCGGTAAGATCGAATCGCCGCATAACAATCTGCATACTGCCCGTCGCTTATCCCCAATATCTGTTTAATCTCCCAAGGAAGATATCCTTCTGTATTCATCCTCAAAACCTGCCGCTGAAGACTGGACAATCTGTTAAGATATAATAACATTTTTTCACTATATCCCTCTTCTTCTACCGGAAAGCCGCCTGGAATCCTGTCGCCTAACGTGACCTCTTCTTCCTCGCTGATATACGCATCCAAAGATTCATCTGGAATCACCTTCTCTTTTACCACCATATTTCCAAAGGCGTCTTTCTCTTTTACCTTTCTCTTCGCACACCTTTTTGCTCTTGTCCTGTCCCTGAGTTCCGTACAAAATCTTTTTCGCAGACAGGACTGCAAAAAAATGTCAAACGGTACAAAAGAATCATAATCCTGTATGGCATGGACAAAAACCTCATTGGCAAGGGAGTAGAAATCTTCCCTGTCGATATGAGTCAGATGCAGCTTATATAAAACCTGATCCACCAGAGCGCGCAATCTCTTTGCACTGTCGTCATAATAAAAATTTATAATCTTCTCCATAAAATCCCCTCCAAAACATTCTGAAAATTTTCAGTACAATCTCTTGACATTTTCCATAAGCTCATTTAGAATAGTTAAAAAGCGAACATATGTTGGTGTTTTCGCTGAATATATTCTGCATAATCCCTATTATACTGAATTTTTTCTGCATGTCAATAGTGTTGCTGAAAATTTTCTAAAACATCAGGAGGAGTAATATGACATTGTTGGATAAGGTAAAAGCATTATGCCAAAAACAGGGAGTTTCTCAGCGCAAGATGGAACAGGACATCGGCATCAGCAACGGCGCCTCTTCCAAATGGGGAAACAGTTCTCCCAGTATTGAAGTTCTTCAGAAATTATCCGTTTATTTTAAGGTTCCTCTCCATTATTTTTTAACTGACGAACCAAATTCTGACATGCTGTCTTTCAATGCCAGAGATGAAAACGATATTGCAAAACGACTGGAACATACGCTTCTTACTCTAAATACCCAGGAAGGGCTGATGTTTTCCGGCGAGCCTCTTGACGAGGCCACCAGGGAACTTTTAAAAGTCAGTTTAGAGAACAGTCTGCGAATCGGCAAGATAAACGCCAAACAGAAATTCACCCCAAAAAAATACAGAGATCATAACAAGGAATAGGATGTGATTGCGATTTTAAATCTGAAAGAGCTTATTTTCCATTTAACCAAAAAGTACCAGACGTCCGATCCGTTTGAATTGGCAGATGCATTAGGGATTGCTGTTTTTTTCGAAAACTTGGGAACGATTAATGGATATTACAACAATCCGCTGCGCATGAAACAGATCCACATTAATCATGCCTTGGAAGCTCACGAGGCAAAGTATACCTGTGCTCACGAGCTTGGGCACGCTCTTCTCCACCCCAATGCCTCTACCCCGTTTCTCCGTTCAAAAACCATGCTTTCCATAAACAAAATGGAGATAGAGGCAAATTCATTTGCACTTAATTTGTTAATTTCCGACGAAACGATTTTGGAAAACCAAAACTATACGATTCAACAGCTTTCAAGACTTCTGGGATATTCTCAGGATTTAATCGAACTCCGTTTAAAAAGTTTTTTGTAAAGCTGATTCGGCGATGTCTCATTATGAGGATCGCCTTTTTTCTTTTTTCACCCCCAAAATGGAGAATTAATAATTAGACAATCATACTTAAAGAAAGGAATTATAGGGGTGAATGAATATGACCAGACAACCATCCTGCCTTAAATTTATCTATAAATTATCAAGCAGGCGTCTCAAACAATCCAAGTGGGATCTTACTCTCCCGCTCCAAACTGCTATAAAAAATAAAAGCGATGTTGTGGCTCTGGGAGACAGTCAGCTCCTTCGCTGGATTTGCGAACTAAACAACACGAAAGATTTAGACACGAAAGTATCAGAGCTGAAAAAGGAGATAAAAGCCATTAAAAAACAGCCCAAGACCAGGGAGAACCAGGCAAAAATCCGTAGACTGTATGACAGCCTCTATACACTTCAATATCAGAAGGATTATGTCTGTGTCATCATGGATTCTGAGAAAGATTACGACAGGGCGAATCAGGGATTTAAGATTAACGGCTTTAAGTATCGCCGCCTTCTGGGAACGAATGGGGGTGTAAAAAAATCTACCATCACCTATGTAAGCGACCGAGTCTATGAAGAAATTGTCCGAAGAATGGATAATGGAAGAAACAAAAATAAGCCGGTTATCCCTGCTAAGTTAGAAGCATATCAGGCGTTGATTTGCAGCAGTTCCACGCCTGTGGCCATGCCCAGGATTCTGATTGTAAAAGACTGCGTTGTTCATTTTCAAGAAGACGTCATAAAAATATCCGACGAGCAGGAAGGCGAGCCAATACTGACCACAGAAAAAGATTATTTGGTGAAATATTGTGATTCTGACGGGTATGGCCTTATGTCCCCTGAATATTCCCGCAAAATCAATCAGGGCCAGATCATTTCCGGCGTAAACACAAGATTTGCTTGGACAAAAGGAATGTTGTTTACCTTTGACTTCATTGAGTTTGCAAAGAAAAAAAATGGAGAACAATATTTCGTTCAGGATGCATGGGGGCAATGGAGAGACGTAAGAAACTATGACGTGATTCTCACCACTTCCATGGTAAAACTGTGGGATTTCTATGAAAGCCTGGAGCATTTTATCGACTGCTGCAATGAGAATCACTACCAGTTTTCGGTATCAAAAACCATGCCGCAGAAGCTGGAACATGTTCGAAATGGAAACTATCAGTTTCTGCAGACTTACGATTTTACAGACGAAGAGTTATTGAAACTGTGTAAACCTACCATAGACGAGATTACCGATGTATTGGGAAACGACTGGCGCAAAACCATTGTTTTTTTGAAAGGCATGTTTTTAAATGATGACACTATTGAGCAGACAGACAACAATTTTATGAAAGCCATCATGATTGATCCCAGAGTTTTGGAGGATCCGTTTGTCATCCGAAAGATACGGACCATGATTCAGAAACGAATTTACATAGCCTCCAAAGGTTCTATTCAGTTGTCTGGAAACTTTTCTGTTATCTCTGGAGATCTGTTCTCCCTTGCCCAGTCGATTTTCGGACTGCCAGTCACAGGCCTGCTGAAGTCAGGACAGGTCTACCACAAGTATTGGATTGACAGACAGGCAGAGGAAATTGTTCTCTTTCGTGCTCCCATGACCTGCCACAACAACATTCAGAAACGAAGTGTTGTGCACAACGAAGAGATGGATTTTTGGTATCAGTATAATACAACCGGACTCATATTAAATTCCTGGGACACCACCTGCGATGCACTAAATGGAGCTGACAAGGATTCGGATATGTTCTTTACCACAGACAATCCTATTCTTTTGAAAAACACCATGAACGCTCCCACCATTGAATGCATCCAAAGAAAGGCTGATAAAATTATTCCCACCGAGCAGGATCTCATAAATGCCAACAAACTTGCCTTTGGCGACGAAATTGGAACTACGACCAACCGCATCACCACAATGCTGGAAAGACAGGCCGCATTCAAAAAAGACAGCGAGGAATACCGTGTTTTAGATTACAGAATCAAATGCGGACAGCTCTTTCAGCAAAACTCGATTGACAAATGTAAAGGCATTCTGGCAAAACCCATGCCAGAATACTGGTATCGTATTCAGGCATGTCAAAAGCTTCCAGAATACACTGACGAGCAAAAACATTTTAAAGAATTGTGTCTGCGCATTGTGGCAGAATCCAAGCCTTATTTTATGAAATACGTTTATCCCGATTTACTTTCCGATTGGAAGAACTATGTAAAAACAGCAAATAGTAAATGCATCCGCGAATTTCAAATGCCTCTGGAGGAGCTGCGAAAGAAATCTGATAAAACGCCTTCGGAAAACGAATTTCTACTCTATTATGAACGTTTAAAACCTGTTGGAGAAAGCCCTTGTGTTGTAAATCGCATTGCCTGGCTGTTTGAACAAACCTTTTGCAATTTTTTCTCCCAAAAGGCCCATAAGGGAAGGTTTGATTACCAGATTCTAAAATCTGGCACTCCTTACAGTCAAAGAGATTATTCGAAAATAAAAAAGGTGAAAGACGAATATGACGAGCGCATTCAGGCTTTTCAGCAGCTTTCCCATTCACAGCGGCTGGATAAGGAAGAGGCGGCCTTAAACAAAAGCATCATGATGATGCAATTTCGGTCCCAGTGTGAGCAGATTTGTCCGAATGAAAAGATGCTTTGCGATATTGTGCTTGATTTGTGCTACCCTTTCGAAAAATCAAAGCAGTTTGCATGGGATATTTGTGGAGAGACGATTCTTGAAAATCTGCTTGAACAAAATAATCGCACCATACATTATCCTGTTCTTGCCGCAGATCAGGGCACATTTGAATTTGGAGGCGAACAATTTTATATGCATCAAAAAATCTTAAAGGAGGATACAAGCCTGTGATTATTTTAAATGAAAAAGAGTATGTATCAGACATGCTCCGAAAAAAGGAGTTTGGAACATCGAAAATCTATTTATTTTTGAGTATCTATGCAAGATATTTATATCAGGAGGAAGGACTGAGAAAAACAGGGATCGTCAAAAAACTTCATGAATTTATGGATTCTAATTATCCCCAATATAATCCGGTTGACTGGAGCATAAGCATTGAGAAATATGCAAGCAAAGCAGGCCAATATCCATTATGTCAGTGCGACGGCATCTGGATTACAGAAAAGGAACTAAACACCGTGGACAATTTACATAATAAAGTTCTGGAACGGCTGGCTTTTACACTCCTGTGCCTTGCCAAGTTCGGAAACTTCCGAAATCCACAAAACCACAGCTGGGTGACAAACAGCAACGGCGAAATCTATACCATGGCATGTATCAATACTCCTGCTTTTCAAAAGGATTTAAAAATCAGTCAGCTAAAAGAAGCGGGACTTCTGGAATATGCCAGGAAAGTTGACAACTTAAATATCCGCGTCCTGTTTGTTGACGACGAAAGCGAAAAGAAATTATTTGTCTCTGATTTCAGGAAACTTGGCTATGAATGGCTCCTCTATAAGGGAGCAAACTACATCCGTTGCACAAGCTGTAATGTTCTGACAAAAAATACGAATGGAAAAAGAAGGTATTGCAAAGAATGTGCCCAAGCCAGGAAAAAAGAGCTGGATCGAACCCGAATGCAGCACATCCGCAATTTATCCTGCTGCGAAAAGGAGGAATCTGCGTAATGGATTTTAAGAAAAGTCTTCTTAATTGTACTATTGTGGAACTTCGCCCCCATTTCTCAGTAAAAATTCCTACGGTTGGGGAAATTTTAGAGGATGAAGCCGCTTATTACCGCATGGTCTCCTCTCTCACCGCCACCCCGTTTCAATATATGGTTCCTCTGGATGACATGGGGATTGATTCTTTCAAAATCACGGATTATGAATTATTCAAACTGGTCTTTCCGGTTTATGCCCGTTCCGATTTGTCTTTGCTGTTTGGCGATTTGAAAACAGATGACTTTGATGTTTATCTCGACCCTTCAAGTGGAACGCAGATCCTCTACAGCCCTTTCAATCGCATTGCCATCGACGAACTTTTATACAATGATCTTGTAGGTATGATAAGAAAAATGCATCTGTTAGAAAAAAATAACCAAAAACCTGGAAATCCTTCTGCCAGAAAGTATCTCCTGGAGAAAGAACGAAAAAAGCTAAAGCGAAATTCTAAGAAACCGTATGAACCTTATTTAGAAAAATTAGTCGTTGCTTTGGTAAATACCTGCGAATTTCCATATGATTACAATTCGTGCATGAATTTGTCCATTTATCGCTTTAATCAGAGTTTTAAACAAATTCAGCACAAAATCAGTTTTGATAAAACCATGATTGGCGTATATTCCGGCACTGTGGATACCTCAAAGCTGAGCAGCAAAGAGGCTCTTACCTGGATTCCAAATAAATAGAAGCCAAATAGCCAATCCATTAAGGAGGAACTTTATGTCTGAACAGAAAAAAATTCCATGCCGCGTATGTGGAAAGCTTTTTAAACCATGTGCCTATTGTCAGTCCCACGACAATGTATTCCGGTGGCGCAATTTTGCATGTTCGAGAGAGTGTGCCAAACAATATTTTGACGATACTTTGGCAAAGCGCGCTAAAAACTGCACTTTATGATTACCATCGAATTTGCTCATCCCAGAAACAGGACCGAAAAGCCCTTGATTTTCAAGGCTTTCTCGGTTCTCGTTTTTCTTTTTTAGTTTTTACTGCATGGATATCCACGAAATTTAAAAAACTTTTCAAAATCCAAGGAGGAACATTTTATGAACATCGACAAATTTACCATCACATCCTATGACCAGATTACAGGCTTTGACAGAACCAATGGAAATCTCGACCTGGTTCTTGACGAGCTCAGTGACTTCACCCTCTCCCATGAGGAAGAAAAAGTAGACATTACAGGCAAGGCAGGCAGAATCATCAGCTCTTTAAAGAAAAACAAAAAGGTTACCGGCAAAGGAACCAACGGTATGCTCTCCGGCGGCGCTCTGGCAGCCATGCTGGGAGCGGACATGGAAAGCGGCGAATACCTGATTCGTTACACCGATTCCATTTTTGTGTCTTCCAATAAAGGTCTCACCAAAGAGACTGCCATCGGCGCTGTGGGAAATGAAATCGGGACAATCTACGTAAGAGATACTGACAATGCCTACATCTCTGGCGGAAAGAAACTTATCCAGGCTGACAACGCACCTCTTCAGACTGGACAATTCTCCTATGATCCAGAAACCAAAACCGTTACCTTCTTTGAAGGAGATATTCCAGACGGCACAGAAGTCATCGCCTTTTATGATGCAGCGGTGACCGGTAAAAAGATTTCCAATAATGCAGATAAATACAGCAAGACGCTCTCCCTGTTTATTGACGTCACCTGTCAGGATGGATGTGACAATCTGTTCCACGGCCAGTTTATCATAAACAGAGCCGACTTTACTGGTACTTTTGACATTCAGGGTGGCACGGACACAGCTACACAAGGATTTGAGTTCACCTCTCTGCCAAATCTTTGCACCGGAAAAACAGACTTATGGGATTTTATCATTTTTGACTAACCAAATCCAGAAAAATCAAGGGCAGTCTCACTCAGGCTGCCCTGCAAATCAACGACTAAAAAAGGAGAATCTTAATGTTTGAATTTTTTAAAATGAAGAAAAGTCAATGGAAATCAAGACGGCTCTTTTACGAGACAGCTGTAGAAACCTTTATCCTTATCCAGAACCTATATCGCGATGCAAAATGCTCTGACTCCCATGAAGAAAAAAGGAGGTGACGTCTATGAAACAGCCTTCCATAAAACTACAGGCTCAGTTAGACAAAGCCAAATCTGCCCGAAATATCAATTCCGACGTCAAGGACATTCAGGACAGGCTCAATCCGGTAAACCTTCAGGCAAAAATGGATTCGAAACAGGAAAAGCTGGTGGTCAGCCAGGCGCAGCATATAGGCGAAAAAGCTGGTGAAGCAGTTACAGGCTCTTTGCAAAAAGCCATGGACAACGCGGCGCCTAAGGATTCTGACTTCTTTTCCAACCTGAATAAAAGCCTTTCCCAACAGGCACAGGAAGTTCGTAAGAGCACTGGTTCCCTCTTTACCTTAAACACTGCTTTTCAGGCCATTGTCTCCCAGACAAAAGAAGCTCTCTCTGAGCTGAAAGCTCTGGACACGGCACTTGTCCAGTTAGGACACGCCACAGGATTCAGCCAAAACGAGCTGAAAGACCTGGGCCGCACCGCTCTTGAATCGGCAGGCAGATACGGAAAAACAGCTGAAAGCTATCTTTCTCTTGTACAGGAGATGTATCAGGCCGGCCTTCATCAACCGCATCAGATGGCAGAATTGTCCATGCTGACACAAGCCTCCGGCTCCATAGACAAAGAAACGGCTAACCGATATTTACTCACAAGTAATGCCGCCTTTGATTTAAAAGAAAATACAGAAGAACTCCTTAGAGTTCTGGATGGACAAAATCATATTGCCAGCCATACCGCAGTCTCTATGGCGGATATGGCGCAGGCAACTTCAGAAGCTGCCTTTACCGCCTCTCAATGCGGCGTCACACTCAATGAGCTTTCCTCTCTTATTGCTGCGGCTGCTTCTCAGACCCACAAATCAGGAAGTGAAACGGGAAACGCGCTGAAGGCCCTGTTTTCAAATTTACAGGACACTGCCAACGGACCAGTAAAGGATGCTCTGAATTCTGTAGGGATTTCCATGACACAAATGGTGTCTGGAACAGAACTGTTAAAAACCCCCGTCCAGCTTCTAAATGAGTTATCCCTGGCCTTTGCCTCTTTACAGGACGGGGATTTCAGGCAGGAAACCTTACTGTCCGCCATTGCTGGAGAAAATTCGGATACTCTTTTGGCCCTTTTAAAAAACTGGTCCTCTTTTGACGATCTGTTGGATCTCTATAACCATGGAACAGGAGCAGCAGCCAAAGAAGCAGAAAACTTTTCCCAGTCTTGGGAAAACTCTTTGCAGCGCCTTTCAAACACCTGGACCAGTACCATAAACAACCTTGTGGATTCTGAGGCGGCATCTGTGGGAATCAACTCGCTCAATGGCATTCTTCTTTTCATTGAGAAACTGACAAAATCTTTGAGTCTTTTGGAAACCGTCGGCATAGGCGCAGGCTTGTTGTCAGGAATTAAGAACACTGGTAAACACCGTATGAGTGTACGGATTTCAAAGCCTGTTTTTTGTTTTGAATATGCCCTTTCTACCTGAGCGATACAAGAAGAAAACGAACGTCGCAAAGGCAGGAATGTGTGGGCCTCGTCACCCCACAGTGTTCTATAAAATAAATCGTAAATGAGGGCTGCTATCCCTCAGTGCTGGAAAGCTTTTTTATAGTGAATACATAGTACCGCATGGCTACAACGTGGCTGGAAACGGCGGGCGTGACAAGCGCTCCGAAAGGATGTCAGTAATGGCAGAAAAACATGCGGCAGGTCATAAGGGAAACCTAAGTGACACGTCTTGACAAGACAAAACCACCAATCAGCAGCGGAAATCCTAAGTCTGATATTCTCAGATATGGACGTGTTCAGAGACTGTAAACGATTTTGAGTCGGAGACGGCTTGTAAGAGACAGTCCAAACCAAGAAGGAAAACTTGCTCGTGACGGAGTAAAACCAACAGAGTGATGCTGCTCTTTTGTTTCTTCATAGCACTGTCTTTAAGGCAGGAAGAAATAAAAACATGCAGGGAGTTCTCCTGGCCTTATGTGGATGAAACGGAGAAATTGACGAAAAAATCAAAAGTCGCTGTTGCAGTGATTACAGTGAAACTCTTTGCTGTTTCGGCTTACACTGAAAACTCCGAATAAGGCGGTGTGGAGGGCTTTGGAGGTGTTGCTTATCTTTTTCGTGTTTTTACTGTGACAATAAGGACACCTTACACCTGTTTCGCCGTATAACTCTTTACGATTTTCCAATGGAAATTCTGGTGTAAAGCTTGAAGGAATCGCTCTTTTTTCTCGAATAATTTCAAGCAACTCACCAGCATCTCCAAGTGTAAGGGAAGTTTTCAATCGAATCATACCAATAGCAGAAACATGATCATCCACTTTTTCTAATAAAGCAATGGGCAGTTCTTCTTTAAAATCGTAAATGACACCGTTAATATTACATTTTGTATTGATAAGAGGAAAACCGCAGTGGATACAAACTTCGCTTTTATCGCTTATTTCCTTTCCACATTCAGGGCAATTAATGAGGGCCATAGTTTTTTCGTTCCTTTCATTTTGTAGTTTCCAATTACTTAAAAATTAGGGACCACCATAACGAATGAAAATCTTCTGGCAGTCCATTTGATGATGAAATAAAAAAATCAAAAGTCGCTGTTGCAGTGATTACAGTGAAACTCTTTGCTGTTTCGGCTTACACTGAAAACTCCAAATAAGGCGGTGTGGAGGGCTTTGGAAACAGTAGTTATTTTCTTCACATTGGTTGCATGGCAGTAGGGGCATTCTACTCCAAAAGGGTTGCCTACGTCTCGGCCTTCCTGGAACGCTTTGGTTCGGGCATACATCGCCTCCCTTTCAGCGTTCCTCCGTATCAAATCCTCACCCCTACGTTTAAAGAGAGACGGATCAAATTCTGGAGACGTTTTGACAAGCTCCTCCCTAAGAAGGTTCTTTTGTTCTTTCGTCATTAAAATATCCAGGCCATTAAGCCAGTATTTTTCTGGTACGGGATATACAACCGCGTTGCAGTAATCACACTTATCATCTACAGGATAATTTTTTATTTCAACTATTCTTCCACACCTTTTACAATAATGCAATGCCATAGTTTTTCCTCCACTTATCTTTTTAATTTATTTTATCACAATTCAGACAGAGTGTCTACAAATTACAAAACGCAAAGCACCACACTTTGCAACGTTCACAGTATGATCTTCAAAACATTTAACAGCGATATCGATAAAATAAGTTCCAAATTGGGGATATTTGGACGTTCCTTCTATGACATTGACAATGCAATTAGTGAAAAAGTGAACACAATAAACAGAAATTTTCAAGCCACAGATGATTTAATTGCTTCCATTAAAAATTCTGGCAGCATATGGAATCGGTTATATCCAAGCAAAGAATCCACTCAGTCTCAGTTAATTGATGTGGATTTCGAATACCCCGAAATTAATAAGTCCAATTTTGATTTTAACAAATACATAAATGATTTAAATAACATTGACAAACAAGTTAAAGCCGGAACTTCATCCTGGCAAGATTATTCTGACGGATTGAAAGAAAGTGAACAATGGATTGCCAAATGGGGGCAGGCAACCGAAGGACAGATTCGTACCCAGGAAGACATGATAAAAGCAAATCAAGAAGCCCGTGCCTCCGCTCTCGCCCAAAACGAAGCCATAAAAAACCAAACCCTCTCCGCCAAAGCCGGCCAAGTCGCCCTCCAAGCATTGGCCACTGCAGGCAACATGATTGCCATGTGGGCTATCAGTGCGGTCATCCAGCAGGTTGTCTCTGCCATTGACCAATACATTCATCGGGTGGAGATTGCCAATGAGACCATGCAGGCCGCCGTATCCCAATACCAATCTGCCAAGTCAGGTCTGGAACAAATCAATTCCGAATTGAAGGAACAGGGCAGCCGAATGGACGAACTCCGCTCCAAGGGCAGCCTCTCCTACACAGAAGAAGACGAACTGGCACGCCTCCAGGACATCACAAACGAACTTCTGATTCAGAAAGAGCTTCAGGAAAAACGCACAGAAAGAGCCTCCGAAGAAGCCGCCTATTCTGCCTCTGAAGCCTTTCGCACACAGTACGGCGACGTAACCAGAGCCAATCTGCAGGGATTACAGGCTTCTATTGAGGCTGGCGCAGCATTTATCACTCCGGCCAACGACCAGGACATTGTCGGTGCTCTGGCCACTTATTTGAACAGCCAAAAACTATTAGCCGAAGCTGAGAATCATTACCGAGAGGCTCTAAGCAGCGGCCAGGACACCACCTGGGCAGAAAGCTCCCTTCAGTCCTACAAAGACATGTCAGAAGAATCCAGAAAGATCTTAGACCAGGCTATTGACGACATCTTTGAAAAAAATCTCATCATGGAAGAAGAATACCACAAAACTGTTGAAAAACTCAGCCTCTCTGGAGAAACCAGCCTCACCTCTTCGGAAAAAGACTTGCTAAAATCTTATGAAGATTCTATCTCCGCTCTCAAAATGATCTATGAGTACACAGACAAAAGCGGATGGAACAAAATCGAATTTTCTAATCTCTTCAACACAAAAGAGACCCAAAAGATCAAAGAAGAACTCATTGCCATGGCAAAAGCCGGAGAACTGACCCCTGAGACAATCGGAGGTTTCCAAAATCTGAACAATGCCCTTCAGGATGCAGATCTCCTTCTGGAAAACAATGTGACAAAGGCCCAGGCACTCTGCGATTACATCTATTCCGCTTTCACAGCCTCAAAGGAATCAGCCGACGCTTATGTTCCCTTTGACATTGCCGCTTACAAAGAGGAGATTGATACGGTCCAGTCTTCTGTCTCCACCCTCCGCTCCGCCCTGGAGGCTTTAAACTCAGGCAGTTTAAACAGCACCCAGGTCACAGACCTTTTACAACAGTTTCCATCTCTTGCACCCTATATAGACCTGACTGCCAAAGGATTTGGAAATCTGTCTGAAGGATTAAGAACGCTCATAGAACAACAGCCCTCCTCATTGATAAACAGTCTGGAAACTTTGAAGGGTTCCTTACAGACGGATCCAGAGCGCAAACAGGTAGAACTGCTCATTGATTCTCTAAAACACCTGTCCTCCTATGGCAACAGCGGAATGGAAGCCTATGCACAGGCAATGGGCCACACCTGGACAGATACCCAGAATGTCATAGAAGGCGTAGCGGCTCAGTTTGAACGTCTGGCAAAAGTACAGGAGGCTGTGTCGGAAGGTCTGACCATGACAACAGCCTCCGCTGCAGAGCTTGCCAAAATTTATCCGGAAATTCTCACAAACGCCACAGTTTCCGCCGATGGACAAATCACCTTAAACGAGGAAGTAGTAAAGCAGATCCTGGAAGGCGACCAGTCGGCCGTCCAGGCGCAGATTAACAGGCTAAACGCCGATAAAGCGGTTCTGGAAGCAAAAAAAAGTTTTGCAGAAGCACAATTAGAAATCTTAAAACAGGTCGGCGAAGAGGAAGGAAAGATTTCAAAAGAGGAAGCCCAGTCCCAGCTTGAAACGGCCAATCAAAAGGTACAGGCGCTCATTGAACTGGGATTAGAAGAAGACAAGGCCTATGCTGCTGTAGCTGCAAGCATGGCTGGAAATATGGCGGAGTACAACCGCATTGTGGGAATCGTCGGTTCCGATTCTTCCCAGACAATGATTAACGCCTCTGAGGATATGGCACAGTCCTCCAGTGAAAACAGCACAAAGGCACAGGAGTCCTATCTCAATCTTCAAAACGTAATCTGGAATGTAGCCGATGCAGTCAAAGGAATGTCAAAGGGTATACGTGCTGGAAGCAATAAACTTTTAGGGGGAGCCGGCTCTGCCAATGTGACAAAAGGAATACACAATATCGTAGCCTCCGTCAAAACTGCGTCACTAAAAAATGACGCCAATGCCACATCTGCTGCCGGAAAGTCTGGTATACCACCCTCTTTAAAATTCAACAAACAGTATGCAGATTATCAGAAAAAAGAACTCCTTCTGGAAGATTTTCAGTCACAGTTAGAGACGGATATTAAAGGGTATGCAGACGCTATTTCCAATATTGACACCCAGATTGATCTGCTAAAAAATCTTCAGTCAACCTTTACAGACACTGCCAATTCCCAAAAGGGAGGCATCGGCGGCCATCAGTATAGCGAAGCACAAAAATCACACTCCGAAAAATCCGAACTGTCAAACCCTTCTGGACCATCCGCCGCTTCCTCCACCTCAAATTCCAGCGAGGAAATCGACTGGATGGAACGGAAAAACGAACTCCTCCAAAACCAGCGCGACCTCCAGCAGGCTATCGTAAACGACGAAGCCGCCTCCTATGAGGAACGCATAAGCGCCATCTACAATCTCATCGAATGGGACAAAGAGCGAGCGATTAATGCCAAACAGTCCGCAGCCTGGTACAGACAAGCCTGGGAAGACTCTGTCAAAAGCTTACAGCCGGAAGATATCGCCAAAATTCAGAACGGCGGCATCTCTATGGACACCTACGAAGGCGCCTATGCAGACAAGATCAAAGAAGCCATAGACCTTCACGACAAGATGAACGACTTAAAAGAGAAAGCCTCCCAAATCGAAGACGAAGCCTCCGGCCACTTAAAAGAGCAGCTGAGACTTCAAAATGAGCTCATCCAGGCCAGACAGGAAGAAATCAATCACAACATGGAGATGGTCAAGGCCAGGATGGAACTGATAGAAGTCAGAGGCGGCGTCCGAAATGAAGGCATGTACCGCAGGCAGATCGCCTTGTCAAAAGAACTGGCCTTTTCCTACGAAGACCAGATAGAAGCTTTAAGAGAGCAGATGAACCAGGCAGAAGAAGGCTCTGGAGAATACTACTCCCTCTTAGCCTCTGTCAACAACTGCGAAAGAGCTCTTTTAGACTGCCAGAAACAGCAGGACGAATGGAATGAAGCCATAAAACGCCTTCCCGCAGAGCGGATTCAGAGCTACCTAGACGAACTCGCCTATATCAAACAGGATTTGCAAAACTTCTCAGACCAGCGGGCCGCCATGGGAATCTCCACCACCAAAGAACAGTATCAGCAGTTCATCGACATTTCCGAAGAACAGATTACAAAGCTTCTAAAACAGCAGGAAAAACTGAAAAGTCTTCTGGGAAATTATTCCTACGGCTCTGAGAAATTCAACAGCCTTTCTGGAGAGATTCAGAACATTGACAACCAGATCTCCGATCTCATTCAAAAACAATTCGAATACAACCAAGCCATGCTTCAGATTCCGGTAGAAAAGGCACAAGGCGTTCTGGACGCCTTAGACCAGGCACGAGTCGATTTGGATAATTACATGGCAGAACAGAAGGCCCTTGGGAAAACGTCTGACATTGACCAGTACCGCCAGCTCCACACACTTGCCGCCGAGAGGCTAAAGGCATTGTCAAACCAGAAAGCTCTTCTTACAAGCCTTCTTTTTGTGTATGACAAAAACTCCGAGACCTACCAGGATACAGTGTCCCAGATACAGAACGTGGAGGACGCCATTTCCCAGACAGTTCAGGAACAGCACAAATGGAATGAGGAAATTCTCAATCTCCCTGTCGATCGGCTTTCAGAAGCAAACCAGGCACTGTCATCGTATTCTGGCGCCCTGGGAGAAACCTTAAACAGCTATGACAAGGCTGCTTCTGCTGTAAGCGGAATCCTGAACCGCCAGGTAACCGCAATAAATGACTTAAAAGAAACAGCCGGACAGGACTACGAGGCCAGGCTTACCCCCCTGAAAGAACAGCTAGACCTGTTAAAAAAGACCAATGAACAAAAACAGATTCAAAATGCCTTAGAGCAGGCAGCCTATAACCAGGCCAGGGCAGAGAGCCAGAAAACCATCCAGGTGATACGGGATGGAGAAATCCATTATGAAGCCGACATGGAGGCAGTCCGGGCTGCCAATGCAGAAATGGCAGACAGCCAGTACAATAAAATCGTGTATGATCTGGAAGCCCAGATGGAAGCTCTGGAAGAAGAGCGGGAAAAACTCCTTGGCGAATATGACAGGGAAATTGAAAAGCTGGAGGCTGTCAAAAACAAATGGTCAGAAATCACAGACCAGATTCAGCTTGCCATTGACATTCAACAGGCAGAACAGGTTCTGGGAAAGGGATTTGAAGACCAGATTCTTTCCGGCTCCGACGAAAAACTGTACGAAACGTTTAAACAGCTCTACGAAACCGCTTCAGATCAGAAACAGAACGCAGACGAAGCCATTTCCTCCAACGAGCGGGCCGCCAGCATGATGGAGGAGATTGTTAAACGATACCGGCTGGGCCAGCTGTCCTATGAGGAAGCTGTTCAGAAAACCGCTGCCCTCTCTCTGGCCATGAAGGACGGATATACCTCTTTTGAATATCTTGACGAGCTCAAGTCCATGGGTATTGGGAAAGAGTTTGACGGCGCGGCTGAGGCAGACCGCCTTCTTAAATATCTGGAAGTGGTAAAGAATCAGGAACAAGCCGTCTCTGGTTATGGCTCAACCTGGAAGGAAGTGACAGCCAGCGTGACCGAGCAGGCCCGTGCCTTAAAAGAAGCAGTTGTCTCCTTAAACACGTTCCAAAGCTATCTCACCGCCTTCCAGAAAAACGCAGACGCCATTACGAAACACACCTTTACCTGGGAACAGATGCAAAAAAGCGTGTCAGATCAAATAAAGGCATTGCAAAAAGCGGCCGAGGAACTGGGGAGGCAAGATGCCATTAACCGGGGAGACAAGATTGTCTATGAGGGTAAAGGCGCCAGAGGATACGAGGAAGAAGACGTCCGGCATATCGCCGAGAATTACCAAAGATTAAGGCCCGACGAGATGCCTGTCCTGGCTAAGGAAGGAGAGGCGGTGATTACGCCCCAGCAGTGGCAGACGGCAGTAAAGAACTTTGAAACAGCCATATCAGAACACCCGATTGTTCATACTCCGTCTCCATCCATAACCCTTCCTAACAGAGTGGTAGAAAAAAACGTGAACGTTCAGTTTGGAGACATTGTCTTACCAAACGCAACCAATCCAGATTCCTTTGTAAAGGCCCTGGATTCTACCTTTGAGTCTTCCATGCGCCAGAACTTCAGCAAGGTGTTCAGCTCGTAACTTAAAAGCAACCAGAAAGGAAAGAGTTTTATGAAAACCCAAGATACCATCAACAAAATGACCCAAACCATTCTTGAATCTGTAAAGGGTGCTCTAAGGGCAGGGAAGTTTGATAAAACCTTCAAGGCTAAGGTTACTGCCTTAGCCGGGGAAGGCAGCGTAAACGTCTTATATTGCAGCTGTCTTTATACGGCTTCCTCTTCCATTCCATGTAAAGAAGGCGATTACGTCTGGGTGTGCGCCCCCTGCAACAACTGGCAGGAATTGTTTGTATTAGGTAAAACAAAACCAGAAAAATAAGGAGGTGAGAAAGCCCTTGCAAGCAGTTATCTATAAAATATTGCCCTTTGACGCCATGACAGGAACCACCATAAAGTTTTCCTGGAATGGCAACCAGGCGTTTAAAAATCACTGTGTCATTCGCAATAATGAGACTAATGAAATTGTGTATGACCAAACCACAGATTCCTTTAAACTGGAACACAAAATTGATCTTGAAAAAGCACAGCTTGTGAATGGAAAGCGATATCATGCGTTTATCACAGTGCTTGACAAAGACGGAAAGGAATCCGACTCTCAGCCCTTAGGTGAACCGTTCCTCTGTTTAAAAACACCAGTGTTTCGATTTACCAATCTTGTAAAAAATCAGTCTATCTCCTCTTCTTCCTATGAGTTCTCTTTGGAATATACTCAGGAAAACGGAGAACTGCTGGACTCCTGGTCCATCTCTGTGTACACCAAAAATCATACCCTGCTGTCCACTTCCGGAGTAAAATACGACACTGCCAAACTAAAACACGTCATTTCCGGCTTCACCAACAAAAACGAATATCTGGTGCAGGCTGTGGGCACAACCGTAAACGGATGTTCTTTAGACACGGGAGACATTCCGATCTCCGTAACCTACAGCGTCAGCAGCATTTTCTCTATACTGGAGCCCACAAACTTAAGAGACGTCGGGGCAATCCAAATCAAATCGAACATTGTCTCCTCAGAAGGCCACCTAGAAAAAGAACCCGGCATTTACATTGACAATGAATATCTGGATTTGAGAGACAATACCCTGACTTACAGCGAAGGCTTTCTGTTTGACAAAGATTTTTCTTTGGTCCTTCGTTTTTACGGATTAGGGCCCAACCAACAGATTTTAAACATGCAGGATGAGGCAGGATATTTAAAAGCCATTGTTACCCACAGAATCATCAAAAATCAGGACAGAGAATTTGTCTCGCTGTTTGAGTTAAGGGTTACAAGCTCTTGGTATTCATCTGTCTTTTATAGTAATCCTCTGCCCCTTTTGTCCCTTACCGATGAAGTCGGACTTTGTATTATCCGGCAGAACAATTTGTACCAGATAGAAACCGCAAAATTAACAGGAGGTGAGTCATTATGTTTTTAGGCGTCAGCTTTGCCGGAACGGATACGGCTGTGTCAAATACCGCAGCCAAAGAAGCTTCGGTCAGCTCTTTTGTCATAAGCCATTCCGTTCTCGGCGAGCTATATGCCACCAAAGATATTTTGGTGAAATTTGACTGGAAGATTCCAGAAACCTGGACATTCAACACCTATCTTCATGGAGTCTTTCAGGGAAACACCCTTGCCGGAAATGTATCCTATTCAGAAAGCGTGGTGGATAAAGTCAAAATCAAAAAGCGGTATCAGGGCGATTTTGCCTGGAAAACCATTTATGAAAAAGAAATTCGGGACAACGAGGATTTTTCCATTGAATTTTACGATTACTATGCGCCTTCCAACCGCGACATTGAATACGCATACGTGGCCGTTATCTCCAATGCAGACGTTGACCCTATTTCCGCCTTCGTCCATTCCGAATTTGATCATTATTTTATCTGTGATAAAAAGGCAAGCTATCCCATGATGCTGGATGTAGAAAACACGGTTACCTTTAACAGAGAATCCAAAACCGTAGTATCCCCTGGAAGAAAATATCCTTATGTCATCCATAACGGGATCGCAAACTATTATTCCGGAACCATGACGGCCACGTTCATCGAGTCCAAAAATTGTGAACTGGATATTGAAAACGGATGGAAATACCGCAATCAAATTGATACGTTTCTGGCAAACGGAGAGGCCAAAATTTTAAAGTCCATGGAAGGCGACATGTGGATGATTCATGTTGTGGGAAATCTTCCCAGAACCAATCGCGGCCACTATCAATATGTGTCGCATCAGATAGAATGGGTGGAATGCGGCGATCCAAATAAAGTGGGCGATTTATATGACCATGGATTCATCGACACAGATGTGGACAGAGAATAGGAGGTAAAGTTATGTACTACTCTCCCACCCAGTCTGACATTGGAATCATCAAACAGACAGAAAAAGAAATATTTGTGAAAATTGAACTGTTAAACAGACAGTTTAAAATTCTGGAATCTTTGCAGGGAAGCCTGATTTCAGACAGTTTAAATGTGGACAGCGGTTCCAAACAGAGAAGAACCTACAGTTGTGAGATGCAAATCAGCGATGCATCTTTTTTTATTGGCAACGACAAAAAGATTTGGATTGATAAATACATCCGAGTCTATTATGGAATCAAATCTGCGCGGACAAAAAGCATTGTCTGGTGGCTCATAGGAACGTTTACCTATGTGGATGCAAGCTATCACTATAATGCTGACACAAACACCGTTTCCTTATCCTGTGCAGACTTAATGGCCGACTTTGACGGAACGAAACAAGGACAATTAACAGGATACTCTCTCACGATTCCCGCCAGAGAAGACGTCCGCTCCACACTCATCGCCCTGTTAAATCAGGCTGGAATCACAAAGTATCTGATAGAGTCTGCAGAAAAGGAAATCCCCTACGATTTAGAATTTTCTGGTTCCGTGACCTATTGTGACATCTGGACAAAAATCTGCGACCTTTACGATGCCTGGGAATTTTATTTTGATGTGGACGGCTCTTTTATCTGGCGAAAAATTCCCACAGGATTGTCGGATCCTGTCCTTGCCGACGACACCTTGTTTGGAGACCTCTGTCTGGACGAAACCGTCAATGCTTCCTTTAGCGGAATCTATAATGTGACTGAGGTCTGGGGCAAAGTATTGGAACTGACGCAAAACGACCGGTACGCCGATTCCTCAGAATTGTCTGGGGATACCTACCAGATTACTCTGGAAGGGGTCTCTTCCCTGGAGGATTTCCATCATTTGGACAGAATCGGAATCAAACTATGCGCTGATTCCCCCTATGGAGCCAAAGTAAGCATAAACGGACTGGAGCCGATTCCCATTTTTCATGATGATGGAACCGTTGTCGCAGACGGGCGCATGAAAATGGATACCACCTATGTATTTTCCTATCGGAGAAACGCAGGAGAAGAGATCCAAAACTGCCTGTACCTTCTGGGCCAGTATCAGGCCTATGGCATCTATAAGGAAACCAATCCTGACTGTCCATTTTCCGTTGACAGTCTTGGTTATGAAATTGTAAACCGCTTAAATTATGACCATCTGTATTCGGATGACCTCTGTTTCAATCAGGCCCAATACCTTACCTATCAGACAACAGCAATGATGGATACCATCAATCTGAATCTGATTCTTATCCCCTGGCTGGATGTAAATCAAAAGGTGATTTATACCTCTCATGGAGCCAGCCAGCCAAGAGAGTATCTGATTAAAAGTTTTAACTGGTCAACTTTAGACGGAACGATGTCCGTAACTCTCTATAAATTTTTAGAGAGTTTCTCTTTTGTAAATAAGTAAAAAAGTAAAAGGAGGTAATTTTAATGGCCTTTTTATTAGAGCCTATTTCAAAAACTTATGACGACAAACCACTGACAGATTTTCCGGTACAAGAGGACGTCTTTGAAAGAATGATGGATATTACCATCGGTCTGGCTCCTCTGGTACAACAATACAATTCCTACTATGCAGCCGGAAATTTGTCTGGCTGCAACACGTTACTGGCCAATAATCCAGAGCTTAAAAGCTGCCTTTTTAACGCGGAAAAATATAACCGCCTGCAAGATGCAATCCTGGCCATGGAGGAATTTCTTCTCACACAAGTAGACGCTCTTTACAACACCGTTTCTCAACATGCAGTTGGAATCAACGACCAGCCGTCTGAGGAAGAAGCCTCTCTTGTGGCGTATTCTGCGGAAAAAATAAATCAGCTCCTTGGACAGTTGAAAAACCATTACCACACGGCAAGGAATGTCTCCATCCCCGCTTTGGGATGGAGCGACGAATATCCCTATACAAATACCGTGCCCTTAGACTGGGCAAAAAACGGCCAGGACATCCGAGTCGTGGGCGTCCACATTCCAGAAGGTTCCACTTTAGAGGAGGTAAAATCCTGGAATAAATCCGCCGGATTTTTAATGGAACATGGAGACGGCGTCCAGGACGGAAGCATCACCTTTCAAGCTTATAAAAAACCAACCGTTGATTTTACGGTTATCGTACAAGGAGGATGACAGTATGGGAAGATGTATTATTTCTCTTCAAACCGGAGGCGGCGGTCTTGACCCTGAAGAATTAACCGCCCTTCCCCAGAATGTAGAAAAAGGAAAAATTGCAGGAGTTTCTGGGTATGACGCCCCAATGGAGGGCGTTCTTCGCAATCTTACAAAAGAGGCTTTTACGTCTCATACCTCAAACGAAGAAACGGCTTCCATTCCGGTTGTGGAAGGAACCAAAGCCTATGTATCCGAAAATGACGATCAGATCCTGCGGGCACAGATTTTATTTTCTGGAGAACGAGGCGTTCTGGAGCCTAATACTCTTATTGGGATTCCTCAAGAAACAATGGCTCTTGCAGGCGGGCTGACAGAAGAAAAATTGCTTCAGGGGCAGACTGCTTTTGGAATGGACGGAACAGCCACAAGGGATGCCACTGCCAAAGCAGGAGAACTTCTGACTGGGAAAACCGCTTATGTGGGAGGTGTTAAAGTTACAGGACAAATGCCAGACCATGGCGCCGTAACGACAGCCCTAAACTGTGGAAAGAGCTACACAATCCCGGCCGGATACCATAACGGTCTTGGAAAAGTGACTGCAAACACGTTGGCCTCTCAGACAAAAGGCAATGCAGCGGCGGCGGATATTTTGAAAACAAAGACCGCTTATGTAAACGGTACTCTCCTTACAGGAACCATGGAAGTACAGTCTGTACTGTCTTTTAGCGCGGCCCCTGCTTCCGCAACCCAAATCACCTGCACATGGAAGAATCCAGCAAAGGGGCCGTTTTCAGGAGTTATTATAATCGGAAAAACAGGAAGCTATCCCACAAGTATCACAGATGGCACAAGATATTATAAAGGCAGTGGGAATAATACGAGTGCCAACGGTTCCTCTACTCAAATCATAAGCAAGTTATCGCCAAATACCAAATACTATTTTAAGATCTTTTCCTATTGTACAAAAAATAACAGCGAATGGTCAGCGGCATCTGCCAGAAATGCAGAGGCAACTGCGCCGGTTGCAAAAGGTACAAAAACTTTCACTTCCAGCGGTACGTTTACTGTGCCCGATGGAGTTACAAGAATTGATGTTTTTTGTGTTGGCGGAGGTCAAGGTGGGGGAGCTGGAGGTAAATATAGTTCTTCTCTTTCACATTATGCCGGAAGCGGAGGATGTGGAGGGTTTACTACAACCAAAAAGTCCATATCTGTAACTCCTGGGGCCAAGTACGCCGTGACAGTAGGCGCCGGAGGCACACAAAGGGGAGCCGGAGGTACAAGTTCTTTTGGTTCTCTGTGTTCTGCCGCCGGTGGTGGAACAGCTGCATCCTATGGACTTCCTAATGGAGGTGCTGGCGGCGGAGCCGGTTATGAAGGTACTATGTCGGCAAATGGAGGTGCTGGGGGTTCTGATGGCAGAAATGGACTTCCTCCTGAAAGGTATGGAGAATATCTTGGAGATAGAGATAATGTATATGGTATAGGCTATGGACAAGGAACTACCACTAAGGCATATGGTGAAAGTAATGGAACTTTATATTCCGGCGGCGGCGGGGGCGGCGTAACATTCGTAACTGCTGGTACTTCGTTTCATACCGGATATGGTGGTGCTGGCGGGGGCGGTAACGGAGGGCAGCTAAGTTCCAGTTCCGAAAATTATCCTGCTTCTGCTGGTTCTGCAAATACTGGCGGCGGCGGTGGTGGTTCTGGATCGTGGAGAATCACAAATACAAGTGTAAATGGCGGCAACGGCGGCTCTGGGATTGTACTTGTCCGATGGGGCTATTAATACAAAGAAAGGAAACCAATATCATGATTGTACATCAAACGTATGCACTGATACATAATAATGAAGTGCTGAATATCATCGTCTCTGAAGACTACGAAATGGCCAACTTCATCGCAAGAGCCACCTATGGCAGCAGCTCCTTTGCAGTTGACTGCCTTCAGTATCACTGCTGCATTGGAGACAGTTACATAGACGGTACTTTTTATCACACAAAAGAAAACGGCGAAAATACACCTGTAGAATACGTACCTACAGAGGCACAGGCTATCGAAATGTTAACCAGCGAAATGACTGTTATGAATGAATACCTGGTGGAACTGGATTACCAGACTGCCATCCTGTCGCTGGGTCTATAATAGAAACATATTGGAGGATAAAAAATGACTTATGATGTTTGCATGAAACTTATCACGATTAGAAAAAAGATGTTAACTGCCAACGACTGGAATCGTTTCGTAACAGAGATGAAGCATAAACTGGATGTATTTCTTCTTGCAGACCGGCTTACAAACGCCCAGTATGAAGAACTTACCAATCTGCTTAACTGTTCTGAATAACTCATCTTCTACAGGCGGCCGTCTCGGCCGCCTGCTTAAACCGCCCTTTTATCTAAAGAAATAATTTAGCACCATACACCACACCGGAAGCACAGCCATAGACAATACGGTACTCAAAACAACACACTGAGTCGCAAAAGTCTCATCTCCATGATATTTGGATGCAAGGATGGCTGTGGTGCTGCCTGCAGGCATTGCCGCCAAAACCACAGACAGTCCGGCAGGCACAGACTCCACATGAAACAGCATACATGCCGCCATGACCACTGCAGGAATGGCGACCAGACGGATCACAGAATAGAGTACGGTAAGTTTGGATATCATGTGGTCCACACCTGCATCTGCTAAAACTGTCCCGATAAACATCATGGTAATGGCTGTGGTGCAGTTCCCCAGACTGCTAATGGTTTTCCCAAGAAACACAGGGAGCTGAAACTGGGTCAGCATCAAAATCAGCCCGATTTCAACAGCAATGATACAGGGGTGTTTCAACACTTTTTTCACGACCTCTTTTCTGTCAGGGCTTTCTGTAAAATAAGAAACTCCGGCAGACCACATAACGATTCTCTGAGGAATCAGGTAGATAGAAGCGTACAAAAGTCCAAGGGAGCCGTAGAGCCCTTCTGCCACAGGATTCCCTAAAAATCCTGCATTGGAACAGACGGTGCCGTACTGGAGAATCATTCTCTGCTTTTTGGGTACTTTTTTATAGCACACAGCACTTATGGTGGTACAGAATAATTGAAGCAGAATGGAAATCACCAGCACCTGAAAACCGGATACCAGAATCTCTTTATCCAGAGAAATCTGGAAGGCATTGATGATATTGCAGGGAAGAATCACATCAATCACCAGATCTGTGAGCACATTGCGCCCTTCTTTTGTGATGATGTTTTTCTTGCGCAGGACCACACCTACTCCCATCAGCAAAAACATCATAATCTGCAGGCTTAACAGCCCTTTTGTTTCCATGGTCATTCCTCCGTGTTGATTCATTTTGCGATTACTCGTTAGTCTCTATGTCAGACTTCATTGCACTTAAAATACTCTCTTTACTTGCAAGATACTGCTTGTTTTCTGGTTCCATTTCTAGCGCCTGCTCTACTTCCTTCAGGGCTTCTTCAAAACGTTCCATTGCGTAGAGCGTTACCCCCACATTTGCATGATATCTTGCATTATCTGGTTTCAACTCCTTAGCCTTTTGCTTTTCCTTTAAGGCTTCTTCAAAACATCCCATTTTATGCAGAGCCATCCCTAAGCTTTCATGGTATCTTGCATTATCTGGATCTATTTTCAACGCTTTTTCACTTTCCTTTTTTGAATCTTCATAACGTCCCATTACATAAAATGTTAGCCCCTGATTGTGATGATATTCAGCATTATCTGGCTCCAATTCCACAGCCTTCTGTTTTTCCTCCAGAGATTTTTCATAATATTTCATCTCATGTAATGTTACTCCCAGACTGGCATGGTAACCTGCATTTTCCGGTTCTAATTCTATTGCTCTCTGTTTTTCCTCCATCGCTTCTTCATAACGTTCCATTCTATGTAGCATAACCCCGAATCCATAATGATAACGTGAATTATCAGGATTTCTCTTTATCAATTCCTTATAAATTTTTATGGACTCATCATATTTGCCCAAATTGTCTAACTGGATTGCCTTATTAAATAAACTCTGCAATTCCCCCTGACTCGTAATTTTCTGGATTGCATCCTCTACTTCCTGGCCGTCTTCTGTCTTTTCGTCTGCACGCTCCTTCTCTCCCCGTACCATTTCCGGTTCAGCCAACGCCTTCTCCGTAAATGCGTCAATGGAATCCGACAATATTTGAAAACGCTTTTGTGCATCACTTAAAAACTCTTCCCTGGCTGGTAATTGATACTCAAAGGCAGCTCCCAGCAAGTACAGCACCTCATCAAATCCATTATGCCTGATAAGATACCCGTCTGAATGCTCCAGAAATGCAGAAACCATTTCGCTCATTCCGTCTGTTTTATATAGCATCCAATAAGGAAATTTCCACTCCCCACTGGAAAATTTATCCACATTCTGATTCAGAAAATCCATAAGACTGTGATCATTTCCTGCATATCCGATAAAAATCGGATGGTACTCCGAAAAAAGATTTTCCAGAGCTTTTCTCCAGTTGTCATGGAGCACGTCCAGCTCGGCCGTCCTGTTTTTAGGGTCCAGAAGAAGGTCTCTGTGTATCTTGACAATCATAGGCCTGTTGATCTCTTTTGTGACATAATGGGCCAGGCTTTCATGTCCAATCACCATAGGAATCACATGTTCATAATAATTCACCGAGTCTTCTATCAAATGGTCGAAATTTGTGGTTATCACCACATTATGTCTTGTATGAGTCAATAAATAAGACAGCATCACATAACCAACACTCGGCTTTGCAGACTCCATGATTTTTTCCAGATAATTATAGCCATCCATCGGCCTTTTAAATCGCCGCTCGTAATACTGGCTGTAAAAGCTGTATTTATTGGTATCGTTTATCTTTAACTGCTCTTTCCATTGGAGATGCGATTCTTTGTTTCTCTCCAGCAAATCCTTTTCCCATAAATTGACAAGCTCCTGTCCTGACTTTATACCGGACGCTTTGGAAGCGCCTGCGCCGAGAACAAAACAGAACTTTCTGGGATGGGGTCCGCTTGAAACCTCTGTCATTTCCTTAATAAATCCGTTTAATGATAGCAACTCACACTTCATTTGTATCCCTCTTCCAATCCTTTAAATATTCCCCTTTTATCTCTCTAAATTATAACACTTCCTATCCTCATTTTCTACAAAATTATCATTTCTTTGATAAAGATGATGAGGGCGCCCCTCAGTCATTTCATGACTTTGGGGACGCCCTCATTCCTCTACATAACTTTATTTCTCACGCTACCACCACAGTTCCAGTTCCTCCATGAATCCCTGCAGAGGCCCTCTCCAGCATAGTGATCAGCGTTTTCCTTCCGGCCTTAGACATGGAAAACTCCATGGCCGCCTCAATCTTGGGAAGCATAGACCCAGGTGCAAACTGACCTTGACGGATATATTCCCTGGCCTCCTCCACCGTAATCTGAGACAGCCATTTCTGGTCAGGCTTTGCATAATTAACAGCTACCCTTTCCACTCCTGTCAAAAGAACCAAAAAATCTGCGTCGAGAAGCTCTGCCAGTCTTGCGCTGGCAAAGTCCTTGTCAATCACGGAATCCACCTTTTCCAGCCGGTTTCCCTTTTTCACCACAGGGACTCCCCCTCCGCCGCAGGCAATGACCACATTTCCGTTGTCAACCAGATTGCGGATGGCCTGAATCTCTACAATATCCACAGGCTTGGGGGAAGCCACCACTTTCCGGTAACCGCGCCCTGCATCCTCCATCACATGTTCTCCGGCTCTGGCAAGCTCTCTGGCCTCCTCCTCGGTCATAAAATGGCCGATAGGTTTCGTAGGATTTAAAAAGGCGCTGTCCTCCTCCTCAACGCTCACCTGGGTAATCACAGACACCACAGTCTTATAAATTCCCCGATTATATAACTCCTCCCTCAACAGATTCTGCATATCCAGCCCGATATAGGCCTGTGACATGGACACGCATGCAGAAAGGCTTATCTGGGAAGGCATACAGTTCTGTATCATTCCCACCTGAGGACCATTTCCGTGAGCCAAAATCACCTCATACCCTTCCTCAATCAAATCCGCTACCATTTTAGAAGCGTTCCCTATGGCTTCCCTCTGCTCAGAGGGATTATTTCCTAACGCATTTCCGCCAAGGGCAATTACAACTCTCATAATCTTATCCCCTCACCTTGCCATATTCCTTAAGCGCCTTCACAAAACACTCCTTAGGCGGATTGACAATGCCAGCGCCAATCTGCCCGATTCCTGCTACCTTGTGGGCAATGCCTGTATTGATGACAGGCAAAGTCCCACTGTCCAGTACCTTTAAAATGTCGATTCCTGTTGCTGTTCCCCGAAAATCCATAGGAGGCAGAGCGTAGGCGCTGTTCTCTCCCGTTGTGATGGTATACATGCTTTTCGTGTAGTTCATGGCGTCCTCCACCGTTCCCCCAACAAACTGGGTGATAGCCGGAGAGGCTCCCATAGCAAAACCTCCGATTCCCATGGTTTCCGTTATGGCGCTGTCTCCCAGATCTGGATTGGCATCCTGGTCATCATATCCAGGAAACAACAGACCCTGAACGTAATTTGCCGGCGCTGTAAACCATTTCTTTCCAAGACCACTGACCTGAATGCCGAAATCCACACCGTTTCTGGCCATGGCAGTGACAATCGTAGACTTCTGGATTCCGTTTGCCGGATCCAGAATCGACTTACAGGCAGGCATGGACAGATTCAAAAAATAATGATCATTTCCCCTGATAAAATCAATGGCCTTCTCAATCTGCTGCTGAGGAAATCCAGTCTTTAACAGAGACAACACCAGCTCCCGAAAGAACAGACAGGTAGCCGCCTTATTCCGGTTATGGCACTCGTCCCCCATCTGAACTGCCTGAGCGGTAATAACCTTCAGATCAATCTCCCCATGAAGTTCTATGGCCTTTTGCATCACAGGCATAAACTCCTTCTCTATCCATTTCAGACGAGTGATCACCGCCTGGTCAAAAGCCCCAAACCGAAGAACCTTTCCCAGCCCCTCATTGACCGTACAGTAAGCCCTGTTTCCAAAGGTCTTATTCTCCACAATATGTACAGGCATAGAAGGAGAGATGATTCCGGCCATAGGTCCCACAGCACTGTGTTCATGACAGGGAGAAAAGGTAATCTCCCCAGAAGCTGCAAGCTGCCTTGCCTCCTCTTCATTTTCCGCCCTTCCCTCATAGATTAAGGCTCCCACCACAGCGCCTTTTACCGGATCGCACATTCTGTCCCAGCCAATGGGCGGCCCTGAATGGAGAATGGTATTCCTCGTCATGCCAGGTATCACGTCTATGGCCTGCTTCATTCCAATGAGAACAGGGCTCCCCTTAAGGATTCGGGAAAATGCTTCCTGGTTCGCCGCCTTGATGTCTTCCCTGTCGCTAAATTCATCCATCAGTTCAATCAATTCCAGATCTCCGTCGGCGGGAGGCATCCATTGAATCTGATGAACCGAAATCCCCTGATGCTCTAAATCCGTTTTAAAATTAGGCGCTCCGATGTTGAGAACCGTTAACTCCTGCTGAAATAAATCGTTGATCTTCATCTGCTTTTCCCTCCCTTCTAATCCGTCAAAAGCTCTGCCGCAATCTGAGCCGCTTCCACGTTGCTGTCCGCCAAAATAGCTCCTTCTCCAGCTAAAATGGCCCTCTGTTCCTCCAGATTCTGACGGTCTTTGTCTGTGCCACAGACATAAGCCACCACCTTTAAGCTCCTCCCTGCTGCCTTAGCTGCCTCATTTGCCATGCGGATTCCTTCTGCGGCGATCAGAGCCGGATTTTCATGTGATCCATATCCGATCTCCACATCCAGAAGAACCACTCCTACAGAAGAATCCTGTGCTGCATTTACGATCCATTCCGTTCTCAGAGAAGGCTCAATCATAGGATGAGGACGGCCATTGGTAAATTCATCCTCCCCCAGATCCAAAAGCACGTTCCCTTTTAAGTCTCTGGCGTTTTCTAAAATCTCTCCCTCATGATGAGACACATTGCTTTTTATCTCTTTCAGTCTTTCCCGCAGTACAATCAGCGCCTCTGCACATAAGGTGCCTCCACAGAAAAAGCCTCTGACAGCTCTCTGTTCTGGCTTCAAGTCCGCCTTCTCTTTCTGAATCTCTTCCCTTCTGTCCCTTGTCTCTTTCTGAAACTCTACTCCCTTTTCCAAAAAGACTGCTCTTTGGGCTGCTTCCAGCAATGTAGAGGCCATACAGATATTCTCAGGCAGATTGTCTCTCTTCTTTCCCTCCAGGAAACAAACTACCACAGGCTTTTTCACCTGCTTTAAAAGGTTCCATATCTTCTCCTCCACGATAGGTTCCGGTGGCTTGGACACCAGCACCAGCACCTTTACCTGGTCCTCTGCTTCCAAAGCCTTTATCCCTTCCATCATCATGATTCCGCCGATGCTTTCTTTTAAATCCCTTCCTCCTGTTCCCAATGCCTGAACGATACCGCCGCCAAGACGGTCAATCTGAACCAAAACCTCCTGAAGCCCTGTTCCGGACGCTCCTACAATGCCGATCGAACCTTTTCTCATCTCATTGGCAAAGCAAAGACCTGCTCCGTTTACCACTGCCGTACCGCAGTCCGGCCCCATGACTAAAAGCCCTCTTTCTCTTGCCAGCTCCTTTAATTCCCGCTCCTGATCCACTGTCACATTGTCGCTGAACAACATCACATGCATATTATTTTTCAAAGCCTTTTTCGCTTCTCTTGCGGCGAATCGTCCGGGAACGGAGATCACTGCCAGATTCGCCTTCACTCCGTCCTTCAAAGCCTCCTCCTGAGTCTTGTATACACTGTCCCGATTCTTCTTTTTATCCTGGTTTCCAGCTAGTTTCTCTTCAATCTCTCCAAAAGCCGCCAAGAGAGCTTCTTCTCCTTCTGCCTCTACGGCCAGAACCAAATCATTAGGTCCTGCATTTTCTGTCTCCTCATTTCCAAGGCCGACGTTCATCAGAATCTCCCGATTCATCTCTGTGGCCATAACCACCACAGCCTGAGAGACCCCTTCCAGTTTCTTTACCTTGCTCCCTAAAGACATCAAGGTAACCGAATCAAAATACGCATTTTTTCGAACCACAATTTTTTTCAACACAATCTCCTCCTTCACAAACACCCATGAAAATCCGAAAGGCGGCCGCCATCCCACAGGCCATGTCTATCCCAGAAGAATGACCCACCTTAGAAAGCCGTTCCATCACCTTTTCCATATCTCCTCCCCCTGTCAGAAACGCTTCTGCCAGTTTAAGATAAATTCTGGGAAATAAATGCCCTACGTGAAACAAAAGCATTTCCTCTGACACCCGAGTAGTTCTTTTCTTCCCAACAGCCTCTCGGATTCCTGCCTCAACCGCCTTTTTCACTGTTTCCCACTCCAGGCAGTTCATGGCAAGGAACATACCGCAAAAAAAATCATCTGCAGAAGGGGTCAGTCCCACTCCGGCTCCCACGGTTCTGGAAACTATTTTTGCAAGTTCTCTTTCTGATCCCCTCACCCTTAATAAATCACATACCTGCGCTAAACGTTTTTCTAATTCTGTCTGCAGACAATCCTTTTGTATCTGGAAACCGCCGGAGCCCCTATTTTCTGCTCCAAAATAGTCCATATAAAAAAGACCTGCTCCAGCTCCCTTATCTTTTGCGATTTCAGGCAGAAATGTGTCAAACCGGATCAGCCCCTTGCTAATCCCTGCCCGATTTCCTTTTGGCAGATCCTTTATTTGAAAAAAGGCATCAGGAAAGAAAACCACAGGTTCAGAAAAGAAAAAATAAGCTTCTCCAATCTGTATCCTGTGCTCTCTTAAGTAGACCGCCTCTCCCGAAACAGACTTTATGGTTTTAAAATTTTTAATGTCCGCATAGGCGCTGCCAGGAACACCCAGGTACTCTTTGTCTTCTGGAAGCAGAGTTTCTTTTTCAGTCGCAAGCAAGGTGTACAAATGTCCCTCTGCTTCCAGGTTGACCGCTTTTTCAAAAATACTGTGAACCCATACCTTTTTTCTTCCCTGCCTTAGATCCTCCGCCATTTGGCAGAATCTCCGGTCACAGAAAAGAATACGATGTTCCACGTCTATTTCCTTCGGCCTGGTAAAACCAGGTCCAGAAAAATAGCAAGAATCGAAGCCGGAATCACGCCGGAAGTCATGCAGATACTTACTGTCTTGGGCATCTGTCCCATCACGTCAGGCACGAGGTTGAAGCCTACTCCAATCCCTATTGAAATGGCCATAACAAGCATATCCCTGCTGGTAATCTCCGCGCTGCGAATCAGCTCGATTCCAGAGATAAACACCATCACAAAGGTAATCAGCGTAGCCCCGCCTAAAACCGGCTGAGGCACACAAAGGATCACTGCCGCCACCTTTGGAAAAATGGAAAATAACACTAAAATTCCCGCCCCCAGAGTCACTACATAATTTGAGAAAACGCCGGTAAGATTTACCACGCCGATATTCTGGGTGTAAGAAGTATTGGGAAATGCGTTAAAAATCGCCGCCAGAGAACTTCCCAGCCCGTCAGCCAGCACAGCCCCTCTGCTTTCTTCTGGCGTAGGCTGCCTGTCCTCTGCCACAATGGTCAGGGCAGAGATGTCGCCTACGGTTTCAATAGTGGTGGCAAGATACATAAATAACATGATGATAATCGCTGCAGGCTGAAATTCCCATTTCCAATGAAGAATCCCCGGAAGCCCCAGCCAGGAGGCTTCTGAGACGCTGGTAAAATCCACCATCCTCATAAAAACAGCCACAATATATCCCACTACAATGCCTACCAGAATCGAGGCAGACTTTAGCATTTTACTGTTCATACAATTACAGATAATAATCGTCACAATCACAATCCCAGACAACACGAGATTGACTGGCGCCCCCAAGCCGGCCTCTGTAGAACTGCCTGCCGCAGCCTTCACTCCGGTGGGAATCAAGGTAAGGCCGATGGTCATTACCACAATTCCCGAAACGAGAGGCGTAAAAATCCGTTTCAGCTTTTTTAAGAAACTTCCGAGAACACTTTCAAACAGTCCTCCAATAAAACTGGCGCCCAAACATGCACCGATGCCGTACTGAGTAGTAATCAGGGATACCGTGGAAAGAAATCCATTGCTGGTTCCCATCACAACTGGCAGTCGGGCGCCTACAGGTCCCAGCCCCACAACCTGGAGCAGGGTAACCACACCTGCCATTAATAGAGCGCATTGAATCAAAAGGGTCCCCTCTGCACTGCTAAGGCCCGCAATTCCTACCACCAAAAGGGGAACTGTCACATTTCCTGAAAACATAGCCAGAATATGCTGCAATGCATAGACAATCCCTGGTCCTAAGGGCGGTTTATCATGAATATTGTAGATAATATCCGCCTTTTTCTTCTCCTGGGCCATTCTTCTCCCCCTTTCCAATACACTTTTTATACAAAGATAAAGGAACAAATCACCAATAATCCTAAAGCAATCGCCATGTACTTCATGTTATTCTTTACAATGGTCATGACCTCAACTTTGAATCCATCTGACAAGGCTGCCAGATTCACCTGCACAGGGCTGACTTGAGTGCCGATTCCTGCCGCAATCGCCACAAATCCCATGGCAGAAGACGGCATTCCCAAAAGTGAAAGCGTAGGCAGAATCAGGGCCAGCACTCCCGCGCACATGGCTCCAGAAGGAATCGCAATCAAAAAGGACATAATCACCGCACATGGCACGATCACCGCCGAAGGGGCATTGCCCACTAAGGCTGCCAACTGCTCAAAAGTTCCAAGTTCCGCAATGATGTTGATAAATCCCAAGAAGATACCTACGGAAAACAAGGTAGTCAAAATATATCTGGAGCCGTCTCCCAAAGCCTCGCAGGTCTCATTAATAGTCAGAGGACTTAAGATAGCTACCAAAATCGCCGTGATAATC
Source organism: uncultured Hungatella sp. (assembly GCA_910579515.1). Classification (GTDB taxonomy): domain Bacteria; phylum Bacillota; class Clostridia; order Lachnospirales; family Lachnospiraceae; genus UBA3402. Next base: position 49,252 of record CAJTUV010000016.1, read on the forward strand.
ACATTGGTCACAGGCATGAAAATGTTTATGCCAAAGAGTTTGTTAATTTTCGAACCTGCAATTACCATGATAAGCAATGCCAGGGCAGGAACCGCCTGAACCCACAACTTGCCGGAAGAGACTTCCACCTCTGCTTCGCCTTCTGCCTCTCTCTTTTCTCCCACCGTCATGACGCCCCGTTTATGTACGCCGTACACGGCTAAGGCAGCGCCTAACACGACAAACAGTAAGGTAAAGGGAAGCATGTTTGAGGCGTGAACCCCTACGTCGATCCCAGCCGCCTCTGCTGCAAGAACCGTCTCTGTTGAAGCAGGTGACGTGGTAAAGCACACTGCCGTCGCCAGAGCCATGCCTGCAATCACCTCAGGAATGGCGCCTACCGCCACAGCCACCAACGGGGCGATAACCATAGTATTTCCCGCTCCCATGCCGGCCATGTATGTGGCAAGTGCCTGAACCAATACCAAAAATCCGGCAAAAAGTCCAATTTTATCCTTCAGCACCTTTTTGGCCAGGCTGATAATTGCCTGGAAGCCGCCGCCCTTAGACACCATGACGGCGGCTGCGGCATACAAGATAGGGGATGTATAGGAAAACATCGTGTTAATACCGCCTGTAATCAAAGCGGCTCCGTCATGGAGGTTTATTCTTCCAATCAGGATTGCAACCACACTGGCTACCAAACCGGCTACCATCATGTGTTTTTTCCACAAAATCAACACAAGTAAAATTATTACAATAGGAATCAAATTAATGATCAGTTCCATACTCTAACCTCCTTTGTCCGGCTCTTGTTATGTTCGAATAATCACTGCCACTGGTCCGCCGCCGTCCGGCCCTTGATGCTCTCCTCCGCCTGACACATATACCATAGGATCGTCCACGATTGCCGCAATCACGCCGTTTACCACCGCTCTCGCGTGACGGGTATGGTTGATATCGGAATCTGTGTGCATGGTGTTTCTCCGTCCCCTCACATAGCTGTCAGAAGAGGCCTCAGCCTTTGCAAACACATTTACAATCTGCTTATTCTGCTCACGGGTGGGCACTTTATCTATAGAAAGTCCGGCATTTTGGATCGCCTCTGTCACCGCCCGATAATCAATGGCATCCTCCATGACACTGTGTCCAATACGGTAATCACTGTCAGATGCGATAGAATTACCCATTAAAATAATCTCACAGTTTAAAAGTTCGATTCCAGCAGAGGTGGAAGCCACCTTGGAGTACAATGACCAATCCTTACAAATTTTTTCATTTGTCACAGAGCCTTCCTCAATCTCTCCCAAAGCCAGTGCTACGCCCAGAGCAGAAGCGCCTCTGTTATATCCCATAGACTCATAGGTGTCGTGGGTCACCACGTCAAACCCTCTTCCTTTTGCCTCCAAAATTCTCTCTGAGGTCAGCAAAGGACATTTGATCTGCACAAAATGAACATCCTCTGCCTTGTCAATCCCAGCCTCCTTCATCAGCTCCAGCACCACCCGTTTTACCTCGTTTACCATGGCTACGGTTCCCTGCTCCTCAGGCAGAAAATCTCTGGTAAATCCAGAACTGACAGCCAGCCGACCCTCTGGGTGATTGACGCCTGCCCCGCCTTCCTTTTTTACAAAAATCGTGGCATGAGGCGACATCACGCCCTCTGTTCCGCCGGACATGACAAAAGCAACTTTTTTGCTGACTTCCTTTTTCGCCCATCCTGTCCGTTCCGCAATCAAATCTCGAAAACTTACCGTAGATAATGCTCTTGTAAAGTCATTGACGCAGCCATTGCCCTCTGTTTTTCCCAACACCGCAATAATCTCTTCTGGTTTCACAGCTTTGCTGTCCATTAACTTTTCCAGCTCCCGAACATCGTCTGGAGATGACATTTCAATTCTGAATACGTCTACTTTCATCATGATCTGCTCCTTTCAAGTAATTGATTCTGCTTTTCTATAGTCCAAGTATATCATGTACCATGCCCATTGTCGTTGTCGTTTATCCATAATTGTAGTTTTCTTTTTTGTCATCAAAAGACAACTTGGAGAAATAATAAAATAGCAGAAGGTCCGCTACAACGTGAGTAGACTTTCTGCTATTAATCATGGGAATGATTCTTCTTTACTTTCTAAAAATAAACAAATACTCATGTGCAATCAGTAAAAAATTATATTTAACACTGTTTGTCTTCCAATATCCAGTTGCTTTACAGTTGTGTTGTTCCTTGATGATAAGTTCCTTAAGCTTAAATCCCGCGTCCTCAAAAATTCGCATAACTTCAAAGGACATAGGAATCATGTGGCCTTTTTGTCTAGTATCGCCCATTAATATGGCGCAAAACTTGTCCTTTTTTAATACACGTTGACTCTCAGCGGCTACTTTTTTCATTTCTTTCAAAAAGTCTTTTATCTTTAAACGTGACAAATCCTCTTGGATGTCCTCACTATATTGGATAATGTCTGCATAGGGCGGATGAGTGCAGATGAGGTCAATGCTGTTATCTGATACAAACTCTAAATTGCGGGCATCGCCTCTTTGAATACACACGTTTCCATTTGCTCCTTCATATTGAAAATCGATCTTTTCTCTGCATCGTGCAAGGGCTGTCTCATTTACATCCACACCGATAATATTTCTGTTAAGCAGTTTTGCTTCTACAAGCGTCGTCCCACCACCAGCGAATTGATCCAGCACCAGATCCCCTTCCTGAGAATAGCGAAGTAAAATGTTACGTGGAATATATGGCGACCAATTTCCACGCCATTTTGCATCATGGGTGGCCCAGTCGCCGCGTTTCGGAAAGGACCAGTGGGTTGTCATTTCTAATTCAAAATCCTCTGGTCCCCATTTTGTTATTTTCTTTGCCATTATATAAAAACCTTTCCGACAATATCATGTTCCAAATCATTAATATTATAGATGTGCTCCATCACATCAAAGGTTTCTTCCAAATTATGGCGGGCGCTTGCCCATCCCTTTCCGTCAGTAAACCAGACAAATGTAAATCCCTGTATAGAGTCTGCTTCCTGAGCAAGCGTTTTATAACTTCTTGCCGTTTCATTTAGTTTGCTGCCGCCGCTGCCATAAAAATTTGTTTCAATCCCATAGACCATGTTGTCTGTTTTTACTACAAAATCGAATCTCTTTTCCATTTTTCCCTGATTAGAAATCGCAGAAAGGTTAAGATCCCATCTTCCAGTAATCTGATGAATATACATTTCTTTAAAATAAGTCTCATTCTTTATAAACCCCGCTTTTATAATAAAACTTTCCACCAGGTCTTCCATCAGGTGCCCGCCACGATTTTTTCTTCCATTAGAATCCAACCCTGTCTCAACTCCGGTCACATAGTCAATCAAATTGCTGATTATATGGTTTTCCAACAAATCAAATAAGCCTGTCTTTCTCATAAAATACACGTTTTTCTCATAATAGAAGCGGCTGTTTGGCGGATAATTTCCCACGTGAAATTGATACAAAAATCCTCCGTTTTCATCCTGACAATAAATCTCACTGGCTCTCACCGCTAAAAGAAGAGGGATACATTTTAATACTTCTGGATATCTTTTACTTAAAGCTTTAAAATCCTCTTCAATCTGTTTTGATCCGATCAGAGAATTCAGAATATTGAGCTCAACTTTTATATTATCCACATTCCTATGTACTTTTCGAAAATCAATATAATATTCATAATTGGCTATGCTTTCTCTAAAAGCAGATAACCATTCATCAAAATTTCTCGCCATATTCATTCCCCCATTTATCAAAAGTTTGAAATCAATAATTCCTTTATCTTCCCTCTTGCCTTGCTGTTACTGTTAATCATCCGAGTTGCCTCAACTCTTTTAATATTACAAAAAGAATAAATATTTTCAAAAAAATCATCTTCCAAATCGGAGTTTTTTGGTTCAGAATTACTTACAACAATTCTGGCCTTTTTTTGATCCATTTCACCGACAAATTGGGCAAGCTTAATCTGTTCCTTATCATTAAACGCATTTTCCGTATAAGCGGTAAAATTTGCCGTATTGGTAAGAGGACGGTATGGCGGATCGATATACACAAACGTATTCTGATCAATAAAATCTGCGGATTTTCTGTAATCCCCACATACCATAATCACCTTTTTCAATTTTTCTGATATGACGCGCAGATTCGTTTCATCACAAATCAGTGGGTTTTTATAAGCACCGATTGGAACATTAAACTGTCCTTTTCGATTCACCCTGTAAAGACCATTAAAGCAAGTCTTATTTAGAAAAATCATCAATGCCGCTTTTTCAATATTAATTTTTTCATCACAGCTAATTTTTAAATCATTAAACTGACTACGTTTTGCCAGATAATAGATTTTTCTGTTCCTTTCTTCCATTGGCACATACTCATTTTGCATAGTAGAAAGCAGTTCAACTACCTCATCAATTCTGTTACTGATCATGCGATAAGCATTGATCAGTTCCGCATTGATATCACTCATATACACTGCCTCTAGTTCATAATGATTCAGTATATCAAACAGTACTGCGCCTCCTCCCACAAAAGGTTCTGCATATTTGGTAATGCCATTACCAAATGGATAGTATTGTTCGATTTCTTTTAAAAGCTGGCCTTTACCACCTGCCCATTTTAAAAATGGTTTCACTTTCTCGCCCCTTATTCTTTCAAAATAGTATTGTACTATTATATTCTAAGTCGTAAATAATAACAATACTGTTTTACAATATTCCACGAGGGAACTTAGACAGCTGTTTTTGCCATCTTAGCTTTGCTATGTGAAGTCTTGAGCAAGAGCATGTTTAAAGACTGTATGCAGTCATTCCCTGGAGCCTCCCAGACTACCACATAACCTCCCTTAACGACTCTCCTCCACCGCCATCAGCCAAAGATAAATATTATAGGCAAACACCACCTCTGCCAGTTTCTGCCCCTGTTCAAAGCTAATGCCCAGCTCCTGAATCTTTTTGGCCCGATATCGAACCGTATTATAATGCAAAAACAACATCTTTGCCGTTTTCTTATAATTAAAATTCGTGTCAATCAACGCCTTCATCGTCTCCATCAGATTCGTATGATTCTTCTGGTCATACTCCAGAATCTTCCCCAGTTTGTCATTGACATACCCGCGAAGCAGTTCTTTGTCCGCCACCCTTTCAATAAGCTCATAGATCCGGTTCTGGCTGTAAGAGCTGACATAGGATTTCTGGTAAATATAATAGCCAATGGTCAGCATGGAAAGAGCCTGCCGGTAGCCTCTGTGTATCTGCTCCGGCCCTTCCATAGTCAGGGAAATCCCCAGCCCGAGCCTTCCGTTGTAGGACATATATTTGTCTATTTCCTGTTTTAATTTGTTTGCCAGCTTTTCGATTGGAATCTCGTTGTGAGACCTGGTCAGGACAATCAAGGCGTCCTCACAAAACACAATATGAATCCCCCTTCTGTGCCCTGTCAAGGTTCTCATCTGCCTTTCCAGCCACTGTTCATTTAAGAGACGATTATAAAAATGGTGTTTCTGATTTTCCTCACAATCTGTCAAGCAAAGAATCAGCACATACATGGGAAACACAAAGCTTACATTATACGCTTCTGATTTCTGGGTAATCTCTGAGGGACTTGTCACATTTCCCAGTAACAGTCCTCGTAAAAAGCTGTCTTTAAAAATTCTGTGATGCATTAAGTCCACGTCATTTCTAAAAAATACGGTGGCTAAAAGCATTGCTGCCTGCTCCACTGCCATGTACACATTTTCATCCTGGCTGCTGCAGTCCTCCAAAAAAAGATATCCAAACAGATTCATGCCCGCCTGTATGGGAAACAAGATACAAGGTTCCTGGACAGAACTGATTTCTATACGCCGTCCATGGGCTCCGGTTATGGTCTCCCAGCTGCTTGTCTGCTCCCTGAATACCACGGAACAGATATTCTGGTACTCCCTGTCCATAAGGGTAATATTCTTTTTAGTAATCTCCGCCAGTTTCCTGGTGAGAGACTGGATGTCCGCCCCTGTCAAAAGAAGATTCACCATGCTCCTGTGAACCTGATCCCTGTATTTTAACTGATTGATCTGCTCGTCCAGTACAGAGGACAAGACTACATTCACATAGCTGGATAGATTGGCATCCGGCGGAAGCTCAATAATGGGAAACATCAGCTCTTTTGCCTGGTCTAACATGGTCTGTGGAATCTCGTCAATATACCGCATCGGCTTAATACAGATTCCTGCCACCTGCTTGTTATTAAGAGCCGGAATCAGAGTGGCCATCTTTCCCTTCTCACTGGCAATCGGATACAAAGTGGTAATCAGAAGGGTGTTGGCCTCCACAAAGGGCAGTATATCAGGAACCTCCATCAATGAAGCGGTCTGGACCAAACGTCCCAGACCGTTTTCTCCGGCAATCACTTTGCAGTTTTTAAATCCTTCCAGATGTAAAATATCTCTTAATGTCTGTTTCATGAACTTCCCCCTCTCCTCCCTTTTGTCACTGTGATTATAGAAGAAAGCTAAAAAGTTTTCAACTGGGAAAATATTCGGGTATTTACAAAGTCAATAGGCTGGCTGGAAATCTGTCATTACTGCTGGAAATTAACAGGTATTTCTTGACATAACATGGAATTTGTAATATTGTATTTTTGTAGAAAAAAACAGAAAACGCTCTTAACATAATGAGCTAATTTGTAAAGCGGACGGAAAGAAATTATGATAAATTTTGTCATTATATTAGAATGTTTTGGTTTATCTCTGACAGCGATAGCTTTATTCCTTCTTCTTAACGGTGACGGTGCCAGAGAGCAAAAACTGCTGATCATGATCCTGTGCGGTTCATTTGTACAGAATGTAGGTTATTTATTAGAATTGATCGCTCCTACTGTGGAGGCCGCCATGATCGCGGTGACGGTTAAAGAAGTGGGGTTCGCTTTTACTCCGCTATGTTATTGCTGGTTTATTTATATCTATTGTTCGGTCACTCCACCCAAAATATTTTTAAGAATTCTTGGTGCAGTTAGTTTTCTGTCTCTGCCTATAGCATTTTTTAACTGGTATGGTCTTTTTTACCAAGAAGTCCAGTGGTTGGACAGCGGGGCCGGATTCCATCATGTCAGTCTTAGTTATGGTCCGTTGTATGTGTTTTTTTTGATTGGCCACATCATCATTCCTTATGCCCTTTGTATCTTCACATTGATCAACGCGATCCGAGAACACCCAGACCCACATATCAAACATCAGTATTGGACGATTCTGGCGATCTCCAGCCTGCCTGTAATCCTGCCTGTTTTGTATGCATTTAAAATTGTAAACTTCTTTGACTTAACACCGGTAACACTGACAATTTCCATGTCCTTGGTAGTTATCGTCATCTGGAGCCGCCGTAATTATGATTTCCGTTATCTGGCGGCTGAAAAGGTTCTTGAGAGCATGGGCGACGGCGTGATTGCACTGGATGCTCATGACCACCTGGTCAGCTATAACAGAGCGGCGGCCAATATCTTCACCTGTCTGTCAGACCACAAACGGGGAGAGAATATTCGAGTCGTCGAAGGTTTCCGGGAAGAAATGCTCAATAAAGATATTCCTCAGAGTTTTTCCATCAACGGACAGCACTATGAAAGCCACAGCAAGCATATTATAGATGAAAACGGAAAGATACAGGGTTGTGTTATTTTGATCCTGGATATGACAGATATAAAGTCCTATATCAATGAAATCAAACGTGTTAGGCGGCAAGCAGAGAAGGCCAGCATCGCCAAAAGTGAATTTCTTGCAAATATGTCACACGAGATACGGACCCCCATGAATGCAATTATCGGACTGAATGATATTATTATGGAGGAATGTGAAGACACCGAAATCTATTCTTATGCCAAGGACGTACAGTCCGCCGCAAGAAATCTGCTGACAATCATCAATGACATTCTGGACCTTTCCAAGGTGGAAGCAGGCAAAATGGAATTGGTGGAAGTGAATTACTACATAAAAGGTATGGCGGATGAGATTATAGGAATCATGGATATGGCCGCTTCCCAAAAAGGGCTGATCCTGAAATATGAATGTGACCAGACCATCCCATGCCGCTACAGCGGAGATGATGGAAGGATCAAGCAGATACTCCTAAATATAATCAGCAATGCCATAAAATTCACAAAGAAAGGCTATGTACGGGCATATATTACCGGAAAGCCGGGAAAAAATGAGGATGAGGAATTACTTACCTTCTGCGTGGAAGATACTGGATGCGGCATTCATGAGGAAGACCTTAACAAGATATTTGAAGATTTCAGACAGGTAGATTCTAAGCGAAACCGGAGCGTGGAGGGAACAGGGCTGGGACTCGCTATTGTCAAGCAGCTGGTAGATCTGATGAACGGCACGATCCAGGTAGAAAGTATTTATGGGACAGGAACTACTGTTACCATCACGATCCCTCAAAAAATTGTAGACCGACAGCCTGTTTCACAGATGCAGGAACTGCCCCAGACAATCCAGAAGGTGACCGATATGTTTACCGCGCCTGGCTTGAAAGTACTTATTGTTGATGACAATGTGATTAACCGTAAAGTGGCCAGAAGCTTTTTGAAAAATTATGCCTTTGACCTGACTGAGGCGGAAAGCGGACCGGAGTCTATTGAACGGGTGCGCAATGACCGATATGATCTCATTTTTATGGATCATATGATGCCTGATATGGACGGTGTCGAGGCGGTAGAGATCATTCGCAGAGACTGTGGCGAGAATGGGACCGCACCTGTTATCATCGCGCTGACAGCCAATGCCATGGAAGGAATGCGGGAGCATTTTCTGGAACATGGTTTTCAAGATTTTATTGCCAAGCCTCTTGACAGGTCAGAACTGAATCAGCTTTTGCTACGCTGGGTTCCTGAGAAATACCGACAGTCCGAATACGTGGAAGAAGAATTAAAACCTCTGGACCCGTCTGTATTCCAGATTGACGGAGTGGATATGGATGCAGCAATGAAGTATTATTCTGGAAGTGAGGAAGGTTTTGTCGAGCTGTTAGACCTTTACTGTATAGACGGCAAGCGCAAAACAGAGCTTTTGCATGAGGTTGTAGAGTCCGATGTTTTTCGGTATCAGATAGAAGTCCATGGACTAAAAAGCGCCTCCGCCAATATTGGGGCTATGGAGGTGTCAGCTATGGCCCGCGAGCAGGAAAATGCTGCCGTGCAGGGAGACATGGAATGTATCCATAGCAAATTTCCGCTTTTGATGGCGAAATATGAGACTCTGCTGGAAAATATCAAGGATTTTCTGGAACGGCGCAGACAGGACAACGAGAAAAAAGAAAAACTCCCCTGCCTGACCATGGAAAAGCTCAAGGAAGAGACAGGAACGGCTCTGGAAGAATTGAAACATTTTCGGTCTCAAAAGTGTGCGGAAAGAATAGATACCATACTAAGCCATGAACTGCCCGAGTGTGCAAAAGAGCGCCTTTTAGAGATACAGGAACAGTTAAAATTATATGAAGACGACAAGGCCGAGGAGCTGCTTAGTCAACTCCTTAACATACTTGAAAAGGAGGAGGAAGGGAAATGAGTCAAACAAAGGAAGGTTTTAAAAAGCGTATTTTAGCGGTAGACGACGATATCATCGTCTTGACGCGAATTACGAATATCCTGCGGAATGATTATGAGTTGGTCACTGTCAATTCAGGGATGCGGGCTTTGAGATATTTAAGAGAGGAGAAGCCGGATTTGATCCTTCTGGATATTCGGATGGCACAGCAAGACGGCATCGAAACACTGCGGGAAATACGGAATATGGAAGAGCGGAAAGATATCCCCGTGATCATGCTTACTGGTGTGGAGAATAAGGATATTGTTGTGGAGAGCGCCAAGTTAGGGGTCTGTGATTATCTGTTGAAACCTTTTTCATCTACTGAATTGTTAAAAAGAATTCAACGGGTTTTGGGGCAGGAAGAAACAGAGGAAGATTATGAGAGAGAGAGGAGGATTATGGAATGAACACTGCTATGTCAAAAGAGGAGCTTGAGAAAATTTTAGATCAGGCGGTTCAAGATGTAACGGAGCGTACTGCAGGAGTCCGCCTCCATCAGGGAAACCACTCGCCTGGGGAAGACCTTTGTACGGTTCAAATCACCTTTGATAAAGGGTTCCACACCAGTCTCACTCTCTGTGCTGATACTGGACTGCTCTATCGCATGGCCAGCAATTCCTTTCATGAGGAATCAGTCAGTCCAGAGGATTTGGAGGAATTCAGCAAAGAGTATTTCAATGTACTCTGTGGCAGGATAGCTGTGTCTATGTTTCGTGTCACACAGGTTCCGGCTCATTTTAGTCCGCCTACGTTTTATCGAGGACGTTATGAGCCAGAAGGACGTGAGATACAATTTATGCTTACCTATTCTGATGAATACAGTGGAGGCGTGCAAATAATTCACCATGTGCCCTGTTCTGATGAAGACGAGAGCATTTCAGTTGAAGCATAAGAGAAGGGAGTATGTGAAATGAGTAAACGAGTTATGGTAGTAGATGATTCTCGATTAGTACGGGTTCAATTAGGCGATGTTTTAGATGGGACAGATTATGAGATCATCGCATACTGCCGAAGCGGGGAGGAGGCAATCTCCCAGTATGACGAGATAAAACCGGATCTGGTAACTATGGATATTATCATGCATGAGATGGACGGACTGGATGCTTCTGAGATTATTCTGAAAAAACATCCGGATGCGAAAATTGTAATGATTTCCTCATTGGCATATGACGATACTTTTGAGAGGGCTAAAGCCATTGGCGTGAAAGGCTTTGTAGATAAGCCTTTTCATAAGGAACAGCTGCTCAAAATCTTTGAACAGGCTCTTAGTTAAGTAAACAGGGCGGCTTTCAATAAACTAATCAGCCGCCCTGTTCTTTTTTTATCTTAAAAATCCATAATTACCGAACCTCAGAAATCTTTACAGGCCGATGCTCTTCCATAGACTTCTTGGCCGCCAATCCCATAAGCACTGGCTCTAAGCCGTCCATAACACCCAGAGGAGTATCTGTATCATTCACAATCGCATCAATAAAGCACTTCACTTCCTTTGCATAAGCAGCCATGTATCTCTCCAGGAAGAAATGCAACGGAACCTCTCCTGTCACACCATTTTCATTGCTGATCACTGCCGCAGACGCCGTATCATTTCCGGTTGCCACCATTCCCTTAGAGCCGAAAACCTCTGCTCTCTGGTCATATCCATAAACCGCTTTTCTGGAATTATCAATCACTGCAATGGCGCCGTTTTCCATCTTCAGGGTGATAACGGCCGTATCCACATCTCCTGCTTCTCCAATAGCCGGATCTACCAACACAGCGGCTTCTGTATAAACTTCCGTGGCATTGCAGCCGGCCAGGAAACGAACCATATCAAAATCATGGATCGTCATGTCTAAGAACATTCCGCCAGAAACCTTCACATACTCAGCAGACGGCGGCTCCGGATCTCTGGAAGTCACCTTGATCACATGGATATCTCCAATCTTACCTGCTGCAACAGCGCTCTGTACAGCCTCAAAGTTGTGGTCAAATCTGCGGTTAAAGCCAACCTGATATTTCACCTTGCTGTCTTTTAATGCATCGATCACTTCCTGGATTTTGTCAATGTCGTGGTCAATAGGCTTCTCGCAGAATACATGCTTTCCTGCCTTGATCGCCTCAACAGAAATCGGAGAATGAGTGTCTGTAGAGGAGCAGATTAAAACCGCATCGATCTCTGGGTCTGCCAGCACCTCCTTATAATCCTTCGTTACCTGGATAACCCCCATATCCTTTGCCCATGCTGCGGTGTCGTCTGTTAAAAATGGGTCTGCCAGCATTTTTACCTTTGCATCCGGCACCTGTGTGCAGATACTCTGTACATGTACTTTTCCGATTCTTCCTGCTCCGATGATTCCTACGTTAATCATGATGTTTGTCTCCTTCATAATATGATGTAATCTCTATCTCACACGGATCTCTCCGTATCTATAGCAAACGCCAAAACTAAGCCTTTTTAGGCCAAAATCCTACAGCCCAGTCTTTTCTGCAATAAACTTTCTGGCCCGAATTGCATACTCTAAAGGGTTGGCCTTAGCTGGGTCCTGTTCCGCCTCTACCAGCATATAACCCTGGTAATTGTTCTCCTCCAGCACCTTGAAAATCGGATCAAAATCAATGCAGCCGTCTCCCGGAATGGTAAAGGTTCCCATTCTCACGCCGTCTAAGAAGCTTAAATTTTCTGCCTTTACCTTCTCCACCATCTCTGGGCGGATGTCTTTTAAGTGAACGTGTTTAATTCTGCCGATATACTTCTTCACCATAGCCAATGGATCCTCTCCACAGTAACAGAAATGGCCTGTGTCAAACAAAAGGCTTACATACTCCGGATCTGTGTTGTCTAACATACGGTCCACCTCATCCGCAAACTGTACCACGGTTCCCATGTGGTGATGGAAAGTCAGGCTGATACCATAATCCTCTTTGGCAATTTTTCCCAGACGGTTTAAGCCGTCGCAAAAAGTCTTCCACTCCTCATCGTTCATCACGTATTTATGTCCGAAAATCGGAGTGTCCAACTGTCCCTGTACGCTGTGGCTCTGCTCGGAAGCGCCGATAATCTTAGAACCCATCGCCTTTAAAAACTCGCACTGAGCTCTGAATTCCTTCTCCACTTCTTCAAATGGCTTTGTAATCAGGAAGGAGGAAAACCACTGATTACAAATCTCCATGCCTCTCAGCTCCAAAGCTTTCTTCAGCACAGCCGTGTCCTTTGGATATTTATTTCCCACCTCAGAACCAGTAAATCCAGCCAAAGCCATCTCGCTGACACACTGCTCAAAAGTATTCTCCTTTCCCAAATCCGGCATGTCGTCATTCGTCCATGCGATTGGAGCGATTCCCAATTTCACTTTCTCTTTGTTAAACATACGTTTCCTTCCTCTTTTCTTCCTTAAATTTATATTTCATATCCGCCTTTGGGCAAATATCTTTGCGTGGTTTATACGATCTTAATATCCTCAAATCCAGGCTGGGCCGCTTTCCCCAAAAAGCCTTCCATAGAAAGGTTTCTGCAGTCCTGTGCATAAAGCGCCTCGCCGAAATCCTCTAGCTTGTCCCCCTCAAATCTTACGCGGCAATTCCTCAAAACCACGTCGTCTGCTCTGCGCATATAGAAGCCGGCGGTTTTTATCTCCTCAATCTTCTGTCCATAGCCAGGACGCAGATCGTACATTCCTCTTGGCCATTTGCTCTTGGCCCGCACAGTGACGGACACCTTCTCAAACAGAACGTCCTCAATGTGGTTTCCATCGCTCCCAGATAAGAATACGCCGTTCTCCGAATCACAGGTAATATTGCTGAATCGAATACCGGAAATATGGCCGGATTTTGTATTCTCATCCCTGTCATGAGTGGAAATCGTAATAGGCTCCGCACACCCCCACCAACAGTCTGCAAATCTCCTGGTATCAATGATAATATTGGAGAAGGACACATTTCTTACGTTGCCCCCATCCCGAATCTGGATGGAGATTCCCCTGTTTGTGTTGCTGATCACACAGTTATCCACCACTACATTTTCAAAGTCTCCTGTACCCTCTGTTCCGATTTTCAAGGCCGCCGAGGTGGAAACCAGGGTACAGCCGGAAATCACAACGTTTCTTGTAGGGCCGTATTCCATGTTGCCGGAAGAACTTTTCAGGCAGATACAGTCATCGGCGCAGGTCACATGACAGCCTAAAATCCTCACATTGGTAGAGTGGTCCGGGTCGATTCCGTCAGAATTGGCCACGTTTAAATCATTTAAAATACGAATCTGAGAAATCAGAACATCGTCGCAGCCTGCCGGATGGAGGGTCCAGAAGGGAGCGTTTCTCATAATCACTCCAGTAAACGAAATGTGATTGCAGTGCTCCACATAAATCAGAGTAGGCCTTGGATAAAAATCCCCTGTCACATAGTAAGGACTTACCTGTTTTACAAAAGCGTAAGCATTGCCGTCAATCGCCCCTGCGCCGGAGATGGCGATATCGTCTGCATCCTTGGCATAGATAAAAGAATAGGAAGGTTTTAAGGTTACCGGAGTTCCTACCCTGTCCACGCCGTCGTCTCTCTGGCCTGCGTTGGGGCGAAAATACGTGTCAATATCTGAATGAGCCTTTAAAACAGCCCCTCTCTCCAGATGCAGATCCACATGTTCCTTCAGAATAATGGAACTGGAGTAAAATTCCTTTCCTCCTTCTAAAATCACCCTGCCGCCTCCTGCCTGGCTGCAGGTATCAATGGCCTTTTGAATAGCGGCGGCATCATTGGTGACGCCGTCTGCCTTTGCCCCAAAATCAAGAACCCGATAATCCATGTTTCTTCTCCCTTCACTCTTTTGTCTAATCAATCACATTTCGAATCTTCGCCGGCGAACGATAATTCCATGAAGAAATCTTGATACCACTCTTTTTGCTGGCCGCATGAACCACCTGTCCGTTGCCGATATACATGGCTACATGGTTGACTGTTCCCCTGCTGTTGGTATAGAAAATTAAATCGCCTGGACGCATCTCGCTGGACTTTACGGCTCTTCCTGCATTGGCCTGATCCCTGGAAACCCTTGGGATACCAATGCCAAAATGTTTCAGCACAGACTGGGTAAAGCCGGAACAGTCTGCCCCGTTGGTCAGGCTGGTGCCTCCCCATACGTAGCGGTTGCCCACAAACTGGAGGGCATAGTTTACAATCTTGCTTCTTCTGGAAGCCTGCTGGTTGGCAATCTCCTCCATAGGGGAAAACTTAATGGCCTCTGCCAGGGCATATCGAACCTCTACCAGATTGTCGCTGGTGGAAATATAGGCGCCGTCGCTTTCTTCCCCCTCGTCTCCGGTATCCAATTCAATCTGAACCCATCCGTCCATCTGCTGTACCACAGAATACCGCTCTTCCTTGGAAATCTGAGTCCAGATTTTTGAATCTGTGTTAGGCTCCATGCGCACATTTAGCCTCTCTGTATTTACAATGGCCATAAGAGAAGCGGAATTCATAGCCAAATCCACAGCCTCCTGGCCTGTGGCCGTAAACTGGGGATCTGCAGTCACATATCCTGTGATATTTCCAGAACGGATCTTATACCACCCGTTCTCTGCCTCCAGAATCTCTCCTGCCGCCTTGCCTGGCAGTTTGCCGATAATATTGCTGTTTCCTTCATCCTTTGGCGAACTTCGAATATTGAGATAGCTTTGAACCTTGGATATAACAATATTGTTATACTGATTAATGGCCATAGCCTTTAAATCCATCTTCCTGGCCTCGTTAAGCGCCAGCTTCACCTCTGCGTAATTGCTGGAAATATATCCGCTGGGAATGTGAATCCACTCTCCCACCTCTTCAAGCACTTCATATCGTTCCCCCACCAAGGCCTGGGCCACAATGTTGGTAGGGTCCATTTCAGGCGCGCTTCGGATATTTAAGTTGTCCGCCGTGACAATGGCCCTGGGCTTCACCTGCTCTAAAGCCTTCTGTCTGGCCTCCTCCCCTGTGATCACGTACTGACCGGAAATATATCCGTCCACTCCGCCGGAGCTGATATGATACCAGTCTCCTTCCTGTCCAAGAATCTCGCAGGCCGTATTCTCCTGCATCTTCCCGATAATGTCTCCAGAAGGGTCAGGACTTCTTCTGACGTTTAAGTAACCGGACACCTGGATAAAGCCCAGATTTCCATAAGAATCCACCACTGCCTGTCTGTCTGCCAATTCCTGAGCCTGTTTAGATTCCTCCTCTTCTCTGCTGGATTCCTCTGCAGCTCTGCTCTCTGCCACAGGGTCCAGAGTGCTTTCTTGCATCTCTGATATCTGTTTACTCTCTGCCGCCTCCTCACTGCCAGAAAGCTGGCGGATCATTAAGACTACTCCTCCTATAATAAGTGAAAGAGCCAGAATCACTCCTACGCCGAATACAATATACATGGTATACGGATTTTGATTTCTTTTTTTTCTGGCTCTGTTTAAAAATTCTACATAATCATCTTTGTCAAACATTCACTGTGCTCCCAATTTCTTTCAGCTCAAGGTATTTTTTCACTAACTCTGCTGCCTGGTCAATATCCAGAGAGGAAGTGTTAATAGGAAGGTCATAATTTGCCATGTCCTCCCAGTCCTTTCCTGTGTAATATTTATAATAATCCCTCCGCTCCTTGCTTATGCGGTTCACTCTGCGAAGCGCTTCTCTGGAGTCTACGCGGTCAACCTCCTCCACTCTGCGGATACAGGTGGTAAGGTCCGCGTACACAAACAGACGGACAAGATTTTTTACCTGGGCTGCTCCAAGCACATAGTCGGCGCACCGTCCCATAATGATGCAGGGACCTTTGGCCGCCACATGACGGATTACTTTTGCCTGAAACCGGAATAAATTCTCCGGCGACGTAATATCATCATCTACAGAGGGCTCCTCCAAGCTGGTGTGCAGTCCTCCCATTGCACGAAAAAACAGGTTGTTTCCTGCTTTTTCATCATTTAAACGGAAAAACCGCTCTCCGATAGCGCTTTCCTCAGAAGCCATGGTCAGGATTTCTTCATCATAAAAGGGAATGTCAAACTCCTCGGACAGCCTTTTCCCCATGATTCGGCCGCCGCTTCCATATAGACGGTTAATGGTAATCACCGTATCGTTCTTTAACATCGTACAGACCTCCTTTTCAAAGGTTTTGCCTATTTGTGTTTGTAAATTTTCGTCATATCTATTATAATAGCTCTGAGTGTGCATGTAAAGAACATTGTGATAGATTATTTCAGATTGGAGGAACACTTAAAATGAATTTGATTTTACCCCAAAATTATGACCCCAGGCTGTCTGTTCGACAGACCCAGGAGGCCATCAAGTATATTCGGGATACGTTTCAGAAAGAATTTGGAAGGCGCATGAATCTGGAGCGAATCTCCGCCCCCCTCTTTGTGGAAAAGAGCAGCGGCCTTAACGACGACTTAAACGGAGTGGAACGGCCTGTGGCTTTTGATATGGCAGCCATTCCAGACGAAACCATCGAAGTAGTCCATTCTCTGGCCAAATGGAAACGAATGGCCCTTTATCAGTACGGCTTTCTGCCTGGAGAGGGGCTTTACACCAACATGAACGCCATCCGCAGGGATGAGGAGTTAGACAATCTCCACTCCTGCTATGTGGATCAATGGGACTGGGAAAAGGTAATTACCAGAGAGGAAAGAAACACCGATACTTTGAAAGAAACTGTAGACATGATCTTTAAGATTATCAAGCACATGGAGCATCAGGTTTGGTATCAGTATCCACAGGCTGTTAAAAAACTGCCGGAAACGATTTTCTTTATTACCTCGGAAGAACTTCAGCAGCGTTTTCCTGACAAGACTCCAAAGGAACGGGAAAACCTGATTACCAAAGAGCACGGCTGTGTCTTTTTGATGAAAATCGGAGAAAAGCTGCCAGACGGAAAACCACACGACGGACGCGCGCCAGACTATGACGACTGGCAGTTAAACGGAGATATTTTATTCTGGTTCGATACCTTAAACTGCGCATTGGAAATTTCCAGCATGGGCATCCGAGTGGATGAAACCTCTCTCATGGAACAGCTCAAAAAAGCCGGATGCGAAGAGCGTAAACACCTTCTTTACCACAAAATGCTGTTAAACGGAGAGCTGCCCTGCACCATCGGAGGCGGAATCGGACAGTCCAGACTATGTATGCTCCTTTTAGACAGGGCCCACATCGGTGAGGTTCAGGCCAGCATCTGGCCAGAAGCTATGAGAAAGACGTGTAAAGACCACAATATCATTCTGCTGTAGCAAGTCCCACAGGAGGCCAAGAGATGAATACGAAACATGCCCAATACATGTTGACTGTACTTCAGGAGGGAAATATCACCAGCGCCGCTAAAAAACTTTATGTTTCTCAGCCCTCCTTAAGTCAGATGATTAAAACTGTGGAACATAATCTGGGCACGCCGATCTTTAACCGGAACACAGAGCCCATCACCCTGACTTATGCCGGAGAAAAATACATACAGGCCGCCAAGCAGATCCTGACCATTAACAGCAATCTGGCTAGGGAGATCGAAGAGATTAATCACGAGGAACATGGCTCTATCCGAGTCGGTATCCCGATTCAGCGGGCCATGCAGGTTCTTCCTTATGTGCTGCCTAAATTTATAAAGCAGTACCCTTTTGTCAGGATTGATTTAAAAGAATATGGCTCTGACATTATCGAATCCCTTCTTTTGGAAGGCGGCATCGATTTAGCAGGCCTGACCACCTACCCCAAACATGAGGAGCTTCAGTATATTCTGGTAGAGGATGAAGATCTGGTCCTTTTAACCAGCAAAAACTCTGCTATAGCCAAACGGATTTCCTCTGGAACTCCTATTGACATCACCGAAGCCAAGAATGAAAAGTTTATCAGCAGCAAGCCTGGACACAGCGTCCGAGTCACCCAGGACCGGTTGTTTGTCACCTATGACATTCAGCCGGAAATCCTTTTTGAGACCAGCAGCATTGAGGTGGGAAAAAGAACCGCCATCGCCTGCGACGCCGTCTTCATCTGTCCTATTAATTACATTGAAATGTCGCCGGAAATCCATCCTTTTTGCAGCATCTACCCTATTAAGGGCATAGAAAACCGGCGGAGTTTTTACATCTGCCACCGGAAAGATTTCTATCTGACAAAATATATGAGAGAGTTTATCAATATTTTGGTTTCTGTGGAAAAGCCCTTTCTCCATTAAAATGACAGCCGCAGTCCACTGTTTTGTGGACGCGGCGTTTATACTGTTCTTACAAAGAAGACGGCCAGACAGTCATTATCTTTTTCTGCATCTTTGATCGTCTGGCAAACTCTGTCTATATAGCTGCTTTCCTGTTCTTCGTTTGGCAGATAGCAGACAATAGCCACAGGTTCACAGATTTCTGTCAGGCAGTCATATAAGGCGTCCAGATTTCTCCCATAATAAGAGGGAAAATTAAGTTTTTTTGCCATGTAATCCTGAACCTGGTCCCTGGAATTTAGTCCGTCAAAATTTAATCTTATTTTTCTCATTCTGCTTTTCCCTCACTGGTGTACAAAAGTTCAAAGCTGTTGTAGTGGTCTTCTGTATAGTAAATCAACCCGTCATTGCTGTAGACAATCCGCTTTCCGCCTCGATATCCTCCATCATAATCAATGTCGCATTCATAGTAGGTCCTCCCTTTCTTCTCTGGCAAAAGACCCTCCCGATTTCCAAACCTGCCGCCGCCAATGCTCTTTCCCGGCGCAACCTCATCCAGATTTCCTTCTCTGGAATCCCACCCCAAGCGTTCCGCCTCTTTCTTGGAAATGTAATTACTTGGAAGGCGTCCATAAAGATGCAGATAGAAGGCCACCTGCTCCTTATCTGTATAAATACCTGTCTCTTCTGGCTGGGACTGAGGCTTCTCAGATTCCTTCTCTGTCAGTCCCTCCGTACTAAACTGCGTTTCTTGCACCGCGCCGTCCCGGGACTCTTCCTCAAACGTTCCGGTGACAAACACCTGTTTCTCAAACTCTCCGCCCTGGCCCGAACTGCAGGCAAACAAAAACGATGCCAAAATCCAGCTCAGAACCACTACCCATCCGCGCCGTAAAAAGTTCTTTCTTCTTTCCATCCTGCTTCTCCTTATCTATGATAACATGCCAATATGGGCATAGTCCTGATTATACCATCATGCCTTCGTTTTGTCACGGTTCCTATGGATTAAATGTTATGCTGTCTTCGCTCTGTCCCTTGAACAAAAAAATCTAATTGAACAAATATAGGGTTCATGATAGAATATCAGGAGCCTGATGCAGCCGTAGAAAAGGCAAAGCAGATAATCCTTGCAAAGCTCCAGGAGCAATATAATCTAAGCCTTGAAGCTGCTAAAAAATTTCTGTAAATAATCTGCCAGTCCTATCTTTCCTTATGGGACTGGCAATTATTTATGGCGATGTTTCGCACAGGTAATCGTCACCCTCCACAGACTTTCTCCAGCAAAACGTCAATCGCACCGCCGCAGACCATCCCGTCCTCCTCTGCAAATTCTCCTGTCATATCCACATGGCATAGTTTGACAAGTTCCTCCCCGGTTCTCAACATCGAAAGGGCTTCTGTAACAATTCCTGCCTCCACACATCCGCCTCCTATGGTTCCAATGCTGGTCCCATCCGGCCTTACCGCCATCTTTGCACCGATTTCCCTGGGTGCGGAACCTTTTCTCGTCACAATGGTGGCAAGTACCCGCTCCTCGCCTGAATCTGCGATTGCTAACATTTCCTCCAAAATCTCCTTAGGAAAGCCTCCGCTTCCTATCTTATTTTTCACCTGAATAATCTGTGCCATAATCGCCACCCCGATTTCCTCTGGAGTCCTTGCGCCAATATCCAGGCCAATGGGAGCATGAATCTGATTGATTACCTGTATGGGAAGTCCCTTTTCGATCATGGCTTCTTTTACCTTAGAAACCCTTCTCCTGCTTCCAATCATTCCGATATATCCATGTTCTTTTATCGCAATACGCTCCAGACAAGTCTGGTCCCAGCGATGGCCTCTTGTGACAATCACAAAAAAGGTGTCCTTATCCCCCTTTATTTGGTCGAGTCCTTCCTCAAAGGAACTGCAAATCACCTGTGTCGCCCCTGCTCTCCTTGCATCGTCTGCAAATTTAGGGCGGTCTTCTAAAACCCAGACTTCAAATCCCAGCAGCTGCCCGATTCGAATAACAAGAATCGACACATGGCCTCCCCCGCAAACCACAAGCCGTTTATCGTTTGACAATACATCGCAAAAAACAGAGCTTCCATTAACAACAACTATACCGCTGTCTTTGATTTCCTCAACCAAAGGCTGGCCGCAGGAAAAGAATCCATCCTCTTTTGAACACCATACCAGCTCCTTATCAAAAAATAAGGCTTTTTCTCCCAGATACGCTCCGTCTGTCAACGTCATGGCGACCCTTCTCTTTTTAGGATCTCCTTCCTTAATTGCCTTGTAAAATTCCAGCATCCTAAAGTCCCCTCCTGTTTATGGGCGAATTACAACCTCAGCTTTCTCCATAAGCTCTACAATCTCATACATATTTGTGACAGAGCCTACAGACAGTTTTTCCTTAAGGCCATAAAAATCAAGACACGTTCCGCAAGTGACAATCTGCACGCCCTCCGCCTCCAGAGTCTTAAAATCCTCCAGACATTCCGAGCCCTGGCAGGTCAAATGCGCCCCTGAGTTGTAGCAGATAACTGTCTCTGGCAGAAGCTCTTGTTTGGTCAGAGCAAAAACAAAAGCTTTCATCAATGCTTTCCCAAGCTTGGCCTCACCATTCCCCATCACATTGGCGGAAAGCGCCACAACCATTCCTTTTCTCTTTGAATCAGGAATACAGCCCTCTTTTTGGCTTGCTTGTGCCGCATTTCCCTGTAAAGTCTCTTGATTTCCAGAAATCTGTAAGGTTACCTCATACTCCCTGTCTGACTTTTTTTGGCCAGAAACCCCAATTCCCTTCTGCTTTCCAAACTTCTGCAGATTCTGAACAGCGATTTCATTATCCACCAAAACTGTCAGTACCCCTTCCCCCTGAAACTCTGCCAGAGCCTTTTTTGCATTTACCACAGGAAGCGGACAGGCAAGTCCCCTCCCATCAATCCATTTTCTTTCCATAAATTTATCCATCCCTTTCCAATTATTCCCATATTGTAGTTCTCCCTATAAACCAGACGCCAGCTCCCTCACCGCCTGAATTGCTCTCTCAACTTCTTCGGCTGTATTATAATGGGAAAAACTAAAACGGACCGCCCCTTGCTTTTCTGTCCCCAAAGCCCTATGCATGAGAGGCGCGCAGTGCCCTCCTGAACGGACGGCGATTTCATACTCCAAATAAAGTTCATCACTAACTTTAGAAGAATCACAATCCCCAAGATTTAAGGCGACAATGGGACAGCGAAGAGACGTTTCAAAATCTCCATACAGTGTTACACCTTTGATTTGTCTCACACCCTCGTAAAACTGTCTCATAAGTTTAAGCTCAAAGGTTCTTATCGTTTCAATTCCTGTCTCCTGAAGATAGGCCAGCGCTACATTTAATCCGGCGATGCCGTGTCCATTTAAGGTTCCTGCCTCCAGTCTTTCCGGCATCTGGGCAGGATGCTCCTTTTGATACGTAAGAATCCCGCTGCCTCCGCTCTTTAAAGGACGCACCTTTTCTCCCTCCCGCACGTACATGCCGCCTGTCCCCTGAGGCCCCAACAGGCTCTTATGACCAGTAAAACAGAGAATGTCGATCCCATACGCCTTAACGTCGATAGGAATCACTCCCGCAGTCTGGGAGGCGTCCACGCCAAATAAGATTCCATAAGCTTTCGCAATCTCCCCCACAGCCTGAATGTCTATGATATTTCCGGTTAAATTGGAGGCATGGGTACAAAAAATGGCTCTGGTGTTTCTCCTGATAGATCCTGCAAAATCCCGTACATCCACTCTCCCTTTCTCATCACAGGAAAGAATCGTAAGTTCCACTCCTCTTCTCTCCATTTCATACAAGGGCCGCAGCACAGAATTGTGCTCCAAAACTGTGGTAATCACATGGTCGCCCGGATTTAAAACTCCCTTGATGGCAATGTTTAAGCTTTCCGTAGCGTTCATGGTAAACACAATCTGGCTGGGATTTTCCCCATGAAAGAATTGACACAGTTTCTTTCTCGTGTCAAAAATCAGGCGGGAAGCATCCAGCGAAGCTTTGTGGGCTCCTCTTGCGCTGTTTCCTGTTGAACACATGGCGGCCGCCACCGCCTCTGCTACCTGGTCCGGCCTTTTCATGGCTGTGGCCGCATGGTCCAAATAGATCATCTCTCATTCCTCCCCATTTCTGTGACTATGAAACTCAAAACAGACATTCCACTGAATATTATCCTCCTTGGGAGCCACCAGTTTCCCGCTTGAGAGCCACCCGAAATTGATATTTTCCACCTTCGGAGCCGCCACAACATATTGTGCCACCATGTATATTTGATT
>CAJTUV010000017.1 GCA_910579515.1 uncultured Hungatella sp.
GCAGGTCTGAGGGTTTATAGGTATCCCTTGAACAACCTAAATACATTATACAAGGTGGATGAAGAAATGATTTATTTAGACTTATGGCTTACGTTTCTCAAAATCGGAGCGTTTACTTTTGGCGGCGGATACGCCATGCTTCCTCTGATCCAGGAGGAGGTTCTTATCCATGGCTGGATGGAATCGTCTGAACTGATTAATTTCATTGCGGTCAGTGAAAGTACGCCGGGACCTTTTGCAGTCAATGTTGCAACTTATGTGGGAGCGGAAATGGGAGGGATTTTGGGCTCGGTCTGCGCGACTGCAGGAGTGGTGCTTCCGTCTTTTCTCATTATTTTGATTGTGGCCAGAGGATTTGAAAAGTTTAAGGAAAGCAGAATCGTCAAGGGCTGTATGGCAGGATTAAAACCTGCGGTGGTGGGGCTGATTGGGACTGCGGTTTTATCAGTTGCCTCAACCGTCTTTTTTTCTCCTGAAAATTCGTTTTATGTGGCTTTCATAATCTTTGCAGTATCAGTTCTTTTGGCTTTTAAAAAGGTTCATCCCATTGTTATCATCTGTATGTCAGCAGCAATGGGAGTTATAGGAGGAATTTTATGGTAGAAATTTTATTTGGTGACAGTGAAAGCGGGTCCATGAAAGTGGCCAAGTGTAAAAACGCTGTAGAAAAAAGAACGGGAGAGGTTATATGGATTCCAGGCAGTTCTGATGAAGTGATATGTTTAGGCTTTCTGTTAGACGTGGGAGACATAAAAGAACCTGTAGACAGCACATACAGAAAAAAGCTGCTGGATTCTGTTTTCCACCACGATTTTTGTGGAGACAGTTACTGTAAAGAGTTAAAACGGCTGGAATCCTTTTTAAGAGAAGGACAGGCTGTCCGAATCTGGTACAGCGATGCCCCTTATTCCCGGTGTGGATACTATTTCGTAAGTCACTTTTTAAAAGAGTATGAGAATCCGGTTTCTGTGGTAAAGCTTCCAGAATACAGAATAAAAAAGAATACCATCACAATTTATCATAACTGGGGGAATATGCCGGCAGAAGAATTTTCCTACTTTCTGCAATATGAACAGACAGTGTCTCAAACAGAGAGAAGGAGAAACGAGATTCTTTGGTCAGAGCTGACAAAAGATAACAGCCCTCTCAGAGCAGTTGTAAACGGGGAGGTCATAGGAGTAGCAGAGGATTTCTATGATTTTCTTATTTGGCGGCAGCTTTCTGGTCAGCCTGTGAAAGAGGCGAGGCTCATTGGCAGTCTTTTAGGAAAATTCCCCATTTCCATAAGCGACTGGTGGTATGCGACAAGAATCGAAACACTGATTCAGCAGGGCCGAATCAAGGTGGTGGAAGATTCCGAAAGCGAGTGCTGCTATGGAAGAGTGATTGCCAGGGCGGACTGACGGTTTGGCTTGCCTGCCTGTCTATTTGGTGGTATGATACCCACTGAGGACAGAGCAAAATGTAAAATCTAGGAGGTTATAGAAAATGAAAGCCCGAAGCAGTTTTTCAGGAAAATTAGGATATGTTTTGGCAGTTGCCGGTTCCGCTGTCGGACTGGGAAATATTTGGCGTTTCCCATATTTGGCTGCAAAGTACGGAGGCGGCATTTTTTTATTGGTTTATATGATTTTAATGCTGACCTTTGGCTATGCGTTGATTGTGTCAGAGACAGCTTTGGGGCGTATGACGAAAAGAAGCCCAGTCGGAGCTTTTCAGTTTTTTGGAAAATCCATTCCTTTTCGATTGGGAGGATGGATCAACGCAGTGATTCCTATGTTGATTGTGCCGTATTACAGCGTGATTGGAGGCTGGGTTACCAAGTATCTGTTTGAGTATCTGCGTGGAAGTACCGAAATTTTGGCTGCGGAAAATTATTTTCCTGAATTTATTGCCAACAGCTTTAGTACTGGATTTTGGTTTCTTTTATTTAGCCTGGTGGTTGTGGCCGTGCTCATTGCCGGAGTGGAGCATGGGGTGGAACGAGTTTCGAAAACGATGATGCCCCTGCTTGTCATTCTGGCTATTTTTGTCGCTGGATATTCTATGACAAGACCTGGCGCGTGGGAAGGCGTGAAGTACTTTTTAATCCCTAATTTAAAGAATTTTTCATGGATGACTGTGGTAGCCGCTATGGGACAGATGTTTTATTCCCTGTCGATTGCTATGGGAATCCTGTATACCTATGGATCTTACATTAAAAAAGATGTGGATATTGAAAAATCAACAACTCAGGTGGAGGTGTTTGACACTGCTATCGCTTTGCTTGCAGGTCTGATGATTATTCCGGCGGTATTTGCGTTTTCCGGCGGTGATCCAAACACATTAAAAGCAGGTCCGTCTCTCATGTTTATTACCATTCCGAAGGTATTTGCGAGTATGGGATTTGGAAGAGGAGCGGGGATCATGTTTTTCCTTTTAGTGCTTCTGGCAGCCTTAACCAGCGCTATTTCTCTTGCAGAATCCGGTGTTTCCACGTTTGAGGATCAGTTTGGCTTAAGCCGGCGTAAATCGGCTTTGGTAATGGGGGGAATGATCGTCGGACTTGGCATGGCTTCTGCCCTTGGTTTTGGCGTGTTGGATTTTGTCTCGCTTTTAGGAATGTCGATTCTCGACTTTTTTGATTTTCTTACAAATTCTATTATGATGCCTGTGGCGGCGCTGGCAACTTGTCTTTTGATCACAAAAGTAGTGGGGCTTGACAGGATTGCAAAAGAAGTAGAGCAGTCTTCTGCTTTTAAGCGGAAAGGATTATATAACCTGTTTCTGCGATATCTGGCGCCGATTTGCATCGTGATTATTTTGATTAGTTCGATCGCGAATGTGTTTGGATGGATTACGATGTAAAATATTGTCAAATTTGCACGATTTTCTGGAAAGAACCATTGATATTACAGGTGAAAGTGTAGTATAATAAGTGGAAAGAAAATCCAACGGGGGTATTTAAAGTTGGGGGGAGGGAGAAACTATGTTTAAGAAACTAAAGCTGGCGCCAAAATTAGTGTTGACCATAGGAAGTGTTCTGACTGTTATTTTGGTAGTCTTGATTGGGACCACGATTTTTATGTCCCGCAGAGCGATTTCAAATGCTACTTATGAGGAATTGGAGGCGATTTCTAGGTCGAATGCTATTCAGATTCAGGCTATCTTTGATGAGGCGGAGTCTGTTGCTCAGAATATGAAATATTATGTGGAGCAGGCGTATAAGACAGGGGAAGAGAATCCTTCCTGGATGGTGATGCCTACAGAGCGAGCTGCTATGGAGCTTTGTACAAGCTCCATTTACGGCGCCATTTTGACTCCTGTCAATTATGACATTGAAGTATACTTAAGGGAGACGGCCCGCAACAGCGCAAGACATAACGAAGACTTGGCAGGCGTGGGGGTTATGTTTGAGCCTAATAAGTTCCAGGAGAACTTAAGCAACTATGCTTTCTATGTAAGCGAGACCGATGCAGACAAGGATGTCCTTCCGTTTGGCGATTACGAGACTTACTCCAATGAGGCATACTACCAGATGGCTGCCACAGCAAAACAGGATGTGGTCACAGACCCATATGAATACAATGGAGTAACCATGGTGTCTTATGCCAGTCCCATCCTTTACAATAATGAACTTAAAGGTGTGGTGATGGGAGACATTAAAGTCAATAATTTTGATAAGGTTGATATAACCAGCGCCACGTTCCCCAGCTTGTACTGCACAATTTATAATCAAGCAGGAGTTATTATTTATGACAGTGAGGATAAGGCCGATATCGGAAGAACCATGTCTGAATTTACACCTAACGCGTCAGAGCTCGCTGCAATTCAGAATAAAATGACTCAGGGAGAGGCTTTCCATTTGGTGACAACCAGAGAAGACGGAAGAAAGGTAATCCGGTATTTTACTCCTATTAAGGCGGCCAATGAAACCTGGTGGTCTCTGACAGCCATCAGCAATAAGGATATTAATGTTATTGTGGGCAATACTGTTTTCTTGATGATTATCCTTTCTATCGTCGCGTTGGTGGTTATCATCATTACGATTATTGTAGTGGTGAAGAAGGTTCTTGGTCCGGTTCAGGGGGTTGTAGAGGCGGCAAAGAGTATCGCCAACGGCCAGTTAGAGGTGAGCTGTCATGTGGACAGTGAGGATGAGATTGGTATTTTGTCAAAAACTTTTGTGGAAATGGCAGATAATTTGAATCATATTGTCACAGATATGAAGTATCTTTTAGAGGAGATTGCAGAAGGAAACTTCACTGTGAGGACAAACTCCGAGAGCAGTTATGTGGGTGCTTTTGAAGGAGTTTTGGCTTCTCTGCGCAAAATGAGATTTAAGCTTAGCTCTACTTTGAATCAGATCGAACTTTCAGCAGATCAGGTATCTGCAGGAAGCGACCAGATGGCCTCAGGCGCCCAGGCATTGTCTCAGGGGGCAGTGGAGCAGGCGTCCTCCATTGAGGAACTTGCGGCCACCATCGGAGAGATTTTAGAGCATGTTCAAAAGACTGCCGGCAATGCGGCGGACGCCAGAGATCGTTCCACAGGGTCTGGTGAGGAAACCACAGTTTGCAGCCAGCAGATGAATGATATGATTGAAGCCATGGATGAGATTGGAAAGAAGTCTGCGGAAATTGGAAAGATTATTAAGACCATTGAAGATATTGCCTTCCAGACTAATATTTTGGCTTTAAACGCCGCAGTGGAAGCCGCCAGGGCTGGAGCTGCAGGAAAAGGATTTGCTGTGGTGGCAGATGAGGTACGTAATCTTGCCAGCAAGTCTGCAAGCGCTTCAAACAGCACTTCAGAGTTGATTCAGGGAGCTGTCAGCGCTGTGGATAAGGGCAGAAGAATTGCTCATGAGACAGCAGACTCTCTTATGAAGGTGGTGGACTCTACACAGACCGTATCCGGTATTGTGGATCAGATTGCTATGGCTGCGGCCCAGCAGTCTCATTCCTTAGAACAGGTTACAGAGGGAATGAATCAGATTTCCAGTGTGGTCCATACCAATTCGGCTACAGCGGAGGAGAGCGCCGCTACCAG
Source organism: uncultured Hungatella sp. (assembly GCA_910579515.1). Taxonomy (GTDB): domain Bacteria; phylum Bacillota; class Clostridia; order Lachnospirales; family Lachnospiraceae; genus UBA3402. Next base: position 5,032 of record CAJTUV010000017.1, read on the forward strand.
TGAGGAGCTTTCCAGCCAGGCCCAGGTACTCAGAAGCTTGGTGGGGCAGTTTAAGCTTATGAAGGTATAATCGTTATAAAATAAAAATGGATAGTGATGGAAAAAGCGTGCCAGATTTTATAAGCACGCTTTTTCCTGTTCGATTCCGTGATAAGGAAAAAGACTGAAAAAGAGAGGCAAAAGAGGAGGAAAGGATGTATATTGCAGGGAACAAGGTGATTCTTCGGGCAGTTGAAGAACAGGATCGTGAAATGATGCCAAAGTTGATTCAGTCCCAGGAGATGACAAAGCTGGCAGGCGGCTATGGCGGTTCTGTCTCTTATGAACATCAACTGAACTGGCTGCGTTCTGAGCCAGATTCTTCTGGCAATATACGCAGCATCATTGCAGAGAAAGAGAATCCAAGCGTCGGATTGGGAATTATCATACTTTCTAATGTAGATTTAAAAAACGGCGAGGCAGAGATTTTTGTGAAACTTATGAAATCGGTCCGTGGGAAAGGGTATGGAGAAGATGCAGTACGGGCAATAATCTCTTATGCATCTCAGGAACTTGGCCTGCGCCATATTTATTCCAATATTTTGGAATGCAATACAGCTTCTCTAAGATTATTTGAAAAATGCGGATTTTGGCAGGAGGGAACACATAAAAGCAAGATGCATAAAGACGGGCATGACAGGAATGTGTGCTCTTATGGAATCAATCTGTCATGTGAGGTTAGGAATTGAAATTATGCAAGTAGTTGTTGCTGTTTTATAAGAAGCTATGGTAGAATTATTCAGTATGTGGTAGAATCAAGGAAGCACAAAGATTTGTGTAAGGGCGTGCCTGTCTATAGTCGGCAGTCTGTTATTTACACCACCAAAATCAATAAAATTATAAGGAAGAACCATGAGAAAACTAGCCCTTTCTGATGAAATTTTACTAAGTATCCAGCAGCCGGCCCGCTACATCGGCGGAGAGGTGAATATGTGCGTCAAGGACCCGAAAGAAGTGGCCATCCGTTTTGCCATGTGTTTCCCTGACGTCTATGAGATCGGAATGTCCCATCTGGGAATCCAGATATTGTATGATATGTTTAACAGACGCGAGGATGTGTATTGTGAGCGGGTCTATTCCCCCTGGAGCGATCTGGATCAGGTGATGAGGGAGAAAATGATCCCTCTGTTTGCCTTAGAATCTCAGGAGCCAGTGAAGAACTTTGATTTTCTGGGAATCACCCTTCAGTATGAGATGTGTTATACCAATGTGCTGCAAATTCTGGATTTGAGTCAGATTCCACTTTATGCAAGAGAGCGGTCTGAGGAGGACCCAATAGTGATTGGCGGAGGGCCCTGTGCCTACAATCCAGAGCCTTTGGCAGATTTTTTTGATTTGTTTTATATTGGAGAGGGGGAGACGGTGTATGACCGCCTGCTGGACGCCTATAAGGAACATAAAAAGAAGGGGAAGAGCCGCAGGGAATTTTTGGAAATAGCGGCTAAAATTCCAGGAATTTATGTGCCCCAGTTTTATACGGTAACATACCGTGAGGATGGGACGATTCTTGATTTTAAACCGAATCACCCCAATGCAAAACCGACGATTACCAAGGAACTGATGGTTTCTATGGATGATTATAGATATATCGAAAAACCTATAGTCCCCTTTATCAAAGTGACTCAGGACAGAGTGGTGCTGGAGATTCAGAGGGGATGCATAAGAGGCTGCAGGTTCTGTCAGGCTGGAAATGTTTACCGCCCTTTGAGAGAGCGGAGCCTTGAGTATCTAAAAGATTATGCGTACAAGCTGTTGAAATCCACAGGACACGAGGAAATTTCTCTAAGTTCCTTAAGCTCCAGTGATTATACGCAGCTGGAAGGTCTTGTGAAATTTCTAATTGAGAGCTTTCAGGGAAAAGGGATCAATATCTCCCTTCCCTCTCTTCGGATTGATGCGTTCTCTCTGGAGGTAATGAGCAAAATTCAGGACGTGAAAAAGAGCAGTCTGACCTTTGCGCCAGAAGCTGGTTCCCAGAGGCTTCGAGATGTGATTAATAAGGGACTTACAGAGGAAGTGATTTTAAAGGGGGCTACGGACGCCTTTTATGGTGGATGGAATCGGGTTAAGCTGTATTTTATGCTGGGACTGCCTACAGAGACTGTGGAGGACATGGAAGGAATCGCCCTTTTATCCGAAAAGATAGCAGAAGCATATTATGAGATTCCCAAGGACCAGAGGCAGGGGAAAGTGCAGATTGTGGCCAGTTCTTCCTTTTTTGTGCCTAAGCCGTTTACTCCGTTTCAGTGGGCCAGAATGTGTACAAAGGAGGAGTTTCTGGAGCGTGCCTACATTGTAAAGGACAAGTTTCGGCAGATGAAGAATGCAAAAAGTTTAAAGTATAACTGGCATGAGGCGGATTTGTCGGTTTTGGAGGGAGTTCTTGCCAGAGGAGACAGAAAGTTGTCTTTGGTGATTGAGGCTGCTTACAGAAACGGGGCTCTGTTTGATTCTTGGAGCGAAAGCTTTGACAATGAGAAATGGATGAAAGCTTTTGAAGACTGTAAGATAGACCCTGATTTCTATACGGTTCGAGAGAGAAGCCTTGAGGAGGTGTTTCCCTGGGACTTTATTGATGCGGGAGTGTCAAAGGAGTTTTTAACGCGGGAGTGGAAGCAGGCTCTTGGCGAGACGGTGACGCCTAATTGCCGTCAAACATGCTCTGGCTGTGGAGCCAGAGTGTTTGGGGGAGGAGTTTGCTATGAAAATAAGAATTAAATTCACGAAGCAGGGACCGATGAAGTTTATCGGTCATCTGGACATCATGCGCTATTTCCAAAAGGTTATGCGCCGGGCAGAGGTGGATATCCGTTACAGTGAAGGATTCAGCCCTCATCAGATCATGTCCTTTGCCGCTCCTCTTGGGGTGGGACTGACCAGTAACGGAGAATATGTAGATATTGAGGTACTGTCTACAGACAGTTCCGCCGCTATGATAAAACGGATGAATGAGGTGATGGTGGAGAATACCAAAATTCTTTCCTACCGGCGCTTAGAAGACGCCAGCAAAAACGCCATGTCGATTGTGGCGGCTGCAGATTATACCTTAAGATTTCGGGAAGGGTATGAGCCGGAGGATTTAGAAGAATTTTTTAAGAGTCTGTCCGATTTTTACAGTCAGGAACAGATTTTGATTACAAAGCAGACGAAAAAAGGAGAGCGGGATTTAGATCTAAAGCCTTTGATTTATAAATTGGAGAGAAAGGGAACTAGTGTTTTTATGCAGGTTTCCACAGGAAGCGTTGACAATGTGAAACCGGAGCTGGTTATGGAAGGGTTTTACCGCTTTTTGGGAAAAGAATATCCGCCTTTTGCCATGGAGATTGAGCGGGAAGAGGTTTATGCAGATTTAGGAGAGGGAGATTCCAGACGGTTTGTGGCTCTGGAGGATTTGGGACAAGACATTGAATAGACTGATTATCACACAGATGGAACATGGGATTTTGACAGCCCTTATGGAGGACTCCAGAATGATACAGATGGATATGGAGGAGGAAGGGCAGTCCATTCTGGGAAATATTTACGTTGGGAAAATAAAAAATATTGCGAAGAATATTAATTCGGCTTTTGTGGATATTGGTAATGGGCGTATGGCTTATTACAGTCTGACAGATAATTGGAATCACCACTTTGCAGCTTCCGGTCATAAGGGAAGTCCCAAGGTGGGGGATGATATTATCGTTCAGATTTCCAAGGAGGCCGTGAAAACGAAAGACCCGGTGGCATCTGCCAATTTAAGCTTTACAGGACGTTACTGCGTATTAACTTGCAAAAAAAAGCAGATCAGTTTTTCCAGCAAGATAAACAGCCAGCCATGGAAACAGAAGATCCGCGCTGTTTTGGAGGAGAAAAAGGAAGAGGATTTTGGAATCATTGTCCGTACCAATGCATGGAATGTGGATGTTTCGGTTATCCTGGAAGAATTGGAACAGTTAAAGAAGAAGTACCACAGCCTTATGGACGCGGCTATGTACCGGACCAGCGGCAGCCTTCTTTTGGAGGCGGAGCCATCTTATATTGGAAGGCTCCGCGATACCTATACAGAGTCTATGGAGGAGATTCTGACAGACGATAAGGAAATTTTTCAGAAAGTGTCGGATTACCTTTCTCTTCACCAGCCAGGTGATTTAAAAAAGCTGAGGCTTTATTCAGACCCTTATGTTTCTCTCAATAAGGTGTATCAGTTGGATAAAGCGGTGGAAGAGACCTTATCCCGACATGTGTGGCTGCGTTCCGGCGGCTATCTGGTGATTGAACCGACAGAATCCATGACTGTGATTGACGTGAATACAGGAAAGTATTCTGGCAAAAAAAACCTCCACGATACCATTATGATGATTAATCTGGAGGCAGCGCAGGAAATCAGCCGCCAGCTTCGCCTCAGGAATCTGTCCGGAATTATTGTGGTAGACTTTATTGACATGGACGAGGAAGAGGATCAGAGGCTCCTTTTAAAAACATTTTCGGCTTACTGCTCCACAGATCCGGTGAAAACCACAGTGGTGGATATCACGAAACTGAATCTTGTGGAGGTTACAAGAAAAAAGATTCGAAAACCATTTTATGAACAGATGGGGAGAAAGAGATAAGACATGAAGATTATTGTTGTAGGATGTGGAAAAGTGGGAGCAACCATTGCCGCAGAATTATACCAGGAAGGTCATGACATTACGGTGATCGACCAGGACCATGAGGTATTGAAGACCATAACAGAAAGCATTGACGTTATGAGCGTAGAGGGAAACGGCGCCATCTACAAGGTTCAGATGGAGGCGGACATCAAGAACGCAGATTTGTTGATTGCCACCACTAATTCCGATGAGCTGAATATTCTTTGCTGTCTTATAGCAAAGAAAGCCGGAAACTGCCATACCATTGCAAGAATTCGAAACCCTGAGTATGCAGAAGAGGTGAGCCACATCAGGGAGGAGTTAAACTTGTCTCTGGCCATTAATCCAGAGCTGGCGGCAGCCAGGGAGATTGCAAGACTCTTGCAGTTTCCTTCTGCTATCAAGATTGATACCTTTGCCAAGGGCAGGGTAGAGATTATGAAATTCCAGATTCCCCAGCATTCCATTTTACATAACATGAAGGTGTATGAGGTGATGCCCAAGACCCGATGTAAGGTTTTGATGTGTGTTGTGGAGCGTGGAGACCAGGTGGTGATCCCCAATGGTAATTTTCAGCTTTGCTCTGGGGACAGGGTGTCGTTTATCGGTTCTCCCTCAGAATCCAATAAGTTTTTCCGAGAGGTGGGAATTGTAAATAACAGCGCCAAGTCTGTGATGATGATAGGAGGAAGTAAGATTACCTACTATCTGGCCAAAATGTTGGAGGATTCGCCTATCAAAATTACAATTATTGAACGAAAACAGGAAAATTGTGATTTTTTGAGCAAAGAGCTGACACATGCCATGATTATTTACGGCGATGCCTCAGACCAGCAGCTTCTTATGGAGGAAGGTTTAAGACAGACAGAGGCGTTTGCGGCTCTGACCGGTTTTGACGAGGAAAATATTATGCTTTCCCTCTATGCCGCCAGACAGACCAAGGCAAAATTAATCACAAAAGTTAACCGGATTTCGTTTGAGGAGGTTATCAATTCCCTGGATTTAGGAAGTGTGATTAATCCCAAACTGATTACAGCCGACTTGATTCTCCAGTATGTGCGGGCCATGCAAAATTCTCTGGGGAGCAATGTGGAGACTTTATATAAACTGTCCAACCACGTAGAGGCTTTGGAATTTCGGGTGGGAAAGGATTTTCCCATGGCCGGCGTGCCTTTGGAAAAGATGTCTCTAAAGCCGAATCTTATTGTAGCATGTATCAACCGAAACGGGAGGATTATTACGCCTGGCGGTAAGGATACCATAGAAGCGAAGGATACCGTGATTATTGTGACCACCAATACAGGGCTGAACGACTTAAAAGATATTCTGAAATAAGGGACGTCTTTAGACAAGAGAGGATATTATGAATCTGAAAATCGTATTTTATTACCTGGGGTGGGTACTGAACATGGAGGCAGTTCTGATGCTTCTTCCGTGCGTCACTTCCCTTATTTACAGGGATGGCTGTCTAATTTATTTTCTTCTCCCTATGGCGATGTGCGGGATGGTGGGGTGGATAACCACGCACAAAAAGCCTGTGGACATGGTTTTTTATGCCAGGGAGGGATTTCTGGCCGTGGCTCTTACCTGGGTGTTGCTCAGTTTTTTCGGGGCCCTTCCCTTCTGGCTTGGCAGGGAGATCCCATCCCTTACGGATGCATTGTTTGAAACGATTTCTGGCTTTACCACCACAGGGGCCAGTATCTTGAACAATGTGGAAGGGCTTTCTCCTTCTATGCTGATGTGGAGAAGCTTCAGCCATTGGGTAGGGGGCATGGGAATTTTGGTGTTTGTCCTGGCGATCCTGCCCATGACAGGCGGCGGATATAGTATGCATCTGATGAGAGCGGAAAGCCCCGGGCCTTCTGTAGGTAAAATGACTCCCAAGCTGCGCAATACCGCCAAAATCCTGTATCTCATTTATTTTGTGATGACGTTAGTACAAATTTTGTTGCTTCTTTTGGGGGGAATGCCCCTGTTTGATGCTCTTACTACCAGTTTTGGAACCGCCGGAACAGGAGGATTTGGCATCAAAAATAATAGCATTGCCTTTTATGACAGTTACTATCTTCAAGGCGTTATCACAGTGTTTATGATTCTGTTTGGAATCAATTTTAATGTGTATTATCTGTTTTTGGTGAAACGCTTTAAGGAAGGGCTTCTGTGTGAAGAGGCCAGGGTTTATCTGGGAATCATTCTGGCTTCCGTTGTGTTTATTACCTGGAATGTGCGCGGCATGTTTCCGAATCTATTTGATGCCTTTCACCATGTGGCCTTTCAGGTGGGCTCCATTATTACTACTACAGGATTTTCTACGGTTGATTTTGATCAGTGGCCTCAGTTTTCGAAATCAATTTTAATTGGTCTAATGTTGATTGGAGCCTGCGCCGGAAGTACAGGCGGCGGAATGAAGGTGTCCAGAATCGTGATCTGGGTAAAAGAAACCGGAAGGGAGATTGCCTCTTTACTTCACCCCAGATGTGTGAAGGTCATAAAGATGGAGGGAAAGGCGGTGGAGAAGAGTGTAATCCGTTCTGCTAATGCCTATTTCATTGTGTATTTTTTGATTTTCGCCCTGTCAGTTCTGGTGGTAAGTTTGGACAATTTTGACTTTACCACTACCTTTACGGCTGTGGCGGCTACCTTTAATAATATTGGGCCCGGACTGGGAGGCGTGGGGCCCATGTGTAATTTCTCGCAGCTGTCGGTTCTGTCAAAATATGTGCTTATGTTTGATATGCTGGCTGGGAGATTGGAAATTTTTCCGATGTTGTTGTTATTTACGCCTTCTACCTGGAAGCGGTGGTAAGGGCGGCAGGGTGAAAACGAAGGCGGCTTTGAGAGTGAAAACTCTCAGAGCCGCCTTAAAGCATGTTAGAGGAAAGCCCAATCGGCAATTTATAGGTTGACAAATTAAAAAAAAGTGTTAATATTTATATATGAATAAATGTTCATATGATAAAAATAACCGATACAGGAGGAAAGGTATATGACGGACAGGGAAAAGATTGAGAAAGAAGTGGAAGAGGGCGTGTGTGAGTTTATGCATGTTCATGAGGATATTGTGGAGAAGGTAGAGGGGGTTTTACCCCAGGAACAGGAACTGGTGGACTTGTCGGAGTTTTTTAAGGTGTTTGGAGACTCGACCAGGATTAAAATTCTGTATGTATTAAGCCAGTCAGAGATGTGTGTCTGTGATATTGCCACTTTGCTTCAGATGGGACAGTCTGCCATTTCTCATCAGCTTCGAATTTTGAAACAAATGCGGTTGGTGAAGTTCAGAAGAGAAGGAAAGACCGTGTTTTATTCCCTGTCAGACAGTCACATTCAGACTATTCTGGATCAGGGAATGGAGCATATCAACGAATAGGGGGGGAGAGTATCATGACAAAGAAGCAGAAGAAGATGACAATCCGGCTTTTAATAAGCGCGGTTTTTCTCATTGCAGGAATCATAGCGGAGGGGACCCATCCCATTGACTGGCTGCTGTTTGCAGTTTCCTACCTGGCTGCAGGATATGACATTCCGCTGAAGGCATGGAAAAATATCCGCAACGGCCAGGTGTTTGATGAGAATTTTTTGATGACCGTGGCAACCTTTGGCGCCATTGTGGTAGGAGAGCTGGAGGAAGCAGTGGCGGTTATGCTGTTTTACCAGGTTGGAGAATTATTCAGTGATTATGCGGTGAATAAGTCCAGAAAATCCATTTCTGATCTGATGGATATTAATCCAGAATATGCCAATGTGCTTCGGGACGGGACAGAAAATCAGGTAGAGCCAGATGAGGTAGAGGTGGGGGAGACGATTTTGGTAAAACCAGGAGAGAAGATTCCCCTGGATGGCTTTATTTTAAAAGGGATTTCCAGTCTGGATACCAGCGCTCTTACAGGAGAATCTATGCCGGTTGAGGTAGGGGAAGGCCAGACGGTAGTGAGCGGTTCTATCAATCTCAGCGGTCTTTTGGAGATTCAGGTGACCAAACTATACGACGATTCTACAGTGGCCAAGATATTAGAGCTGGTAGAGAATGCAAGCTCCAGAAAAGCTAAGGCGGAGAATTTTATTACTCGTTTTGCAAGGGTTTATACCCCCATTGTGGTGGTTTTGGCATTGGCTTTGGCGGTGGTTCCTCCTCTAATTCAGCTCATAGTTCCATCGTTCGGAGGGGGACAGGGATGGTCGGTATGGGCATACAGAGCCTGTAGCTTTTTGGTAGTATCCTGCCCCTGCGCCCTGGTGATCTCTGTGCCCCTCAGTTTTTTCGGCGGCCTTGGAGCGGCGTCTAAAAATGGAATTTTAATTAAAGGCAGCAACTATCTGGAAACCATGGGAATGTTGGATACTGTAGTTTTTGATAAAACCGGTACCTTGACCACTGGAAAATTTCAGGTAACCTCCGTGGAACCAGAATCTATCAGCAGAAAGGAGCTTCTGACCCTGGCGGCATATGGCGAATGTCATTCCAATCACCCAATCGCACTGTCTGTTTTGGAAGCTTATGAGAAGGAAAGCGAAAGAGGCAGGGACACGTTAGATCAGAGCCGAATCGTCTCTGTAGAGGAGATGGCAGGATACGGAATCCATGCGGTCCTTTGTAGAGAGGAGGAAAAAGAGGATCTATACATCGGAAACCAAAAGCTGATGGAAATGCAGAACGTGTCCTGGAAATCTCAGGCTGTTGCAGCATCTACTACCCTGTATGTGGCAAGGAACAAAGAGTTTTTAGGAACGATCGGGATTTCGGATACTGTACGGGAAGACGTGCCTTTGGCAATAGAGGGACTTCGTAAGCAGGGGGTCCGCAGTCTGGTTATGCTGACAGGAGATAAGGAATCTGTAGGAAACATGGTGGCAGAAAAGCTGGCCCTGGACCGAGTATTTGGAAACCTTCTTCCCGGAGATAAGGTTCAGAAGGTAGAAGAGCTGTTAGAGGAAACTCCTGCGGATAAGACTTTGGCATTTGTAGGAGACGGGATCAATGATGCGCCGGTTCTGGCCAGAGCAGATGTGGGAATCGCCATGGGCGGCATCGGATCGGATGCCGCGGTAGAGGCAGCAGACGTGGTGGTTATGAATGATGAACCGTCTAAGATTGTAGACTGTATCCAGATAGCAAAAAAAACCGTGACGATTGTGAAGCAGAATATTGTGTTTGCAATCGGAGTGAAAATCTTGGTGTTGGTATTGGTGGCGTTTGGAAAAGCCTCTATGTGGGCAGCGGTGTTTGGAGACGTAGGCGTGTCTGTGCTGGCGATTCTGAATGCGGTTCGGGCTTTAAGGTATCAGAGACGGTAAGGCCAAACTGAAGAAAAAATCACACTCCACACTTTCCACAAATTCCCTCAAGGCAGCATTTGTCACAGGCTGGTTTTGTTCTGGCAGTACAGACCTCGCGGCCATGATACACCAGTCTGTGGCAGAAATCGCTTCCTTCTTCTGGGGGAACCAGCTTCCACAAAGCCATCTCCACTTTTTTCGGGTCTTTGATACCATCTACCAGGCCCATGCGGTTTACCAGGCGGATACAGTGGGTATCTGTAACAATGGCAGGTTTTCCAAATACATCTCCCATAATCAGATTCGCGCTTTTCCGGCCTACTCCAGGCAGCTTTAATAAGGCGTCAAACTGATCAGGAACTTTCCCGTCATACTGATCCCGCAGAATCTTCATGCAGGCGCTGATGTCCCTGGCCTTACTGTGACCCAATCCACATGGTTTTACAATCTTTTCTATTTCATCTGTTTGTGCATCTGCCAGAGCGTTTACATCTGGATACTTGGCATATAAATCTTCTACCACAACATTCACTCTGGCATCTGTGCACTGGGCGGCCAGGCGAACGCTGACCAAAAGTTTCCAGGCTTCATTGTAGTCTAAGGTACAGCCCGCATCTGGGTATTCTTTTTTCAAACGTTCGATGATTTCCAAAGTCAGCTCTTTTTTTGTCATAGACTTGTTTGTCATTGGTACATTCCTCCTTGTGCTCTTTAGTATAGCGAATCTCTTCTGAAAGCACAAGTTCTATTTTTTTGTCGCCTGCTTCCTGTACTCAGACGGAGAAAAGCCTTTTTGCTTGTGAAAAATACGGCTGAAGTACAGTGGATTTTCATACCCTACAATATGTCCGATTTCCGCCACCGTATAGGTGGTGGTTTCTAAAAGAAACTGGGCGTTGGATATGCGCAGGGAGACTATGTACTGCAGGGGAGTGACTTTGGCATATTCTTTGAAATTGCGGATGAACCAACTGACGCTCATTCCCCGGGAGGCGGCATACTCTTCGATCTTTAAGTCAGAATGATAGTTGTCATTAAAATACTGCGCCGCCAGGTCCATCTCGCTGTCCAGGTATTCGTTTTTCAAAACATGCTGTTTGGTAAGCTGTCTGTGAATCAGAATCAGGAGATACCGAAGAAGCACAGACAGAAGCTCCTCATAATCCTTCTGGCAGCGCTGGAGTTCGGAAATCATTTTTTTAAAGACTCGCTTATACTCCAGGGAAGAACCTACAAAGAAGACACGCATGTCGTCCTGGATGCCATAGCTTCTTAAAATATTTGTTACATTGCTGCCAGTAAAATGGACCCAGAACACCTCCGTTTTATCAGCGCCGTAGTATTCATATTTCTGAAATTCTTTTGGCCGGAAGAGCACCATGTTGCCGGCAGTGACAATGGTATCGTTTTCAGGATGGTCAAAGTGAAAATGTGCAGCTCCGGCAGAAACATAAATAATCTGAAAATCCAGTCGTCCGCGAGGGCGGTAGGTAGGCAGCTTGGGACGTGTATCAAGCCGATAAGTGCCGCAGCTTCCTACAATCAAGGGCCTTGATTTATCTTTGAAGTCAATGTGGGAGTTGTTTAAATAGGCAGAATTCAGATACATAAGAAAATCCTCCTTAAAATAGGCTGCGGGCACGTCAATGGATATCACTATTGTATCATTTTGTGCATGTTTTGTCTAATCGTATTTATGGACGGAAACCATAAAGGCGTGTATAATGAAAGCCATAAAGGAAAGAACATGTCAGAAAATTTTTAAAGGAGGATGCATTCATATGATAGTGCCACGGTACTACGAAAATCTAAAGGTTTTGCATGATGGGACCATGCCGGCCAGGGCGTATTACATTCCTGCGTCCAGGCGGATGGAGGAGCTGGTGGAGCACAGGGAAAGGTCTGATCGAATCCAGTTTTTAAACGGAAAGTGGAGATTTCGGTATTTTGAGAGTATCTGTGAGGTAAAGGACAAATTTTTTGAACTGGGATACGATACATCCGGCTTTGGCGAGACTGAGGTTCCCGGAGTATGGCAGATGGCTGGATATGATTCTCACCAGTATACCAATATCCGGTATCCCTTCCCCTTTGATCCCCCGTACGTTCCACAGGATATTCCCTGCGGCGCCTATGTCTGTGAATTTACGTATGATAGAGAGGAAAGGGCGCCCAAAGCATACTTAAATTTTGAGGGCGTGGATTCCTGTTTTTATGTATGGCTTAATGGGACGTACATCGGTTACAGCCAGGTGTCCCATGGAATTAGCGAGTTTGACGTGACAAAGGCTGTAAAAGAAGGAGCCAACACTCTTGCGGTGCTGGTCTTGAAATGGTGCGACGGCAGCTATCTGGAAGACCAGGACAAGTTTCGCATGAGCGGGATTTTCAGGGATGTATATCTGTTAAAGAGGCCAAAGAAGTCTGTGGGCGATTACCGGATTCAAACGGTTGTGGGGCAGTCAAAAGGGGAAATCCATGCTTCCTTTTCTTATCTGGGCGGTCCGGTTGACACAAAGGCTTTCGTTTATGACAAAGATGACAGACTTTTGGCATTTGGTCTGTGCGAAGACGGAAACATCTCGCTGGAAATAGAAAATCCAGATTTGTGGAGTGCAGAAAGTCCTAATTTGTATACCCTTGTGATCGAGACCGAGGCGGAGACGATTACGGAGTATGTAGGCTTTCGAAGTCTGGAAATCAGGGATAAGGTGATTTACTTAAACGGACAAAAGATAAAGTTTCATGGGGTAAACCGCCATGACTCTGATCCGGTCTCTGGGTTTGTTGTCGGGATCGATCAGATGAAAAAAGATCTTGCCATGATGAAGCAGCACAATTTTAACGCTGTCCGATCCAGCCATTACCCAAATGCGCCTTACTTTTATCAACTCTGCGACAAATATGGGTTTATGGTGGTCTGTGAGGCGGATATTGAGGCTCACGGCCCCTACCTTCTTTATCGGAGAGAGGACACGGACAGTAATCGGTTTCAGAAGTGGAATGAGAAGATTGCAGATGATCCGGCCTGGGAGGAGTCCATTCTTGACAGAGTGGAGCAGATGGTTCAGAGGGACAAAAACCGGCCCAGCATCCTTGTCTGGTCCATGGGAAACGAGAGCGCTTACGGGCGTAATTTTGAGAAGGCTTTAAAATGGACAAAGGACTTTGATCCAGAGCGTATTACCCATTATGAAAGCGCCAGATATCGGAATGACGACAAGAACTATGATTATTCCAATTTGGATCTGTACAGCAGAATGTACCCCTCTCTTGAGGAAATTGAAGAGTATTTTGAGAAAGATGGAAGCAAGCCTTTCCTTTTGGTGGAGTACTGTCACGCTATGGGAAACGGCCCGGGAGATTTTGAGGATTATTTCCAGCTTATTCACAAGAATGACCGGATGTGCGGAGGATTTGTGTGGGAATGGTGCGACCATGCGGTTTATGCGGGAAAGGATGAAAAGGGGAGAGAAAAATACCTCTATGGCGGGGATTTTAAAGAGGCGGTTCATGACGGTAATTTCTGCATGGACGGGCTGGTTTATCCTGACCGAAGACCTCATACCGGTCTTTTGGAGTACAAGAATGTTCATCGTCCGGCCAGAGTCGTTTCTTATGATGGAAATACAAAGGAACTAAAGGTCCACAATTATTTGGATTTTACAGATTTAAAGGATTACGCCTCTGTCAGTTATGAGGTAAACTGCGACGGTCTTTTGGTGGACACGGGAGAACTTCCACCATTTTCTGTGGCTCCCCATAGCGAAGCTTTGGTAAAACTTGATGTGACAATTCCCAGAGCAGGCAGAACGTATTTAAAACTCCTATATAAGAGTCTTCATGAATCGCCGTTAGTTTCTGCAGGCCATGAGCTTGGTTTTGATGAAATTTTATTGGAAAATGAGGACAACAGAAATCAGACTGCTGTAAAATGGCTGAGTGTACAAAAGGACGCAGGAGAAAAAATCCATGTGGAGGAGACAGATTTCAGGGTAAAGCTAAAGGGAGAGAGTTTTTCCTACATTTATAATAAGAAAAACGGTTTGTTTGAGAAGGCAGAGTACGCGGGAAGAGAATACCTGGACAGACCTATGGAGATTAATGTGTGGAGAGCGCCCACAGACAATGACAGATACATAAAGACAGAGTGGAAAAAAGCCCATTATCATGAGGCCTATGCCAGAGCATATGAGACAACGGTGGAACAGTCTGAAGGAGGCGTCGTCATCACAAGCAGAATGTCGGTTTCGGCGGCGACGGTTCAGGTGATGATGAAAATAAGGACTGTGTGGACGATTGATAACAGCGGTGGGATTTCCTGTGTTATGAAAGTGGAAAAGGATGAAGAGTTTCCAGAGCTTCCCAGATTTGGGGTGCGTCTTTTCCTCTGCAACGGGCTGGAGGAGGTTTCCTATTATGGATACGGTCCTATGGAGAGCTATGTAGACAAGCACAGAGGGGCCAGTCATGGATTGTTTCATAAAACGGTTTGTCAGATGCATGAGGATTATATCCGTCCCCAGGAAAATGGCAGCCATTTTGACTGCGACTATGTGGAGCTGTCTGGCAGGCAGTATGGACTGATGGTTACAGGGGAGAAACGATTTTCCTTCAATGTCTCGAAGTATACCCAGGAGGAGCTGGAAAGAAAGAACCACAATTTTGAACTGGAACCAATAGACAGTACCGTGCTGTGTCTGGATTATGCCTTAAATGGAATCGGATCCAACAGCTGCGGCCCCAAGGTAATAGAGAAGTACCGTTTTCTTGAGACTAGATTTTGTTTTTCGTTTAAATTCATACCGTTTGTAAAAGAAACCATTGGTTAAATGGCTTTTAGAGATGTCCAAGCATGCACAAATCCGGATAAGGAGTGTCTGAGAGCCCATAGAGTAACTGTCAACTTTTATATGTAATATTTAGAAAAGGAGAGAATTTCTTTATGGAAGAGAGGACCTATTTAAAGTGGTATAACAAGGTGGGATACGGCTCTGGAGATATTGCCGGAAATGTGGTTTATGCGTTTTTATCGTCATTTGTCATGATTTATCTGACCAATACCGTCGGACTGTCGGCTGGTATTGTGGGAACCCTGATTGCGGTTTCTAAGTTGTTTGACGGGTTTACGGACATTTTCTTTGGCTCTATGATTGACAAAACCCACACAAAGCTTGGCAAAGCCAGACCCTGGATGCTGTATGGATATATCGGGTGTGCCATTACTCTGGCGGCAATCTTTGCAGTCCCTGAAAGCTGGGGCGCCACGGCTCAGTATGCCTGGTTTTTCATCGCCTATACGCTGTTAAACGGCGTATTCTACACAGCCAACAACATTGCCTACTCTGCGTTAACGTCCCTTGTGACCAAGAACAGCAAGGAGCGGGTTCAGATGGGATCCTACCGGTTTATTTTTGCCTTTGCCACAAGCCTGCTGATTCAATCTGTGACCATTGGCTTTGTGGCAAAGTGCGGCGGAGGAGCCGCCGCATGGAGAACGGTGGCGATTATCTACTCGGTTATTGGCCTTATCATCAATACGATTTCCACCTTTTCTGTGAAAGAACTTTCAGAGGAGGAGTTACATGAGGGGAAGGAGAAGAAGGCACAGGAAGAGAAATATGGACTTTTGGAGGCTTTTAAGCTTTTAGTCTCAAACCGTTTTTACCTGATGATCTGCGGAGTCTATATTCTCCAGCAGTTATATGGAGCCATGATCAACGCAGGAATCTATTATATGACCTATGTTCTGAAAAATGAGAATCTTTATGGCGCGTTTTCCTGGGCAATCAATATTCCGCTGATTATCGCGCTGGTATTCACACCGGCTTTGGTAGGCAGGTGGAAGGGCATGTACAAGCTGAATCTAAGAGGTTACATGGTGGCTGTGGCAGGCAGGGGCCTGGTGGTGGTGGCCGGTTATATGGGAAGCGTTCCTCTGATGTTATTGTTTACGGCTCTTGCGGCATTTGGACAGGGACCGTGGCAGGGGGATATGAACGCGGTGATCGCCTCTTGCTCTGAGTACACCTTTTTGACAAAGGGAAAGAGGGTGGACGGAACCATGTATTCCTGTACCTCTCTGGGAGTGAAGCTTGGAGGCGGACTTGGCACGGCGATCGCAGGGTGGATGCTGGAGTTTAGCAAGTTTGACGGAACCCTGGCAATGCAGCCTCAGTCCTGTATTGATATGCTGCATATCATGTATCTGTGGCTTCCGTTGGTGATAGACGTTCTGATTATGCTGGTGCTTTCCAGAATGAATGTGGAGGAGACCAATGAAAAGATTAAGGCAAAGAAAAAGATTGAGATAGAAACCGCATAATATAGAGATGGAATTTGTGGGATAGGAAAGAGCCGCCGCAGGATGAAAATTTTGCGGCGGCTCTTTTAAGCAGGCTCACCCAAGGAGTTACGACGAGAGTTTAAAGGTTCTTGACACAGAAAAGACGGTTTGATAGAGTGGGGTTATGTCCGCTAAAAGGGGGTTTTTATGAACGACAAAACACTGGATCAGTATCTGAGAAAATTGTCTTTAAGGGAAAAAGAGCTTAAGGAGGCGAAAAAGGAAAATTGTTCTATTGAAAAGCTCAAAAATGAGAGAGAAAAAGCTGCTTTCGACATGGATTTTAGCCGCTTTGAAAAGGGGAAGGTGCATCCAAATTTCGTGATTTTCCCCCACGTACGTTTTGTCCCGGTTCCCATGCACTCACACAATTACGTAGAACTTTTTTATATGTATTCTGGATCGGTCCGTCAGACCATCCAAGGAAAGGAGATTCTTTTGACCGAGGGACAAATCGGTCTGATTGATACCGGCGTTTCCCACTCCATTGGCGATACTGGGGAAAATGACATTATGATCAACATTCTGATGACAAAGGATTTTCTGACAGTACCATTTTTGAGCCGTTTTTCAGATTCCAGCGTAATTTCTGGCTTTTTTGCCAATGCCATCAACACCGCAGCCTCCCATAACAACTATATCATTTTTTGCTCAGAGAACAGCCGGCGTATTCATCTTTATTTCAGAGAGCTTTTGTGTGAATACTTCAGCCCAGGGGCAGGATTTCGCCAGATTTTGGAGAACCTGATGGCTCTGATTTTTTTGGAACTGCTGAATGTGTATGAGAGGGATGAATCTGTGAAAACAGAGCGAAGCGCTGCGCTGATTTTTCCTGTTCTTCGGTATATTGAGGCCAATTATGTCACCTGCACTTTAAAATCCACAGCTTCTTTTTTCAATTTGAATCCCAATTATCTGAGCACTCTTTTAAAGGAACATACCGGAAAAACTTACAGGCAGATTGTGACGAATGAAAAACTGGTCCATGCGGCTTATCTGCTGCAAAACACAACGCTTCCAGTCTATGAAATTGCTAATTCCATTGGGTATGAAAATTTAAGCTTCTTCTTTGAAAAGTTCCAAAAGGAGTATGGCATGACCCCGAAAGAATACCGGGATCAGCAGGTTTCTTTCGGGGAATCAAGAACGATTTTGTGATTTACAGAGCAGATATGGTTTCAAGCCTGCAAAGGCAGGCGTCGAGTTCTTCCTGTTTATAGCCGAAATGAAATCCTTTTGCGGTTTCTTCCAGCGGCTTTGCCAAATCGTCCGGTTCTGCGGATTTATCCTCCAGGCGCAGAAGTTTTGGCAGGTATTTTTCTATTACCTCTCGGGCCTGTTTGTCTTTTAGGATATCCATTATAAGGCTGTCCCCACTAAAAGGATATACGCATTTGCGGTCGACTGGGATGACAAGCTCATGGGTTCCGGCACACAGGTTCTTTTCGGTTTTGTCTGCCAGGACAAGGACAGCCTCACAGTTGACGGGAACCGACACGGTCAGGGAGGCAGTGCAATTTGCGTTTATGGACCAGGCGATTTTCCAGGTTCCGCATACGGACTGATATTCTCCAGAAACCTTGGAAAGGCGGCTTGAAAAATGTGGGGAGATTCTGGCTTTGCGCCATCCGGGCTTTAATGGCTGTAGTCCCAGCACATACTGATAGACGGTTCCAGCCACACATCCGTAAGCGTAGTGGTTCATGGAATTCATACTTGTCCCGCTGATGGTTCCGTCTGGAAGAAGGGAGTTCCACCGTTCCCAGATGGTGGTAGCGCCAAGGTTTACCTCGTAAAGCCATCCCGGAAATTCTTCGTTAAACAGAAGGCGGTAGGCGTCTTCTGCCATCCCGTACTGAAACATGGCGTTGAGCATCAGGGGAGCGCCTACAAAACCTGCTTTCATTTTATAAAGGTCCTTGGCCATTCGTCTGCGAAAACCCAAGAGCAGCCGTTCTTTGTCAGGGTACAAACTATAAATCATACAGATGACGTACGCGGTCTGTGTGTCAATGGCAAGCCTTCCTGACGGAGTGAAATATTCGTTAAAAATTGCCGTCTGGATTTCTTGTGCCAGAGCAGAGTATTCTGCCTGATCTTTTTTAAATCCCAGAATGTCTGCAGCCTGGGCAGTCAGGCAGGCTCCGTGATAGTAATATACAGAAGCGATGAAGGTTTCCTCTGTCCCGCCCCTTCTGGACTGACTGCCTACTCCGTCCAGAGCCAGCCAGTCGCCTAACTGGACCCCTGTGGTATACAGTCTCTTGCTTCCAGAGCGACGGTCCTCTTCTCTCACAAAGGCAAGATAATCTTTTATAAGGGGATAGTGTTTGGCCAGCAGGGTTTTATCTCCGTATTGAAGATACAGATTCATGGGAATGATAATAGCCGCATCCCCCCAGACGGCTCCGGCTGCCACAGATGGAGTTTGGAGAGCTGGGGCAAACATGGGAATCCCGCCCTTTAGAGCAAGCTGCTCTGTCCTCAGATCAAAGAGCCATTTCTCAAAAAAGAGCTGGCTGTCCATATGAAAACATGCGGTCTGGCTGAAGATTTGGGCGTCTCCGGTCCATCCCAGTCGCTCATCTCTCTGTGGGCAGTCTGTGGGAATATCTACAAAGTTGCCTTTCTGACTCCAAAGGGCATTTAAGAGAAGGCGGTTTAGTTTAGGACTGTCTGTTTCTACCCATCCGGTCTGTTCCAGATCACTGTACAGGACTACTCCTTCAAACCAGGCCGGATCTATGGTATCCAGACCCTCTACCAGTGCGTACCGAAATCCATAGTACGTGAAATAGGGGCGGATTTTAGTTCCTTCACCTTTTGACGTATAGGAAAACTGTGCTTTGGCGCTGCGCAGGTTATCCCGATAAAAGCAGCCTTTTTGCAGAAGTTCTCCCATGGTAAGGCGCAGGGTCTGCCCTTTTTTCAGCGGGGCTTTCACTCTCACAAATCCGGCCATATTCTGTCCGAAATCCAGGACCTGTTCGCCGTTTGGCGTCAGAAGCAGGGTGGGGTGAAGAATCTGCTTTTCTCGGATGGGGGCGCTTCTTCTGGGCACAAAATGGAAGGACTCTTCTACGACGGCTGTCTTTTCGCAGACGGTATCTTCTGGATATTCCTGAATTTCTCCGTCGTAGATGCTGTTTTCTCCTATAAAGCTTTTGCGGCTTTGCCAGGTTTCGTCAGTTTTCACTTCAATCTGTCCGCCGTCTGCTGTATAGAGAACCAGAAGGGCTTTGCACAAAAGGGTGTTTCCATAGATACAAGCTGAGCCGCCAAGACCAAATCGTCCCTTGTACCAGCCGTTTCCAAGAATTACCTCCAGCGTATTCTGGCCTGATTTGATGTGGTCTGTGACGTCATAGGTCTGGTATTGAACCGCACAGTCATAGACGGTAAATCCGGGAGTCAGGTATTCATCTCCTGCTTTTTGGCCGTTGATGCTTGCCTCATACAAGCCCAGGCCGCTGATGTACAGGCGGGCGGCAGTGATCTTTTTTGAGATGGAAAAGGTTTTAAAAACAATAGCGCTGTCAGCCTGTTCTAGTCCCAGGGGGGTGATTGCAGGAGCAGATAAGGGGAGAGGGGTTTCAAACCAGGCGGTTTTGCTGACGCTCTCCCCAGACAGGACTCTCCAATAGTAACGTGTACCGGCCTGGGGAGCAAAGTCCAGATCAAATGCGTGGGTTTGAGCTGAGGGCACGTTTACTTCTTTTAAAATATCCTGGAATTTGGGGTCTTTTGAAAGCTGAACAGGATAGTGGTCTGTCGGCTGATCTGGAAGAAACGAAAGAGTGATACGATCCAGATCATATCCCAGCGGGTTTTTCATATGGTTGATTTTTAAGTCTGTACAGGGCATAGATATTCTCCTTTTACTTATTGAGGTTAGCTTTATTATAGCTGCGGATTTTGGGGAAGGGAATGACGAAACGAAACAAAAGGACTGACGAAAGTTTTGAAGACCTTGGAGTTTTGTGGAAAGTAATGATATGAGCGCATCAGATTGGAAAAAGACAGAGGAATGAAATCCAGAGAAAGTGAGAATCCTTTATGAAAAAGGAGATTGACTATGTGTACAGCAGCGACATATCGGACAAAGGATTTTTATTTTGGGCGGACTCTGGATTATGATGTTTCTTATGATGAGGAGATTGTGATTGCTCCAAGAAACTATCCCTTTTCTTTTTTCGAAAAGGGGACAATGAAACCCCATTTTGGGATCATCGGAATGGCTCATGTGGAAAATGGGTGCCCTTTATACTATGATGCGATCAATGAAAAAGGGTTGGGGATTGCAGGACTGAATTTCGTAGGAAATGCGGTTTATCATAAGAAGCAGGAGGGCAGGGATAATGTCGCCTCTTTTGAGCTGATTCCCTGGATTCTCGGTCAATGTTCCACAGTAAAGCAGGCCAGGGAGCTTGTAAAGCGGCTTAATGTCTGGGACCGTCCTTTTCATGACGCGCTGCCTGTGGCGCAGCTTCACTGGATGATTTCGGACAAGGAGGAGTCCATGACTGTAGAGGCGGTGGCAGAAGGCGTGAAATGGTATGAAAATCCTGTAGGGGTTCTGACAAACAATCCGCCTTTTGACAAGCAGATGTTCGCCCTGAATAATTACAGGCATTTGTCAACCAGAGGCTCTCACAATACCTTTGCCCCTGGTCTGGATTTGCAGGAATATTCCAGGGGGATGGGAGCTATGGGCCTTCCGGGGGATTTGTCTTCTCAGTCCAGGTTTGTAAGAGCTGTGTTTACCAAGATGAATTCTGTTTCAGGAGATGGTGAGAAGGAGAGCGTGAGTCAGTTTTTTCATATTCTCCAGTCTGTGGAGCAGCAGCGAGGGTGCTGCCAGATGGCGGACGGCGGGTATGAGGTCACGATTTATACTTCCTGCTGTAATGCGGATAAGGGGATCTATTATTATACTACGTATGACAACCATCAGATAGGGGCTGTGGATATGCACAGGGAGGATTTGGACGGGGAAGAGCTGATTCGGTATGAACCTGTGACAGAAGAACGTATTTTTTGGCAGAACGAATCATCAAATTGACAGAGGAACGGTTGAACGGGATATATTGACAAATCAAGTTTCCACTGGTATATTTTATTCATGGAACAAGGGCGTTGCATAGACTGCAATGCCCTCTTTACGTTTTAGGTAAAGATATGTTAAACTATAAGCGACAATAAAGGAGAACAAGTGATGAGTAAATACAAAAAGGAAGATATTTTCCGCCTGGTGGAAGAGGAAGAGGTGGAGTTTATTCGGCTCCAGTTTACAGATATGTTTGGGATGATAAAAAATGTGGCCATTACCTCAGGTCAGTTAGAAAAGGCTCTGGACAACCGCTGCATGTTTGACGGATCTGCCATTGAGGGCTTTGTGCGGGTGGAGGAATCGGATATGTATCTGTATCCGGACCTGGATACCTTTGAGATTTATCCATGGCGGCCTCAGCAGGGAAAGGTGGCCAGAGTGATTTGTGATGTGTACTGTCCTAATGGAACTCCTTTTGAGGGGGACCCTCGGTATGCCCTAAAGAAGGTGCTAAAGGAAGCGGAAGAAATGGGCTTCTATTTTAATGTGGGGCCGGAATGTGAGTTCTTTCTGTTTCATACAGATGAAGAGGGAAGACCTACCACCAATACTCATGAGACTGCAGGATACTTTGACGTGGGGCCCATTGATCTGGCGGAAAATGTGCGCAGGGATATTGTGCTGAATCTGGAGGAAATGGGATTTGAGATCGAGTCTTCTCACCATGAGATTGCCCCTGGCCAGCATGAGGTGGATTTCCAGTATGAGAAGGGGTTAAAGGCTGCGGATGATATTTTGACCTTTAAAATGGCAGTGAAAACCATAGCCAAGCGCCATGGGCTTCATGCGACCTTTATGCCCAAGCCCAAGGCAGGAGTGAATGGCTCTGGCATGCACATTAATATGTCCCTGGAGGATAAAGAGGGAAAGAATCTTTTTGAGGACCAGAGCGATGATTTGGGGTTAAGCAGGCTGGCCTATCAGTTTATGGCTGGAATCCTGACCCATATTAAATCCATGACGATTCTCACCAACCCCTTGGTAAATTCGTATAAGCGTTTGATTCCAGGATACGATGCGCCGGTCTACATCGCCTGGTCCCTGGCGGCCAACCGGGGCCAGCTGATTCGGATTCCTTCTACAAGAGGAACCAGCACCAGAATCGAGCTTCGAAGCCCAGACTCAGCCATGAATCCCTATCTGGCTTTGGCCGCTTGTCTTGCAGCAGGACTGGATGGGATCAAAAAGGAAATGGAGCCCCCAAAGGCGATCCGTCAAAATGTTTTTGCCATGTCTGAGGAGGAGCTAAAGAGAGAAGGGATCTGCCATCTGCCAGAGACGTTAGGAGAGGCGATTGAGGAATTTGAGAGAGATGAATTTTTAAAAGGCGTGCTGGGGAAACATATTTACACCAAATATCTGGAAGCAAAGAAAGAGGAATGGAATGAATTTCGCTGTCAGGTGACGGACTGGGAGTTGGACCAATACCTTTATAAATTCTAATGAGCAGATTTTTCTGCGCAGGAAAAGGCTGTGGACCAAAGACCAGGAGGTGAGATATGTGACGAACATTGTTGTGGCATTTTCCAAGGGGGAAGACGGAAAGAACATTAAAAATATTCTCGTAAAAAGTGGGTTTCAAGTAGTCGCTGTCTGTACCTCCGGCGCCCAGGCATTAAACAGTTTGGAAGGCTTGAACGGTGGGATTGTGGTCAGCGGATATCGGTTTCAGGATATGGTATTTCGGGAATTATATGAGTGGATGCCAGAAAATTTTCAGATGCTTTTAGTGGCTTCCGCCAATCGGGTAGGAGATACGGGGCTTCAAAGCATCGTGTATCTTCCCATGCCTTTGAGGGTTCATGATTTGGTAACCACTTTGGAGATGATGTGCCAGGCCCAGACTCAGAGGAAAAAGAAGCAAAAAAACAAGCCCTCGAAACGGACCAGCGAGCAGGAACAGCTTATCAAAGAGGCAAAGACTCTTCTCATGGAGCGGAATCACATGACAGAGACGCAAGCTCACCGGTATATACAAAAGTGCAGTATGGACAGCGGAACAAACTTGGTGGAGACTGCCCAGATGGTGATCAGTTTGAATCATGAATCGTGAAGCGACGGGAAGA
Source organism: uncultured Hungatella sp. (assembly GCA_910579515.1). GTDB lineage: Bacteria > Bacillota > Clostridia > Lachnospirales > Lachnospiraceae > UBA3402. The sequence continues at coordinate 28,480 of CAJTUV010000017.1, forward strand.
TGGAAAGGAAAAAAGCATGAAGTTTACAAAAATGCAGGGAGCAGGCAATGATTATGTGTATGTCAACTGTTTTGAGGAAACGGTAGAGGACCCAAAGTCTACAGCAATCTTGGTCAGCGACCGCCATTTTGGAATTGGCTCTGACGGACTAATCTTAATCTGCCCCTCAGACAAAGCGGATTGTCGGATGCGCATTTTCAATGCAGACGGCTCGGAGGGAGAAATGTGCGGAAACGCTATCCGATGTGTTGGAAAATACGTTTATGAACATGGCATTGTCTCTAAAAAGTCTCTGCAGGTGGAGACTCTGGGCGGAGTAAAGACTTTAGAGTTAAAGGAAGAGAACGGCAAAATCGTCCAGGTGACCGTAGACATGGGAGAACCCAAACTTACCTCAAAGCTTCCAGAGCCCATTTTAATTGAAGGCAAATCTTTGGAATTTGTGGGAATCTCTGTAGGCAATCCTCATGCTGTTTACATTTGTGACGACATTGACCATTTAGATTTGGAATGCATAGGTCCTGCCTATGAGAATCACAGCCGTTTTCCCAATCGTGTCAATTCCGAATTTGTCCAGATCATGGACCGAAGTCATATCCGTATGAGAGTATGGGAACGTGGCAGCAATGAAACCTGGGCCTGCGGAACGGGAGCCACAGCCAGCGTGGTGGCGTGTATCCTTTTGGGTTATACGGACGACACGGTGGAAGTGGCCCTAAGAGGCGGAAATCTGACCATCCACTGGGACAGAGAGAAAAACAGGGCCTATATGACTGGGGAAGCGGTAGAGGTATTTTGGGGGGAGATTCTTCTTGACAACCCTATTGAGATTTTGTATAAATGAAAGACACCATTCTACAATATAAAGGAGAACACCATGTTTCAAGTCAATGACAATTATTTAAAACTGCCGGGAAGCTATCTCTTTTCCACGATTGGGAAAAAGGTTCAGGCTTACTCGCAGGCGAATCCAGACAAGACCATCATTCGTCTGGGGATTGGGGATGTGACCCAGCCCTTGGTTCCGGCTATTATTAAGGCAATGCATGAGGCGGTGGAGGATATGGCTCACAAAGAGACGTTCCATGGCTATGCGCCGGATTTAGGGTATGATTTTTTAAGAAATGCGATTGCAAACCAGGATTACAAGGCCAGAGGGTGTCAGATTGAGGCGGATGAGATTTTTATTTCTGATGGAGCCAAGTGCGACTGCGGCAATATTCAGGAGATTTTCGCAGAGTCTAGCCGTATCGCCGTGTGTGATCCGGTTTATCCGGTTTATGTGGATTCTAATGTGATGGCCGGAAGAACAGGGGAGTACGACAGTGCCTCTGGGACCTGGAGCCGTGTGATCTACATGCCCTGTACAGCAGAAAATGGGTTTGTGCCAGAGCTGCCAAAGGAGACGCCGGATTTAATTTATCTGTGCATCCCCAACAATCCCACAGGCACCACGCTGACCAAGGAGCAGCTGAAGGTCTGGGTGGATTATGCCAATCGGGTAGGAGCTGTGATTTTGTATGATGCGGCTTATGAGGCGTACATTTCGGAGAAAGAGGTTCCTCACAGCATTTTTGAGATTGAAGGGGCAAGGACCTGTGCCATTGAGTTTCGTTCTTTCTCCAAGAACGCAGGATTTACGGGAGTGCGTCTTGGATTTACGGTGATTCCCAAAGATTTAAAGAGCGGTCAGGTGATGGTTCACAGTCTTTGGGCCAGAAGGCATGGGACGAAGTTTAACGGAGCTCCCTACATTACCCAGAAAGCGGCTATGGCGGTGTATTCTGAGGAAGGTAAGGCTCAGGTTCAGGAGCAGGTGGCCTACTATATGAGGAATGCCAGGGTGATATATGACAGTTTAAAGGACAGCGGATATGAAGTCTATGGAGGCGTGAACGCTCCCTACATCTGGCTGAAGACGCCAAAGGGAATGACTTCCTGGGATTTCTTTGATTATCTGCTGGAAAAGGCTAATGTGGTGGGAACACCGGGAAGCGGTTTCGGGCCAAGCGGGGAAGGATACTTCCGTCTGACGGCTTTTGGAACGTATGAAAACACAGCGGCCGCCATTGAGAGAATCAGGGGGTTATAAGAATAACAGATCATGGAAGCACAGAAAAGCAGGAGAGAAAAGTATGAGATGGACATGTGCAATGGGCCGATATTCACAAAGATCATTGCCTTTGCCGTGCCTCTCATTGCATCAGGAATTTTACAGCTTTTATTTAACGCCGCAGATATCGTGGTGGTGGGCAGGTTTGCCGGAAATGAGTCTTTAGCTGCGGTAGGTTCCACGTCTTCTCTGATTAACCTTTTAATCAACGTATTTATGGGCCTTTCGGTAGGCGTCAATGTGATGGTGGCCCGCTATTATGGGGCCCAGAGTCCAAAGGATTTGGAGGAGACGATACATACTGCTATGGTGGTGGCTGTGGCAGGGGGTCTGGTGTTAGTGGCTGTGGGAGTGTCTTTGGCGGCTCCTCTGCTCAAAATGATGGGCACGCCGGAGGATGTTCTGCCTCTGTCAGTTTTGTATATGAGGATATTTTTTGCAGGGATGCCTGCCACATTGATTTATAATTTTGGCAGCGCCATCCTGCGGGCTGTGGGGGACACCAAGAGGCCGCTGTATTTTCTGCTTTTTGCGGGGATCGTCAACGTATTGTTGAATCTGATGTTTGTGATTGTTTTTTCCATGGGAGTTGCAGGGGTGGCTCTTGCCACAGTAATTTCCCAGTGTATCTCGGCCGTTTTGATTGTTGGGTGTCTGATACGATCTCAGGCGGGATACAGACTTTGTTTAAACCGTCTTAGGATTGTTCGTGATAAGCTTTTCAGCATTGTGAGTATCGGTCTTCCGGCAGGGCTTCAAGGAGCGATTTTTTCGATATCCAATGTGCTGGTTCAGTCTTCTGTAAATTCCTTTGGGTCCGTGGCCATGGCGGGAAATACGGCGGCCGCCAATATTGAAGGCTTTGTCTATACAGGCATGAACGCTATCTATCAGACGGCTTTAAGCTTTGGAAGTCAGAACTTTGGCGCTAAGAACTATAAGAGAATGACGAAAATTCAGATTTACTGTATCATAATTGTGGCAGTAGTCGGGTTTGTTTTGGGAAATGGCGTGGTGTTTTTTGGACCTCAGCTTCTGGGAATTTACTCTTCTGATCAGGCGGTAGTCCAATATGGAATGTACCGGCTTCGGATTATTGCCACATTCTATCTGGCTTGTGGTTTGATGGAGGTTATGGTAGGAGGCTTAAGGGGAATGGGGTGTTCGGTGCTTCCTATGATTGTGTCTTTGACTGGAGCCTGTGCTTTGAGAGTCGTGTGGATTTATACGTTTTTTGCTATGAATCGGACATTAGAGACATTATATATTTCTTATCCGATTTCGTGGGCGGTGACTTTTGGGGCCCATCTGGTTACCTATATCATCATAAGAAGAAAAAAGGGGTATCAATAAAAAGGAGGCAAAACTATGCAAAAGTATGTAGAGGAAGAGGGATTACAGTATCATTTGCAGATTAAAAAGGGGGACGTGGGGCGGTATGTCATTCTTCCCGGAGACCCGAAAAGGTGCTCAAAGATTGCACAGCATTTTGACGACGCGAAACTGGTTGCAGACAGCAGGGAGTATGTTACTTACACAGGGTATCTGGACGGGGAGAAAGTCAGCGTCACTTCTACAGGAATCGGCGGGCCATCGGCCTCGATTGCCATGGAAGAGCTGGTCCAGTGTGGAGCAGACACGTTTATTCGCGTGGGAACCTGCGGCGGCATGGATTTGGACGTGAAAGGCGGAGATATTGTCATCGCCACCGGAGCGATTCGGATGGAAGGCACCAGCAAAGAGTATGCGCCTATTGAGTTTCCGGCAGTGGCGGATTTGGAAGTGACCAACGCGTTGGTGGCAGCAGGGCGAGAGCTGGGTTTTACCTGTCATCCCGGAATTGTTCAGTGTAAAGATGCGTTTTACGGACAGCATGAGCCGGAGCGGATGCCGGTAAGCTATGAGCTTTTGAACAAATGGGAAGCGTGGAAGCGCCTGGGGTGCAAGGCTTCGGAGATGGAATCTGCGGCGTTGTTTGTGGTGGCAAGCCATCTTAAGGTCAGGTGCGGCTCCAACTTTTTAGTAGTGGGGAATCAGGAACGGCAGGCGGCTGGGATGGAAAATCCGATTGTCCATGACACAGAAGCTGCGATTAAGGTTGCCATTGGGGCTTTAAGGCGGCTGATTCGAGAAGATAGAAAGAGGTAAAGAAAGAGGGGGCGTCTGGAAACAGACAGCCCCCTTTCAATTATCTGCGCCTCCACCTAAACCTGCGCCGTTTTCCCAAACGGCTGTAGCAGTGGAGATAGATCAAAAAGAAAATCGTGGTCACAGTCCAAGTCAGAGGATAGCTGAACACCACCATCTTGATGGTTCTGTGGAAAGGGACTGCGACTAAAAGCCACACCACACGAAGGGCGCAGACGCCAATCATGGTAATGAACATGGGAATCCAGGAATCTCCGATTCCACGTAAAGCGCCAGAGTAAATTTCCACCACCACATAAGTAAAGAAGGTGGGCACCAAAAAGTGAAGAATCTCCATCCCAATTTCCAGTACAGCGCTGTCTGTGGTGAAGATCTCAAAGATATAAAGTCCAAAATGATACAACAGAAGGCTGAAAAATATAGTGGAACCAAAGGTCATGGCCAGGCAGTCTCGGATACCTTTTTTCACACGGTCCATTTTTTCAGCGCCAAAGTTTTGTCCCACAAAAGTGGTGATTGAGATACCAAAGGCGTTGATGACCATCCAGAACATGGCGTCGATTTTTCCGTAGGCGGTCCAGGCGGCCACAGTGTTGGTGCCCAGACTGTTGACACTGGACTGGATAATCACATTGGAGGAGGAGTACATGACGGACTGGAGGCCGGCCGGCAGACCGATGCGTATGATTCGCTTTAACATCCGCCTGTCTAAATGGAGCTGGGAGAAAGACAAATGGTACATATCTTTGGTACGAGTCAGCACAAAAATGACCAGAAGGGCGCTGACAGCCTGGGAAAGAATGGTGGCAAGAGCCACGCCTGCCACGCCCATATCCAGAACCACTACGAAGGCGATGTCTAAGACAATGTTGGTCACACAGCTTGCAATGAGAAAATACAAAGGTCCTTTTGAGTCTCCCACAGCTCTAAGGATGCCAGAGCCGATGTTGTAGATCAGGTTAAACACGGTTCCCACAAAGTAAATCCGCATATACAGAATGGCAAATTCCACCACGTCAGCAGGGGTCCCCATGGCTCTCAGGGCCCAGGGAGCGCCAAAAAAACCTACAATCGTGATGACGATGCTGCACAGCAAGGAGAATGTGATGGAAGTGTGGACCGCATAGCCTACCATTTCCGGCCGGTTGGCGCCGTAGTACTGGGAAATGATGACCGTGGCACCAGAAGAAAGACCTACAAAAAAGCCTACAAGCAGATTGATGATAACACCTGTAGGGCCCCCTACAGCAGCCAGAGCTTCTTTTCCTACAAACCTTCCCACCACAATCGCATCTACCGTATTGTATAATTGCTGGAAAAACGTCCCAAACAAAATGGGAAAGAAAAACAGAAGAAGCTGCTGCCAAATCACTCCCTCTGTAATCTGATGCTGATTCACATCTCTTCGCATAATGGTAACCTCTCATTGGTAAGTTCTTCCTTGAACTATAGCATAGTCCAAACAAGAATACAACTACTACAAAGATGAAATTTCGCAGTTACTTCGGTCCCCCAAATATCACTTAGATTTCGCCTTATTTAACGCAGTCTCAATGGCGTTTATGAGAGCCTGGGAGGTGTAGCGCGTTTCCATGGAATAGGAAAGATTTTCCAGCGACTGGCCGTTTACAATCTGGCTTTCCAAATCCTGCAATACTGGCTGCATAAGAGGGTACATGGTGGTTACCGCTTCATCCAATGACACAAAGGAAACAGAATTAATCTTGTCTGCGTCTACGGCCACTTCCACATTGATATTCTGGCTTCCCACTGTGAGAGAGGCGGTGTAAACGCCTGGTATGTAGGCAGAAGCAGCAGTCTGAGAGGCTGAAGGGGCTTCTTTTTTGGGACGGAACATAATCAAAAATAAACCTACCAGCAAAATGGCAAGGCCAATGAAAATCGCCGTATAGATAATCTCCTTCATCCGCAAGACTACGATTTTGGTTTTGGAGCTCATAACAGGACCTCCGGGAATTTATTTACTATAATCTATTAGGGCGGGGCTGGAATTATGCGGAGATTTGGGGAAGGGGTTTTCGTTTCTTTTTCTTATGGACTATGGTATACTTTTTTCAAAGGAGAGAATCAATATGTCGTTACAGTTTATAATAGGAAGTTCTGGAGCCGGAAAGACCAGACTGTTGTATGAATCCCTGATCCGGCAGTCCATAGAGGATCCGGAAAGTTCGTTGATTGCCATTGTGCCGGAGCAGTTTACCATGCAGACTCAGAAAGAAGTGGTCTGTCTTCATCCGAATCACGGGACCATGAATATTGACATTGTCAGCTTTCAGCGTCTGGCTTATCGGGTGTTTGAGGAGCTGGGAGTGGAGCATCTGGCGGTTTTGGACGATATGGGAAAATCCATGGTACTCAGAAAAGTGGCCTCCAGAGAGAAAAAGCATCTGGGCCTGTATGCAGGTCACTTAAACCAGACTGGTTTTATCAATCAGTTAAAATCTATGCTGTCTGAGCTGTATCAGTATGGAATTATGCCAAAAGATTTAAGGCAGGCCAGAGAGGAGGCCAAGGGGCTTCTTTTGAAGGAAAAGTTAAAGGATTTAACTGTGATTTATGAAGCTTTTCAGGAGGAGATTTCCCAGCGCTTTATCACGGCAGAAGAGATTTTGGACGTGCTTTGCAGAGTTCTTCCCCAGTCGGAAATGATCAAAAAAAGTGTGATCTCGTTAGACGGATATACGGGATTTACGCCGGTCCAGTACCGGATTGTAGAGCTTTTGATGGTTCATGCCAGGAAGGTGGTGGTCACTATCACGATGGATCCTAAGGCCCAGCCTTTTCAAAGAGGAAGCATCCACGATTTGTTTTACATGGGAAAGGAGATGGCCGTTAGTCTTGATAAACTGGCGAAACGTCATGGAGTGGAACGGGAAAAGGACGTGATGTTAACTGGTCTGCCAAGGCGGTTTGAAAACAGCCCTTCTCTTGCTTTTATTGAAAGCCATTTGTACCGTTATACAGACAAGGCGGACTGGAAGCCTGAAAAAGTAAAGATTTTCCGTGCTTTGTCTCCGGCCAGAGAGGTGGCTGGGGTGTGTTCCCGCATCCATGAGCTGGTTTGTGAGCAGGGAGTGCGGTATCGGGAGATTGCCGTGATTACGGGAGATCTGCCTGGATACCGGCATGAAATTGTAAAACGTTTTCAGGCAGAAGAGATTCCGTTTTTTATGGACAGCAAGAAGAGCATTCTGGAAAATGTAATGGTGGAGTTTATTCGGGCTGTCCTGGAAGCGGTTCGCAGGGACTTTGACTATGAGAGCATGTTCCGTTTTTTAAAAACAGGTTTGGCGACGGACAATCAGGTGGAGCTGGACCGCATGGAGAATTACGTTCTGGCGTTGGGAATCCGCGGCTGGAAACGGTGGGACAGTGTGTGGGATTTAGTATACAAAGGAGGAAAGGATTTAAACCTGGAGGAGCTAAATGAGTTCCGCAAAGAGATTTTGGGTCCTATTAGAATTTTGCGGGAGAGCTTGAAAGACAAGGAGAAAACGGTTTCTTCCATGACAGAGGGGCTTTTGGCATGTCTGGAGGCTTTCCAGGTCAGAGAAAAGCTGGAGCAGTACAGGGAGTATTTTGAGGGAACAGGGCAGTACAGTCTTGCTAAGGAATATGAGCAGGTTTATGACCGAGTCATGGAGTTGCTGGAGCGTCTTGATAAAGTCTTAGGCATGGAGCCTGTGAGTCTGAAGGAATACGGAGAGATTCTGGACGCTGGGTTTGGAGAGATTCGGGTAGGAGTGATTCCTGCCACTGTGGATCGGGTGGTGGTGGGAGACATTACCAGAACCCGTTTGGATCAGATCAAGGTGTTGTTTTTTATTGGGGTCAATGAGGGGGTGGTTCCGTCCAGAAAGGACGGAGGCAGTCTTTTGACGGATGTGGACAGAGAAATGTTAAAGCAGTGCCAGATCGAGCTTGCGCCTACCACCAGAGAGGACGGGCTTATGCAGAGGTATTATTTGTACCTAATGCTGACAAAACCATCCAGAGAGCTGAACCTTTCCTATGTATCTTTTGACCAGGCAGGAAAGAGCAGGCGGCCTTCCAGCTTAATCGGAGAGGTTTGCAGATTGTTTCCCAAGCTTTCAATAGGAGATTTGGAGGAAGAAACTGTAACGGTTCATTCTATTATGGAGGGCAAGGAGCGGCTGATTCGCGGTTTGAGAGATTATGGGAAGGAGAAAGAGTTTCTGGAGCTGTACCGATGGTTTTTAAGGAAGCCGGAGTATGAGGATTTGACGAAATCCTTGACGGAGGCGGCTTTTTATTCTTATGAAGAGAGAGGGATCAGCAAGGCGGCGGCCAGGGCGCTTTACGGGAAAATTCTTCAGGGAAGCGTCACCAGACTGGAACAGTATGCGGCCTGTGCTTATGCCCATTTTCTGAAATATGGGCTGGAATTGATGGAGAGGCAGGAGTATCAGATCAGGGCTGTGGATATGGGGAATCTGTTTCACAGCTCCATTGATTATTGCTTTAAGGAGATGGAGCGAAAAGGAGAGCGTGTTACGGATTTGACAGAGGAAAAGAGACGAGAGCTTGTGGCGCTTTGTGTGGGGAAGGTTACGCAGGAGTATGGTTACACGCTTCTTCAAAGCTCGGCCAGAAATCAATACCTGGCCGGACGGATTGAGCAGATGACGGATCGAACCTTATGGGCTTTGACAGAACAGCTGAAAAAGGGGGATTTTGTGCCTGCTGGGTTTGAGGTGTCTTTTTCTGCGATCGACAATTTAAAGGCTATGAAGATCCGACTTTCTGAGGAGGAGGAAATGCATCTGCGGGGCCGGATCGACAGGCTGGATGTGTGTCAGGAAGGGGAGCAGGTGTATGTAAAAATTATTGACTATAAGTCTGGAGGAACCCGTTTTGACCTGGCGGCGGTCTACTATGGACTGCAGCTGCAGCTTGTGGTGTACATGGATGCAGTGATTGAGCTGCAGGAGCGAAAAAATCCAGGGAAAGAGGTGATTCCGGCGGGGATTTTTTATTACAACATCAAGGACCCTATTGTGGACAGAGAGGATATAAATGGGAAGAAAGAGGAGATTGAGGACTTGATTTTAAGAGAGCTTCGAATGAACGGGCTGGTGAACAGTGATTTTGAGGTTATTGAACATCTGGACCATCAGATTGAGAAAAAGTCAGATGTGATTCCTGTAGCTGTGAAGGACGGCCTGGTTCAGGAGCGGTATTCGTCTGTAGCCAGCGGGCGAAGATTTGAGATTTTGCGGGGATTTGTAAGGGAGCAGCTAAAGAGCAGCGGGCAGGAGATTTTGACAGGACGGGCCTGTGCAGAGCCTTATAAGGGAGATTCTGGAGCGGCCTGTGATTACTGTCCTTACCATGGAGTCTGCGGGTTTGACACCAGGATTGAAGGATACCGGTTTCGGCGGTTTCCTGCGCTGAAACCAGAGCAGGTGTGGGAGTTGTTGGAGGAGGAGACGAATGAATTGGACGAAAAAGCAGAAGCAGGTGATTGATGCCAGAAACAGAAATCTTTTGGTGTCAGCAGCAGCCGGAAGTGGAAAAACTGCAGTGCTGGTGGAGCGGATTGTCCAGTTGATCAGTGACAGCACTCATCCCATTGATATTGATAAACTTTTGGTCATGACGTTTACCAATGCGGCGGCTGCGGAGATGAGAGAGCGGATCAGCCTGGCGATTGAAAAGAAGCTGGGGGAGAATCCAGAGTCGCTTCACCTTCAGGCTCAGGCAGCTCTGGTTCCCCACGCGCAGATTACCACGATTGACAGTTTCTGTCTGAACCTGATTCGGAACCACTTTAACCTGTTGGATATTGATCCGTCGTTTCGAATTGGGGATGAGGGGGAACTGATTCTTTTAAAGGCAGACGTGATGGAGCAGATGCTGGAGGAGTATTATGGCAGAGGGGATGAAGTGTTTGAGAGGTTTGTGGACACCTATGCCACAGGAAAATCCGACAGCGGTATTGAGGATTATATCATGCAGGTTTACACCTTTGCCCAGAGCAATCCATTTCCTAAGGAGTGGATGAACCAGTGCAAAAAAGAGATGGAGCTGGTGGCGGAGGGAAATCTGGAGGAGACATTATGGATGAAGTATCTGTTAAAGGATACGTCCCTCCAGCTTAAGGAGCTGGCCGGTCAGATGAGAGAGGCTATGGACATTTGTATGGAGCCTGGGGGACCGGAGTGCTATCTGCCCAATCTTCAGGAAGAGTTTGAAATGTTAAACCGTCTCGCCCAAGCAGGGGATTATGAGACTTTGAATCAGAGGCTGAGGCAGGTTTCTTTTGGACGGCTGGCAGCGGCCCGAGGCAAGGACATTGACCCTGAAAAAAAGAGCCTGGTGACAGAATGTCGGGACAGAATAAAGAAGGCGGTAGGGGAATTAAAGGAGCAGTATGGCGCACAGACTAAAAAGGAAGCGGCCCAATGCCTTTTAGGGACAAAAGAGGTGGTTTTAAAGCTTTTGGAGCTGGCTGAAGAATTTTCCAGGAGATATCAGGAGACGAAGCGGGATAAGAATGTGCTGGATTTCAATGACCTGGAGCATTACGCATTGAAGATTTTGGTAAGGCTGGAAGAAGGTGATATCGTTTATACGGAGACTGCAAATGAGCTGAGCAAGCAGTTTGCAGAGATTTTGGTGGATGAGTATCAAGACAGTAATGACGTCCAGGAGACTTTAATTGAGAGCCTTTCTGGGGAACGGTTTGGACGTCCCAATGTGTTTATGGTGGGGGATGTGAAGCAGAGCATCTATAAGTTCCGTCTTGCGAGACCGGAACTATTTATGGAAAAATATGAAACCTACACCACAGAGGAAAGCTTTCATCAGAAGATTGAGCTGCACCAAAATTTCCGAAGCAGGGCTTCGGTTCTGGACAGCGTGAACGCGGTGTTTTACAGAATTATGACGAAGAATCTGGGAAACGTGGAGTATTCAGACGAAGCGGCGCTGCATCCCGGAGCGGTGTTTGAGGAGTATCAAAAGACAGAGGAAGGCGCTGATTTTCAGGTTGGGACGCCCACGGAGCTTCTTTTGGTGGATATTGGAAAAGAAGCTATGGGGCAGGCGGATCAGGAGCTGGCGGATTACACAAGCAGGGAGATTGAGGCTAAGGTGATCGCTGCCAAGATACGGGCTGTGACAGACCCTGAGAATGGCTTGGGAATCTGGGATAAGGAGAAGGGGTGTTACCGTCTTGCAGCGTATGGGGACATTGTGATTCTTTTACGGAGTATCAGTGGATGGAGTCAGGCCTTTATCAATGTTTTGACCCAGGAAGGGATTCCTGCCTATGCCCAGACGGGAACTGGATACTTTGACACCATTGAGGTGGAAACGGTTCTGGCTATGCTGTCTGTTATTGACAATCCTATGCAGGACGTCCCCTTGGCTGCGGTTTTTAAAAGCCCTATAGTGGGACTCACAGAGGAGGAGCTGGCCTGGATGACGGCATTTTATAAAAAGGCGGCGAATCGGGGACAAGATCGGGGACTGTATGGAGCTTTTCAGTATTGGAGCGAGGAGCTTTCGCCAGATGAGGATTGGGGGGAGTTCTGTAAGGTCCAGGATCTTCGATTGAAGCTGAAAAAGTTTCAGCTTCAGCTTCAGATTTTCCGGTATGAAGCTTCTTATCTTCCGATTCATGAGCTGCTTTATCTGGTGTATGACAGAACGGGATATTATGATTATGTGTCTGCTATGCCTGCAGGGGAGACCAGGCGGGCTAACCTGGACATGCTGGTGGAGAAGGCGGCGGCCTATGAGAAGACCAGCTATAAAGGACTGTTTCAGTTTATTCGTTATATTCACAAGCTGAAGAAATACGAGACGGATTTCGGCGAGGCATCCACGGCTGGAGCTTATGAAAATATGGTGCAAATCATGAGTATTCATAAGAGCAAGGGTCTGGAGTTTCCCATTTGCTTTGTGGCTGGGACAGGAAAATTGTTTAATAAACAGGATGTTCGCGGGAAGCTGATGATTGATTCGGATTTGGGCATTGGAACGGATTACCTGGATTTGGAGCAAAGGACAAAGACCGTTACTTTAAAGAAGAATGTGATGAAACGGAAAATGGATCTGGACAATCTGGGGGAAGAGCTGCGGGTTTTGTATGTGGCTATGACCAGGGCGAAGGAAAAACTGATTCTTACCGGAACGGACCGCTCTCTGGCAAAAAAAATGGAGCGGTGGTGTCAGAGAGGGGGAAGAGACGATTCTCTTGCAAGGGGACCGCTTCCCATTACAATCCTCACAAGCGCAGGTTCTTATCTGGACTGGATTTTGATGACGAATCCATTAAAAACCGGATTGTTTCAGGTGGAAGAGATTCCTGTGAAGTCTTTGGTGACAGGAGAGATATTAAAGCAGATCGAGAAGCGGATTTCGAAAAAGGATCTGCTGTCTTTAAATTTAGAGCAGACCTTTGATGAGAAGATGGAAAGACAGCTTCAGGAAGGGCTGAATTTCCGGTATCCGTTTATGGCGGATATTGATCTTCACACGAAGATGACGGTTTCTGAGATCAAGAGACTGAGCCAGGAGATGGACGATTTTGACGGCCTTTGCCAGCCTCAGGTTTTGGAATTTCCTGATGATGACACTCCAGAGGCAAAAACCACAAAAGAGGAAGATAAAAAGAGAAAGGCTGTGGAGCTTGCCGCAGAGAGGGGCACGGCCTATCATCGGATTCTGGAGCTCTTGGATTTTTCGGCGTGTTCAAAAAGAGAAGGGGTGGAAGAAGAAATCAGGCGTTTATGTTCTTGTGGGAAAATCTCGCAAGAAAAGGTGAAACTGGTGAAACCGGAGGTGATCTGGAAGTTTGTGTCTTCGCCTTTGGGAAGGCGAATCGCCGCCTCTCAGGCCAATAGACAGTGTTATAAGGAGCGGCAGTTTGTGATTGGGATTGAGGCCAGCAAGATGGGGGCTGGGGATTCTGAGGAACTGGTGTTGGTTCAGGGAATCATAGACGTTTATCTGGAAGAGGCGGATGGACTGGTGTTAATTGATTATAAGACAGACCATGTGCGAAAGGGTCAGGAGGAGTTGTTAAGGAAACGGTATAAGGCTCAGATGGATTATTATCAGAAGGCACTGGAACAGATGACTGGGAAAACGGTGAAAGAGAGAATTATTTATTCTCTGGCTTTGCAGGAGGAGATTAGGGTGTGAAGAAAAGACAGGGGCCGTCTGGCCCCTGTTATCATGTGTCTGGACTGTTAGAAATAGATCAGACGTTAAACCGGAACAAAATTACGTCTCCGTCCTGAACCACGTAGTCTTTTCCTTCCAACCGTACCAGTCCTTTCTCCCTGGCGGCGGCATAAGCCTTACAGTCCAGAAGATCCTGGTAGTTAACCACCTCGGCCCGAATAAATCCTCTCTCAAAATCAGAGTGTATCTTTCCGGCTGCCTGAGGCGCCTTGGTTCCCTTCTTAATAGTCCAGGCTCTGGTTTCGTCCTCGCCGGAGGTTAGAAAGCTTAAGAGTCCCAAAAGGCTGTAGCTGGCTTTAATCAATTTTTCCAGACCAGATTCTTTTAATCCCAAATCCTCTAAAAACATGGCTTTTTCGTCGTCTTCCAGCTCTGCGATTTCCTGCTCAATTTGGGCGCAGATCACAAATACCTGGCAGTCGTTTTCCTGAGCGAACTGGCGGACCTCTTTGACGTAAGCGTTGGATTGGCCGTCGTCAGGCAGATCTTCTTCACTTACATTGGCGGCAAAGATGACGGGTTTCCAGGTTAAAAGGTTTAAGGAGTTTAAAAAGGCTAAGTCATCTTCCTCCTCGCAGGGGAAGCTGCGGGCCAGATTTCCTTCCTCTAAAAAGTCCTTCATGGATTTGAGAAGCTCTACTTCCTTAGCTAAAGATTTGTCATTGAATGCGCTTTTGGATGTCTTGGCAATCCGTCGTTCCAAAATTTCCATATCGGAGAAAATAAGCTCTAAGTTAATGGTTTCAATGTCCCTTAAAGGATTGACAGAACCGTCTACATGGACCACATTAGAATCCTCAAAACACCGGACCACGTGGACAATGGCATCCACTTCCCGAATGTTTGAAAGAAATTGGTTTCCCAGTCCTTCTCCTTTGGAGGCTCCTTTTACCAGTCCCGCGATATCCACAAACTCAATGACAGCCGGCGTCACTTTTTTGGAATGGTATAAGTCTCCCAGCATTTTCAGTCTGGCATCTGGAACGGCTACCACCCCCACGTTGGGATCAATGGTGCAGAACGGATAATTGGCGGACTCTGCGCCTGCCTTTGTCAAAGAATTAAATAATGTACTTTTACCCACATTGGGCAAACCCACAATTCCTAATTTCATTATCAAGTACCTTCCTTATTTTATTGCATGGATATAGAATAGCACAGAAAGTTTGAAAAAAAAAGAGCTGGAGGTAAATTTGGATACAATACCATAAAAAAAGAATTCTGTGCTTTTCGTTGAAAATTTTTCTTTTGGGGATAGGCCAGAACGGACATAGAACGAGGATTGTTTTCAGTGGGGGGATGTGCTATACTTGAGAAAGCAAACGAACCAATAGATTTAAGCTTGAGGAGGTAAAAATATGGATGAAAATAAATTGTTTAAGTCACTTTGGGATTTACTTGTTCCGCCAGACGGAAAAGCAGAAACTGCGCAAGGTGAAGTTATTAGAATTGCAGGTAGGGTTCAACATGAGTTTTTAGATAATGGGTGTACAAACTGGGACGATGATTTTCGGAAAATGTTGGATACTTTTTTGAAATATGTTCAATTAGGCAATGGGTTTAGCGGAAATGATTTGAAATCCGCGGAGGTTTTAGTGCAACTCTTAAAAGATAATGGGGATAAAGGCTTTATAGATGACAGACTTACTACAGTTTTATGCAGTTGTGCCGTGGATTGGGTAAAGCGAAATCCGAATCCAGAGGACATTCCTCTTTTAGATACAGACTATAATAGATAGGATCAATTCTTATTTTTGGCAAAATAATGCAGGGCGGCGGTAATAGGCATTGACTATCCCCCCCTGTTTGTTATCGCTCCATATCCTGCGCCTTTTGGGGCTGTTCTTTTTACTGTTCCAGCCGTAAGATACGGCTCCTTTCACTTCCTCTTTCAACGCAAGATACTGCTGATTGAGCGTTTTCCTCTCAGCGGTCAGTTTGACATATTCTGTTTTCCATGCCCTTGTCCATTGAGGGTACGCTTTTGAGATAATTGGAACGGGATATGCGGTACACAGGGAAGGAATTCTGCTGACAGGGAAAACCGGGACAGCAAAAAAACAGAGGAAAATCCGATTTTGATTCTAAGCATGGTAGAAGATGTAAAAGGGAGAGGGGGGAAGCAGTTATGTTGTTGGAAAAGATAAACAGGTTTTGGAAAGCTGGTTTAACCGAAACCCTAAAGGATACCTGGATGCCATTCGGCAATAGAGAAGAAAAGAATAAAAAAGTTTCCTTATTTGTAATGATAATGCTGATACTGTCAATATTGGCGGGGTGTAGCGATAGAACACCGGAGGTATCAGATATTGAGATAATTCAGCAGGACAAAGAAGCATATTCTTTCGATAAAAATGATTCTGCAGATGCAGAGCGTATAGCTGAGATTCTCAGTGATATTTATGATGAAGCAGTAGACGCGAATACATTGGGAAGTCTGAATGTTATGCGGCGCATGGTTGCCAGACTCGGTGAAAACGGTTATGTGGCTGTTGATAGTGGGAATCAGATTGATATGGTACAGGCAAAGCAGGCGTTTGATTTTTGTAAAGCGGTAGATGAAAAAAAGATGGACGAATTGACAATTATAGTAGTTATGGAGATGGGGATTCGTAAATTTGATTTGAAAACAGAGGGCGGTAATGTAAATATTGTCAGCGGATATTATCAATATGACCAGAATGGAAGTTTGCAGAACAGAAGTACAGTAAGTTATCCGGCGGACTTCTGGCAGTATACAGAGGAAGGATATTTAATTTTTGAGGGAAGCTACTTTTCCGATGTAAGTTATATATTGACATTAAGCGACACACCGGAACATACGATGCTTCGGATTTTGCCGTTGGATGAAAAGTGCAGGGAATATAACAGAAAGTATATCCTGCCAGTTGGTTATGGGCAAAACAACCTGTTTCTCTGTAATTGGAGCGAGGACGATTTTGGTGATTTGGACTTTTATGATTTATTTGACAGGTTCTATCCAATGACGCACAGCCAGCCAGTGCCTTACATGGCGGATGAAAATTTAGGAGTTGGAGCTGTTTACCAAATACAGGAAGAACTATTTGAAAATGTGATTGGGGCATATTTCAATATGGATCGTGAAACGCTCCGTTCTAAAACAACATATCTTTCAGAACTTGCCGCCTATGAATATAGACCACGAGGTTTTTACGAGGTGGAATATCCGGATATTGCGTATCCGGAAGTAGTGAGTTATACAAAGAACGAGGATGGGACAGTTACGCTTCATATCAATGCAGTATATCCCGATGGAAATATGTCTAAGGAGTTTTCACATACAACCGTAATCCGTCCATTAAGTGAGGATAGTTTTCAGTATGTTTCGAATGAGATCATCTTGCCAGAAGGAGACCATGATATTTGGTGGCATTCCAATCGGTTGACGGAGGAAGAATGGAAAGAGGTTTATGGAGGACTTGAATAGTGGAAGACTATGACGATACAAGGAGCGTGTCAATTTCTGATTCGGAGAGTTTATCATCTTCGACATTGACAGTTCTTTTGTAGAATTTTGTCGGAATGCAAAGAGAATTTTATAGACTTTGCCTCACGAGTATGTTATACTTAGGAGACTCTGGAAGAAGTCGTAGGGGTTATGAAAGAAGATGAATCGACTCTGAAACAGGAAGTGTCTGTCCTGGAAGAGGATGCAACCGTACTAAAAGAAGAAATGGCAGATGTGAAAGCAGTGCGACATAGAGGTATGAGAAATCAATTCCTGAACTTGAAACTATGCGGGCTGAGATTAATGTTATGAAGAAAATAATTGCGGACCACAGTCAGAAATTACAGGCGTTAGGGTGTGGATAAAACGCTCTGTTACAAAGCGAGTGCAAGGCCTTTGACTATGTCAAAGACTTTGCACTTTTATCTTCTGAATTTTTAGAATGGGAACAAATTTTCTGTCGAACTCTGCCATATCCTGTCGGTCGAATGTCATTGATTTTTCGCACATTTGGGGTTAAAATGAAAAAAACGGAAAGGAGTACAATACATACATGACAACACCAGTAGATATTCGTTTCGTACATCTTGGGGTCAGTATTGAGCATTTGCGGAAGAGTATCTCAGTATTCGGGTTTTCTATCGCCTTTTATGGAGTTATTATCGGAGTGGGCATGATGGCCGGACTTTTGATTGCTCAGTCTGATGCAAAGCGAAGGGGACAGGACCCGGAAATTTACCTAGACTTCGCATTAATCGCCATTATATGTTCTATAATTGGCGCTCGTATTTATTACGTGATTTTTAATTGGAAATTATATAAGGACAATATTATCCAGATATTTAATCTGCGTGCAGGCGGATTAGCCATTTATGGGGGAGTCATAGCAGGCATTTTGACGCTGATTGTCTTTACAAGGGTTAAAAAACTTTCGTTTTTCTCTATGGCTGACAGCGCATGCCTGGGTTTAGTGACAGGTCAAATCATCGGAAGATGGGGTAATTTCTTTAATTGCGAGGCTTTTGGAGGATATACAGACAGTTTTTTCGCCATGAGAATCAAACGTTCTCTTGTGGATGAAAGTATGATTTCACAGGAGCTTTTGGAGCGCCTGGTTGTGGAATCGGGGGTGGAGTATATACAGGTACATCCCACTTTCTTATATGAATCCATGTGGAATTTGGCGCTTTTACTATTTATGCTATGGTATCGGCGTTACAAAAAGTTCGATGGGGAGATGCTGCTTATCTATCTGCTAGGGTATGGTTTGGGCAGAAGTTGGATTGAAGGGCTTCGCACCGATCAATTAATTCTATTTGGGACAGGGATTCCTGTATCCCAAGCGCTGTCCATAGTTCTGGTGATTGTGTCAGGCTCTATTATAGTATACCAACACATGAGATTGAATAAAATACGTAAAGGAGAATGAAAATGACCTATTCCAGAGAAGAGTTAGTTCAAAAAATCGAGGTAGCAAGAAAAGCGCTGAATCAGAGTATTGATGAGAAAAGGCAATATGATGAGGTCTATCAAAATAGTGTGGAGCTAGATTCTTTGATAGAGCAGTATATTGTAGCTGGATATTAATAAAAAAATATAATTGTGGAGCGGCTAATAATGGATTTGAGGCCGCTTCATTTTATTTATTTTTTCTTGACTGTACTGTAACTGTATGGTTTATGATTGAGGCAGCACATGGATAAAGAAAATATGAGAAGGAGAAAATATTATGAAGAATGTAAAAAGGTTCTGTGTTGCTATCGCAATGATCACTGTTACAGCAGCGGGGTTTTGGTTTTTCTTTGGGGAGAAGATAAAAATTCTTTATAAATCTTTAAATAGCTTTAAGGATGACAATCTGGCATACACATTTCAGCACACAAAAGAAATACAGCCTGTTAAAAAAATTCAAAAAGGAGAACATACCTTTGAATTTTTAAAGGAAGATCAGATTTCTCTTCCAGAAGAATTTTCTTTCCAAGACGGCGTTTATCCGGTCCAGGATTTTCTGATGGACACAAGAACGACTGCGCTGCTTGTGATCAAGGACGATGTCATAAAGTATGAGAAATATTATATGGGTGGAGATGAGGACACTCTGTTTTCTTCAAACTCTATGGGAAAATCGTTCGTGTCGGCTCTCATGGGGATTGCGGTTGCACAGGGAGATGTAAAAAGCGTTGATGATCCAATCGGAAACTATATTCCTGAGTTTGTAGGCACCGAATTGGAAACGATACCGATTAAGGCGTGTCTTAGAATGGCTTCAGGAATTAATTTTGATGAGGATAAAGATATGAGCAGATTTTCCATGCGCACTCTGATGGGGAGTTCTGCCATGAAGGTGATTGCAAAGTATGGTGTTCAGGAGGAGCCTTATACATACAGAAGATATTTAAGCATCAATACAGAAATTCTGGGAGAAGTAATTACAAACGCCACAGGGAAAAGTCTTTCAGAATATATGGAGGAAAAATTATGGAAAAAACTGGATGCAGGGCATGATGCTTATTGGACCCTGAGCAATGGAAAGGAGCTTGCCATGGGCGGTTTGAGCGTTTCTTTAAGAGATTATGCTCGCTTTGCCAGATTGTATCTGAATAAGGGGAATTATAATGGGGAACAGATACTTCCAGAAACATGGATTCGGGACACGATGGATATCAGTGCAGAATATTCAAAGCCCGGCGCTAATTTTGACGCTTACAATGCCATAGGATATGGCTATCAGTGGTGGCTGCCAGAGGGAGAGGAAGGAGAATTTATGGCGATTGGCGTCTATGGGCAGTGGATTTACGTCAATCCAGTGGAAAAAGTCATCATTGTGAAAACCAGCGCAGATCCCAATTTTATGGCAAAAAATTATGAGCTTAAGCATGTAGAATTGTTCAGGGCGCTGGCAAAAGGCGTTTGATATAAGAAAAAACAACATATGGTAGAACCGTATTATTAAACGCCATATTTTGGGGATGTCACAGGGATTTTGTGGCCTCCCTGTTTTTTTGCGATAAATTTTAGAAGTTTTTCTTGCCATTTCTTTCTGTTTGTACTAGAATTAAACTACGCAAGTGGTAGAAAGTGGTGTGAAGTGGTGTAAAATGGTTTACAAGTGGTGATTAACATGTTCATGGGAGAGTACAATCATACGGTAGATACAAAGGGACGTTTAATTGTCCCCTCAAAATTTCGTGAGCAGCTAGGTGACGAATTCGTGGTGACGAAGGGGTTAGACGGCTGTCTCTTTGCGTATGAGAATACAGAGTGGAAAGCCCTGGAAGAAAAGTTACATGCACTGCCGCTTACCAACGCCAACGCCAGAAAATTTGCCAGATTTTTTCTGGCAGGAGCCACCACCTGTGAGGTAGACAAGCAGGGCCGTATTTTACTACCCTCCATTTTAAGAGAATTTGCAGGCATCGAAAAGGAGGCCGTATTGGTGGGAGTGGGAAGCAGAATCGAGATATGGAGCAAAGACTCCTGGATGAAGGCCAACGTCTACGACGATATGGAGGAAATCGCTGAGAATATGGAAGGTCTGGGCATATGACATTTAAGCACAAGTCGGTACTGTTAGAGGAAACCATTGACAGTTTAAATATAAAACCGGATGGGATTTATGTAGACGGAACCCTGGGCGGCGGAGGCCATGCCAGCCAGGTATGCCAACGTTTAAACAGTCAGGGACGGCTCATTGGAATTGACCAGGACGGAGCTGCGATTTTGGCGGCAAGTCAGCGATTAAAAGAGTATGAAGATAAAGTTTTGATTGTCAGAAGCAATTATCAGGAGATAAAACAGGTTTTAAAGGAGTTGGGAATCCAGAAGGCAGATGGCATTTATCTGGATCTGGGGGTGTCTTCCTATCAGTTTGACACAGCTGAGAGAGGATTTTCTTACAGAGCAGATGCTCCTTTAGACATGCGCATGGACTTAAGGCGGACAGAGACAGCCGCAGACATTGTGAATGAATACAGTGAGATGGACCTTTACCACATTATTCGGGACTATGGGGAAGAAAAGTTCGCCAAAAACATTGCCAAACATGTTGTAAAGGCTCGTCAGGAAAAAAGGATTGAGACTACTGGGGAATTGGTGGAGATCATTAAGGCTGCCATTCCCATGAAGATGAGAGCGGTGGGAGGCCATCCGGCCAAGAAAACCTTTCAGGCTCTCCGCATTGAGGTGAACCATGAACTGGAGGTTTTAGAAAATTCGATTGACACCATGATTGAACTGCTGAATCAGGGGGGACGCCTGTGTATTATAACCTTCCATTCTCTGGAAGACAGGATCGTGAAGCAGCGGTTTCGGGAAAATGAAAACCCGTGTGTCTGCCCGCCGGATTTTCCGGCCTGCGTGTGCGGCAGAACCAGCAAAGGAAAGGTGATTACGAGAAAACCGATTATACCCACAGAAAGAGAAACAGAGGAAAACAAACGATCCAAAAGCTCCAAACTAAGGGTTTTTGAGCGGGTTTAAGGGCGCTTGACTGCAAGACAGCACAAGGGCGCCGGAAAGGAGGCAGATATGGCATCCACAAGACCAACACAAAAGAGACAGACACCCAAGACGGTTTATGTGCATGGGAATACGGTTCGAAAACTGGAACCGGAAGAAACTCCTTTAAGACCGCCTGAACGGCATGGAAATCCACAAAAGAAAATGAGGGTAAAGAGAAATCAGGAAAAGGCGCTTCAGATTGATTTACCTTATTTGGTTATGCTGGTGGCAGCAGCGTGCTGTGCGTTGTATATTTGTGTAAATTACATACAAATTCAGTCAAGCATGACAGTGCGTATGGATACCATCAAAGATTTAGAGCAGGAGTTAGAGGCGCTGAAAACAGAAAACGACACGTTGGAGACCAGAATTAATACGTATATCGATCTGGACTATGTATACAAAGTGGCAACGGAAGAACTTGGTATGGTGTATGCCAACAAAAATCAGGTCCTTTTGTATGACAAGACGGAAAGCGAGTATGTAAGACAAGATGAGGACATCCCAACAAATTAAAGAGAGGCCGGGCTATGAAAGAGAAAGACCCAGAAGCCCGGGGCCTAAGAATCAAAATCGAAAAGTCCCAAAAAAGAAGAAAGATAAAAATAAAGTTCTGCGCCACGTATATAAAAAGCTGGCAATCACGGTTCTTGTGATCATGCTGGCTTTGTTTGCACTCAGCGTAGTCTTGTATCGGCTTGTAAAGGAAAACAATGAGGACTATACAAAAGTGGTACTGTCTCAGCACTCCACCTATGACAGCAGGGTTTTGCCTTATCGGAGAGGAGACATTGTAGACCGTAACGGCACGTATCTTGCAACCAGTGAAAAGGTCTATAATCTGATTCTGGACCCTAAGCAAATATACATGAAGGAAGACGCTTATCTGCAGCCGACTCTGGATGCTCTGGTACAATGTTTTGGGTATGACAGGAATGAGTTGGCCAATTTGATCTCTGAAAATAGGGATTCTCAGTATATTCGGTATGAGAGAAGACTGCCTTACGATAAAAAGGAGGAATTTGAGGCTCTGGCTTCGGAAGTAAACACTGCCAACTACAAAGAGGGAATCGCAAACAGGATAAAAGGCGTGTGGTTTGAGGACGAGTATAAACGAGTTTATCCTTATAATGCTTTGGCCTGCAGTATCATTGGATTTACCAGCAGCGACGGAAGCAGTGGCAGCAGCGGAATTGAGCAGTACTATAATGAGACCCTTGTGGGAACTAACGGCAGGGAGTATGGCTATCTCAATGACGAGTCCAACATGGAGGCCATTATTAAATCAGCGGAAAACGGCAATACGGTGGTGTCTACCATTGATATTTATGTTCAGACCCTGGTGGAGGAGAGGATTCGCCAGTGGAAGGAGGAGACAGGAAGCAAACAGATCGGAATCATTGTTATGAATCCTCAAAACGGGGAGATTCTGGCTATGGCCACAGATAAATCCTATGACTTGAATAATCCGAGGGACTTATCCGGCATGTTCACAGAAGCAGAAATTGAACAGATGACAGAGGAAGAGAAGGTGGAGTTCTGGAACCAGCAATGGAGAAATTTCTGTATCAGCGATACCTTTGAGCCAGGCTCTCCGGCCAAGATCTTTACCGTAGCAGCGGCTTTGGAGGAGGGAATCATCAATGGAAATTCCCACTTTTTATGCGACGGATATCAGCAGGTTTCCGACAGAAAGATAAAATGTACGGCATATTTAAGAGGCGGCCATGGAGATTTGCAGTTAGATGAGACCTTGATGGTTTCCTGTAATGACGCCATGATGCAGATGGCGGCTATGGAAGGAAAAACGGTTTTTAAAAAATACCAGGATATGTTTAATTTTGGTAGCAGAACAGGTATTGATCTGATGGGAGAGGCCGACGCCAGTACTTTGGTATATAAGGTGGGGAATATGGGGCCTGTAGATCTGGCCACCAACTCTTTTGGACAAAACTTTAACTGTACCATGATACAGATGGCCGCGGCATTTTCTTCTGTTATCAACGGCGGCTCTTACTATGAGCCTCATGTGGTAAAGCAAATTTTAAATGACAATGGCTCTGTGATTTATAAAAACGACGGAGTTTTAGTCAGAGAAACAGTCTCTTATGCCACCAGCGATATTATTCGAAAGGCTCTTGTAAGGACGGTAAGCGAGGGAACCGGAGCGGCGGCTCAGGTTGTCGGATATGAGGTGGGAGGGAAGACAGGTACGGCAGAAAAGCAGCCTCGTAAACAGGGAAACTATGTGCTGTCTTTTTGTGGATTTGCACCTGCAGAGGAGCCTCAGGTTCTGGTGTACGTGGCGATTGACGAGCCTCATGTGGAAGATCAGGCTCATAGCAGCTTTGCCAGCAAGGTATTTTCTCAGGTTATGGGCGATATTCTTCCTTATTTAAATATATTTCCAACCCAGGATCTTCCTATGGAGGATCAGAGCCAGCTGCCTCAGGAAGAAGGGCTGACAGATAATACTGCAGATCCAGAAGAGGGCGCGTCAGAAGAGACGGCTCCAGAAAAGATTCCTTATGAGACAGAGGAATATGTTCCAATGGAGACAGAGGAAGACGGATCCAGGGTGCCTATGGATATTTTTGGAGAAGAATCAGAAGGCGAAGGCACAGAGTCTGAAGAAGGCGAGTCAGAAAGCAGTCAGGACAACACAGCATGATTTTCATGGGGCTGTGAACGGTTATGAAATCGTAACAATCCAGACGGCTCATCTTCTTGCAGGAAAAACGTCTGCAAGAAGCCTCGGATGTCCATCCGATGTGAGCTTTGACATGAATTTGGACTTACAAGCAAGCTTGACGCCCAAATTCATGTCAAAGCTCCGCCGTCTGAACTGTTACCACGGAATAAATCAGGGCAGGCTTCATATACTGTAATAATGATTGACAAAGGATCAATATGAACCGGAATCAGACGTATCACAGAGGAAGGGTATTCCTTTTTTGTATGGCTTGCCTGGCATTGGTGTTTGTAATGACTGGAAGATTGGTGTATCTCATGATTTTCCGGTCAGAGCATTACAGCGAAATGGCAAAAGAGCTGCATCAAAGGGAGAGAACCATAAAAGCGGCCAGAGGAAGGATTTTGGACAGAAACGGCACGGTGATCGCCACCAACCGCACAGTCTGTACCATCTCTGTGATTCACAATCAAATCAAAGATCCGGAAACCGTGATTCAGGTTCTTTCTGAGGAGCTGGGAATTTCCAGAGAAGAAGTGCAAAAGAAGGTTGAAAAGTACAGTTCCAGAGAAATTATACAGACAAATGTGGACAAAGCTTTGGGAGACAAGATTCGCAACCGGCGTCTGGCCGGGGTGAAGGTAGATGAAGACTACAAAAGGTATTATCCATACGATAGTCTGGCGTCTAAGGTATTAGGATTTACAGGCGGAGACAACCAGGGAATTATTGGTCTGGAGGTCAAATATGAGGAATACTTAAAAGGGACCAACGGAAAGATTTTGACCCTGGCGGATGCGGCCGGAGTAGAGATTGACAATGCCTTTGAGGATCGGGTGGAGCCGGTTGCAGGGGCAGATCTAACCATCAGCCTGGATGTGAATATACAAATGTATGCCCAGCAGGCGGCGCTGAAAGTGATGGAGGAAAAGAAGGCAAAACGGGTTTCCGTCATTATCATGGACCCCAGAAACGGCGAGATTCTGGCCATGGTCAATGTACCGGAATTCAATTTAAATGAACCGTTTCAGCTGAATATTCCAGTTTCAGAGCAAGGCAGCGCATCAAAGCAGGATTTATTGAATCAGATGTGGAGAAATCCGGCCATTAATGATACCTATGAGCCGGGCTCCACGTTTAAAATCATCACTGCTGCAGCCGGATTAGAGGCGGGAGTAGTGAGCGTTCAGGATCGTTTCTCCTGTCCCGGATTTCGAATTGTGGAGGACAGAAAAATTCGATGCCATAAGGTGGGAGGCCATGGGGGAGAGACGTTTTTACAGGGAGTTATGAATTCTTGCAATCCGGTTTTTATTGACGTAGGGCAGAGGCTGGGCGTAGAGCAGTATTACCATTATTTCCAGCAGTTTGGCCTGAAAGGAAAAACAGGTGTGGACCTGCCTGGAGAGGCGGCTACCATTATGCATAAAAAGGAAAATATGGGATTGGTGGAACTGGCTACTGTGTCCTTTGGGCAGTCTTTTCAGATTACGCCTCTGCAGCTGATTACCACAGCCTCTTCCATTATTAATGGTGGAAAGCGGGTCACTCCTCATTTTGGAATTTCTTCTGTCAGTGCGGATAAAGAGCAAGTTCATCAATTTTCCTATCCTGTTAGGGAGGGCGTGGTGTCGGAAGCGACCAGTGAGACCATGCGCTATATGCTGGAACAGGTAGTTGCAGAGGGCGGAGGAAAAAAGGCGGCTATAGACGGCTACCGAATCGGTGGAAAGACGGCTACTTCCGAAAAGCTTCCCAGAAGCTTAAAAAAATATATTTCCAGCTTTTTAGGATTTGCGCCGGCAGATAATCCTCAGGTCATCGCCCTTCTTACCATTGACGAGCCGGAGGGAATCTATTATGGAGGAACGATAGCGGCTCCCGTCGTGGCGGATATTTTTCAAAATATTCTTCCGTATTTGGGTATTGAGTCAGAAATTATTTCCCCGTGAAAAATATGAATAAGTATTTTGCGGGAAAAGTAAACTATATACATAAGAGTTTGAGGTGCAATATGATTAATGAAACTATACTGGCGATTATAATTGCTTTTGCTATAAGCGCGCTTCTGTGTCCTATTGTAATTCCTTTTTTACACAAGCTGAAGTTTGGCCAGCAGGTAAGGCAGGAAGGTCCCCAGGCCCATTTAAAAAAGGCGGGGACCCCTACCATGGGCGGTCTGATTATATTGGGGAGCATTATTATCACAACCTTGTTTTATATTCGGGATTATCCTAAAATTATTCCAGTCCTTTTTGTGACAGTAGGATTCGGAATCATTGGTTTTCTGGATGATTACATTAAAATTGTGATGAAGCGCTCTGAAGGTCTGAAGCCGATGCAAAAGCTGGCCGGCCAGATTCTGATTACAGGAGTGTTTACCTATTATCTGGTAAATACCTCTGATGTAGGGACCAGCCTTCTCATACCGTTTACCGGCGGATTTCAGGATGGACTTCGTCTGGACTTAGGATACTTATACATTCCGTTTGTGTTTGTGGCGATTCTGGGGACAGATAACGGAGTGAATTTTACAGATGGATTGGACGGCCTGTGTACCAGTGTGACGATTTTGATTGCTACGTTTTTAACCATCATCGCCATAGGAGAGGAAAGCGGAATCAGTCCAATGACAGGGGCTGTTGTGGGAAGCCTGTTAGGTTTTCTATTGTTTAATGTGTATCCGGCCAAGGTGTTCATGGGGGATACGGGCTCTCTGGCTCTGGGCGGATTTGTGGCAGCCAGCACCTTTATGATGCAGATTCCGTTATTTATTCCCATAGTTGGGCTGATTTATCTGGTGGAAGTGCTGTCTGTGATGCTTCAGGTGACCTATTTTAAAAAGACAGGCGGAAAACGAATTTTTAAGATGGCGCCAATCCATCATCATTTTGAGCTGTGCGGATGGTCGGAGACCCGTGTGGTGGCGGTGTTCTCCATTATCACAGCTATTCTTTGTCTGATTGCATACTTAGGATTGTAGGAGGAAATGTTATGGGCCAGAGTCAGAAGGTATTGGTTGCAGGAACTGGTTTAAGCGGGCTTTCTGCAGCGAGACTTTTGCTGGATATGGGCGGGGAGGTGGTGCTCTATGACAGCAATCCCCGATTAAATCCAGAGGCGTTGAAAAAGGAACTGGAGGAGGAAAAAAGGGTTTCTGTGGTGCTGGGGGAATTGAGAAGAGCGGATCTTCGCGGCGTGGAAATGTGCATTATCAGCCCGGGAATCTCTCTGGAAGCACCGTTTGTAGGTGTTTTAGATGAGGCAAAAATTCCAATCTGGAGTGAAATCCAGTTGGCGTACCAGTGTGCCAAGGGAAGACTGGCGGCTATAACAGGCACCAATGGAAAAACCACTACCACCGCCTTGGTGGGCGAAATTATGAAAGCTTTTTATAAAGACGTCTATGTAGTGGGAAATATTGGAACCCCTTATACTCAGGTTGCTCTGCGAACAGAGGACCAATCGGTGACTGTGGCAGAGGTCAGCAGCTTTCAGCTGGAAACCATCATGAACTTCAGGCCGGACGTCAGTGCGATTTTAAATATTACACCAGACCATCTGGACCGTCATCATACGATGGAGTGCTACATTGCCGTAAAGGAACAGATTGCCGTCAATCAGACAGAAAAGGATATCTGTGTACTAAATTATGACGATGAGATTTTAAGAAATTTTGGACAACAGACTGATTTTAAACCCAAGACCGTGTTTTTTAGCAGCAGTCAGAAACTTAATGAGGGGTATTACCTGGACAAAGGCATGATTGTAAGTTCTCAGGACGGGAAAATCACGCCGATTGTGAATGTAAAGGAATTAAACCTTCTTGGAAAGCATAATTATGAAAATGTCATGGCGGCAGTGGCTGTAAGCGAGGCCATGGGAGTTTCGCTTCCTGTGATTCAGCGGGTGGTAAAAAAGTTTAAGGCTGTGGAGCACAGAATTGAGTTTGTGCTGGAGCGTTCCGGCGTTCGGTATTACAACGATTCCAAAGGAACCAATCCGGATGCGGCGATTCAGGCGATTAAAGCGATGCCAGGCCCCATTCTTCTTATCGCAGGAGGATATGATAAGCATTCGGATTATGACGAGTGGATCGAGGCATTTGACGGGAAGGTAAAGTATTTGGTGCTTATTGGGCAGACCAGAGATAAGATTTCGGAATGTGCCAAGGCCCATGGTTTTTATGATATTATGTATGCGGAGGATATGTTTGAGGCAGTTCATGTTTGTGCTTCTTATGCCAATATGGGAGACTATGTGTTGTTGTCTCCAGCCTGTGCAAGTTGGGGGATGTTTAAAAATTACGAAGAGCGGGGGCGGATATTCAAAGAATGCGTCAGAAATCTGTAAAGGCAAAAGACCTGGTATAAAGGAGGGTGGCTGTCTTGGCACAGAAAAAGAAAAAAGCAAAACGGTTTTATGATTACAGCCTTCTGTTTACCATTGTTTTCCTGACGATTTTCGGGTTGATTATGATTTACAGCGCCAGTTCCTATAAAGCTCAGATGGACCACAATGGGAATGCGGCCTATTTTATGACCAGGCAGGGAATGATTGCTTTGGCAGGGTTCTTTGGTATGATTATCATATCAAAATTGGATTATCACTGGTATGCCAAGATGTCTCATCTGGCGATTTTTGTATCCTGGGTTCTTATGATTGCCGTCAGTCTGTTTGGGCATAAGGTAAACGGTAAGCGGCGCTGGCTGGGACCAGAGGGATTTCGTATTCAGCCAACGGAATTGGTGAAAATTGCTGTGATTGTGGCTTTGGCTGCTCTGATTACGAGATTAGGCAAAAACGTGGATCGATGGGCTGGGGTGGTTCGTGCGGCTCTTATCTGCCTGCCTCTGGCGGCGATTGTGGCAGCCAATAACTTAAGCTCTGGGATTATTATTGCAGGGATTGGCTTTGTTATGATGTTTGTGGCAAGTAAGAAACACTGGCCTTATTTTCTTTGCGTGGCAGTAGCAGGACTGATTTTTGCCTTTGCCGGCCCCATAGGTCATGGGTTGGAGGCGATAGGACTTTTAAAACCTTACCAGTTAAACCGGATTAACGTTTGGCTGGACCCAGAGGCGTATCCAGATACAGGAGGCTATCAGGTCCTTCAAGGACTTTACGCCATCGGTTCAGGAGGCCTTTTTGGAAAGGGATTGGGAGAGAGTATTCAGAAACTTGGATTTGTACCAGAGGCCCAGAATGATATGATTTTTTCTATTATCTGTGAAGAGCTGGGGCTTTTTGGAGCCATAGGGATTATCCTTATTTTTATGTTTATGATTTATCGTTTTATGCTGATTGCCAGTAATGCGCCAGATTTATTTGGGTCATTATTGGTAGTGGGGGTCATGGCTCATGTTGCAATCCAGGTCATTTTAAATATTGCCGTTGTGACAAATACCATTCCTAACACAGGAATCACGCTTCCATTTATCAGTTATGGAGGAACTTCTGTCTTGTTTTTGATGATGGAGATGGGAATGGTTCTAAGTGTGTCTAATCAGATAAAATTAGAAAAATAGGAAGCAGACATTCTCCCTTTACATACGATAGTATATAGGAAACCTTTTAGGAGGGAACAGGTTGTCTACAATACAGGTCCAGGGTTTACATCCGCTAAAGGGGGAAGTGGAAATTCAAGGTTCGAAAAATGCGGTGCTTCCCATGATGGCAGCGTCCATTCTCCATAAAGGAACGGTTGTATTGACACATGTCCCCAGAATCCAGGACGTTTTCTGTATGATGGGGATATTGGAATCCATGGGATGCATTTGTACTCTGGTGGGACATAAATTGACCATCTGTACAGAGGGTCTGACAGATATTCGCATTCCAGAACAATATCTAAAGGCTATGCGCTCTTCCATTATAATGCTGGGGGCTCTGCTTAGTCGATGCGGGGAGGCCATAACCTGTTATCCGGGAGGTTGCTCCATTGGGAAGCGTCCCATAGACCTTCATCTTTATGCATTAAAAAAAATGGGGGCACAGGTTATTGAGGAGGATGGGAGGATTGTAGCGAAAGCAGACAGGTTAAAAGGTGAGGAGATTCATTTTTCTTTTCCCAGCGTAGGAGCTACGGAAAACGCCCTCTTGGCGGCAGTCTTGGCTCAGGGGACCACAGTGCTGTACGGCGCGGCCAGAGAACCGGAGATTGAGGCTCTGTGCTGCATGTTAAACTGTATGGGAGCCAGAATTACAGGAGGAGGAACGGAGGTTATCTGCATTAAGGGAGTAGAGAGTCTTCATGATACAGAATTTAGAGTTCCGGGAGATCGGATTGTGGCTGGGACTTATCTTGCCTGCGTTATGGCGGCAGGGGGAGAAGGAGTTTTAACTGGAATTTGTCCAGGGGAGATGGAGACCGTGTTTCACGTTCTTGGAAGCATGGGGGCAGAGATTGAGGAGTATGACACTGGGGTTAAGGTGTGCATGAAGGGAAGGCCTAGGTCTGTCTCTTTGAAAACAAGTCCGTTTCCGGGGTTTCCCACAGATTTACAATCCCCTATTTTGAGCCTTCTTTCTATCGGAAGCGGCACTGGTCAGATTTTGGAAACGGTGTTTGAGGGGAGATTTGCAACAGCAGAACAGTTAAAGAAAATGGGAGCACAGATTCGAATAGACGAAAAAGCCGCAGTTGTGACAGGTGTTTATCCTCTTACAGGGTGTAAAGTAGAGGCTACTGATTTACGGGGAGGAGCGGCGCTGGTGGCGGCTGGTCTTTCGGCCTCTGGAGAAACCACTATTGATCATTGTCACCATATATTCAGAGGTTATGAAGATATTTGCCTTGACCTACAACAACTTGGAGCAAACATACGGAGAATTTTATGATACGATTGCCAAACATAAAATCAAAAGCAAAATTTATCATCCTGGCGGTACTGTCTATATTGACGGCAGTTTTGTTGTCAGTAAACATCCGCCAGGTTACAGTTTCAGGGAACAGCCAGTACACAGGAAATGAAATTGTGGAGCTGATTTTTCAGAAAAATATGGATTGGAACTCAGCCTATTGTTATCTGAAAGAAAAACTGGAAATTCAGCATGAGCAGATCCCGTTTGTGGAGGATTATAAACTGATCTTTCACGATCCTTTTCATGTGGAGATTATTGTCCATGAGAAAAGCGTGGTAGGTTATGTATCCTATATGAGCAGCTATATGTACTTTGACAAAGACGGAATTGTGGTGGAAAGCGCTAACAAAAAACTGGCGGATATTCCTTTAATCGAGGGGTTAAGATTTGGACATATTGTGCTTCATCAGGCCCTTCCGGTGGAAAGCCACGAGATTTTTGAGGATATTTTGAAACTGACTCAAGTGCTGGAAACTTATGGATTAATTGTGGACAAGATTCAGTATGATACAAAAGGAGATGCAACCCTTTTTATGCAGGAACTGGAAATTTTTTTGGGAGATAGTTCAGATATTAATGGGAAAATAGCAGAATTGTCAGATATGATGCCCCAATTAGCAGGTAATAGCGGGGTTTTGTATTTAAATACCTACGACCCTATTAACAGACAGATGATGTATACCTTCAAAAAGAAGTCCCAAAATAATTAAAAAAACAGTTGATATTTTACGGGAAATAAAATATAGTATTAGGTAGACTAAGGTTATATGTTTATTACATACAAAATAGAAAAATAGAGAGCAAACGACGACATATCGTATGGGGGTGTGTCTGAAGGTGAAGGAGGAATTTTCTTGTTAGAGATTAAGATAAATGAGGCTGAAAATGCTGCCAGAATCATAGTCGTAGGCGTAGGCGGAGCGGGAAATAATGCTGTAAACCGTATGATTGACGAGAACATTGTGGGAGTAGAGTTTATAGGCATTAACACGGACAAGCAGGCACTGCAGTTTTGTAAGGCTCCGACTGCTATGCAGATTGGCGAAAAGCTGACCAAGGGACTTGGAGCAGGCGCCAGGCCGGAGATTGGAGAGAAGGCGGCAGAAGAAAGTTCCGAGGAATTGGCCCAGGCTATGAGAGGGGCGGACATGGTGTTTGTAACCTGTGGAATGGGAGGCGGCACCGGAACTGGAGCAGCTCCTGTAGTAGCCCAGATTGCCAAGGATATGGGAATCCTCACCGTTGGCGTGGTGACAAAGCCTTTTAGGTTTGAAGCCAAAACCCGTATGACCAATGCTGTCCACGGTATCGACCGCTTAAAAGAGAATGTAGACACCCTGATTGTCATTCCCAACGACAAGCTGTTGGAGATTGTTGACAGAAGAACCACCATGCCGGATGCCTTAAAGAAGGCAGACGAGGTTTTACAGCAGGCTGTTCAGGGCATCACGGATTTGATTAACGTTCCGGGACTGATCAACCTGGATTTTGCAGATGTTCAGACCGTTATGACCGATAAAGGCATCGCCCATATCGGTATTGGTAAGGCAAAAGGAGACGAAAAGGCTGTGGAAGCTGTGAAACAGGCTGTCTCCAGCCCTCTTTTAGAGACCACCATAGAGGGAGCCTCCCATGTGATTATCAATATTTCCGGCGATATCAGTTTGATTGAGGCTAATGAAGCTGCAAGTTATGTTCAGGAGCTGGCAGGAGATGAGGCTAATATTATTTTTGGCGCTATGTATGATGAGAATGCTCAGGACGAAGCGACGATTACTGTCATTGCCACAGGCTTAGACGACCATATGCCGGCCAGCTCTGTGTCCAAGGCCATGAGTGGGTTTAATACTTTTAATCCAAAAAACAGCGGCCAGGCAGAGGCGGCGGCTACGGCTCAACAGGCTCCGCTTCCTCCTTTCAGTACAGGACGCCCTGCCCCCAATACCCAGCGTCCTCCAATGGGAAATGGGATGAATGGAGGCAGCGGAATGCCAAATCAGGCGCCGAGTTCAACACCCACTTATCGATCCAATGTGAATATGAAAGATATTACCATTCCGGATTTCCTGAATACAAAGAACAGAAGATAATAATTAAGGTCCGACGGAAAAGGAGCTGTATTTTGTCCTTTCCGGCGGACCTTTTACGATTCTTGTCACCCCATGTCTTTTTCTCACGATGAAAAATCTGGTTTCCTTTCCCCATTTTGACAAAATCTGAAAACAAAGTTTTTTATAATGTACCTTGTGAGACAGGAGGCACAGGCTCTTGCAGTACGAATGGTACATAGATGTATATTTTATTGTGAACTTTGCAATGGATTTGTTTTTGTTAATATTGCTGGGAAAACTTTTGAAACGTTCTGCTTCCGCTTTCCGCCTGATGGCGGCTGGAGCTTTTGGAGCTTTAGGAAGCTGTGCGGCAGTTTGTTTTTGGCGCTTTCCGGCAGTCATTACCTGGGTTATGGGGCTTCTTTTACCTGGATGCATAATGGTATGGATTGCCTTTCGGCCAAAAACATGGAGAAGTCTTGTAAAAATGGTATTGCTTCTTTTTTTCGAGGCGTTTTGTATCGGTGGGATTATGGAAGCGCTGTATCAGCGCACAAAAGCAAGTCTCTATGGACTTTCTAAGGGAATGCCGGTCCTTATCTGGTTTTTCCTGGCAATGGGCGCATGGTTTGGTTTTCGCTTTCTTTGGACAATAATTTGGGAGATGAAAAAGGAGAGCCAAACGCTGTATCTTTTAACCCTGAAAGCAGGACAGGTACAAACCTTTACCACAGGCTATCTGGATACAGGAAACAGCCTCTATGATCCGTCTGACAACCGTCCGGTCCATATTGTCTCAGAGAATCTTTGGAAAAAACTATGGAGCCCTGATACTGACTGTAAAAGAATCCCTTTTCGAACCATTGGAAGTCCACTGGGAATCCTGGATGTGATGGAGATTGAGCAGATAGAGATTCAGAAAGAGGGCGGCGCAAAGAAAAGGCTGTCAAAGCCTTTAATTGCCAGGGCACCATTTAAAATGACCAAGGACGGGAGCTATGAAGTGCTGCTCCATAAAGAAACCTTATATTAGAACAGGACAAAAAGGAGGAATCACCGATGGTAATCAAAGTATCAATACCGAGCCGTTTCCAGTTTAAAACTATACCCAGTTTTAAAACCATGCTTTTTCAGCGTGAGGGAGAGGTCCACTATATTGGAGGCGCAGACATTTTGCCGGCTCCCCTTGACAATGAAGAGGAAAACCGGATGATTCAGAGACTGGGAACCGAGGGAGAAAAGGAAGCAAAGTCGGAGTTGATTGAGCATAACCTTCGGCTGGTGGTGTACATAGCGAAAAAATTTGACAATACCAGCGTAGGGGTAGAGGATTTAATTTCTATTGGGACCATAGGTCTGATTAAGGCAATCAATACCTTTAACCCAGAAAAGAACATTAAGCTGGCTACCTATGCCTCCCGCTGTATTGAAAACGAGATTCTTATGTATCTGCGGCGGAACAATAAAACCAAGATGGAGGTGTCGATTGACGAGCCGCTGAATGTGGATTGGGATGGAAATGAGCTGCTTCTCTCCGATATTTTGGGGACCGAGGAGGATGTGATTTATCGGAATATTGAGACAGAGACAGAAAAAAGTCTTCTCAACATGGCCGTAAGCCGTTTAAGCCCAAGGGAAAAAAAGATTGTACAGCTTCGGTACGGCCTGGGAAGAGAGGACGGAGAAGAGATGACCCAGAAGGAGGTGGCAGATTTATTAGGAATTTCTCAGTCCTATATCTCCAGGCTGGAGAAAAAAATTATGAAGAGGTTAAAAAAGGAGATCGTAAGGTTCGAATGAGGGGAAAGCCCTGGCTGGAAAGGCTCGTCAAAAAAGGCGGGTCTTTTTTGTCTTTTTCGTGCTGCTTATATGGAAGCCCTCAGAAATTATAGTCTTGCCTATTTGAATTTTATTCTTTATACTTAATGATGGAAGCGCAGACAACGTGATAGCGACAACTGTCAGGAGCGTTATAGTGGTATCCTTCTGAATACATAGAGAGATTAGGAGAGAAGAACCAATGATCTATAAAGAGAATAGTCAGGAATTTTCTATGGAGACCTTTAAAAATCCTCCCATAGAGTATCGGGACGTGCCTTTTTGGGCGTGGAATACGAAAATGACAAAGGAGGATATTGATTTCTGTCTGTCTGTTTTTAAGGAAATGGGCATGGGCGGCGCTTTTCTTCACAGCAGGACAGGAATGGACACTCCTTATTTAAGTGAAGAGTTTATGGAATTGATTTCGTATGCTCATGAGAAGGCAGGGGAATTAGGCCTGAAGGCCTGGCTTTATGACGAGGACCGGTGGCCGTCTGGGTTTGGGGGAGGCCTGGTTACGAAAAGGGAAGAATATCGCTCCAGATTTCTGGTATGGTCTCCCAGACCGTATATTGAAGGGGAGCTGCCAGAGGAGTCAAAAAAAGGTTCTACTGCACAGGCTGTGCGAAGCAGAAGCAGAAAATTGTTAGGAGTGTATCAGGTGGAGAGCCAGGATGGATTTTTATCTGCATACCACCGTCTTTCAGAAAATGAGACCAATTTTCCCAGCAAAGAAGAGGAGTTTCAGGACTTGGATTCTGGAGAGGACTGGACGACCTGGTGTGCTTATTTGGAGGTTGGCGGCGATAATCCCTGGTTTAATAATCAGTCTTATGTGGATACCTTAAATCCAGAGGCTGTAAAGGCGTTTCTTGACAGTACGTATGAGCGATATAAGGATAAATTGGGAAAGGACTTTGGAACTTTAATTCCTGCCATTTTTACAGACGAGCCACAGTTCACTCCAAAGCAGAGAGCCAGCGGCATCGATGCCAGAAAAGAAGTAATTCTTCCGTTTACAGATAAACTTCCTGAATTGTTTCAGGAAGCGTATGGACTTGACCTCTTGGACTATCTGCCAGAGCTGTTTTATGATAAGGAGCAGGAATACTCCTACATTAGATATTGTTATCACCAGCTGGTAAGTAGCTTGTTTGCAAAAAGTTATGCTATGCAGATTGGAAAGTGGTGCGAAACTTCTAAAATTGCCCTTACGGGACATCTTATGGAGGAGCCCTTATTGTCGTCTCAGACCAGGTATGTGGGAGAGGCCATGCTTTCCTATGCAGGATTCCAGATTCCGGGGATTGATATTTTGTGTGACCGTCGGGAGTTTACCACTGCAAAACAAGCCCAAAGCGCAGTTCATCAGTTTGACAGAGAAGCTATGGCAAGCGAGCTGTATGGGGTCACAAACTGGGATTACGATTTCAGGGGACATAAGCTTCAGGGAGACTGGCAGGCCGCCCTTGGAGTTACTTTGCGGGCGCCCCATCTGGCCTGGACTTCCATGGAAGGAGAGGCTAAAAGGGATTATCCTGCTTCTATTTTTTATCAGTCTCCCTGGTATCAGGAATACCGTATGATAGAGGATTACTTTGCCAGGATCGCGTCTGTTATGAGCCGTGGAAAGGCATTGGTAAAAATCGGAGTCATTCATCCTATTGAGACCTGCTGGCTGTTGTGGGGGACTGAGGAGAAAACCGGGAAGGCTGTAGAGGAGCTGGACGGGCAGTTTGTGGAGCTGACGAACTGGCTGCTGAGTAACTGTCTGGACTTTGACTTTATTTCTGAAGCGTTGATTCCAGATCTATACAAAGGAACCGATGGGAAGACGATTTCCATTGGAGCCATGAACTATGAGGTGCTTTTGGTTCCGTTTATGGAAACCATGAGAAAGTCCACGCTGGATATGCTTTGTCAGTGGAAAGCGGCGGGAGGTAAGATTATATTTATAGGAAATATTCCCAGATATGTGGACGGGAAAAAGTCTGACGAGGCGTTAAAACTTAGCGTTTCCTGTGTGTTTGCGGAGTACTCCAAAAATCAGATCAGGCGCCTATTGGAAAATTACAGCCAGTTAGAATTGTTTTATGGGGAGTATGTACAGGCAGAAGACTTGCTGTGCCAGGTCCGTGAAGAGGGACTGAAACGATATGTTTTTCTTGCTCATAAGGAAAATCCAAGATCTAAGAGCCAAGTGATAAAAAAGGACTTGATCATTCGAGTAAAGGGACTGTGGAACGGAAGACTGTTAAATCCTATGGACGGAACGGAAAAGCCGATCCTTGTCAGAAGGCAGAAAGAAAGCAGTACTGAATTTATGCTAAAGCTCTATGATCATGACAGCGTTTTAATGATATTGGAGAAAGTGAATCAAGAGTTTTGTGCGGTTTCTGTACCAGAATCCTGTCCAGTGACCCTTACAGAACCTAATGTTCTGGTTTTAGACATGCCAGAGTATTCGTTTGACGGACAGCCGGGCCAGATAGGAGAGGAGATTTTAAGACTGGATAACCATTTTCGGAACCTTTTAGGGTATCCCCTAAGGACAGAAGCCTGGCCTCAGCCGTGGACCAGGGCAGAAGAAGGCAGGGGGAAAGACTGTCATCAGGTGGAATTATGCTACCGGATTACTTCGGAGATTGAAAATTGCCAGGCAGACCTTGCCCTGGAGCAGTTAGATGAGACTTGTGTGTTTTGGAATGGGGAAAAGACAGAAGTTGTGAAAAAGGGATGGTACGTGGACAGAAGGATCGAGGTTATTTCTCTGGGACGTTTGAAAAAGGGCGAAAATGAACTGCGTCTTGTTAGAACGTTTCATGAAAAAACGAATTTGGAGGCCGTTTATCTTTTAGGAGATTTTGGCGTAAAGGTTTCTGGACAGAGGGCTGTAATCATAGAGCCCGTGAGGGAATTAAGGTTCGGAGACTGGGGAAAGCAAGGCCTTCCGTTTTATGGCGGCGACGTCATTTATCATCTGAAAGTAGAAGGCCGTAAAGAACCTGTAAAAATAGAGGTTCGGGATTTTAAAGCGCCTCTGGTTCGGGTGGATATCGAGGGGAGAAAGCAGGGGACTATCGCCTTTTCGCCATATCAGTTAACGACAGAGGTATTACGGAAAGGAGTCAATCAGGTGGATCTTACAGCCTATGGAACCAGGGTCAATACTTTTGGCGCGTTGCACAACAGCGATTCAGCGGATAATAAATCTGCTCCAGATTACTGGAGAACCAACGGAAAGCGTTGGTCCTATGAATATTGTTTCAGACCAGCTGGGATTTTAAAGGCTCCTATCATTTGGTTCCAAGAGAAAAAAATTTTTGAACTAGTTGAAGAAACGCCTGCCTATGACGTATAATAGGCTGTATAGTAATTAATGTATTGACGACAATCATGGAGGACAAAAAAATGGGCAAATTTTTCAGCGACGTGGTGGAACAGGCTCTGAGAGACATTTATTATGATGTAAGCACAGGACGGGGCAGGGAAAGCTTTCAGGCTCTGGAGAGAGCATCGGCGGCGGGAGATGGGGACGCTTCCTGTATTCTGGCCCGCTGTTACTGTGGCTATCAATATGTCTGGAGCGGTCATGGCTTTTTGGAGGATGATGACAAGGCAGTTGATTTGATACATAAGTCTGTGGAGCAGGGAAGCGCTTTAGGGGTTATGCTGGCGCTAAGGAGCGGAGAACTGACTCCAGAGTTAAAGGCCAGAATGGCTTTTTCCAGTCTTTTGGAAGTTTTTGACATTGTTCTTGAAAAGGCGCGAAACGGAGAGCCTTTCTGTCAGTACACAGTTGGAAACGCATACTTCTGGTGGGATTTTCTGGAAATTGAGGGAAAAGAACGAGATTCGTTCCCTACCATGGAGGCATTCAGAGATTATTTAAAGGAGAATATTGCAAAATGTGAAGACTGGTTCTGGAAGGCTTTTCAGAATGGAATGTACTTCGCAGGAAACAATTTAAGACGGTATTATGAGAAGGGCGATGATGATCTGATTGCTCCGGCGCCTGAGAAAGCGGAAAATATTTGGCGTACAGGGGCTGAACTTGGGTATCCGGTACATCAATACGTTTATGCCAAAGAGCTGTCGGCCGCGGGAAAGAAAGAGGAGGCTCTTGAGTGGCATAAAAAGGCGGCTCAGGTAGGGGAAAAAGACAGCTGGTTTTATATCGGTTACGCCTATGAGGAAGGTCAGGGAGCACCAAAGGACGTTCGCTATGCGGCTGAGTGCTATCAAAACGGAATTGATGAAAACGTAGGATGCTGCAACCGTCTGGGCGCATTATATTTTGACGGAAACGGAGTCCCTCAGGATTATGACAAGGCGGTGAAACTTCTCACGAAGGCGTATGAGACAAACCAGTGGGGAGCCGTCTATCTGGGAAGAGCCTATTTTAACGGATGGGGAGTGCCAAAAGACTATGGCAAGGCGAAGAAATTTTTAGAAGAGGCCACCTGGGGGCTGGATGAGGTGAATTATCTTTTGGGACTGATGTATACCCAGGGACTGGGAGTTTCTCAGGATATTAAAAAGGGCGTGGAATATCTGCAGAAGGCCAATGATCATCAGGGGGCCAAGTCGGAGCTGGCAAACTATAAGAAGACCCTTTTTGGCAAATGGGTGAAGAGAAAATAGGCAGCGGTTCAGACGGCGGGGAAGTTGACATGAATTTGGGACGTCAAGCTTGCCTGTAAGTCCAAATTCATGTCAACTTCCACATCGGATGTCTATCCAATATTTCTTGCAGGCGCTTTTTCCTGCAAGAAGATGAGCCGTCTAAACTGTTACGAAAATAGAGAGGAGAACACCATGAAACAGGATATGATTATCATTCTTGATCTTGGAAGTACAAAAAATACAGTGATTGCCCGTCAAATTCGGGATATGGGGGTATACAGCGAGATCCATCCTCATGACATTACGTTGGAGGAATTAAAAAGCCTTGAGAATGTAAAGGGAATTGTCTTAAACGGCGGAGAGAACCGCATAGTAGACGGTGCAGCCGTGGAGATTGACCCCTCTTTGTATGACTGTGGTTATCCTGTGATTGCCATTGATCATCCAACAGCCAAATGTGAGAAAACATTTTCGGATTTGCCTGATACGGACGCATTGCGAGAATTTGTGTTTGATACCTGCCATGCCGAGGCAAACTGGAATATGAAGAATTTTATTGAGGATCAGGTGGAACTGATTCGAAAACAGGTGGGAGACAAAAAGGTGCTTTTGGCTCTCTCAGGCGGAGTGGATTCTTCTGTGGTGGCCGCTATGCTCATTAAGGCCATTGGTCAGCAGCTGGTGTGCGTTCACGTCAATCACGGCCTTATGAGAAAGAATGAATCTGAAAGCGTTGTCCAGGTATTTAAGGACCAGCTTCATGCAAATCTGATTTATGTGGATGCAACGGAACGTTTTTTGGGAAAACTGGAAGGCGTTGCAGATCCTGAGAAAAAGCGAAAGATTATTGGCGGCGAGTTTATCAGAGTATTTGAGGAGGAAGCCAGAAAGCTGGAGGGTATTGATTTTCTGGGCCAGGGAACGATTTACCCGGATATTATTGAAAGCGGAACCAAGACAGCTAAGATGGTGAAATCTCATCATAATGTGGGCGGACTGCCAGAGGATTTGAATTTTGAACTGGTGGAACCGTTAAAGCAGCTGTTTAAGGATGAGGTGCGGGCCTGCGGCCTGGAGCTGGGACTTCCGTCTTCTATGGTTTACCGTCAGCCATTCCCAGGCCCCGGATTGGGAGTCCGCTGTCTGGGCGCAATCACCAGGGACAGACTGGAGGCTGTACGGGAGTCTGACGCCATTTTGCGGGAGGAGTTTGAGAAGGCCGGACTTGATAAGAAGGTATGGCAGTATTTTACGGTGTCGCCGGACTTTAAGTCTGTGGGAGTGAAGAATAATGCCAGATGCTTTGATTATATGGTGATTATTCGGGCTATTAATACGGTCGACGCTATGAGCGCTTCCATTGAGAGAGTGGATTGGGACGTATTGCAGAGAATTACGGAGCGGATATTGGCGGAAGTGGGGAATGTGTGTAGAGTTTGTTATGATATGTCTCCGAAGCCGCCGGCTACGATTGAGTTCGAGTGATGAAATTGGATTTAGAAAGCTAGTGTTTATGCGGATTGCAAGCAAATTTGTTTAGGCACTGGCAACGATTTGGCAACATTTTCAACATCACGCACTAAATAATTACATCAATGGTATATGAAAAACCTTGCTGA
>CAJTUV010000018.1 GCA_910579515.1 uncultured Hungatella sp.
CAAATCTTTTCATTCCGACCTTTTAGCCTTCCTTACCACTCAATTAAATAGTGATATGGGAACTTACTATTCTTTAGCAGAGGCAATAGTAATCCCGATTGGTGCGGATTTAAACGATTATTGTGAATTTGGTAACTATGTAAGTATGACTGGCGATATAACTGACACATTGTTAAATTGTCCATATAAAGGCTGTGGCTTTATGTTACATGTAGAAAGAACAACTAGTTCGATTTCTAATAGTAATTATTCCAAACAACGAATAATTCCTAACAACAGAGAGTCTATTGAGTATTGGCGTGTAAAAAATGGTACATGGAGAGATTGGTATCAAGTAAAAGGGACTTTGGTTTGAGATTAAACCATCCTGCCTACGATTTTATAAATAAAGCCTACAGCCCTTGATTTATTTGGGGCTTTTGTAATATCCCCACTCCACAAGATGACATCACTATCTAATTAAGTGAAGATATAGGCAGGAAAACTGGCATAAAAGGTTGTATTGTCGAATTGAAAGGGATGTGTTATAATCCAGATACGGAAAGTCAGAGAGCCAGGCGGCTTACCCTCTCTTTTAGAGAGGGCTACCCCTCCCAACGGAAGGAAGGAGGGACTGCCAATGTATGTTACATATGAGGATTTAATCCAAATTGGAATATTCATTTGCGCCCTTATTGGACTGTGTTATACAGTCTTCAAGGGAAAAAAATAGCCGCCACTACCAGCAATAGTGACGGCTGACCTCGTAAGAGGTCTGGTTATAAGATATTGAAGGTAAGCCGCTTCTCTGGCTTTCCCTTGTATAGATAATATAACATATTTGAAATACGGTTTCAAGAACTTTTTGTGTACACAAGAACTTAGTGTTTATATTCAGTTAAACCTCCTTGTCTATTTGTCCATCTGCTACGTTGTCGAAAAGCCACCTTGCAGATGAACAAATATCCTGCAAAGTTTCACCAGATAGCATGCAGACAGAAGCTGCTATAAGTAAATAACCTTTTAAACAGGCAGAAATCTATATTGGAGAGGAAGGTATGCAATGAAAGAAGAGTGTTTGATATGTGAAGCACCCCTTGAATATCTGGAAACAGATGAAATAATGGAGTGCATGGTATGCCATAAGAAGGAAAAAAGTAAAACCAGATGTGTAAAAGGGCATTATGTCTGTAATGACTGTCATACTGCAGGCATAGACGCTCTAATTGGATTATGCTTAAAAGAAGGTTCAGATAATCCTGTTGCAATTATGGACAACATGATGGGGCAGTCATTTTGTCATATGCATGGTCCGGAACATCATGTTATGGTGGGGATGGCGTTATTGACGGCATACAAGAATGCCGGAGGGGATATTGACCTTAATCAGGCTTTGATTGAGATGATGAACAGGGGGAAAAGCGTTCCTGGCGGAGTATGTGGATTTTGGGGAGCCTGCGGAGCTGGTATCAGCGCGGGGATGTTTGTGTCGATTATTTCTAAATCTACACCGCTGGCAGTAGAACCTTTTGGCTTCTCCAATTTGATGACTTCAAAGGCTCTGGGAGAGATTGGGAGGGTCGGAGGACCTCGCTGCTGTAAACGGGATTCCTATTTGTCTATCCTTGCGGCCATAGATTTTGTAAAAGAACATTTTGGAGTTGAGATGGAAAAGCCAGAAATCATATGTGGTTTTTCCACGAAAAATAATCAGTGTATAAAAAAACGCTGTCCGTTTTCGAAGGAAAACCATGATATTTAAAATAAAGAAGGTGTCCCAAAGTCATGACATGACTGAGGGGCGCCTTTTTCAGTGAAAATTAGAGAACGGTTACCGGCCCCTTAAGAACAATTTAGATAAGTTTTTCCTTATACTGACTATAATAATATTAGTATTTGTCTAATGTGACGGTGCGTGATACACTACAAATCAGAAAAAATCAGTATTATTCCAATCGTGTAAAGGAGGAGTTGAGATGGAAATCAAAAAGGCCGCCATGGCAGGAACTTTGGAATCCAGCGACGCGCAGGTGACTGTGGAGCCGGGAAACGGGAAGATTGAGCTGTCTATTGAGAGCAGCGTGATTCATCAGTTTGGCAGACAGATTAAGGCCACGATTATGGAAACCCTGGAACGCCTTGAGGTC
This sequence comes from uncultured Hungatella sp., assembly GCA_910579515.1. Taxonomy (GTDB): domain Bacteria; phylum Bacillota; class Clostridia; order Lachnospirales; family Lachnospiraceae; genus UBA3402. The sequence goes on from CAJTUV010000018.1 coordinate 2,127, forward strand.
AGGGATGCAAAGGTGACGGTTGTGGATAAGGGAGCTTTGGACTGCACATTAAAGGCCAGAGTAGAATGTGCGGTTTATCGGTCCAATGATATGACAGAGAATCTTCCATGGGGAGGTGCGATTCGATGAGCCATCCAAATAAAAAACGTTTGAGACGTTCCATGATGTTTTTAAACTGTCAGAAGCCTGGACTGATTAAGGACCCTTATATTTACAGACCAGACTCGATTATGCTGGATCTGGAAGATGCGGTGGCGGAAAATCAGAAGGATGCAGCCAGATACTCTCTGTTTCATGCTCTTCAGGAGATTGATTACAGGGGGGTGGAGCGAGTAGTGCGTATCAACGGACTGGATACTCCTCACTGGAAGGAGGATATTCGAGTCTGTGTAGCAGGAGGAGCCGACACCATCCGCATCGCCAAGACAGAGAGCGCAAAGGATGTACATACGGTTGAAGAGCACGTCCTGGCTGCAGAGAAAGAATTTGGAAGACCAGAAGGCTCTACGCTTTTGATGGCGGCCCTGGAATCCTGCAGGGGAGTGTTAAATGCCTTAGAAGTTTGTGAGTCTTCTGACCGATTGATCGGGATTGCCTTAAGCGGCGGAGATTATACGAAGGATTTGCAGACGGTGATTACCGGAACCGGAGTAGAGCTTCAGGGAGCCAGACAACAGATGATCATTGCGGCAAGGGCGGCAAAGGTTCAGTGCTGGGACACAGTGTTTACCAATCTGGATGCGATGGATGTGTTTGAGGAAGAAGTAAAGATGATCAAGATGATGGGATTTGACGGAAAGTCTCTGGTCAATCCAAGGCAGATTGACATCGTTCATAAGATTTTTACTCCAAGTCAGAAGGAAATCATGTTCGCAGAAAAGGTAGTTCGTGAGATTGAAGAAAAGAAGGCTCTTGGCATCGGCGTGTTCACCGTAGACGGAAAAATGATTGATATTGCTTTCTACGACGGCGCAAAGAGGACCATTGCACTGGCAAAAGCATCTGGCGTATATGAGGGGGATTTGTAAAATGATAAATGCAGTCGGAAGAGACATACCACAAAACATCATAGAGGCCACCAAAAAGGAAGTATTTAAAGGGGCTTACGCTTTTGATAATTATGAATACACCAAGGCGGCTCCAAAGGTTCGCGCTGTCTGCGATCCTAAAAGGAGCAAATTAGTGGAAAATATCCATGAGGCGTTAGTAAAATGCGGCGTCAAAGACAACATGACAATTTCCTTTCACCACCATTTCCGAGAGGGAGATTACATTGTGAACATGGTGATGGAAGAGATTCACAAGATGGGAATCAAGGGACTTACCATCTGCGCCAGTTCTTTGGGAAAGGCTCACGACCCTATTGTGCCCATGATTGAGGATGGCACCATTGTGGGAATCCAGTCTTCTGGCGTCCGCGGGAAGATCGGTGAGGCCATTTCCACAGGAAAGTTAAGAGATTTAGCAATTATGCGTTCCCACGGCGGACGGGTCAGAGCCGTAGAGTCTGGGGAAGTACATATTGACATCGCGTTTATCGGCGCGCCTACCTGCGACGAATACGGCAACATGAAGGCCAACGGCGGAAAGAGCGACTGCGGCGTGCTGTCTTACGCCATGGTTGACGCAGAGTACGCAGACAAGGTAGTAGCCATCACAGACTGCCTGGTTCCATTCCCCAACGCTCCAGCCAGCATCTCCATGGTTCATGTGGACTATGTGTGCGTGGTTGACGAGATTGGAAATCCGGCAAAGATTGCCACAGGCGCCGCAAAGCCTACCACAGATGTGCGCAAAATCATGATGGCAGATTATTGCACCCAGTTTGTGATTAACACTCCGTATTTTAAGGAAGGTTTCTCTTATCAGACAGGCGTTGGCGGAGCTTCCATCGCTTCTACCATTTCTCTTGGAAAGATTATGGAAGAGAGGGGGATCCATATGGGCCTTGGCCTGGGAGGAATCACTACTCCTATGTGCAATCTGCTGGAAAAGGGGCTGATCCGCACCATTGTAGACACACAGGACTTTGACATGGGAGCCATCGAGTCTATAAAGAAGAATCCCAATCATATTGAAATTTCTGCTTCTGAGTATGCCAACCCCTTTAATAAAGGGGCCTATGTAAACAAGCTGGATTTTGTGATTTTAGCCTCTCTGGAGGTAGATGTGAATTTTAACTGCAACGTTGTGGTGGGTTCCGACGGCATGATCACAGGGGCTCAGGGCGGTCATCCCGACACAGCGGCTGGGGCGAAATGTACCATTGTCATCGCTCCTCTTCTTCAGGGGAGGATTCCGGCGATCTGTTCTAATGTGACTACTGTGACCACTCCTGGAGAGACGGTAGATGTGGTGATCACGGACTATGGCATTGCCATCAATCCAAGGAGACAGGATTTGATTGACTGTATGAAGGATGTGAAGCTGCCTTTCTGCACCATTGAGGAGCTGAGAGACAGGGCGTACGCTATGGTGGGTGAGCCGGACCCAGTGCAGTTTGGGGACAGAATTGTGGGCGTCATCGAAGGCAGAGACGGGACCATCATGGATGTGGTTCGGGAGATAAAAGCTTACGAATTTCAGGATTGAACCTGTTGAAAAATATTATTCGGTGAATTGGGAAGCACCGGATTAATATAAAAGGGGAAGCCCTCAAAAAACTATCTTACACAATGGAGGTATAATATGTCAGAGCAAAAGGGATTTGGTTTGAAAACATTTGGTATGCCGTGGTGGCTGGCAGGGGCTGTTGCCTTGATTGTCATTGCTGCAGCGGCCACAGGAGCACTTTCTGCGGACCTTGCAGGATGCTTTGCGCTCATGCTGTCAATCGGTTTGATTTGTAATGAGGTGGGAGAGAGAATCCCGTTCTGGAACAGTTACATAGGCGGCGGGCTGGTGCTGACTTTCTTAGTATCTGCGTTTTTGTTTACGTACAAGCTGATTCCGGAAACGTATGCAGAGGGCATGATTATGATTATGGACGATGCGGATTTCCTTTCCTTCTTCATCATTTTCCTGATCACTGGTTCCATTCTGGCTTTGGACAGAAAATTGCTAATTCGATCGTTTGCAGGATACATTCCGGCAATTTTCGGAGGTCTGATTGGAGCAGGAATTTTAGGAATTTTGGCCGGACTTATTTTTGGAATCAATCCGGTAGACATTCTGCTGAAATACGTATGTCCGATTATGGGCGGCGGCAACGGTGCAGGCGCTGTGCCCTTAAGCCAGATTTATGAGACTGTCACCGGAGATCCGGCAGCCAATTATTACTCCTTTGCCATCACCATTCTGACCATCGCTAATATCTTCGCGATTCTGACAGCCGCTATTTTGAGAAAGATTGGTGAGAAAAAGACTCAGTGGACAGGCGACGGAACTCAGTTAATCCGCAAAGGCGGCGATTTTGCCACAGAAGATAAAAAGGTTAAGGTCGGCATGAAAGACTTAGGAGGGGCCTTCTTTTTGGCTATCGGCTTTTATGCATTAGGCAGACTGTTTGCCAAGTCGCTTTTGCCTACGATTTTCGGAACAGCCATTCATCAGTTCGCGTATATGATTATTTTTGTGGCGGCTGTGGCAGCTACAGGGATTGTGCCAGAAAATGTTCGGGCGGCGGCGAAGAAGCTCCAGTCCTTCTTTACAGCGAATCTGATTCTTATTATCATGGTAGGCGTTGGCGTGGATACGAATATTATTGAACTGGCTAAGGCCATCACAGTAGGAAATGTAGTCATCGCTCTGGCAATCGTGGTGGGAGCAATCCTTGGTTCTGCAGTCGTTGGATGGCTGGTTGGATTCTTCCCTATCGACTCTGCGATTACTGCAGGACTTTGTATGGCAAACCGCGGCGGCTCTGGAGACCTGGCAGTTTTAGGAGCTTCTAACCGTATGGGACTAATCGCTTACGCACAGTTGTCCTCTCGTCTTGGAGGAGGGATTGTGTTGATCCTTGCAAGTGTTTTATTTGGAGCTTTTTTAAAGTAAAAGTCATTGAATAAGATAAAAAATAGGCCGTCGTGCCAGGAAAAAGGTTTTGGAGCTTTCCTGGTACAGCGGCTTTTTCTATATAATCTCTTTTCACCAACCCTTTCCCCTTCAAATGTGGTCAATCTATCCAACTAACTATTGACAATCTTACATACAAGTAGTAGAATTATGATAATAAAACCGATGAAATCAAATAAAAATTATACATTTTTTAAAAAGTCAACCAATCCTTTGGCAATGTGAGATGTTATAGGCCAGAGGATTTGTCCGTAATAGAAGTCCTCATGGGGAAAGGATTTTTGGATGAGACAGGTGGGATAGGAATTGCGAAGGGGCTTTCGCAAGCTATATAATTATTTATCATTTTAAGGAGGGGAAGAATGAAAAAAAGACAAGGACAGAGCCAATATGTGCACAGGCGTACCCGTCAGCAGACCTTGGCCCAGATGTGGAAGTGCAGGTGGCTGTATGTTATGTTGCTTCCGGTTATTGTGTATTTTATTATTTTTAAGTATGTGCCAATGTATGGTATCACCATTGCGTTCCAGGATTACAACATTTTTAAGGGAATGTTTGGAAGCACCTGGTGGGGATTTACTACCTTTAAGAAGGTGTTTTCAGATGCAAACTTCTGGAGCGCCATTAAGAATACGCTGGTGTTGAATTTGATGACTCTGGCGATCAACTTTCCGCTTACCATTATTGTGTCGCTGATGCTTAATGAAGTGGCAGGGATGAAGTTTAAGAAGATGACTCAGAGCGTTTTATATCTGCCTCACTTTATTTCCTGGGTGGTGGTTGCAGGTATCGCAACCAACTTATTTACTCAGAATGACGGTACAATCAACAATATTTTGGCATCAATGGGATTTGAGAAGGTTCCGTTTTTAAGCAGCAATGGCTGGTGGATGTTTACCTATGTAATTCTTCAAGTGTGGAAGGAGATCGGATGGGGAACCATCATTTATCTGGCTGCCTTGACAGGAGTGGATGAATCTCTCTATGAAGCGGCTTACCTAGACGGAGCAACCAACCTTCAGAGAATCTGGTACATCACTCTGCCAATGATTAAATCTGTGGTGGTGACGATGCTGATTCTTCAGATTTCCAAGATGATGACCATTGGTTTGGATGCACCGTTATTGTTAGGCAACGACAAGGTAATGGGGGTATCTGAAGTTATTAGTACGTACATTTACCGAATCGGTATTGTGAGAGCGAAGTACAGTGACGCTACGGCAATCGGATTGTTCCAGTCTCTCGTTAACATTGGCATTCTGGTTTTGGCGGACTGGTTTGCGAAACTGATTGGCGAAGAGGGAATCATTTAAGGAAAGGAGAAGAGAAATGGCAAAAGAGTCAACTATGCATAAAAAGAAAAAATTTACAATCGGACAATTTTTGAATTACTTTTTCCTGTCAGCCTTGGCGTTTATCTGTCTCTATCCGTTCCTGAACGTGGTTGCGTATTCGTTTTCTGGTTATAATGCGGTTTTATCTGGAAAGGTTACCTTCTATCCGATCGATATTACGTTGAATGCTTATAAGACGATTATGAAGAACTCTCAGATTTGGAGTGCCATGTGGGTCACGATCTTTACCACTATGATGGGTACTTTAATCGGACTGATTCTGACGATTGCGGCGGCTTATGCCTTATCAAGGGATTATCTTCCTGGTAAGGGAATCCTCTCCGGACTGATTCTGTTTACCATGTATTTCAGCGGCGGCATTATTCCTACCTTCCTGGTGGTAAAGGGACTTGGCATGTATGACAGTCTGACCTCTTTATTTATCCCTCAGGCAGTGAATGTGTTTAACTTTATTGTTATGAGAACCTTCTTCAGACAGCTTCCCACAGAGCTGGAGGAGGCTGCCAGAATCGACGGAGCCAACGAGATGCAGATACTGTTTAAGATTATTCTGCCCCTGTCTATTCCGATTATTGCTACCATCGGTTTGTTCTATGCGGTCAATTACTGGAACAGCTATTTTGACGCTTTGATTTATATCACGTCTCCAGATAAGTTTACGTTGCAGCTTCGTCTGAGGAATCTGTTGTTTGCAGATGAACTGGCGAACGCAGGAGGCAATGGAGAGGGAATTGGAACTCAGGTTATGTCTCAGTCTCTGAAGATGTGCTGCGTGGTGGTGTCCACCCTGCCGATTATCTGTGTGTATCCATGGCTGCAGAAGTACTTTGTGAAGGGCGTTATGCTGGGTTCTGTAAAGGGGTAAGAGGTTGTATATAGCAGCGGTTGCTGTAAAATATAAAGAAAAGGAGTAGAAAGATGAAAAAAATTTTAGCATGTGTATTGACGGCAGCTATGACTTTGTCATTGCTGACAGCCTGCGGCGGCGGTTCTGGCTCAGGGAACGCAGGCAACTCAGGGAATGCAGGAAGCGGCAGCGCGGACAGTTCCGGCGGTGGAAATGAGGGCGGAGGATACAAGACCACCTATGGCGACAAGCAGTTTGACAACGTGACGATTACGGTTGAATTGTTTGACCGCAGCAATGCTCCAGAGGGGAATACGATTCTGGATAACAAGTGGACAAAATATGCGCAGGAGCAGATGCAGAAGGTGGGAATTAATCTGGAATTTATCGCGGTTCCGCGTTCAGACGAGATTACCAAGATGCAGACGATGATGGCTTCCGGTACAGCTCCGGATCTTACGCTTACTTATACCTATTCCTATGCTGAGGATTACTACAGGGACGGCGGCATCTGGGATTTAAGCGAGTTCATTGACGGTGAGGACCAGGCTAAGAATCTGAAGGCCTATCTGGGAGAAGACGTCATTGATATCGGAAGAGGCGGCGACGTTCTGTACGGAATCGTTGCAAGACGTGCAACTACGGCAAACTCCAACCTGTTTATCCGTCAGGACTGGTTAGAAGCATTGAACATGAAGACGCCGACTACTCCAGATGAATTGTACGATTTTTTGGAGGCTTGTGTGAAGAATAATCCAGACGGTCTGACCAATGTAATCGGCGGATATTTCTGGGGACTGGAGTCTACCAGCACAGGTACTGGATACAGAAATAATATGTCCATGGCCTTCTCTCAGTTAAAGGGTGATCAGAAAGAGCTGGACATTGCTGATGGCTTTGATTTTTACTATGACCCAGGTTACAGAGAGTATGTTCGTTTCATGAACAAGTGCTACAACAACGGCGTTATGGATCAGGAGTTCTACACCAACACGACCGAGACTTTTGTTCAGAAGATCGTTAACAGCCAGCTGGCATTTTATGAGTCTAATGTAAACTACAATGTGGACCCGCTTAGAAATTCACCGGAGACTACTTTGAGAGAGAACACTCCAACCGCAAAATTTGTGTCGATTCCGAACCTTAAGAATGTAAGTGACGGAAACCAATATGCAGATGCATATGCAGCTGGAGGACTTATTATCATGTGTCCAAAGACTGCTTCTGCAGAGAAGGTGGAAGCTGCCATGACTTATCTTGACTGGATGGCGACGACAGACGGTGGTTTTGTACTGTATCACGGCTTTGAGGATGAGAACTATAAACTGGATGATGAGGGAATCCCGATTGTCATTGATGCTACCTACAATGCAACAGATAAAGACTGGATCCGTACAGATATGTTTTTAGTTGGTAATCAGGGATATTTCGCAACGGTTGATGATTTCAATAAGTGTACTGCTGCAGAGAATCCGATTTATTATGACGATGTAGTTGCAAACTATGAGAACTCCCTGACTGGACAGATCATTCATAAGCCTACCTTTACCTCTGAGAAGCAGACAGAACTTACAGATGATTTCCTTCTTCTCAGATCCAAGTATCAGGTACAGTGTATTACCTGTCCTCCAGACCAGTTGGACGGTATCTATGACGAGTGGATCGAGGAAGCGAAGAAAGCCGGAATTGAGGAGGTTATCGCTGAGAGAACTGCACATTTTAATGAGGTTTATGGAAATTAAAGATTTGGGAACTGAAAATATTTATTGATTAATTTTAAGTGCCTGCTCCTGTTCTTCTGGTAGTTTATGCAGAAGTGGCAGAGGCAGGTGCTTTGTATAAGAAAATTTATTGCGGCGGAAAGCGAAAGGCCGTCTTTACGGCAGAATGGAGGAAGTATGGCAGTAAGCGGTATGAATTATGCACCAAAGGGGAAGGCGGAGGCAGTGGTAAAGCCAGGAGAGTTTAAAATCGCTGCAATCGCTTTGGATCACGGACACATTTATGGAATGTGTAATGGATTGACAGAGGCAGGAGCAGAGCTTAAATGGGTATATGACCCAGATTCAGAGAAGGTAAAGAAGTTTCAGGAGGCGTTTCCGTCTGTGAAGGCAGCCTCAAGCGAGGAGGAGATTTTAGCAGATCCTGAAATCAAGCTGGTATGCGGGGCTGCGGTGACTAGTGAGCGTTGTGCCCTGGGGCTGCGAGTCATGGCAGCAGGCAAGGATTATTTTACGGATAAGGCGCCTCTTACCACCTTAAAGCAGTTGGAGCAGGCCAAGGAAATGGTGGCGAAGACGGGAAAGAAGTACATGGTTTACTACAGTGAGAGGATTCATGTGGAGGCGGCCGTGTACGCAGGCCAGTTGATCAAAGAGGGGGCTATCGGAAGGGTGATTCAGGTCATGGGGATGGGGCCTCACAGAATCGGTGATCCTAAGAGCCGACCAGACTGGTTTTTTGAGCAGGAGAAATACGGTGGGATTTTGTGCGATATCGGAAGCCACCAGATTGAGCAGTTTTTGTATTTTGCAGATGTGAAGGACGCCACAGTGGTGAAGAGTCAGATTGCAAACTATGGACATAAGGATCACCCGGGCCTGAATGACTTTGGCGACTGTGTGCTGGTAGGAGATAACGGGACGACTATGTATTTCCGTGTAGACTGGTTTACGCCGGACGGTCTCGGAACCTGGGGAGACGGCAGAATGTTTATCCTGGGAACAGAAGGATATATAGAACTTCGGAAATATATTAATGTGGGAACCGGCGATGGAACAAGCAACCATGTTTTCCTGGTAAATAAAGAGGGAGAGCATCATTTTGAAGTGACCGGAAAGGTTGGCTTCCCATATTTTGGGCAGCTGATTCTGGATTGCATCAACCGCACAGAAAACGCCATGACTCAGGAGCATGCTTTTAAAGCGGCGGAGCTGTGTGTGAAGGCACAGATGCAGGCAACCATTCTGGAATAGAGCGGAGGGTTTATGCTGGTTTTAAATAGGCTTTCTGGGGAAGGCGCAAGAGAGTATGTACTTCGGGTATTAAAGAAGAATATTATTGAATGCGCTCTAAAGCCTGGGCAGATGCTGTCGGAGAATGCTCTGACAGAGGAGCTGAATGTTTCGCGGACCCCAGTCAGAGAGGCCTTGGTGGAGCTGTCAAAGATTGATTTGATTGAAGTGCTGCCCAAAAGGGGCAGCCGTGTGACAAAGATTAATTATGCTTTGGTGGAGGAGTCTAATTTTGCCAGAAAAGTTTTGGAGAAGGCGATTGTGGAAATCTGCTGTGATTTAGAAAAGCCTCAGGATTTTTTTAGGCTGGAGGAAAATCTTAAGCTTCAGAAGCGGTTTTTATATATGTCAAACCAGAGCAGGCTTCTGGAATTAGATGATGAGTTTCACCAGTTATTGTTTCAAATGGCGAAAAAGTCCCATGTGTATGATTATTTGGAGGATATACGGATTCCCTTTGACCGGATTCGATACCTGTCTCTTCTGGTGATTTTTGACTTACAGACAGTTAATGATCATATCGAAATTTTAAATGCTATCCGTCAGCGAAATAAGGAAGAAGCTCTTGCTGTTATGGATAAACATTTATCTCGGTATTTGTATGACAAGACAGTGATTATGGAACGATATCCTGATTATATTATTTGATTTGCGTTTTTTGCGCAGGAAGGAGAAGTATGTTAAAAGCAGCAATCGTTGGTACTGGTAATATTGCGCCTCAGCATGTAAATGGTCTTCTGGAGTTTCCGGACAGAGTAAAAATTGTGGCTCTCTGTGACATTTACCCGGAAAAGGCGGAGCGGATGAAGGAGAAGTATCATCTGGATTGTCAGGTGTTTGACGACCATGAGAAGATGATTGAGGCTATGCCGGACATTGATATTGTTCATGTCTGCACCCCGCCTTATGTTCACGCAGAGATTGCCATTCATTCGATGGATGCAGGGATGAATGTGGTAGTGGAAAAACCTATGGCTACCTGTCTGGCGGAGTGTGACGCCATGCTGGAGGCAGAGGAGAGAAACCATGTGACGATGGGATGTATTGCCCAGAACCGTTTCCGCAATTCCATCTATAAACTGAAAAAGACGGCGGACAGCGGGCTTGCCGGAAAAATTGTCTGTGCTCATGTAAATTCTCTGTGGTGGAGAGGACACTGTTATTATGATTTATGGTGGAGAGGCCTTTGGGAGAAGGAAGGGGGCGGCCCTACCTTAAACCATGCGGTTCATCATATTGACATGATTAACTGGATCATGGGAGAACTTCCCACTGAGGTCATGGCCATGCTGACCAATGTGATGCATGATAATTCTGAGGTAGAGGATCTGTCTTTGGCGGCTTTGCGCTATAAGAACAACAGCATCGCAGAGGTGACCAGTTCTGTGGTCCATCACGGGGAGGAACAGGGAATCGTGCTTCAGTGTGCAGACGCCAAGATTGCGGCTCCCTGGGATCTTAAGGCAGAGCTGACCAGACCCAATGGATTCCCCATTGAGGAGAGAAATCAGGAATTGATTGAAAAAATAACCTCATATTACAATGCAATACCGGATCTGCCTTATGAGGGCCATACGGGAGAGATTGATAATTATCTGACGGCTCTGGAGACCGGCGGCCGGCCTATGATTACAGGAGCGGACGGAAGGAAGACGGTGGAGCTGATTACCGCCATCTATAAGGCAGGCTGCAAAAAGATGCTGGTGGAGCTGCCGATCGCCAAAGAGGATGAGTACTATACCTTTGAGGGGATTTTGAAGAATGCAGTTCATTTCTATAAAAAGGCTGCGGCTGTGGAGAATTTTGCAGCAGAGGAAATTACGGTTGGAAATTATAAATAATCTTTCAAAACGGAAAGGAATAGAGAGCCATGAAAGACTTTGAGAAACAGGCCAGGGAATTGGTGGAGAAAATGACATTGGAGGAGAAGGCGTCACAGCTGAATTTTGATGCTCCGGCCATTCCAAGGCTGGGGATTCCCAGGTATCACTGGTGGAACGAGGCCCTGCATGGACTGGCCAGAGGCGGTACGGCTACCATGTTTCCTCAGTCAATCGCATTAGCGGCTATGTTTGATGCGCAGGAGATGGTAAAGATTGGGGACATTATTTCCACGGAGGCAAGGGCGAAGTACAACGCCTATTCTTCGGAAGAAGACCGAGACATCTATAAAGGGCTGACTCTGTGGTCTCCCAATGTAAATATTTTCAGGGATCCCAGGTGGGGAAGAGGTCATGAGACTTATGGGGAAGATCCCTTTTTGACCTCAGAGCTGGGAGTAGCGTTTATCAAGGGCATTCAGGGCGACAAAACATATTTGAAGGCAGCGGCCTGTGCCAAGCATTTTGCGGTTCACAGCGGACCAGAGGAGCTGCGTCATGAATTTGACGCCCAGGTGTCTGACAAGGATCTGTGGGAGACGTATCTGCCTGCGTTTGAGGCTTGCGTAAAAGAAGGAAAAGTGGAAGGCGTTATGGGCGCCTACAACCGGACGAATGGAGAGCCATGCTGTGGAAGCAAGCTGTTAATGAAGGATATTCTGAGAGGGAAATGGAACTTTGAGGGATATTTTACTTCGGACTGCTGGGCGATCAAGGATTTCCATGAAAATCATCATGTGACGGACACCGCCACAGAGTCGGCGGCTCTTGCCTTGAAGATGGGATGCGACATCAACTGTGGCAGCACATACCTGAAAATTATGCAGGCTTATCAGGAAGGGCTGGTGACGGAGGAGGATATCACGGAAGCGGCTGTCAGGGCGATGCGGACTCGGTTCCGTCTGGGACTTTTTGCAGACGACTGTGAGTATGACAAGATTTCTTATGACGTAGTGGCCTGTAAGGAGCACAGGCAGGCGGCTGTCAGGGCTGCTGAGAAGTCTGTGGTTCTTTTGAAGAACGACGGAATTCTGCCTTTAAAAAAGACTATGGAGAAGCTGGCCGTGATTGGGCCTAACGCGGACAGCCGCTGGCCGCTCATTGGCAATTATCATGGCACGGCTCCCAGATATGTAACAGTTTTGGAAGGAATTGAGACTGTGGCGGAGAATGTGCGGCTTCATTATTCGGAAGGCTGCCATACCATGAAAGACAGGGTGGAAGAGCTGGCTTTGCCAAATGACAGAGTATCAGAGGCTGTATGCGCCGCCAGGGAAGCTGGGACTGCTGTGGTCTGCTTGGGGCTCGACGAGCGATACGAAGGAGAGCAGCATGATGTGGGGAATCGCTTTGATGAAACCAGCATGGCGGACAAACCTACCACAGCCTTGCCGGACAGCCAGATTGCCCTTTTGGAGGCTTTATTGGAGACTGGGGTGGATTTAATTGTGGTAAACATGACAGGAAGCGCTGTGGAGTTAAAGTGGCTTCAGGAGTCTCCAAATGTGAGGGCGATTCTTCAGGGATGGTATCCCGGAGCGGAAGGGGGACTGGCCATTGCCAGGATTCTGTTTGGCGAAGTGAATCCTTCTGGAAAGCTGCCAGTGACTTTCTATGCTTCAGCAGAAGGGATGCCTCCGGTTACGGATTATTCCATGAAGGGAAGGACGTATCGGTATTTGGAATGTGATCCTATGTATCCTTTCGGATATGGCTTAAGCTACTCGAGATTTGCCTACTCGGATTTGAGGATAAAGGCAGAGACAAACGGGGTGAGGGTAACGGTTTTAGTAAAGAATACCGGGGATATGGACGGAGACGAAGTGGTTCAGATTTACATAAAAGATACCAAGTCTCAGTTTGAGGTGAGAAATCACCGCCTGGCAGGTTTTAAGCGGATTCATCTGCGCGCAGGGGAAGAAAAGGAGACGGAGATTTTTATTTCGGATAAGCAGTTTACTGTGGTAAATGATAAGGGCGAGAGAGTGAAGGACGGCTCAGAGTTTATTCTGTATGCAGGAGGCGGGCAGCCGGACGGCAGAAGTGAAGAGCTGACTGGACAAAAGCCTTTGGAAAGTTTGATTCATTATTGAGAGGAGGAGCGGCTGGCATGAAAATGACATTTCGCTGGTATGGAGAGAAGAGCGATTCTGTGACATTAAAACAGATTAAACAGATTCCCGGGATGACGGGGCTTATGGGGCTTCTGGATTACAAGGCGGCCGGAGAGGTCTGGACCAAGGAGGAGATTAAGGAGTATATAGATCAGGTTCATAAGGCTGGCCTGGAGTGCGAAGTGATTGAAAGTGTCAATGTCCATGAGGACATTAAGATGGGGCTTCCCACCAGGGAAAAGTACATTGAAAATTATATTACCACCATCCGCAATCTGGCAGAGTATGGGGTGAAGGTGATTGTCTACAATTTTATGCCTGTTTTTGACTGGCTTAGGACGGACCTGGCCCGTGTCATTGAGGAGGATGGTTCCAACAGTCTGTATTATGATGAAAAGGAACTGGGAAATATGACTCCTCTCGACATTGTGAAAAAGACTGCAGAGGACAGCAATGGGTTTACTCTTCCGGGGTGGGAACCGGAGCGTCTGGCAGAGTTGGAGAAGACGTTGAAGCAGTACGAGGGGATCACACCAGACATGCTTCGGGAGAATTATAAGTATTTTCTGGATGCGGTGATTCCGGTCTGTGAGGAAGTTGGGGTGAAGATGGCGGTTCACCCAGATGATCCGGCCTGGCCGATTTTTGGTCTTCCCAGGATTTCCCACAGCCAGGAGGACTTTGACAAGATTGTGGCCCTTCACGATTCGCCGGCCAATGGATTGTGTCTGTGTACAGGGTCTCTGGGCTCTAATCCAGAGAATGATATTCCAGCTATTATTCGTCACTTTGGGCAGATGGACCGGATCGCCTGTTTGCATATCCGCAATGTAAAGTATCTGGGATACCGTCGGTTTAGGGAGGCGGCTCATCTGTCTTCTACTGGTGATCTGGATCTGTTTGAAATTGTGAGAGCTGTGTATGAGACATGTCCACACGATATCTATGTACGTCCTGACCATGGAAGAATGATCTGGGACGAGGTGGGACGCCCTGGATACGGCCTGTATGACAGAGCTTTGGGAGCGGCTTACTTAAATGGATTGTGGGAAGCCATTGAGAAAATGGAGAAGTAAGTATAGAAACTAACTTTTTATTAACGCTGACAAACAGGGAGCAGAGAATACATCACTCAATCAGTGATGTATTCTCTGCTTCTTTAGTAAAACATTGACGAATGTTATCCCTGCATGAGAAAAAGAGGTATGGTTTTGATGAAAATGCTTAACTAAAAGCCATTTCTTGCAAAAAAATTATACATTTTATAAAACCCGTACTTGCGTATTTCCCTATAAAAGAGTTATACTGATAGCAGAGATATTGTCGGACACTTTTTTGAGTGAAGGGAAAGGAATGGACATTTAGAATGAAGTTAAACCGAACAACCCAGCGAACTGTTGAAATACTGAAATTGGTGTCCAAAAATCCAGAGGGTATTACCCTGGATGATATCTGCGGTCATTTATCGCTTCCGAAAACCAGCGCCTATGATATTGTGACTACCTTGGTCAATATGGGTATGATTCATGTGACTAAGGGACAGAAGCAGATTTATACCATAGGCCTGACAGCTTATCGCATTGGAATCAATTATACCAACAATCTGGATTTCCTTGGTATTATTGAACCGGAGCTTAAGGCGTTTTCAAAGGAAGTGGGAAAGACAGTGTTTTTTGGGGTCCGGTCTGACCATGAGGTGGTATATATCTGTAAGTTTGAGCCGGAAAATCCGATTATTACCACGGCCACTGTAGGGACAAAAAACCCTATGTACTGTACTTCCTTAGGAAAGGCGATTTTGGCTTATACACAGGAGGAAGCCAGACAGCAGATTTTGGGCCGCATAAAGTTTCGCAAAAAGACGGAGAGAACTGTCACGTCTGTGGAAGAACTGGAGAAGGAATTAAATCGTGTCAGGGAAAGGGGGTTTGCTTTAGACGCCAGGGAGATGGAAGAGCATATGGAGTGTGTGGGCGCTCCTGTGTTTGGGTCTGATGGAAGTATTTTAGGGGCAATCAGTGTGTCCAGTCTGTACAAGCCCACAGAGGACTACGAGGCCCTGGGACAGATTGTCCATAAGAAGGCCGAAGAAGTGTCAAAATTATTGGGTTTTTTGGGAAAAATATAAGGTTCCCATTGACAAATCTCATGGAAGGGATTACAATTTTTGTATAATAATCGTGTTTACGAAAAAGAATCGTATATACGAATATAGAGAAGGAGAGAAGAATCATGAAAAAAGAACAGGTATTAACCAGGTTAAAAGAAGACTGTCTCGTTGCTGTAGTTCGTGCCAAGAATTTAGAGCAGGGTGAGAAAGTGGTGGATGCCATTATCGAAGGCGGAATCAATTTCATCGAAATCACCATGACCATGGATGAGGGAAATCCGGTAGAGTTTATCGCAGCTATGGCGAATAAGTATAAAGACAACGACAAGGTAGTCATCGGTGCAGGTACTGTTCTGGATCCGGAGACTGCAAGACAGGTGATTTTAGCAGGCGCTAACTATGTGGTAAGCCCAGGACTGAATGTAGATACCATCAGACTGTGCAACCGTTACAGAGTTCCTATGCTTCCAGGTGTTATGACTCCTACAGAGGCGATTACCGCTATGGAAGCCGGATGTGATATCATCAAAGTCTTCCCAGGCAATATTGTAGGACCGGCTGCTATCAGCTCCTTCAAAGGCCCGTTGCCACAGGGTGAGTTTATGCCTTCAGGCGGCGTTGATGTAGACAATGTAGACAAATGGCTGAAAGCAGGCGCATACGCAGTGGGAACTGGCTCCAGTTTGACCAAGGGCGCAAAGACCGGCGATTTCGCAGCAGTGACCGCAAAGGCAAAGGAATTTGTGGAGGCTGTAGCGGCAGCACGCAAATAGAGTAGAAAATCATTAAACAAGGAGATTAAAGAAGATGGCAAAGATTGTAACCATGGGCGAGATCATGTTAAGATTGTCTACCCCCAACAACGAAAAATTTATCCAGGCTGACGAGTTTGATATCAACTACGGCGGCGGCGAGGCGAACGTAGCGGTTTCTTTGGCAAACTATGGTCATGAGGCGGAGTTTGTGACAGCAGTTCCGGCTAACCCGATCGGCGAGTGCGCAGTTGCTGCTTTAAGAAAATATAATGTAGGGACCAAGCATATTGCAAGAAGCGGCGAGAGACTGGGCATCTATTATCTGGAGACTGGTTCTGCCATGAGAGCTTCCAATGTGGTTTATGACAGAGCTCACAGCTCTATTTCCACAGCAAAACCAGAGGAGTTTAATTTTGACGAGATTTTTGAGGGAGCGGACTGGTTCCATTTCACAGGCATCACTCCGGCTGTCAGCGATGCTGCCATTGAACTGACAGAGGCTGCTTTAAAGGCGGCTAAAGCGCATAATGTGACCGTGTCTGTTGATTTAAACTTCCGTAAGAAATTATGGTCTTCCGAGAAGGCTCAGAAGGTTATGACGAATCTGATGCAGTATGTGGACGTGTGCATCGGCAATGAGGAGGATGCAGAGAAGGTTCTAGGCTTTAAGCCAGGCAACACAGATGTGACCTCTGGAGAGCTGGAGTTAGCCGGATATGTGGACATTTTCAATCAGATGGCGGATAAGTTTGGTTTTCAGTACATTATCAGCTCATTGAGAGAGAGCCACAGTGCTTCTGATAACGGCTGGTCTGCATGTATTATGGATGGAAAAACCAGAGAATTTTATCATTCCAGAAAGTACCATATCACTCCTATTGTTGACCGTGTAGGCGGCGGCGACTCCTTTGCTGCAGGCCTTATCTGTGGTCTGGCAGACAAAAAGGATATGAAGGCTGCTCTGGAGTACGCAGTGGCTGCGTCTGCTTTGAAACATACCATTCCAGGCGACTTTAACCTGGTAACCCGTGCAGATGTTGAGAATCTGGCAGGCGGCGACGGTTCAGGACGGGTGCAGAGATAAGGAATCGACGATAGATCACAAAAAGGACAGCTCTTATGCTCAAAAGAACATTGGAACTGTCCTTTTCAGTAATGGGGGAGATTGTAATGGATGAGAAACGGAATTTTGACTTGTTAACCTTGGGACAGCTGCTGCTTCGTCTTTCTCCGCCAGGCAATGAGCGGCTGGTGCGGGGAGATACCTTTATGAAGCAGGTTGGTGGAGCAGAGTTAAATGTGGCTGTGGGAGTAGCGCTCCTTGGCCTTCATGTAGGAATTATTTCCAAACTGCCCTCTCATGATATGGGCAGATTTATGAAGAGCAAGATTCGATCCTATGGGGTCAGCGACGATTTTTTCTTATATGACAATTCGCCGTCTGCCAGAGTGGGAATCTATTATTATGAGTATGGGGCATATCCCAGGAAACCGAAGGTTATCTACGACAGAGCGAACAGCTCTTTCTATTCTCTGAATATTGATGAGATTCCAACACAAGCGTACACTGCAGCCAGATGTTTCCATACCAGCGGGATTACTCTGGCTTTAAACCAGAAGCTTAGGGATACTACCGTAGAGATGATTAAGCGGTTTAAGGAAGCCGGTACTTTGGTTTCGTTTGATGTGAACTTCAGAGGGAATCTGTGGACAGGAGAGGAGGCCAGGGGGTGCATTGAGAAAATTCTTCCCTATGTGGATATTTTCTTCTGCTCTGAGGATACGGCCAGATTGACTTTTAAAAAGAGCGGCACAGCCAGGGAGATGATGAAGAGCTTTACAGAGGATTATCCGATTTCGATTGTGGCGTCTACGCAGAGAGTGGTTCACAGTCCAAAGCGTCATACCTTTGGATCTGTAATGTACGATGCCAAGAAGGATCAGTACTATGAGGAGGAGCCATACAGGGACATTGATGTGGTGGATCGAATTGGAAGCGGAGACGCCTATATTTCTGGCGCGCTCTATGGGCTTTTAAACAATGATTTTGACTGTGCTAAAGCGATTCAGTACGGCAACGCCACCAGTGCAGTAAAGAATACCATCCCTGGAGATCTCCCGTCTTCTGACTTGGAGGAGATAGAGACCATTATCAAGGCTCACAACCACGTGGGACCTCAAAGCGAGATGGCCAGATAAGAGGAAGAAGCGCATAACCTGGAAGGGGCAGGAGGATTGAGGGCCTGCCTGGATGAGAAAAAAGAAAATTGGGGGTAATGTAATGGCAGATTTAAAAGGAAATGTAATCGTCGGCCAGTCCGGCGGACCGACTGCGGTGATTAACGCCAGTTTGGCAGGGGTTTTTAAGACGGCGAGAGACAGGGGAGCGAAAAAGGTTTACGGTATGCTTCATGGCATCCGGGGACTTTTGGAGGAGAAATATGTAGATTTGTCTCAGCACATTAAAAGTGATTTGGATATTGATCTGTTAAAGAGAACTCCTTCTTCTTTCCTGGGTTCCTGTCGGTTTAAGCTGCCTGAGATTAAGGATGACACAGAGATTTATGACAGAATCTTTGGAATACTGGACAAACTGGAGGTGGAGTATTTCTTCTATATCGGTGGAAACGACTCTATGGACACTATCAAGAAATTGTCCGATTATGCGATTTTAAATGGAAGCAAGATTCGGTTTATGGGCGTTCCCAAGACCATTGACAATGATTTGGCTGTGACGGACCATACGCCTGGATTTGGAAGCGCGGCCAAGTACATAGCCTCCATCACGAAAGAAGTAATTCGCGACGGTTTGGTGTATGGAACAAAGAGTGTGACTATTTTGGAAATCATGGGAAGAAACGCAGGATGGCTGACCGGAGCGGCGGCTCTTGCCAAGGGCGAGGACTGCGAGGGACCGGATATGCTGTTTTTGCCGGAGATTACCTTTGATGTGGACAAGTTCATGAGAAAGGTTGGAGAGCTCCAGGAGAAGAAGGGCTCTGTGGTGGTGGCTGTCTCTGAAGGCGTTAAGGTGGCGGACGGACGGTATGTCTGTGAATTGACGGACAATATTGATTTTGTGGATGCTTTCGGACACCGTCAGCTGACAGGTACGGCCCGCTACCTGGCCGAGAAGATTTCCAGGGAAGTGGGATGCAAGACCAGAGCCATTGAGTTTAACTCTCTCCAAAGATGCGCTTCCCATATTGTAGGCCGTGTGGATATTACAGAGGCTTTCCAGGTAGGCGGTGCTGCCGTTAAGGCTGCATTTGAGGGAGAAACGGGGCAGATGATTATCTTAAAAAGGGTTTCTGATGATCCGTATCTATGTGTCACAGACCTTTATGATGTGCACAAGATTGCCAATGTGGAGAAGAAGGTTCCACTAGAGTGGATTAATGAGGACGGCGATTATGTGACGCCGGAGTTTATCAATTACGTCCGCCCGTTGATTCAGGCAGAACTGACGCCTATGATGGTGGACGGACTGCCAAGGCATCTGCGGCTGGAGGATTAAGTAGAAAGAAGGACAATACATGCAGTATCGTACATTTGGAAACACTGGAGTGGAAGTTTCTGCTTTGGGATTTGGCACCATGCGTCTGCCTCTTTTAGAGGATGGGGTTACAGTAGATGAAAAGGAGGCTGTTGCCATAATCCGCAGGGCTATCGATGCGGGGGTAAACTATGTGGATACCGCCTATCCTTACCACAACGGCGCCAGTGAGCTGGTGCTGGGAAAGGCTCTTTTGGACGGGTATCGGGATAAGGTTTATGTGGCGGATAAGAGTCCTATGTGGAAGCTGGAAAAAGAAGAGGATTTCGACGCCATTTTGGAGGAACAGCTTCAGAAATTAAAGACAGACCACATTGATTTTTATCTCCTTCACGCTCTGAACCGGGAGCGGTTTGAGGAGAAGGTGAAAAAGTTTCATCTTCTGGATCATATGAAAGCGGCAAGAGAGGCTGGGAAGATTCGATATCTTGGTTTTTCCTTCCATGATGATCTGGAGACGTTTAAGGAGATTGTGGACTATACAAAGGACTGGGATTTCTGTCAGATTCAGTACAATTATATTAATCTGGATTATCAGGCGGGGCAGGAAGGACTCCACTATGCGGCGGACAGAGGATTAGCGGTCGTGGTCATGGAGCCGCTTCTTGGCGGAAGACTGGCCAATTTATCCAGTCATGTGGCAAAGTTGTTTTCTAAAGAGAAAACTCCGGTGGAGCACGCCCTGGATTTTCTGTGGAATCAGAAAGAGGTAAGCCTGCTTTTGAGCGGCATGGGAGCAGAGCAGCAGGTACTGGACAATCTGGCCTATGCAGACAGAAGCAGCGTGGGCATGCTCAAAGAAGAGGAGCTTAAGGTCTATAAAGAGGCAAAGGAAATCTATGATAGGATGTCTATGGTGGATTGTACAGGATGTGCCTACTGTATGCCGTGCCCCTTTGGACTGAATATTCCAGAGCTCTTTAAGGCGTATAATCTTTATGGGGTTTATGGGAAGGACAGAGGAAAAGCAGAGTATGAGAAGCAGAATGTCCGTTCAGACCAGTGTCGGAGCTGTCATCACTGCGAGAAGGTCTGCCCTCAGAATATTGAGATCAGTCAGGTAATGAAACGGATCGCAGGGGTCTTTTCATAAGGCGGCATGTATGAAAATTAAAATGGGAAGAAGGCCGAAAGGCTTTCTTCCTGTTATGCTTTTAACAACTGGGAAAACACGTTTGGGACTTAATATCAAGAAAGGAGCGGTAGATGTATGGAGCAGAGATTGGAGGGGAAGGCGTCAGGAAGCAGAAATTCTTCTTTGGATTTTATAAGAGTCATGTCTATGTTTTTTGTAATAGCAGTGCACACGTCTCCTAAACCGTTATCCTGGAGTCCCACGTTTCTTACTGCGTTTCAAATGCTTCTTTTGACATGCAACAGTAATTTTTATATGATGAGCGGAGAGTTGAATTTACAGAAACGATTTGAAGGGCCAAAGGATTATAAAGATTATTATGTAAATAAAGGAATTTCCATTCTGTTTCCCTATTTGGCTGTAACTTTTTTTCTGACTCTGTGGTCTATGGTTATGGATGGAAACTCTTTTTCTTTTCTGTCCTATGGAAAAAGAGTATATGTGGATTTGATGGAAAAGAACGGGGTGACTCATATGTGGTTTATGTACCCGCTTATGGGGATGCTTCTTTCGGTCCCTTTTTTGTCAAAAATGCTTCATTCTATGAAGGAGTATGAGCTTCACCTCATGTTTGGCCTTGGCATTTGCTGGGGGATTGTCAGAGTTTATCTCACAGAGGACTTAGGCGTGGGGTTTGGCTACAGTCATTGGCTGCTGGATAGCTGGCTTCTGACTTTCTTTGCGGGATATTACAGCAGCAGGGTCATAACCCAGAAGAATAAGAGAATGTGGTATTATTTGGGCCTGGCATGTTTGGCGATTAATCTTTTGGCCAGCTGTCTGATTCCTGAACACTATAAATTTTCTACAGATCTAGCCCCTGCCTTTGTCATCTTTGTCATGACCTTTTATGTATTTTTGAAAAATGAGGTGAGGATTACCCATCCGCTGTCTCAGAAAATTTTGTTGTTTTTGTCAAAATACTCTTTTGTAATTTACCTGATTCATTACCATGTGATTTCGTATATTACGCTGCGTATTGTGGAAGTTCAAAGCCCTGTGGTTTCGTTTTTCTCTGGCATTGGAGTGACCTTTTTGGTCTCTTTGGTCCTGGCAGTGATTCTTCATGTGTGTTTTTTGAATCCTGTACAAAAATGGCTGCGGGGAGTTTACACCCGCAGCATAAGATAGACGGCGGCGATGATAGCCAAGATAATAGATGCGGCCAGCAGAACTTTTTCCACATCAACCTTTTTTTCTGGCCGATGTTTTTCAGGCTCAATAAGACTTCCCCAGGGACTCTGCTTCTGAAGTCTCAGGGTGAAAGCGTGGTCTCGCTCTTTTCCGATGGCACGAAGAAAATCCCTCCAGTTTTCTTCTAAAATCCTTAGTCCTGAAGACAGTTCTTTTTCTATGGGCTGATTCTTTAAAAAAGCCTGGAAAAATCCTGCCTGTTCTGCATACTGGGACTGTGTCTGGAAGGCGGGAGTGTCCTGTTTTTCCTGAAATTGTTTGTAGGCAAATTCGAATCCGGCTTCCACTGCTTTTTGAGGATTCTTGGTTTTCTCAAAGATGCTGATGGTATGGTAGTAGACGCTGGCTGCTGCTTTCTGTCTGAGATAATGGTCAATCATTCGGTCAATGGCGCTCTGAAGGGGAAAGGTGATGGCTTTTCCCTGGCCGGCTTCTGTGGCGTATACCTGCCCTTTCATTGCAGTGACTGCTGCCAGAAGTCCCATCAGCTCTTCATTTTTGGCTGTAAGGCCTTCTTGCCTGAATAAGTCTCCAGATCCATTTAAGTGAGCGGCAAAGCGGTTTGCCTGAGCCAGCTCCCTGGCGGTAAATGTGTTTTTTAAACCCCAGCCTGAGCCTTGGACCACTCCTTTTCTGGCATTGTTTACCACCTCTTTTCTCTGACTGATTTGTCTTTCCCACTGATTCTTTTGAGCGGCATATCCCTGACTGGCCTTTACTTTTCCTTTGCCGGAGGATTTATAAATCATGCCTTCCTTCAGGGAGGAATCTGGTTTGGAAGGAGAGGAGAAAAACTGGGTATTTCCACTAAAAGAGCCTGATTTTGGGGAGCTGGAAAAAGAGGGGGAAGGAGATGCAGAGGTAAAACGAGTAAAAATGTCCTTTGCCTCTTTGGGAGAGATGGACTGGCCTGTGGTCTGGCGGTACACGCTGGCCTGGAGACCTGCCAGGACTTCTTTCTGGCCGCTTTCTTCTAACAAGGTTACCAGCTCTTTTAAATCAGAATTCATGAGAAGGCTCAGCTTTTCAGATAATACAGCATTTAAGCGATCCATCTGGAGAGTCTGTTCTTCTCCCATGGTGTATTTTAACACAGCTTCCAAAAGCGCCAGGTACATATCTGACAGATTTTGAAGC
Organism: uncultured Hungatella sp.; assembly: GCA_910579515.1. GTDB lineage: Bacteria > Bacillota > Clostridia > Lachnospirales > Lachnospiraceae > UBA3402. Next base: position 25,238 of record CAJTUV010000018.1, read on the forward strand.
TGACTGGAAAAGGAGCCGTTCATGATAGGACTCCATTTTACAAAGGCTTCCCATAACTCTGCCTCCATTTCCAAACGCCAGGAAGAATCCTGATCTTCGGAGGATGTCCGGTCTGTTCTGGACCATCTTTGTCTTTCTGAAATGCTGGCGGTATCTCGCTCTGCGCTTACCGGCTCTCTGTTTTTTTCATCATGCTCCCGTTCCAGCTGTTCCTTAATTTTCTCAATCTGCTTGGCCGCTCCCTCCATCAGAATTTGTCCGGCTTTCATCTCTGCCTTGACTTTTTGGAGCTGGACTTCTTTTTCTGGGTCTATGGTGGTGTCTGGCGTCACATTAATTCCGTTTATTTTTTTCATACTTCCATCCCTTGATATCTGCATATGTTGAGTGTGCTTTTTTCTATCATATCACAATCAAGGAGGGATTGCTACCTGGTTTCTTGCCTGGGTGTGGAAATTGTATTCTTGTTGTTTCCAGATTCTTACATTTATGGTAAAATATAGAAATAACAAGTCGAAATGAGGAGAGAAAAGGGGGAGCTTATGTCATTTCAAACACCGCTGACTATTAACGAAGTGATATCAAAAATTCATTCCAAAAAGTATTTACTGCCGTCTATCCAACGTGAATTTGTATGGGACACAAATCAAATTATGATGCTTTTTGACAGCCTTATGCGGGATTATCCGATTAACGCATTTCTTTTCTGGGAAGTAGGAAAAGAGAATCTCAATGAGTTTATGTTCTATGAGTTTTTGCGTGATTATCATCAAGTAAAGAATTTTCACAATGAAAAGGCAGACTTAAAAGGCAACGAAAGTATTATTGCAGTGCTGGATGGTCAACAGCGGCTGACTTCGCTCTATATTGGATTAAAAGGCTCCTACGCGTACAAGCTGTCTTATAGACGGTGGGACAATCCAAACGCATATCCTGTGCGAAAGCTGTATCTTAATTTGCTGCAGCCTTCTGAGGATAGTGAATGGGAATATGAATTTGATTTTTTAACGGAAACAGAGGCTCGTGGAAATGACAGCACCCATTTTTGGTTTATGGTTGGCGACATTCTGGATATGAAGAGTCTTTCTGACGTTATGAAATACTGGTCAAAACATATCGTATATGGCAACCATTCCAGCAAGCAGTGTGATTTTGCAAATGAAACCTTGTCAAAATTATATGAAGTGATCCACGTTTCCCCAACAATTTGTTATTACTTAGAGGACAGCGCAAAATTGGATAAGGTGCTGAATATTTTTATTCGGGTGAACAGCGGCGGGACCACGTTGAGTTATTCAGATTTGCTGCTTTCTTTTGCAACGGCTCAATGGGATAAGCTGGATGCGAGAAAGGTGATCTATGATTTTGTTGATGAAATCAATGAGATGGGCGGCGGATTTCATATTACAAAAGATTTTGTTTTGAAATCTTGTCTGGTTCTTTGCGATTTTGAGGATATTTCATTCAAGGTAGATAATTTTAACCGGACCAATATGCTGAAAATCCAGGAGGAATGGGAGAACATCACGAAAGCGATAAGAGGTGCGGTGGCGTTGGTGGCAGGTTTTGGGTTTAACCGGGAAAACATTACCTCCAATAATCTCTTTATTCCGATTGCGTATTATTTAAAGAGGATTGGGCTTCCTGACAATTTCGATAGCAGTTCGGCTTTCCTTGCCCAGCGCATTGAAATCAAAAAATGGTTTACGCGCTCTTTGCTGAAAAAGGTGTTTAGCTTCATGCCGGATGGAGCATTGAAACCTATAAGAGAACTTATACGCAGCCATTCCACAGACAACCATTTTCCATTGCAGGAAATTACAGAACGCTTTAAAGGAACAAACCGTTCCTTACTATTTACTGATGACGATATCAGCAATTTGCTGTGGGCAAAGTATGGTCAGGGGATTACCGTGGTAATTATGTCAGTTCTATACCCTTGGGCGGACTTAAAGAATCACTTTCACATTGACCATATGTATCCAAAATCAAAATTTACCCGCAAGCAGCTTAAAAAGCATGGACTGACGGATGACCAAGTGGAATTTGCCATAAAGAATCATAACTATTTAGGGAATCTTCAATTACTGGAGGCAATTCCGAATATTGAAAAAAGTAATTGCGATTTTGATCTGTGGCTGCAAGATACCATCCCTTTAGAATCTTTGGCAGATTATAAAGCAAAGCATTTAATTCCTCCCAATATAGAATTAACCTACGGAAATTTCTATGAATTTCTGTCTGCAAGAGAAGTGCTCATCACAGAAAAACTAAAAAAAGAACTGACGTAAACGTTGACTCAGCCATAAAGAATGGTTACAATATGAGAAGAAAGCGAGCCTGAAATCCAGTGAAAAAGGAGCGAAACGGAATGAAAAAGCTGTTAATTGTGGTTGACATGCAAAACGATTTTATCGACGGGAGTCTGGGGACAAAAGAGGCCCAGGCCATTGTGCCAAAGGTGGCAGAGAAGATAAGAACCTATAAGGAAGACGGGTGGGATGTTATTTTTACCATGGACACCCACAAAGAGGATTACTTGGATAGCTTAGAAGGGAAGAACCTTCCAGTGGTTCACTGTGTGAAGGGAACGAACGGATGGGCGCTTCATAAGGAGATTGACAAATTTGAGGGAAGGCGTTTTGAAAAGGAAACGTTTGGATGTCTGGAGTGTGGAAGATTTGCTTCTCAGAAAGGATATGACCAGGTGGAGCTGGTGGGGCTGTGTACAGATATCTGTGTGATTTCCAATGCTCTTTTGGTGAAAGCCGCTATGCCAAACACGCCTGTGGCTGTAGATTCTGCCTGCTGTGCAGGCGTGACGGTGGAAAGTCATGACAATGCGTTATCTTCTATGAAAATGTGTCAGATTCAGATTCTGTGATCGGTAAATTCTGACTTTGGTAGAAAAAACGGAGGAAAGATTGGTGGACTGGACGATTCAGAAGACAACGAAAGAACAGTTAAAGCAGGTGGAGGAGTTATACGACCATGCCAGAAGGTTTATGGCGGACCATGGAAATCGAAATCAGTGGGGGGATACTTATCCGCCAACAAGCAGGATAGTACAGGATATTGAGGAGGGAAACTCTTATGTCTGCATGATAGAGGGAAGAATCGCAGTGGTTTTTTACTACCGGTTTGGCGAGGATAAGGATTATCAGGTGATTGAGGACGGGCAGTGGCTCAACGACAAGCCTTACGGAGTGGTGCACCGTATTGCCTCTGACGGACGGTCAAAGGGAGGGGCTTCTTTTTGCTTAAGCTGGGCCCTTTCTAAGTGCGGTAATTTAAAGATTGATACGCATCCGGACAATGTGGTGATGCAGAATCTGCTGAAGAAAAACGAATTTTTGTATTGCGGCAAGATTTATGTGAGAGATAAAAGCTTAAGACTGGCTTACCAGCGGTCTTTATTATAAAAGCAAAAGTGGAGGAAGCTATGAAACAGGCGAAGATTTGTATTGACAGGGACTTTTTAGTGGGACAGGTAGACAAGCGGATTTTTGGCTCTTTTTTGGAGCATCTGGGACGGGCGATTTATGGCGGTATCTATCAGCCTGGGAGTCCTTTGTCTGATGAGCAGGGATTTCGCAAGGACACTCTGGATTTGATTAAACAATTACAGGTTCCCATTGTCCGGTATCCAGGGGGAAATTTTGTGTCGGATTATCACTGGGAGGACGGCGTAGGACCGAAGGATTTAAGGCCAAGGCGTTTAGACCCGGCCTGGACTACCATTGAGACAAATCAATTTGGCTTAAATGAGTTTATGGACTGGGCAAAAAAGGCTGAAACAGAGCCTATGATGGCTATTAATTTAGGGACCAGAGGTTTTGAGGACGCCAAGAACATTATTGAATACTGTAATGTGAAAAAGGGAACTTACTACAGTGACCTGCGTAGAAGCCATGGATACGAGGAACCTCATAATATTAAGCTGTGGTGCCTGGGAAATGAGATGGACGGTCCGTGGCAGATGGGCCATAAGACTGCAGATGAGTACGGCAGGCTGGCGGAGGAAGCAGGGCGCATCATGAAAATGGTAGACCCTTCTGTGGAATTGGTGGCCTGTGGAAGCTCCGGTATGTACATGCCTACCTTCGGGACGTGGGAGGAGACGGTGCTGGAACACTGTTATGAACAGGTGGATTACCTTTCCCTTCACACCTATTACGATAATGTGGAAAATAACAGCCGTGACTTTTTGGCAAGTTCTGTGGCTATGGACGGGTTTATTTCCTCTGTCCTTTCTATCTGTGACGCCGTTCAGGCCAAAAAGAGACAGAAGAAGAAAATCAACCTTTCCTTTGATGAGTGGAATGTGTGGTATCACTCCAGAGAGCAGGATAAGAAAGTCGAGCCCTGGAGCGAAGCGCCTCATCTGTTGGAGGATGTGTACAATTTTGAGGACGCTCTGCTTGTAGGCAGTATGTTGATTACGCTGCTTCGCCATGCCGACAGAGTGAAAATCGCATGTCTGGCTCAGCTGGTCAATGTGATTGCTCCTATTATGACAGATGATACAGGTGTTTGGAAGCAGACCATTTTCTACCCGTATCTTCATGCCTGCCAGATGGGAAATGGAACCGTGCTTCAGACTTTGGTAAATTGCCCTGTCTATGAGAGCAAATATGGGGATGCGCCTTATGTGGATGCGGTGGCAGTGGAAGATAAGGAGAACAGGACCATTACCTTGTTTGCGGTGAATAAGGACTTAGAAGAGGATATTCAGGCGGATATGGATATCCGGCAGTATGAAGGATACGAGGTAGTGGAGAATCTGGTTCTGACCCATACGGATCTAAAGGCGGAGAACACGAAGGAAGAGCCTGATAAGGTGGTTCCGGTAAGCGGTAAAAATGCGAAAGTGGAGGCTGGCTGTCTGAAGGCGGTTCTTCCGGCAAGGAGCTGGAATGTGATCGTGCTGAAAGGATAAGGAAAGATGAACGCCAGGTATTTTTCAGCTCGTCAGAGCAATTTTGAGCTTTTGCGGATTACAGCGATGCTGGGAATCATTCTGTTTCATTTAGTTTACCATGTCGCATTGCCCCAATTAGCAGGTTCAGGAGAATTTACTACTGTTGCATTTGCCAAAAGGCTGCTGCTGTTTCAGGGAATATCGACTTTCGGCTTTATTGGAAACAGCATATTTATCTTGATATCTGGATACTTCCTGATAGACAAAAAGATAAATCTCCAAAAGCAGATAACTAAAATATTATCAAGCCTTGTGTTTGGCGTTTGCTTCTTAATTTTGCTTTCCTTTACGTTTTACTATTTTCAGGATCAGATTTATGGTTTGGCGGAAACACTTCTGGGACAGGAATTTAAAAATAGGGGCGTTATTTTCGGGGGGGGTAAAATTCAAGATATAAACGAGATTAGCTGGTTTTTAGGATATTATATCTGCATTATTGGAATAGCCCAAGGATTCTTAAATAAACGGCTTGCAGATATTAGCCAGAATCAGTTTTTGACGGCGCTTGTCTGCGTAGGCGCGGCTGTGACTTTTGCGTTTACCACAAGTATTTTGAAGAACCTGATTGGAGGCAGCGATTATCTGGCTCAGGTGGTTATGGGTGTGTTTTTGTATATGACCGGCGGATATATGAAAAGATATAATCCATTTAAAGATATCAAAATAGCTGCGATAATCGGAGTCATAATTTTGGCATTTGTTTTTCTGTTTTTAGGTTTTTACAATACCACGATGTCCAATATTGCGAAGTTTGAAGACGGCACCCGTCAGAGTTTTACACAAGCTATTGTTTTAACGGGCAATATTTCTGCGTTCATTGTTGTTGTCGCAGTATCAGTGTTTGAACTTTTCAGGCGGATGGAGATTGGACAGAATAAAATGATAAATAAAATTGCATCTGCGACCGTGATGATTTACATTGTTCATGACGTTGAGTTTACGTATAGTTTTTGCAGGATTATAAATTGGCCTCGGTTGCTCCATCAATCCATAATAAAAACAGTTGTGCTGCTTATTATCATCACAATAGCGATATTCCTGTATGGATTTTGTGCGTTTCTTTTGCAGCAGCTGTTAAAAAGAGCAGGAGTACAGTTACAAAAATTAGCAATAAACAAAGACAAAGGAGATAAGTTATGAAACGTTCAGAGATCAACAAAGCTTTGAAGGAAATGGAAGCTATGATTAAGGAGTATCGGTTCGCCTTGCCGCCGTTTTGCGACATTACACCAGAAGAGTGGAAGGAGAAAAGCCACGAATACGATGAGGTTCGGGATAATATGTTAGGCTGGGATATTACAGATTATGGTTTGGGGAAATTTGACCAGGTGGGATTTTCCCTTATTACTCTGCGAAACGGAAATCCCAAGATGAGTCAAAAATATCCTAAGCCTTATGCAGAGAAGCTTCTGTATATCAAAGAGGGACAGATGGCGCCTATGCACTTCCATTGGTATAAGATGGAAGACATCATCAACAGGGGAGGCGGAAATGTGCTGATTCGGGTTTACAACTCTACGCCAGAAGGAGAGTTTGCAGACACGGACGTGACGGTTCACTGTGATGGAAGAGAGTACACGGTACCGGCAGGGACTCAAATTAAGCTGTGTCCTGGGGAGAGTATTACTGTGTTCCAGAATATGTACCATGATTTCGAGCTGGAGCCGGGAACTGGCCCTGTACTTTTAGGCGAGGTGTCTATGTGCAATGACGATGAAAATGATAACCGGTTTTATGAGCCGATAGGACGTTTTCCTGCCATTGAGGAGGATGAGCCGCCATACCGTCTGCTGTGTAACGAGTATCCGGCTGCAAAATAGGGAGATCATCTATGAAGGAAACACTGAAAAAAACAGGCAATATTGAGCAGCTTGCCTACGTAAGAGAAGTAGAATATCTGGAAGGCCCTGGAAAACATCTCAGGGCCTTTCAGGTCAAAAACGGACCTTTGTCCTTTGTGGCTCAGGCGGATAAGTGTTTGGATTTGGCAGAAGTGTCTTATCAGGGGGTGAACATTTCCTTCCTGGCAAAAAACGGTTTTACAAGCGGAGAGTACTCCAGATCTTATGCCTATTCCAACAAGAGCGTCATGGGCGGAATGATGTTTACCTGCGGAAATGACAACGTGGGCCCGGGAGATAAAAACAGGCAGCTTCCGGTTCATGGAAGTCTCAGACTGACTCCGGCTTCCCATGCAGGATCGCAGTGCTTTTTTGATGAAGAGGGGAAGTATCATTTATTAATCAGGGGAGACATGGAACCTGACGGGTTATTTGAGGGCCATATCTATTTGAACCGAACGATTGAGACGATTTACGGCAGCGGGAAAATTGTGATTACAGATCGGTTTCAAAACAGAGGCTATGAAAAGGAACCTTTTATGCTGTTGTATCACTGTAATTTTTCCTATCCGTTTCTGGATACCTGCTGTCAGGTGGAGATTGACAGTGAGAATACGGTTTTGCGGGAAGAGATGGACAGCCCTTGCAGGCTGCCCTTTAAAAAGATAGAGGAGCCTGTAGACGGCGGCGTGGAGCAGGTATTTTTCCATGAGGCCAGGACTGATGAGAATGGTCAGGTGACGGTCTCGATTCACAATCCGGATTTAGGAATTACGGCCAGCCTTAAGTATTACAAGGATCAGCTTCCCAGGCTGATTCAGTGGAAGTCTATGGTTTCGGGTGATTATGCTCTGGGAATTGAGCCTGCAAATTGTCTGGTTTTTGGGCGGGGATATGAGGAAGAGAAGGGAACTCTTTTCTATTTGCAGCCAGGGCAGGAACGGGTGATTCAGTTAGAGTTGGCGTTATGTTAACTAGAAAAAGGAGCTGCATATGAAACGTATCCTGTTAATCGCTACTGGCGGAACGATCGCTTCCAAAAGAGGGCAGAAGGGTCTGAAGCCTCTGCTATCTTCAGAGGAGCTGTTGACTTACGTGCCATCTGTCAAAGAGTTCTGTCATACAGAGACTCTTCAGCTGTTTAATCTTGACAGCACGAATATTCAGCCGATGCATTGGCTTGCCATCGCCCAGGCTGTGGAAAAGAATTATGAGACTTATGACGGTTTTGTCATATGCCATGGTACAGATACTATGGCATATTCTGCAGCCGCTTTGTCTTATTTGATTCAAAATTCACCAAAACCCATTGTCATCACGGGATCTCAAAAACCCATTGACTTGGAAATCACGGACGCCAGGACAAATCTGTCTGACAGCCTTCGGTTTGCCTCCTGTGACAGAGCTTATGGGGTCAATCTTGTTTTTGACGGCAAGGTCATTGCAGGAACCAGGGCAAAGAAAGAACGGACAAAAAGCTATAACGCATTTTCCAGTATTAATTTTCCGTATATTGCTTCGATCCAGGAGGAGCATATTTTGTTTTACTTAGATGACAAGAAGCTGCTTTGTGAGCCTCTGACCTTTTATCATGAATTTAATTCCAGCGTAGGGCTTTTAAAGCTGATTCCGTCTATGGACGCCGCTGTGTTAGATTATATGGCAGAACATTATGACGGGGTGATTATTGAGTCGTTTGGAGTAGGCGGTCTGCCCAATTATGAGACCTGCGGTTATTACTCTGCTGTGAAGAAATGGATTTCTCAGGGGAAAACCGTGGTTATGACCACTCAGGTTACAAACGAGGGCAGCAACATGTCTGTGTATGAGGTGGGGAGAACCATAAAGTATGAGTTTGGGCTTCTGGAATCTTATGATATGACTCTGGAGGCTGCTGTGACGAAGCTGATGTGGATTTTAGGTCAGACAAAGGAACGGGAGAGGGTGAAACAGCTTTTCTACCAGACTGTTAACAGGGACATTTTGTGGAAGGCATAAAAGCGGCGGCTTATGGCAGCCGCCTGCCTTCCATATACTCTGTAGGCGTAAGCCCTGTGTAGCGCTTAAACACCTGGCTGAAATACTGGGGATTACTGCCAAACCCTACCTTTCCGGCAATATTTTTCACATTTTCTTTCTGATAAACCTCCATCAGACGCTTTGCCTCTTCCACGCGCCGCTTGTTCAGATAGTCAGAGAAACGAAGTCCCTCTTCCTTGATAAACAGCTTACTTAGATATCCGATGCTGATAAAAAGATAATTCTCAGCCAGCCACTTTAAAGAAAGAGTTTCCGAATCCAGATGCTGATTTACATAAGATTTTAAGAGCGCTATGTTGGCGCTGTTTTTTTCTTCTTGGCTTCCCTCGTTTCCCCTTAAAAGAACCGCTCCCATCAGGTTTTGGATTTCCTGAATACTCAAGCATCCGTAAAGCTTTTGAAAAAAGTCGCAGGCCAGTTCTGTCGGAAGGGTTCCGCTTTCTGGCCACCGTTTCAGAAACAGGCTGAGAGCCAGATTTTTGGCTGTGTCTGTCGGCATGGTGTCATGAAAAACAGCATTTAAAACCCGGACCGCCTGAGATTCATCAGAAGCATTTGTTAAGCTGGCATTCAAGTGACTGATCCTCCAGGGAGCAGTCAAATCATTTCTGATTTCATAGGTATGAGATTCTGCATCCACAAGAAATATTTGCTGAAATCTGGAAATTTTAAGCAAAATGCTGTGAAACAATTCCTGGGATGAGGCGGCATGAAGGAATTGAAGCTCAAAGGCCACAGTCTGTCCGAAATAGTGGAGATTCCCCAACAATGCACGAATCCGCTCCTGATAGGCAAGAGAAGGCGCGTGGAAGATGAGAATCATATTGTTTTTTATATAAATACAGGAAAAACATAAGGGCGTCTGTTCCAGTTCCAGGAGACGTCTGGAATCAGAGGCGAAATTTTTCATGTAAGCTTCTTCAACAAAGGAGCATACACATGCGGTTTGGCAGTCCATAGAAGAGGACAAAAGAGGCAGATATTTTTTATAAACAGCAGAAAAATCCTCTTCGTAGGTCAAAGCCTCCATGAGAAAGCATTGCTCCAGAGAGGTCTGAAGGCTGCACAAAAGCTGGGAACGTTCAGAAATGCGTTTTTCTTCTTCTGAAAGACGTTCCTGGCGGATAGCGATGAGCGTCTCGATTAACTCCCGCTTGTCCGTGGGTTTTAAGAGATAGTGGCGCACCCCGTATTTCATGGCCTCCTTGGCGTATTCAAATTCACCGTAACCAGACAGGAGGACAAAGGTAATGTTGGAATCCGATTTTCTGGAGCGGTCGATGAGCTCCAGGCCATTGATAAACGGCATCCGGATGTCTGTAACTACCACATCTGGATACTCGTCACGGATGGTATCCAAAGCTTCCATGCCGTTTTTTGCGGTAGCTACCAGCTCATAGCCAATGGACTGATAGTCAACCATCTCTGACAATGCTTCTCGAATAATCTGTTCATCATCTACAATCATGAGTCTCAGCATGAAAACTTCTCCTTTCTTTTGGAATTGTAAGCATGACCACAGCCATGCCTTCCTGGTTGTAAAAGGTTAATCCATAAGCATCTCCATATAAAAGCTTTAAGCGGGAATTGATATTGGTCAGCCCTACGCCGGAGCCCTGTGGAGTAATTTCTCGATGTTCAATTTTCCAGATTAAGTTTTCCTCAAACTGGGAGCCGGTGTTTGCCACCTGAATCTGGTAATCATGGTCCCGCTCCTGAAGGGTCACCCGAATCCTGCACATCTGATCCGAGTATTCCATGGAATGCTTTAACGCATTTTCCACCAAGGGCTGAATGCACAGCTTAGGAATCTGGATATGGGAAATATTATTTGGAATGTTCATTTCAAAATTGAGCCGGTCTTTAAAGCGGATATTTTGAATCTGAATATAATTGTCCAGAAAGGATAGTTCTTCTGAAAGGGGAATCAGCTCCTCCTGTCCTGTAATAGAAATCCGAAATAAGTTTCCCAAAGAGCGGGCCATGGTGGAAATATCGTCCGCCCCGTACTTCTGGGCCATCCAGTTGATCGTGTCCAGCGTGTTGTATAAAAAATGGGGGTTGATTTGCTGTTGAAGCATTCGGATCGTGGCATCCCGTAATAAAAGCTGTTTGTCATAATTTTCATCCCGAAGGACCTTAACACTTTTGGTCATTTCATCAAAGGCACGATGAAGCTGTCCGATTTCATCGTGGCGTTCTTCATAATTATAAGACGGAATCTGTTCGGGAAGCAGGGTTCCGTTTCCAAAACAACGAATTTTCCTTACCAAAAATTCGAGATGTCTTAAAATTCTGCCAAAAACCATCCACATCAAAACAAGAGCAACGATGCACGACAGGATAGAGAAAACAATTACCTGAAGCTTTGCCAGGCGGATATTGTGAAAAATCGGATTGTAATCCCGAAAGTAAAGGTAATTCCAACCAATAACAGGAAGAGAACCAGTGATGATAAACTTTTTTTCTCCGCCAATAGAGGTAATGGTATAAGTTCTTTTAGAAGCCTCCATCTCCTCTAAAAGCGCGGAATACGTTTCGTCATAATAAGGCTGCGCCGGATAGATTCTTCGTCCGTTTTGAATTAAAACAAAAGGCGCGTTGTCAGAGGAATAGCCGGCATTTCTTAATGAATCGGAAATCAGCGCCTCAATGTCCACTACAAGGCACAAATCAGCCAGTTGGTTTAAACCCAGAAACTTTAACTGGCGCAGCATCCGGAGGCAGCATACGTCCTCGCCAGGCTCAACGGCAGAGACCCAGCGAATGCGTCCCTTGGATTCGCCAGCTATCTGCTTTAGAGCAGCCGAATCAAATTTTTTGATATCATCCGAGTTTCCCATACAGATATTGGAGCCGTCTGGCAGAACCATATTAATGGACTTGATGTATTGGTTGGAGAACGTATAAGGAAACAGGGCCTGATAGGCGTCGCGCTTGTAAACGGCTCTCCGGTTGCTGTTGGGATTCTGGTTTAGCTGATACAGGTTTTCCTGGATAATCGAATCGCTGATGATCTGGTCCGAGATGCTTTCAATCCGCTCCATTTCATTTGCGATGGATGCAGAGGCATGATTCAGGGCCTGGGCGCTGGTCTGGTACAGCTCTTTCTCATACTGTTTTATTAAAAACTGCAGGTTAAGAAAAAAGATAAGAAAGGTACAAAATATGATAATAAACACAATGAGAACAATTTTCTTAAACAGAGAAAGATCATTGAACCAGTTTTTGCATTTTTCCATAAGGTCTCTCCTTGTCCGCTGAGAATACGTTTATAGTATATATGAAAAATGAGGATTCATGAAGAGTGAAAAATGGAGAAAGCCATTTTTTAACCATCAAAAGCTATTATTTAACTTTACCGTTGTGCACATTCACTATAAAATATACCCATCGAAAAACAGACAGGAGGATTTCAGAATGAAAAAACAAATTGCAGCAGTTTCTATGGCGGCAGTTCTGGCCGCAGTTTCCTTAAGCGGGTGCGGCGGTTCTTCGAAAACGCCAAACAACGACGCAGGCTCCACGCAGACAGATCAGACTACAGCCGCTTCTGGACAGGAAAGTTCCCAGACAGGCTCAAGCGGAGATAAGGTGACTTTAAACCTTTGCTGGTGGGGGAATCAGACCAGAAATGACGTAACGAAAAAAGCGGTGGATCTGTACATGAGCCAGAATCCAAATGTGGAAATCAAAGTGGAATTTACAGACTGGTCCGGCTACTGGGATAAGCTTTCCGCCATGGCGGCAGGCGGCAACCTGCCAGATATTATTCAGCAGGATTATTCTTACATCAATCAGTATCAGAAAAGCGGACAGCTGGCAGATTTGACGCCGTTTATAGAAAGCGGTGTGATTGACACCAGCAAGATTCCAGACAGCATCATTGAAAGCGGATCCATAGACGGAAAATGCTACGCTCTCAGTCTGGGGAGCAACGCGCCGATTATGGCATATGATAAGGCCATTGTGGAGGAGGCAGGAGTAACCATTCCAGAGCAGATGACTATCAGTGAATTGTACGATATATCCCAGCAGATTTATGAGAAGACAGGAGCCAAGACGTATTTTGACGGCGGTCTGAATATGATGCAGATTATTGCAAGATCCGGCGGTTCTCATCTTTTTGATGAGTTAAACGCCAATGACGATACCAGCTCCAAGGTTCATTTTGCCAATGTAGATCGTTTCTCCAAGGCAGAGTTTTCTATTTCTCCAGACCTTCTGGCAGAGAAGAATCCAGACGTTGTTGAAACAAAGCCTCTGATTGACGGAACTACATGGAATGATTTCTCTTTCTCCAACCAGTTTATCAGTATCTCCAACACAGCAGGAAGAGAGCTGGGAATCGCGATGTATCCGACTGCGGACAATGCTTCCAACCAGTCCATGTATTTAAAGCCAAGCCAGTTTTTCTCTATTGCGGAAACCTCCCAGAATAAAGAGGAAGCGGCAAAGTTTATCAACTGGTTTACCAACAGCGTGGAATGCAATGAAATTTTGATGGCAGAGAGAGGAATCCCGGTTAACACCGAGGTGGCAGAAGCGATTAAGCCAAAGGTAGATGAGGTGTCTCAGGTAGTCTTTGATTACATTGCAGCCGTGGGCCAGGTTGCTACGCCAATCGACGAGCCAGACCCAGCAGGAAAAGGCGAAGTAGAGGCTTTGGGAAAAACTACAGTAGAGGATCTGCGCTACGGCGACGTGACGGCTGAGGAAGCGGCGGCAAACTTTGTGGCAGAATCGAACAGGATTTTAACAGAGGCGGCAAAATAAATAAAATCTGGAGGAAACGATATGAGTAAACAGACATCAGTCCCCAGAAAAAAGAAATCATTAGGGCAGATCATGAATACACCGGGGGTAGCAGGATATGTATTTATCCTGCCCTTCATTATCGGTTTTTTGGCATTTCTGGCGCTGCCAATGATTTTATCCTTTGGGTTTTCTTTTACCAGATATAATATTCTGGAATCACCGGTGTTTATCGGACTGGAAAATTATAAGACCATGTTTTTTGACGATTCTAAGTTCTGGAAGGTGTTTGGGGTGACCATGTATTACGTGCTGTTTTCTGTGCCTCTGCGCCTTATTATGGCTCTTTTAGTAGCTCTTTTGCTGGTAAAGAGTTCAAAGCTTTCCGGTTTTTACAGAGCGGTCTACTATCTGCCTTCCATTATCGGCTCAAGCGTGGCGGTGGCAATCTTGTGGAAGCGGATGTTTGCAAGCGACGGCGTTATCAATGCTCTCTTACAGACCATTGGAATCCCCTGTGAGATCGCATGGCTTGGGCGGGCGGACACGGCTATCTGGACCCTGATCATTCTGGCAGTTTGGCAGTTTGGATCTTCTATGTTGATCTTTTTGTCTGGATTAAAGCAGATACCAGTCAGCCTTTATGAGGCGGCCACTGTGGATGGGGCCAATGGAATCCAGAGATTTTTTAAGATCACGCTTCCTATGCTGACGCCCACGATTTTTTTCAACCTGATTAATCAGCTCATCAACGGGTTTATGGCTTTTACTCAAAGCTATATTATTACTCAGGGAAAGCCAAGAGACAGCACGCTGTTTTACACGGTTTACATGTACCAAAATTCTTTTACCTACAACAAATTAGGGTACGGCTGCGCCATGGCCTGGTTTATGGTGTTTATTGTGGGATTGTTAACGTTTGTCTTATTTAAGACGCAGAACAAATGGGTTTACTATGAGTCATAAAGGGGGAAGCTTATGAAAACAGGATATCAAGAAAAGAGAACTATAATCACAGCGATTTATCATGTGTTTACTTTCTTTTTTGCATGTGTTATGATTTATCCCCTTGTATGGATGATTATGAGTTCTTTTAAAAACACCAATGAAATTTTTCGGACGGCCGCAAACCTGTTTCCAGAGGAATTTTCTTTTAGCAACTATCAAGTAGGCTGGCAGGGCTTTGCCGGATATGGATTTGGAACTTTTTTTAAAAATTCATTTTTTATTGCCGGAATTTCTACGATTGGCGCAGTGATTTCTTCTGCCATTATTGGATATGGGTTCGGCAGAATCGAGTTCAAGTTTAAGGGCTTTTGGTTTTCCTGTATGCTTCTGGCAATGATGCTGCCCTTTCAGGTGATTATGATTCCCCAGTATATCATTTTTAATAAAATGGGCTGGGTGGGCTCCTATCTTCCATTGATTGTGCCGCAGTTTTTTGGGCAGGGATTTTTCATCTTTTTAAATATTCAGTTTATTAAGGGAATCCCTTATGACCTGGACGAGGCGGCCAGAATGGATGGGTGCTCTATTTACTCTATTTTTATTCGGATTATTTTGCCTTTAATTAAGCCGTCTCTGGTTACCAGCGCCATCTTTTCCTTTATGTGGCGATGGGATGATTTTCTTTCGGCGCTGATTTATTTAAGCGATCCGTTAAAATATCCGGTCAGCTATGCGCTGAAAATGTTTTCGGACCCTACGGCAGGCTCGGACTGGGGCGCTATGTTCGCCATGGCTACCTTGTCTTTGATTCCTATCTTTTTAATTTTTCTGACTATGCAGAAGTACTTGGTAGAGGGAATTGCCTCCACAGGAATTAAGGGGTAACTTGAAACAGTTTAGACGTAATCTTTTTGCAGGAAAAAGTTTTATGGATAAAAGCTCAGGGATGTATTCTCTGGGCTTTTGTGGTAGAATACACTCAGTGGATAAGGTTGTGATATGACAGATGAGGAGGACATGTATGGATATTATCAGGAACAGGATTAAAATGGCGGTGAATACCCTTGGGAGTTTGCGATATTCTCATAGAAAACAGATAGACTATCTGCAGATAGCAGAAGGGGATTATGGGTTTAGGGAAACGGTTTTGCCAGAAGAGATGACAAAGCTTGTATGGAAGGACTACCAGCGGGACGAGACCTGGGGAGGCAAGGACAAGCATTACTGGCTGCGGGCAGAGATTTTTCCAGACAGGGAACTGGCGGGCAGAGAGCTTCGGGTGATTGTGAGTACTGGGGACACGGATTTGTGGAACACGGACAATCCCCAGATTTTGGTTTATGTGGACGGGAAGCTAAAAGGAACGATGGATATGAACCATCAGGAGCTGATTTTGACAGATGGGGAAAGTGTTCATAAAAAATATGAGCTTCTATTTTATGCGTACTCCAACAACAGCGCAAAGACGAACTTTTTCCATGTGGATATGGCTGTGTATGAGCGGGAAGTGGCAGAGCTGTACTATGATTTGAAGGTTCCTTTTGAGGCAGGGGAGCTGTTGGGAGAGGAAGATTTAGAGCGAATTGAGGCCTGGAAGGTGTTAAATGACAGCATTCGCCTGCTGGATTTTCGGCGCCCCTATTCAGAAATGTTTACGGAATCTGTAAAACGCGCGGGGGATTACTTTAGGGAGCATTACTACGAGGAGAGAAGAAAACGGGGGGCGGGCAGTCCTGTAACGGTCCACAGCATTGGGCACACCCATATTGATGTGGCGTGGAAATGGCCGTTAAAACAGACCAGGCAGAAGGCGGTGAGAAGTTTTCAGACCGTGTTAAATTTAATGGAGCGGTATCCAGAGTACAAGTTTATGTCCAGCCAGCCTCAGTTATATGAGTTTGTGAAAGAAGAGGCGCCCCAGCTGTTTGAGCGGATAAAGGAGAGAGTGAGGGAAGGCCGATGGGAGACGGAAGGCGCTGCCTGGGTGGAGCCAGACTGCAATCTCTCTTCTGGAGAATCGCTGATTCGCCATATTTTATATGGACAGCGGTTTTTTAGAGAGGAGCTGGGGGCAGAGCCCAGTCAGGTATTATGGCTTCCAGACGTGTTTGGGTACAGCGCGGCTATGCCTCAGATTCTAAAAAAGTCGGGCCTGCCTTATTTTATGACCACCAAAATTGCGTGGAATGAGTATAATCAGTTTCCTTACGATACTTTTACATGGAGAGGAATTGACGGAAGCGAGGTTTTAGCGTATCTGATTACCACCAAGGATTACCAAAAGCAGCCAAAGTCGTTGCATGACCCGTTTAATACGACCTATAACGGAAGGCAGAATGCCTGTCAGATTATGGGGACGTGGCAGAGATATCAGAACAAGGAGCTGAGCAGGGATGTGCTGACCTGCTATGGATATGGAGACGGCGGCGGCGGCCCTACAGAGGAAATGCTTGAGGAAAGTAAACGGATGGCTTTTGGCGCGGCCAGCTGTCCTAAGACGAAGCAGACTTTTGTGAAGGACTTTTTCCACATTCTGGAAGAGAAGATGGACAGGCGTTGTCTTCCTTCCTGGAGCGGGGAATTGTATTTGGAGTTTCACAGAGGAACTTATACCTCTATGGCAAAGAATAAACGATATAACCGGAAAAGTGAGTTTTTATGCCAGGATGCGGAATTTTATTCGGTTATGGCAGGGAATATGGGAACCGATTTTTCGTATCCCAAAGAGGAGATGGAGAAAAACTGGAAGCTTTTATTATTAAATCAGTTTCATGATATTCTTCCCGGATCCTCGATTAAAGAGGTGTATGAGGATTCTAAAGAGCAGTATGAGGAGATTCTTGCCTCAGGCAAAAAACTGGTGAATCAGGCCAAAGAAGAGATTTTGGGAGCCGCAGGAATTGAGCTGGGAGGAGACAGCCTTGTGGTATGGAATGCCTTAAGCTTTCCAAGGACAGGGGTTTTGGAGATGGAAAGGGAGGCGTGTCTGTCTGGCGTTCTGACCCAGAAAACAGCAGAAGGCTCTTACCTTTACCTGATCGAGAATACGCCGTCAAAAGGGTATGAAGTGTGCGTGAAAGGAGAGAAACGAGAGACAGACGGAAAGACGGAATGTGGGAAGCAGGATACGATTCTGGAGGTGAAGCAGGTCAATGAAGGCGGAGCTCTAAAGATGATTTCCACGCCGTTTTACGAAATCAGTTTTGACTCCTCTGGCGAGATGACCAGAATCTATGACCGCCGTGAGGAGCGGGAGCTTCTAAAGGAAGGGGAGACGGGAAATCGACTGAGAATTTACGAAGACAGTCCTTTAGAGTATGACGCCTGGAACCTGGATGCGACCTACAAAGAGCATTGGTGGAGCTTCGACGAGCCGGAGACGTTTGAGATTTTGGAAAACGGACCGGTCAGGGCCTGTATCTTTATGAAAAGAAGATTTTTAAATTCGGTCATAGAGCAGCATATTTATTTTTACAGGCATACTGCCAGGATTGACTTTAAGACGGAGATGGACTGGCGGGAGCATCAACTCCTGGTCAAGGTTTCTTTTCCTCTGGACCTTTTGTGCGACAGTGCGGATTATGAGATTCAGTTCGGCAATGTGAAACGTCCCACCCATTTTAATACTTCTTGGGACCAGGCCAGGTTTGAGACCTGCGGCCATAAGTGGGCGGATTTGTCTGAGGACGGTTACGGAGCCGCGCTTTTAAATGACTGCAAGTATGGATATGATATCCATGATTCAGTCATGTGTCTGACATTGTTAAAATCTGGGATTTTTCCGAATCCAGAGGCGGATCAGGGGCGCCATGAGTTTACTTATGGATTCTTCCCTCATCAGGGAGATTTTAGGAGAGGGCATGTGATTGAGGAGGCTTATGATTTGAATTGTCCTTTAGAGGGGACCTGGGTTAAGGCGAAAGAGAAAAAATCAGATTCCTTCCTCCAGGTTTTGGAGCCTAATATTATGGTTGATACAATAAAGCAGGGGGAAGAAAAAGACGGAATCATTCTTCGGCTTTTTGAGGCTTATGGGAGAAGAACCAAGGTTCATATGAGCCTGCCCTGGGCGCAGGGCAAAAGGGCTGTGGACTGCGGATGTATGGAAAACGAATTGGCAGAAATGGGAGGTTGTCAGGGTGAGCTGGAGTTTGAGATGAGACCTTATGAGATTAAGACCATTAAGGTGAGGGAGTAACTGTCTTTTGGACTTGCCTAAAGTTACTGAGGGCAGCCGAGTTGTAGGACTTTTGACAAGGAGGTGAAAAAGCGTGTATGTGGTTTTAAGCATGGTTCTGATTATAGTTGGGGGCGTTATGATTGGAAATCCAAGGCTTTTTTACGACATTACGGAAAGTTGGAAACATAATCGGAGTGTAGAACCGTCAGACTGGTATGTATTTCACACTCGGTTAGGAGGCGTCTTCTTTCTCGTAGTTGGAGTCGTTGGAGTCGTCATCCTGCTATTTTTTTAATAAATGGTATAGGGGAAACAAAAAAGGGCTGCAAATGCAGAAACGCCGTCTGCATTTGCAGCCTTCTTTTGCTGTGGGGCCATCCTGTTTAGGAAAGTCTTCTCAAATCCTCATAAAATTCAGGATAAGAGATATTTACACATTCTCCATGGAGTACTTTAGTCTCACCTTCGGCGCACAGCCCCAAAATGGCAAAGGTCATGGCAATCCGGTGATCCAGCCTGCTGTCAATGACAGCGCCGCAAAGAGGCTTCCCGCCGTGAATGATCATGCCGTCTTCTGTCTCAATCACATGGGCCCCCATGGCAGTCAGGCCGTCCACCATGACGCGAAGCCGGTTGGATTCCTTCACCTTCAGTTCCGCCGCGTCCTTTATGACGGTTTTCCCTTCTGCAAAACAGGCCATAGCCGCTATGACAGGCAGTTCGTCAATTAAAGCAGGGATGAGCGGGCCGTCGATGGTGGTCCCGTGAAGTTTAGATGTTCTCACTAGGATATCTGCGGTAGGCTCTCCTTTTTCTCTGTCCTCCTTCACAATAGAAAGATCGGCTCCCATGGCCTTACAGACAGTAAGGATGCCATCTCTGGTAGGATTGATTCCCACATTTTTTATCAATATCTCAGAGTTGGGAGCTATCAGGCCGGCGCAGATGAAAAATGCAGCGGAAGAAATATCTCCGGGCACATGAATCTCATTGCCGTAAAGTTCTCTGGCAGGCTGAAGAATGGCGGTAGAGCCTTCTGTTCTTACCTCTGCGCCAAAAAGCTTTAACATGATTTCGCTGTGGTTTCTGGAAAGGCAGGGCTCTGTCACTCGGGTTTCCCCCTTGGCATAGAGTCCGGCCAAAAGGATGGAAGACTTTACCTGGGCGGAAGCCACCTTGGAAGTATAGTGGATCCCATGAAGGGGTTTTCCTATAATTTTAAGAGGCGCGCAGCCATTGTCCTTTACACTGACGATATCTGCTCCCATAAGAGAGAGCGGTTCTATGATCCGTTTCATGGGGCGCTTCTGAATAGAATCATCTCCGGTCAGAGTGACGTCAAAATCCTGGGCGGCCAGGATACCGGAAATCAGCCTGGTGGTGGTGCCGCTGTTGCCGCAGTCTAAGACAGAGTCTGGCCGTTTTAAGCCGTGTAATCCGTTTCCATGGACCAAAACCGTATCTCCTTTCTGCTCAATGGAAATTCCCATTTTTTGAAAACAGGAGATGGTGGACAGACAGTCCGCTCCTTTCAGATAGTTGTGAATCTCAGTGGTTCCCTTTGCGATAGAGCCGAACATGACGCTTCGGTGGGAGATGGATTTGTCTCCGGGAACCACAACCTGTCCCCGCAGACCGTTTATCTTTGAAAATTTCATGGTGTTTCGTTCCTTTCGCGGTGCTTGTCATAGAACAATAGTAAAGTTAATTCCCCATCATTTCATAATGATATTTGGCCAGATGCTTCCTTGCTGCCTCCATAGACTCCTTATCATAGAAGGAAATCCGCAGAGCGCCTTCTCCATGTTCCCGGTTATGATTGATTCCGATATTTTTAATGCTGATGCCCTTGGAAGCCAGAATTACGGACAGGGTAGAAATAGATCCTACCTCGTCCACAATATCCACGGTAAAGGAATATTCTGGAGCGATGGCTCCCTTGGACTTATCGGAAATCGTATTGCGGTAATCTCTGGATGTCTCAAAAAGACGGTGCAGAGCCTGATTGTCAGACTGCTCCAGATCCGATAAGATTTCCTGTAAAGAAGTAATATACTGTCGGAGAATATCCGCCAGATTTTTTTGATTGGTCATGCAGATCTGCTCCCACATTTCAGGGGAAGAAGAGGCAATCCGCGTAATATCTTTAAAGCCTCCTGCTGCCAGCCGTTTCATCATGCCTTCCTCTGAATCGCAATCCCTGACCAGATTTACCAGACTGGAGGCGATCACATGGGGAAGGTGACTGATTGCGGCTGTAATCTGATCGTGGCGGCGATAGTCTAAGACAATGGGAATAGAGCCAATCAGGTTGGCGATCTCTACCAGGCGGTTTACGTCCTCCTGACGGGAGAGGGCTGTGGGAGTAATAATATAGTAAGCATTTTCTAAGAGGTGGTCTGTGGAATGCTCGTATCCCGTTTTTTCTGAACCGGCCATAGGGTGTCCGCCGATAAAGACAGATTCCATGTTAAGAGCCGTCACATGCTGATGAATATCCGTCTTGGTGCTCCCCACATCCGTTATTATGGCTCCTTTTTTCAGAAAGGGCAGGAGAGAGGAAAGATACTGGGCATTGTATTCCACAGGGGTGCACAGGAAAATGAAATCGCACTGTCTTAAAGGTTCTCCAATGCCATCCAGGATCACGTCCACAATTCCGTCTTTTTGGGCTTGCTCCAGTTTTTTTCTTGTTCTCATATAAGCCATAATGGTGATCTCTGGCTGCGCCCGTTTCAGACCTCTGGCAATGGAGCCGCCGATAAGCCCCAGTCCGATGAAAGCTATCGTAGAGGCCATAGTTATTTCCTCCCTGCCAAATCCATATAAGGTTTCAGATCCTTCATCAAAGTGTCAAATTGCTCAAAGGTTAACGACTGTGGTCCGTCAGACAAAGCGCAGGAGGGGCAGGGATGGACTTCAATCATCAGACCGTCTGCGCCGACTGCGACTGCGGCCTTGGAAAGAGGCTCCACATAGGCCCTGACGCCGGTTGCATGGCTGGGGTCTACAAGAATGGGAAGGTGGCTTTTGGTCCGAATGACAGGAATGGCGCTGATGTCCAGCGTATTTCTGGTGGCCGTCTCATAGGTGCGGATGCCCCGCTCGCACAGCACGATATTGGGATTTCCCTCAGAGATAATATATTCCGCCGCGTTAAGCCATTCATCTATGGTGGCAGCCAGCCCTCTTTTTAAGAGAACGGGAATACCAGACTTTCCCACCTCCTTTAAAAGCTCAAAGTTCTGCATATTGCGAGCCCCAATCTGGAGCATATCCACATATTTGACCGCAGTTTCCATGGCTCTTAAGCTGGTGACTTCACAGATAATATTAAGCCCTGTAGCTTCTCTTGCTTCCTTCATATATTTTAATCCTTCCTCCTCAAGCCCCTGGAAAGAATAAGGAGAGGTTCTGGGCTTATACGCGCCGCCGCGAAGGAAGGTGGCTCCAGATTTTTTCACCGCATAGGCAGACGACAGAAGCTGATCATGGTTTTCAATGGCACAGGGACCGGCCATAACGGTTAAGGTTCCCGGGCCGATGACGGTGTTTCCCACAGGAATCACAGAATTTTCAGGATGGAATTTTTTGTTCACCAATTTGTAGGATTCCGTTACATTGACAATTTTATCCACTCCGTCGGAAATCTCAATATTGGAACCGTGAAGCCTGGTCTTATCACCTACTACGCCGACAATCGTCACCTCGTCGCCTTTGGAGAGATGGACCTGAAGGCCTTTGGACTGAATCAGATTTGTGACTTTTTCAACAGCCTCTGAGGAGGCATTAGGTTTCATAATGATAATCATGGTATTTTCCTCACATAGAAAGATTTATATCCACATCATTGTAAAACAAGGAGGAGAGATTGTCAATGCTTTGAGACTTTAAAGTTTGACGCTTTAAAGTGAATTTTCATCTTCTCATTCTATATCAATTTCTTTCAAAATATATTGACAGATTACAAAATTCGTGGTATTCTAAACGAGTCGGTAAACGGCAAGGACAACATAGGGGAATAGTTCAATGGTAGAGCAGCGGTCTCCAAAACCGTAGATGGGGGTTCGAGCCCCTCTTCCCCTGTTATAGAAATTCAGATTGATAGTTGGATATCCTTTCGGAAAGGAGTTCAGCTATTTTTTGTTTTGAAAGCGGAGGAACGCCTGATTTATGAAAGAGAAACAGGATTTAAGAAAGAAAATGAGGGAAAAGCGAAAAAGCCTGAGCCTTGATTACTGCAAAAGAGCAGACGATAGGATTCGTCTTTTTTTTAAATCTACAGACAGCTATAGAAACAGCCGGTTTTTATTTTGTTATGTTAGTATGGAGGAAGAAGTAGATACAAGAAACCTGATTGCAGAGGCATTGCAGGAGGGAAAACGTGTAGCGGTTCCACGCTGTCAGAAAGGCGGAAGGATGGAGGCATGGGAAATAGAAAGCCTTCAGGATTTGGAACCAGGGCTGTTTCATATTTTAGAACCCAAAAGGAATTGTAAGCCTGTGAATTTGGAATCTCTCGATCTGTGTGTGATACCCTGTCTTTCTTGCAGCAGTCAGGGAGTGCGTCTGGGATACGGCGGGGGGTATTACGATCGGTTTCTTCCCAAAACAAAGGCGGAGCGCATAGTATTATGTAGGGAAAAGCTAATTTGTCAGAACATTCCCAGAGAAGCCCACGACTGTTTTATTCCGATGATCATTACGGAAAACGGCGTAAATTTCTACCAAAATGTGGAATAATATTTTTGTGAACTAAAAAAAATAGGTAGAAAGAAAAATAGAACTTCCTAAAGACGATTTGCTGTAAAAAGATTCGCACAAAAACGGAAAAAAAGTGCTGGAGGAATGGGAAAAATTGCATAAAAGACCATTTCGTCCAAAAAGAAAACGTAATTTGACAACTTTTGGTAAGTGTGGTATAACCTTTTTAGCAACAAGAAAATAAATTTGTTTGTCATATCAAAGGAGTTGATAGTATGAAGCAGAAAAAAATCATGTTACCTACCATCGAGGATGCAAAAGCATTTGTTGCAGCCGCGGCCAAATGTGATTTTGACATTGATGTATTCTACAATCGTGTTGTGATTGACGCAAAATCTATTTTGGGAGTGCTGAGCTTGGATTTAAGAAAGGTTCTTACAGTCAGGTATTCCGGCCAGAACCAGGAATTTGAGATGTTTTTAGAGGAAAAAGACGCAAAGAAAGCTGCATAAATCTTGATGAATACGGAACGTAAAAGGAGAATTGCCAAAAGTGTAAGAGGGTGGTTCTTCTTTTTTTACTGTTTTTGAGGAAAGCAGTAATGCCAAAGCAAGGAGGAACTAAAAGATGTGGAAATGTCCAAAATGCGGACGCACGTTTAAGAATACAAACCAGGACCATTATTGCGGCGAACCGCCGAAAACGATTGAAGAATATATCAAACGGCAGCCAGAGCAGGTTCAGCCCTTTTTGCGCCAGGTAAATACAGCGATTCAATCCGCTATACCGACTGCGAAGGAAAAGATATCCTGGAGTATGCCGACTTACTGGAAGAAGCATAATCTGATACAATTTGCCGCTTTTAAAAAGCATATCGGCTTGTATCCGGGGCCAGAGGCTGTGGAGGCGTTTGCAGACAAGCTGACACAGTATCACACAAGCAAAGGAGCCATACAGCTTCCCTATGACCAGCCATTACCGCTGGAATTGATTGCAGAGATTGCAAGGTGGTGTGAAAAGGAGAATAGCTGATTTTAAGGACATTGATCAGGCGACAGAAAGGGGTTTTTGGTGGAAGAGGAGAAGACCTCCGTCAAAATTTCCGTGCGCACGTTGGTGGAATTTGTTATGCGCAGCGGGGATTTGGACAACCGGAGAATGGGAGCGGCAGAAAAGGATGCGATGCAGGCGGGAAGCCGGATTCATCGGAAGATTCAAAAAAGAATGGGGGCTGATTATCAGGCGGAGGTCCCCATGAAACATGTGGTGGAAGAGGGAGACTTTCAGATTGTCCTGGAGGGGCGGGCGGACGGGATTATCGTCAATTCTCTGGGAGTGACCATTGACGAGATCAAAGGGGTCTACCTGGACATTGATAAGTTAGAAGAGGCAGTTCCAGTGCATCACGCTCAGGCAATGTGCTACGGATATATGTATTTGACAAAACATAAATTGGATTCCATCTCTGTTCAGATGACATACTGCAATCTGGAGACAGAGCAGATTCGAAGATTTGTAACAGACTACGGCTATGATGAGCTGGAAACCTGGTTTGAGGGGTTAATCCATGAATATGTGAAATGGGCCAATTACCTATACCAGCATGGAAAAAGACGGCGGGAATCTTTAAAGCAGCTTAAATTTCCCTATGAGTATCGGGCGGGTCAGAGAGAGCTGGCAGTTTCGGTTTACAGGGCCATTTCCCGTGGAAAGGATTTGTTTATTCAGGCGCCTACAGGGGTTGGGAAAACCTTGTCCACCGTATTTCCCGGACTAAAGGCCATGGGAGAGGGACATGTGGACAAATTGTTTTATCTGACAGCCAAAACCATTACAAGAAGCGTGGCTGAGGAGACCTTTTCCATTTTGAGAAGCCATGACATGTATCTGAAGTCTGTGACGATTACCGCAAAGGAAAAGTTATGTTTTCTGGACGCTCCTTCCTGCAACCCAGAGGATTGTCCCTATGCAAAGGGGCATTACGACCGAGTCAACGACGCAGTTTATGAAGTAATTCACAGAGAATTTGGAATCACCAGGGAGATTCTGCTGCAGTATGCGAAAGAGTTTCAGGTCTGCCCCTTTGA
Organism: uncultured Hungatella sp.; assembly: GCA_910579515.1. Taxonomy (GTDB): domain Bacteria; phylum Bacillota; class Clostridia; order Lachnospirales; family Lachnospiraceae; genus UBA3402. The sequence goes on from CAJTUV010000018.1 coordinate 50,774, forward strand.
ATTTTGTCTGGACGTCAGCAACTGGGTGGACGCCATTATCTGTGATTATAATTATGTGTTTGATCCGAACGTACGACTGAAACGGTATTTTTCAGAAGGGGTTTCTGGAGAATACCTTTTTCTGGTAGACGAGGCTCACAATCTGGTGTCCAGAGGACGGGAAATGTACAGTGCCTCCCTGATAAAAGAGGATATACTTTTGGTGAAAAGGATTCTTAAAAGTCGAAGCAGGAAAATTGCCGGACTTTTGGAACGGGCAAACAAACAGCTTCTGGAGATGAAGCGGGCAAGTGAAACGTACGTGATTCACGACAATATTAATGGATTTGCGGCTCTTGTACAATCCCTGTATGGAGAACTGGAACGTTTTATGGAGGAGAACCGGCAGTTTGAGGACAGGGAGGTGGTCCTGGATTTCTATTTTCAGGTTCGGGATTTTCTCATGGTGTTTGAGCGTATGGATGAGGCATATCAGATTTACTCAGAACTTTTGCCGGACGGAAGATTTTTCCTAAAATTGTTTTGCATGAATCCGGCTAATCATTTACAGGAGTGTATGAAGAAAGGGCAAAGCACAGTCTTTTTTTCCGCGACCCTTCTTCCTGTTTTGTACTACAAAGAACTGTTAAGCGGAAATTTAGAGGACTATGCGGTCTACGTCCAGTCGCCTTTTCCCCAGGAAAACAGGCTTCTTCTGATAGGCGGCGACGTGAGCAGCCGTTATACCAGGCGGAATGTGAAGGAATATGAGAAAGTTGCGGATTATATTGAAAAGATGGTGATGGGAAAGCAGGGAAACTATATGGTGTTTTTCCCATCCTACCAATATTTAAAAGAGGTAGAGGAAGTCTGGAAGGGCAGGGTGGAAGAGAAGGGGGTTTGCGTAAGCTGGATTAGTCAGGGCAGCCGTATGGTCGAGGAGGAGAAAGAGCAGTTTTTACATCTTTTTGAGGAGGAGAGAGAGGAATCTTTTGTGGCGTTCTGTGTGATGGGAGGAATCTTTTCCGAGGGGATTGATTTGAAAGAAGACCGGCTCATCGGCGCCGCCATTGTGGGAACAGGGCTTCCCATGGTCTGTACAGAGCAGGACATTTTAAAAAAATATTTTGATGAGAAGCAGCACAAGGGCTTTGACTATGCGTATCAGTACCCTGGCATGAACAAGGTCATGCAGGCCGCGGGAAGGGTCATCCGAACCATGGAGGATAGGGGAGTAATCCTGCTTTTGGACGACCGTTTCCTGCGAAAGGAATATCAGGCCCTGTTTCCAAGAGAATGGAACTTGTATCAGGCGGTAAACCGAGAGAATGTGGCAGAGGCAATCAGCCATTTTTGGGCTACAGCATCTCCATAAACTGGGCCGCAGTCTGGGAGACAGGAAGTTTTTCATTAAAGGCCGCCACCATCTGTCTGGAAGGAAGCGCTTCCTCTAATTTAAGGACAAACAGATCTTTGTCGTCAGGAGGAATGCAAAAGTCAGGAACAAAGGCAATTCCTAACCCGATGCGGGCCAGGTCGATTAATAAATCGTTACTGCTCAGTTCAATCTCCGGCGCTAAATCCAGATGGGAACGCTGAAAAATGGAATGCAGAAATTCACTGGTGGTACTTTTTCGATCCAGCATCATAATCGGATTTCTCTGAAGGTCCTGGAGGCTTAAAGCCTCATGCTCCAGAGGAAAATACTGGCGGTTTGCCACAAACACATCATGAAATTCATTGATGGTTTTGAAAATATGGTTTTCGCTTAAGGCAGAATTGGGATAATTGACCACAATCAAATCCACCTGTCCATGCTCCAGCAGGGCGGCGCATTGAATGGACGTCTGATTGGTGACTTTAATGTGGATGCGGGGATACTGTTTATGGAAGCGGTTTAGGTAGGGCACCAGGTAGTAACGGCAGATGGTGTCGCTGGCTCCAATCCGTAACTGGCCGCCGTTTAAGGTGTTGGCTTCCAGCAGCTGAGTTTCCCCTTGTTTTATCAGATTCATGGCGGGTTGGATATGCTTAAAAAGAATCTCCCCTTCCGGCGTCAGTTGGACTCGTTTGGTACTGCGAATAAACAGCTTTTGATTCAGCTTTTTTTCCAGAACCTTAATAGACTGACTGACAGCTGACTGGGAAATAAAAAGCTGTTTGGAAGCCTCTGAAAAACTTAAGGTTGCGGCTACATGGTAAAATACTTTGTACAGTTCGTAATTAATATCCATCTATCGGCCCCCTTGTTGTGGTCCACAGGCGAAAAACCTGCTCCGCTGTGTCCGCCAGGTTTCTTTTGGCGTTTTCAGGTTCCATTGCTTCTTCCAATGTGGCGACGGTGCGAAGAATGGGAAAAAAGGCGTCGATGCCATGACAATTACAATCCACAGCATCTCTTGTGACGCTTCCGGCAAAGGCGATTACAGGTTTTCGGTACTTCTTTCCAAGAATTGCCACTCCCACAGGCGCTTTCCCCATAGAGGTCTGACCGTCCAGACGGCCTTCCCCGGTGATTACCAGGTCTGCTTTTTGGATATAGGTTTCCAGTTTGGTCTCTTTTAGGACAATTTTGACGCCGGACTCTAAGACGGCGTTTGTAAAGGTTAAAAATGCGAACCCCAGCCCTCCGGCCGCACCGGTCCCAGCATGGAGGGGATCTGCTTTTGGAATCATTTCCTGTGCCATGCAGGCGTAATGATGAAGCCAACGGTCCATGTCCTCAATCATGGAAGAATCGGCGCCTTTTTGAGGTCCAAAAACGGCGCTGCATCCACGAGGTCCGCAAAGGGGATTGGTAACGTCGCAGGCAATACGAAATTCACATTCAGACAATTCAGGCAGAACATGGTCCTGCCTGATTATGGATAACTGTTTTAAACCTATGGCTCCAAAGGGGACAGGATTTCCAGAAGCATCCAGGAAATCAAAACCCAGAGCCTGAAGCATACCAATACCGCCGTCGTTGGTTGCACTTCCGCCAATTCCAACGAGAAAGCGGCGGCATCCTTTGGAAATGGCGTGTTTTATCATCTGGCCCACGCCGTAGGTGGTGGTATAGAGAGGATTTCTCTTTTCAGGTAAAACCAGCGTAAGACCAGCGGCTTTTGACATCTCTATAACAGCGGTTTTGGTACGTTCCACAATGCCATATTCACAGGTAATTTGCGTACCCAGAGGGCCGGTGACCGTGACTTTTTCCATGATGCCGTTTAATCCGTTTACAAAAGCCTCCACAGTTCCCTCGCCTCCGTCCGCCAAGGGGCGGATAAGGATTTTGACGTTTGTATCTACACGCCGGATTCCCTCTGCGATAGAAGCGCCTGCTTCAAGAGAGGTAAGGCATCCCTTAAAGGAATCGACTGCTATGACTACATTCATATGATTTCTCCTTAAATATCGAGATAGGAGTATTATAGCAGATTTTCATCTCGGATAACAGAAGATTTTACAGAATGCCTTTCCATCATCAAAACTCAACCGTTGTCTGAAACACTGCCATCTCTGGCTGCCGATAAGAATTATTTCCCTTACACTCCACAAAATCGTCCCAACTTATCAGATAAATCGTAACTTTTGACACGTCCCGTCCATAAACGCTTCTGATCTCCAAACTGTCTCCGTGGGTTTCCAAAGGCTGTCCCTGATTGTCCCATATGGTAACAACATAGTCCATTGGGTCTTTTCCTTCTGGAATAATGGGAACTGCATAGATTTCATACTCGGTTTTCACTACCTTCTCTATGCCGAATCCCTGACTGTTGGTCTGTAAAACGACGATTTCCTGGGAGGTGTTTTTTTGGTTGGAGAGGTCTAAATGGAAGTTCCAGTTTCCCTCATAAGTTTTTCGGTCATATTCCACGTAGGAGAACGTTTCCTCCTCTCCTGGTAATTTTCCTGTCAACGTTTGCCCGCTGGTCAGATCCTGGCTGAAACTTAAGAAGGTAATATCGCAGGCTATATAATTTGAAACGTTAAAATTTGAAGTGGTAAGCTGTACAAGACCCTTAAAGGTGTGATCATTTGGAAAAGTACCCTCTGTATAATAAGCCAGGATGTTGCCTAATGCTTCATTAAAGGTGTCTTTGGAACCATCCGCCTTGTACATATCCACTTGGCAGTTCAGATTCAAATGAGTATCGCTTTGTGCATTCTGTGCAAAGCCTTTCTCGTTTTCCACCAGAATGGCAAGATAGATGGCGTTGCTGTCATACGTCACTTCTGAAAGCGTTACCGTCATATCGCCGGACTGTACCTTGTAGGAAGGGGACTCTTCAGAGGCGGTTTCTGTGGAAAGGGGAATGGAGTTTTCACTGTATTTGCCGGGATAAGACACATCCTGCTCCAAATCCTTAAAAATGTGTCCGATGAGTGGAAGCTGTGCTGCAAGAGCAGGATTTTTTACAAATAATACAGTGGTAATCGCTAATACGCCTGCTATGGAGGCACAATGGATTAGAAAACGCCGCCTCCTCTTTGAGAGCTTTTGCGTGCTCATTACAGCCGGGATTTGCCTTGGATTTTGTATCTCGTCGTAAGCCTGTTGTATTTTATTGTTTACGGTTTTTGATTCTGGTATTTCTGTCGACAAATATTCTCGAATCATTTCCTCGATTGTATCGGTGTTCTTCACTCTGTCCACTAAGCCCACTCCTCTCTCTGAATCTGCTTTCTCAACTGTTCCTTTCCGCGATGGATGCGGCTTCGTATGGTGCTTTCCTTCATGTTGAGGATTTCGCTGATTTCTCTTGTGGTGTACTCCTCTCCAAAATACAGTTGAAAGATCACCCTGTCGTCTCTATGTAACAGGGAGAGAAGATAGAAAAATGAGTTTTCCTCAGGATAAGAATCCAGATATCCAGGTTCCTTTAATTCCACCTGGGACTGGAAACGTTTTTGGGTATGATACAAGGTATTGCAGTTGTTGATCAGAATGCGTATGAGCCATGTTTTGAAATATTCTGTTTTTTTCAATTCGCCTATGTGCTCATAGGCGTTGAGAATGGTCTGCTGCATCACGTCCGCCACATCTTCCTGGTTGGAAAAGAACCCCCAGGCAACCTTCAGCATAGACTGCTTATAAGTTTCCATCAGCCTGATAAAGCTTTCTGCATCACCGCGTACTGCCCGCTTAACCAGTAGTTCCATAGTATCCTTCTTTCTGCCGGCCTGTTTTAAAATGGATGGTCCATCCTTGTAATTACATAGATTAGACAGAAAACAGAGAATGTTTGATGCAGTTTTTTAAAATTTTTTCAGAGAGCAAGATTCCGAGGAGCACAAAAAAGGAGAAAAGGCTTACAGCCGCTCCGAATAAAAGTCCGGGTGTCTCATAAGATAATTGTACGTGATGGTCCCCGGCTTCTAAAAAGACGCCTAAATAAAGGTCGTTGCATTTCCATACCGGAACAGAAACTCCGTCTACTTTGGCTGTCCAGCCTTTGCTGTAGGGAATGCTGACGCACAAAATCCGGTTGCCAGAAACGTGAATCCGGCCTGTGAGCTGATTGTGAATCAGGTCTGCCTCCATGGATTCCTGCTTTCTCTCCAGGGCCTGACGGGAAAAGTTTTCCATGGGAAGCGTATACATCTCTAAATCTTTCAAAATAAATTCTCCGGCAAAAGGAAAGGAGAGTTTGGCAATTTGAGGTTTTGACGGCTGTCCATTGTCTGTAACAGACACCAGGAAATTTTTAAGTTTTCCGTTCCAACTGCTTAAACTGGAGGTACAGTAAATTTTTTTAAGCTCTGTTCCCTCCAACCCTGCGTAGAAATGGAGCAGTTCCGCCCCTGACGGCTCAATGTCATAGCCGCAGATGCGCAGGTACGTTTCCGAATTTGGCCTGCTTTCAAACTGCAAAGAGATTTCACCGCCGCCTTCTTCCACTAACAGCTTTCCCTCTTCTCTGTTCCACCAAACCCCTTGCGTAGAGACAAGCGTATAGGGAAGAGGCTCCTGTACAAACGAGAGGTCCGTATTATTGCAGATTCCGTTTTCAAGACACCATGCCTCCTCTTTTTCAGAAAGAAGAGCCGCCTGCATAAGAGCCTGCTGCTTTTCAATAGCTGAAAGACGGTTCCACGCTTCCTCAGTAATGAGTGAATCATACGTATAGCCGATAGGCATTGCATAGGGGGTTTCGTATAAAGTTCCCAGACCTTCTGCGGTTTCCACTAAAGAGTACCCATAAGGAACCGCCAAAACGCTGTCTTGTGCTTTGGCAAAATAGCGGACGCAGCCCAGACTCATGAGCATGGCCCGGTCTCCCAGTCCATTATACCAGCTGGAAAATTTCAAATCAGGGTTTTCCATGTCAAGAGCATAGTCGTGCATTTCCCTTTTCGTTAAGCTAAAGTAGGAATTGGTTCCATTTCGGCCAGTCACCATTCCCCAGTTTGTTACCTGTGTCGTATCGCCTTCGACCCGAAAAAAGGAGCCCGGTGTTTCCAAAGGCTGCATCTGAACTTCCGATAAGTCCGACATTTGAGAAAGGGCAGAGCCTGTCTCCTGAAAGGAACTGCTGTAGTGATACCCTGATTGGGAATAAAGCGTATTGGCAGACAGAATAATTGAGGAAAGAACACACAAAGCGACGACTAAGGCTTTCCCTTTTTTGAGGAAGAAGAGGGCCAATGCCTGTATGACAAAAATAAGAGCAAAACCGGCTGCCCGCTTGGGACTGCCGCCATTTTTTACAAATAAAAAAGCAAGGATGAAAAAAAGACCGCTGTAAATCAAAAACGGTTTCCAACGGATACACTCTGCATGTTCTATTCCGAAAACAAGCAAAAGAGCCATTACAAATCCATATCCGAATATCCAACGGTGGCTGACATAACTAAATCCATTCATAGCCAGGCCGCCTAAGGGAATCCACAATACCAAAGACAGGATTCCAAACCAGACAAGAAGCCATACCATTTGCCTGTTCTTTTTCCCGAAGGCGAAAAGCCCTAAAAAGGCTGCAGAAGGATACACCAGGACACACCAGAAATTTGCAGAATAGACGGGAAAAACGTATCCAATCAATAATTCTTTATAAAAATCCAGAGGATATGCAAACCAGGTATTAGCAAACGGCGTCACACCTCCCGTCCTTGCGCTGCCTGAAAAGGCGAACACAATGGGAACGAGAATAACACAGCCCAACCCGATTCCAAGAAGATACCAAAAACATCCTTTTAAAAATAGACGGAAAAAAGACTTCCAACGCTTGCCATAAAGAAACCTGAACCTTATGACTGCGTAGGAGAACGTAAGAATCGACAGCATATAGAAGAAATAAAAATTACTCCATGCAGAAAGTCCGGTCACAACGGCCAAAAGAACGCCCTTTTTTCCCTTCAGCACCTGTTCTACTCCCAGACATAAAAGGGGAAAATACATCCACGGATTCATAAAATAGGGATGGCGCACACCTGCATAAAGGGCGAAACCGGAAAAAGCATAGGCAAATGCCCCAGAAAGGGAGGAAACCCATTGTTTTTTCATTCCCAGGCAGTACACGCCAAAAAACAACCCGGAAAGGTAATACCGAAGGAACACAAGGAGATTATAACAGACTTCCATCTGCTCTTTTGAAAAAAGAAGGGAAATCCACTCCAGCGGATCGCCGAAGCCATAATAATTTAAGGTAGTGAGAATGTCAAAGCCCATTCCCAAAGAAGTGTCGACCATAGGAAGAGAAGGATTCCCGGAACATAAATTGAACAGAAAATCCCGCCAGTACTGGGAAAAATAAACCATAGAACCATATGTCTGGTAAAGGCCGTCATATCCCCAGATCATGCTTTTATGATCGAAATAAAAAGGCCGCCAGATGATTACAGAAATAAAAAGAAACAAAAAGGTATAAACCAAAAACCACGAGCGAAACGAAAAGCTGGATTGTGTATTGTCATGTGTCATTGAAAAGAAAACCATCCTTTACTGTAACGTAGAATTTTAGTTTACTACATTTTCTTTCCCTTTGCAATGGACGGTAAGGGGAATTTATGGTATGCTCGTAATAAGAGCGTCCTTTTTCATCAATCATCACAGAACGGAGATTTTTATGCAGACAAAATACACCAAACTTTCCCTCGTATGGGATCTTCTAAAAGGAAGCTTTCCCTTCTTTTTAGCAAGCATATTCTCTACCTTGCTGGTCAACGTGTTTGACATGATTTCCCCCCAGATCATACGAACCGCCATTGACCAGGTCATAGGGAAAAAAGACGAGACTCATTTGTGGCTGGCCGGCCTTGCCATCCTGTTTCTGGCGGTGGGGAGCGCAGGATTTCGTTATTTTTCTATGGTCTTTAACGGAAAAGGGGCGGAGCGTTTTTCTAAAACCATGCGGTGCCGCCTGTTTTCCCATATTCAAAGACTGCCTTTTTCCTGGCATATGCAGAATCAGACAGGGGACATCATTCAGCGCTGTACATCGGATGTGGATACCATCAAAAATTTTGTGTCTGAACAGCTGACGGCGGTGTTTAAAATCGTCATGATGATAGTATTGTCGCTGTTTTTTATGTTTTCCATGAATGTTCAATTAACATTGGTGGCTCTTGTATTTATTCCTGTGATTATTGCTTACTCCTGGGGATTCCATGCAAAAATACAGGAGCGTTTTACCAGATGTGATGAAAATGAAGGCGTTCTTTCCACCATCGCCCAGGAAAATTTAACAGGAATACGAGTGGTGCGGGCTTTTGGCAGAGAGAATTTTGAGAAGGAGCGTTTTGAAAAACAGAATCAGATTTATACAAACGAATGGATGAAGCTGTGTACGGTCTTGTCTCTGTTTTGGGGAACCGGAGATTTGGTTTCCGGCCTTCAGATTATGCTGGTGGTGGTTTTAGGGTCTTATTTTTGTGTTCAGAAAGAGATGACTGCAGGGGAGTTTATTGCAATCGTCTCCTATAATACCATGCTGGTGTGGCCCGTCCGCTCTCTGGGCAGAACTATTTCAGAGATGAGCAAGGCAGGCGTTTCTGTGGAACGTATCCGCTATATCATAAATTCTCAGGCGGAGAAAGACAAGAAGGGGGCAGGGAAGCCGGACATGAACGGGGATATTGAATTTAGCCATGTTTCCTTCGGATATGGAAAGGGTCAGGTGCTTTCTGACGTCAGCTTTCAGATTCCGAAAGGGAGCACCTTTGGGATTCTTGGAAGTACCGGTTCCGGTAAATCCACGTTGATGCATCTGCTAAACCGTCTCTATGAGCTGCCAGAAGGAAACGGCGCCATTACCATTGGCGGCGTGGATGTTGCAGACATAGAGACAGAATGGCTGCGGAGTCATATCGGAATGGTGCTTCAGGAGCCGTTTCTATTTTCCAGAAGCATTTCTGAAAATATCGGGATTGGAAAGGAAGAGATTTCCATAAAAGAGGTTCGCCAGTCAGCAGAAACTGCCTGTGTAGACGAGGCGATTATGAATTTTTCTAAGGGATATGATACTTTGGTGGGAGAGCGTGGAGTCACCCTGTCTGGCGGCCAGAAACAGAGAACGGCCATTGCGCGTATGCTCATGGGCAATACCCCCATTATGGTATTTGACGATTCTCTCTCTGCAGTGGATGCGGAGACAGATTTTAAGATTCGCAAGGCTTTAAAAAGCAGAATGTCAAAGGCGACAGTGATTCTCATTGCCCATCGTGTTTCCACACTGATGGAGGCGGACCGTATTTTAGTGTTGGACAAGGGAAAGGTGGCGGAATTGGGTTCTCACGAGGAGCTGATGAGGAAACATGGAATTTATCGAAGGATTTACGATTTGCAGATGAACATGGCAGAGGAGGTGGGAGAACATGGAGCGTGAGCAGGAGGAGAAAATGGTTTCTCTGCCATATTTTGGGATGAATAAGCTCTGGCCCTTTTTAAAGCCCTATGGCTTTACGATTTTTTCTATGGTGTTTCTGGGATTTTTAGGCGGACTGGCAGATATCATAATGCCTCTGTTTCAGGAGTATGCCATCGACCATTTTATTGCAAAGCAGACTCTGTCTTCAATAGAACGGTTTACTGCGGCATACGTGGCGGTTTTACTCTTTCAGGTTGTGGCAAATGGAATCTCTGCTTATCAGGCGTGCGAGATTGAAATGTATGTAGGGCGAGACATGAAGAGGGAAAGCTTTAATCATCTGCAGACCCTTGCCTTTTCCTATTTTAACCAAAACAGCGTGGGATATATCCATGCCAGGGTCATGAGCGATACGAACCGAATCGCGTCTTTAGTGTCCTGGAGCCTGATAAACGGGGTGTGGTACATTTCCTATATCATCGGAGCCATCGTTGTGATGCTGTCTGTGAATGTCAGGCTGGCCTGCTGGGTTTTGACGATTGTGCCTGTGCTTGCTGTGGTGTCCATGTTTTTTCAGAAAAAGCTAATAGAGATTAACCGGAAGATCAGGGAGACCAATTCTCATATCACGTCAAATTTTAATGAGGGAATCACTGGGGCAAAAACTACCAAGACGCTGGTGATTGAAGAGAAAATGGAAAATCATTTTAACCATACTGCCAGGGAGATGGAATTTGTGTCTGTCAGAGGGGCTCATTACCGGGCGTTGTTTGCCTCTGTGATCTCCTTTGCATCTTTTACGGCCTTGGCTTTGGTTCTCTGGCAGGGGGGCAGAATTACCATTGAAGGGGTCATAGAGCTGGGAACTTTATCTGTGTTTATGACTTATGCTTTGGGAATGATGGAGCCGGTCCAGTGGATTGTCCGTTCTATCTCAGACCTGATTACCGTTCAGGTGAATGTAGAGCGTTTCTCCACGCTGATGGAGACCCAATCCGATGTAAGAGATTCAAAAGAGGTGGAAGCGGTTTACGGAAATTCCTTTGAGCCGAAAACAGAAAACTGGGAGCCTCTTTATGGAGAGATTACTTTTGACGACGTTTCCTTCAAATATCCAGATGGAGAGGAGTTTGTGCTGGAGCATTTTAACCTCCATGTGCCTCAGGGAACCAATATAGCCATTGTAGGAGAGACCGGAGCAGGAAAATCAACGTTGGTAAATCTGGTGTGCAGGTTTTTTGAGCCCACCTCCGGCCGAATACTGATTGACGGCGTGGACGCCAGAAAACGTTCTCAGCTATGGCTTCACAGCAACATTGGGTATGTGCTGCAGACTCCTCACCTGTTTTCGGGAAGCGTTTTGGACAATCTTCGGTATGGAAACTTAAATGCAACTATGGAAGAGATTGAGGCGGCGGTGAAAAGCGTTTCCATGGAGGAGATCATCGCCAAGATGGATCAGGGATATGACAGTGACGTGGGGGAAGGCGGAGATCTGCTTTCTACAGGAGAGAAGCAGCTTCTTTCTTTTGCAAGAGCGATTCTGGCAGAGCCAAGAATCTTTGTGCTGGATGAGGCTACCTCTTCCATTGATACCGTAACAGAGAAAAAGATCCAGGAGGCTATTGCGCATCTGATGAAGGGAAGGACGTCTTTTGTCATCGCTCACCGGCTTTCTACCATACGCCAGGCGGATTTGATTCTGGTGATTCGAGATGGAAAGATTGTGGAGAGAGGGGTTCACAAAGAATTGATTGCTAAAAGGGGAGAGTATTATCATCTCTATACAAAGCAGTATCAGGAGGAGGCCTTGAGACAGGCGGTGGAGTGTGATTAAAGAGGGGATGGGGATTCCTTTTCTGGTTCCATAAGGTCTGCCAGAGTCGTGTGCTCTAAATAGTCATGGATCACTTGATTCAGTCCCTGCCACATAGAAAGGGTCCGGCATTCTGAGCTTCTGGGGCAGTCCTTCTCTTCGGATTCCAGGCAGGCCACAGGAGCCAGAGAATTTTCAGTCAGCCTTAAAATACTGGCTATGGTGTATTCCTCAGGCGCCTTTGTCAGGCGGTAGCCGCCGCCTTTTCCTCTGAGACCAGAAAGAAATTTGTGTTTAACAAGAATTTTTAAGATTCCCTCCAGGTATTTTTCGGATATATTCTGGCGGGCTGCAGTTTCCCTTAAGGGGACATAGCCGTCTGTCTGGTGCTCTGCAAGATCAATCATGATGCGGAGGGCATACCTCCCTTTTGTGGAAACCAACATGGATGTTTTCCCCCTGAAATAGAATAAACCTATTATACAACAGGAAAGGTGGGTTTACAACTGTTAAATACTACCTTGAAAAACAGACATGCCTATGGTATAATAACCTCGACTGGTTTTCCAGGAAAAAGGAGGAAAAAACAATATGAGAAGAAAGATGTTGGCATTAATGTTAGCTGTAGCTACGACCTTCAGCCTGACAGCATGCGGCGGCGGAAGCTCTGCCACAGAGACTACCAAAGCGACGGCTCAGGAGACGAAAGCTGCTGAGACTACAGCGGCAGCAGCGACGGAGGCTCCAAAGACAGCCAGCGATTCATCTGACGGCGGTTATGAGCTGGCTTTGGTTACAGACCTTGGAACCATTGACGACAAGTCCTTCAATCAGGGCGCGTGGGAAGGCTTAACCAGATATGCAGAGGAAAACAGCATTTCCTATAAGTATTATCAGCCACAGGAGGGGACCACAGATTCTTACCTTGAGACCATTGGTCTGGCTGTGGAAGGCGGAGCAAAACTGATTGTATGTCCGGGATTTTTGTTTGAGGAGCCAGTATTCTTAGCTCAGGACGAGTATCCAGACGTTACTTTTATTTTGCTGGACGGCGAGCCTCACAGCGGAGATTATTCCGAATACAGAACTAACGACAATGTTATGCCGATTCTGTTCCAGGAAGACGAGGCAGGATTCCTGGCTGGATATGCAGCTGTAAAGGAAGGCTACACCAAGTTAGGTTTCATGGGCGGTATGGCAGTTCCAGCGGTTATTCGTTTTGGTTATGGCTTCATTGAAGGCGCTGACGTGGCGGCAGCTGAGTTAGGAGTTGACGGCGTTGAGGTTGTGTATACATACACAGGCGCATTTGCGGCTACTCCAGAAGCACAGTCTATGGCTGCTTCTTGGTATCAGAACGGAACCGAGGTTGTGTTCGCCTGCGGCGGTGCGGTAGGAAACTCCGTTATGGCGGCTGCTCAGGAGAAAGGCGCAAAGGTTATCGGCGTTGACGTAGACCAGAGCTTTGAGTCTGAGACGGTTATCACCTCCGCAATGAAGCTGTTGTCCAATTCAGTATATGATGGCATTAAGGCTTTCTATGACGGAAAATTCCCAGGCGGAGCTACCAGCGTGTTCACAGTAAAGAATGAAGGCGTAGGTCTTCCAATGGAAACCTCTAAGTTTGAGACCTTCACTCAGGCAGACTATGACGCGATTCTAAAGAGACTGGTTGACGGAGAGTTTACATTGGCTCAGCCGTCTGCAGACAACATTGATCCAAATGTAGATTTGACATTGACAAAGACAAAGGTTAATTACGTAGAATAATGTTTAACCAACAAAGGGGGTGCAAGACTTGCACCCCTTTTTAAGAATCAGAGGATTGACACGTTTTAAGTGCAAAAGACGAGGGGGAATCTGATGGACTACATCATTGAAATGCTTCATATCACGAAAAAATTTCCTGGAATTATCGCCAATGACGATATTACCATTCAGCTGAAAAAGGGCGAGATTCATGCTTTGCTGGGAGAGAATGGGGCCGGTAAATCCACGCTGATGAGCGTTTTGTTTGGATTATATCAGCCAGAGGAAGGTATTATTAAAGTGAAGGGGCAGGAGGTAAAGATTAAAGGACCTCTGGATGCTAACGCTCTGGGAATTGGTATGGTGCATCAGCATTTTAAGCTGGTACACAATTTTACGGTATTGCAGAATATTGTTTTGGGTATGGAGACTGTGGAGAAGGGGCTCTTAAAAATGGATGCAGCCCGCCAAAAGGTCATGGAGTTAAGCAAGCGCTATAACATGTTTATTGACCCTGATGCGATGATTTCCGACATTACCGTGGGAATGCAGCAAAGGGTGGAAATTCTCAAAATGCTCTACAGGGATAATGAGATTATGATTTTCGATGAACCGACAGCGGTTTTAACGCCTCAGGAGATTGACGAGTTAATGCAGATCATGAAGAGCCTGGTGGCAGAGGGAAAATCGATTCTGTTTATCACGCACAAATTAAATGAGATTAAAGCGGTTGCAGACCGTTGCAGCGTGCTGCGCCGTGGAAAATATATTGGAACTGTGGACGTGGCCGATACCACAAAGGACGAGATGTCGGAGATGATGGTAGGCCGTAAGGTAAATCTGACTGTAGACAAGAGCGAGGCGAAACCAGGAGAGGTGGTTCTGGAGGTAGAGCATGTATCTATGGATGCAAAGCTGGAGGGGCACACCAAGAAGCTGGTAAATGATGTCAGTTTTCAGGTCCGCAGAGGAGAAATTGTCTGTATTGCGGGAATCGACGGCAACGGACAGACAGAACTGGTCCAGGCTATCACCGGACTTCGGCATTTAAGCGCAGGTACGGTGCGTATTGCTGGGGAAGATGTGACCAAGAAGTCTATTCGGTACAAAAATACCCACGGTCTTTCCCATATTCCAGAGGACCGTCACAGACACGGACTGGTGCTGGATTACAATCTTGCGTATAACGCAGTGCTGCAGCAGTACTTTGATCCAGAGTTTCAGAGTCATGGTTTTTTGAAAAATGATAAGATTTTTGAGTATGCGGACCGGCTGATCAGTAATTTTGACATTCGAAGCGGAGAGGGCGCGGGCACCATTACCAGAAGCATGTCAGGAGGAAACCAGCAGAAGGTGATTGTTGCAAGAGAGATTTCCAGAGAGCACGATCTGCTTTTGGCCGTTCAGCCTACCCGTGGTCTGGACGTGGGGGCTATTGAATATATCCATACGGAGCTGATTAAGCAGAGAGATCAGGGTTCTGCCATTTTATTGGTTTCTTTAGAGCTTGACGAGGTGATGAACCTAAGCGACAGGATTCTGGTGATTTTTGAGGGCCACATTGTGGCAGAACTGGATCCCAAGCAGGTGACAGTACAAGAGCTTGGCCTTTACATGGCGGGCTCTAAGAAAGAAGGTGAAACAGATGAAAACAAATAAAAAGAGAAACTATGTTGGCGTGCTTTCTTCTGTGTTTGCCATTGTAATCGGGCTTTTGGTGGGACTTGTGGTTCTTTTGCTCTGTAACCCGTCTCAGGCATTCCCAGGATTT
Organism: uncultured Hungatella sp.; assembly: GCA_910579515.1. Classification (GTDB taxonomy): domain Bacteria; phylum Bacillota; class Clostridia; order Lachnospirales; family Lachnospiraceae; genus UBA3402. The sequence continues at coordinate 65,883 of CAJTUV010000018.1, forward strand.
TTTACGATTTTAACCGGCGCCTTGACCCATGGGATGAAGGGAATTGGCCAGGTGTTTTATTATGCCACTCCTATTATCTTAACAGGTTTGTCTGTGGGATTTGCCTTTAAAACCGGCGTGTTTAATATCGGTACGCCTGGACAGTTTCTGGTAGGTGCTTTTGGCGCTGTGTATGTGGGAATCATGTGGGACAAGTTAGGCGGCGCTCATTGGATCGTGGCTCTTTTAGCCAGTGTGATCATGGGGGCTCTCTGGGGACTGATTCCCGGGATTTTGAAAGCGTATTTTAATGTAAATGTGGTTATTTCCTGTATTATGATGAACTATATTGGACTGTTTGCCGTCAACTGGACTGTGAGAAGCTACAAACCTCTGTTTAACACTTTGCGGAATGAGTCTAAAAATGTGGCTGTTACGGCTCAGATTCCAAAGATGGGAATGGACAAGCTGTTCCCAGGCTCCAGTGTCAACGGCGGAATCCTGATTGCCATTTTGGTGGTCATCCTGATTTACATTATCTTAAATAAGACTACCTTTGGCTATGAGTTAAAGGCAGTAGGCTACAGTCCGGACGCCGGAAAGTATGCAGGTATCAATGAAAAGCGCAATATTATTGCCTCTATGCTGATTGCAGGGGCGATTGCAGGACTGGGCGGCGGTCTTTTGTACCTGGCAGGAACCGGAAAACATATTGAGATCAAGGATGTTTTGGGATCAGAGGGATTTACCGGAATCTCCGTGGCTCTTTTAGGGCTGAGTCATCCTGTGGGCGTGTTGTTTTCAGGAATCTTTATTGCCTACCTGACAGCAGGCGGATTTTATTTACAGCTGTTTGAGTTCTCTACAGAGATCATTGACATTATTGTTGCGGTTATCATCTATTTCAGCGCTTTCGCCTTGATTGTGCGGACGCTCCTTGGAAAAATGAAGGAAAGAAAACAAAAAAGTGACAGGGGGACAAAGGCATGAGTGTAATCTATTTTATTTTTCAGCAGACAATGCTTTTCACAATCCCTTTAATGGTGGTTGCTCTGGGAGGGATGTTTTCTGAGCGAAGCGGCGTTGTAAACATCGCTTTGGAAGGAATCATGATCATGGGCGCTTTTGTCAGTATCCTGTTTCTGAATCTGACGGGCACAAAACTATCAGGCCAGCTTCAACTTTTGATTGCCATTGTGATTTCCATGGTGACCGGAGCAGTATTCTCCCTGACTCACGCTTATGCGGCCATCAATATGAAAGCAGACCAGACCATCAGCGGTACGGCGCTCAACATGTTTGCTCCTGCTTTTGCGATTTTCGTAGCCAGGGTTATTCAGGGTGTGCAGCAGATTCAGTTTTCCAATACGTTTCGAATTGAATCCGTTCCTGTGTTGGGAAAGATTCCCGTTTTGGGACCATTGCTGTTTCAGAACACCTATATTACCACATATCTTGGGATTTTGATTTTGATTCTGTCTACTGTGGTGTTATACAAGACCAAATTCGGCCTGCGTCTTCGTGCCTGCGGCGAACATCCTCAGGCGGCGGATGCAGCGGGTATTAATGTATATCGGATGCAGTATGCGGGAGTGGTGATTTCCGGTGCATTAGCCGGTCTGGGCGGATTGGTGTTTGTGGTTCCAACCTCTACGAACTTTAATGCAGATGTGGCCGGATATGGATTTTTGGCTATCGCGGTTTTGATTTTCGGCCAGTGGAAGCCTATGAAGATTCTGGGAGCGTCTCTGTTCTTTGGTCTTATGAAGACCATTGCCGCCGCCTATTCCGGTATTCCGTTTTTGGCCGGTCTGGGGATTCCCAGTTATCTGTATAAGATGATTCCGTATATTGCCACTATGGTGGTTTTGATGTTTACCTCTAAAAATTCTCAGGCTCCAAGAGCATCGGGAATTCCTTATGACAAGGGACAGAGGTAGGTAAGGCAAAACGGTCTGCCTGAGCATGTCTTCAGAGAGTTTTTCGGACACGCTCAGACAGACCGTTTTGCTTTATGGGAGGAGATAAGAAGTGAACTGAAACAGTGAGGGGAAGAATCTTGGAGAAATTTGCAAAATCTTCTTGACAATTTGCACAATTCATATTATACTACATGAGGTATCGAGGCGTGGCTCAGTTTGGTAGAGCGCTGCGTTCGGGACGCAGAGGCCGCAAGTTCGAATCTTGTCGCCTCGATTGGGAAGAATTATTTATTACGGCCTGTTGGTCAAGCGGTCAAGACGACGCCCTCTCACGGCGTAAACCCGGGTTCGATTCCCGGACAGGTCATTTGCTGTTGTATAGTATGCAACAGCTTTTTCTAAAATTTTATAGAAGTTTGCTTCCGTGGCTCAGCTGGTAGAGCAACGCATTCGTAATGCGTAGGTCGCCGGTTCGAATCCGGCCGGGAGCTTTGGAAAATAAGGGGTTTTAAAAGGTGAAAAAGTGCGTAAACATTGAGGTTTACGCACTTTTTTGGTTTGCGCGCCATGGGCGCGCTCTAACGGGTGAAAGTCCCGAACACGCCTAGGCAACGAGGAAGTGTATAGCTG
>CAJTUV010000019.1 GCA_910579515.1 uncultured Hungatella sp.
AGGTCTGAGGGTTTATAGGTATCCCTTGAACAACCTAAATACAATATACAAGGAGGTCGGCTGAATAGGCAGACGGATAAAACAGGGGGAAAAACTTCGCATTTGTTTGATACTGGTGAGAATGGAGGAAGGAATGATCTGGAGACTGCAGCAGAACCAATCATACAGGAAGAAGAGCAGGTTTCCCTTACAGGTACATGGAAGTGTGGAGAGGGTGAGGTAATCTTCACAGAGAGCGGCAGCATGATGTTAGGATTAAACAGTATTGTCCTTGGAGGCGGATGGGTACAATATGAGGTTATAGATACCAAAACTCTTCATATAACAGGCGGCGGCCTTCCGGTTGGAATGAATATTAGCTATACACTGGATGGGGATTATCTTAGTTTGGAACTCAATGATACAACGATCACTTTTACTAAAAAATAGGAGGAGCGCAAACGTAACACGATACCTTTGACAGTTCACACTAGAAATGATACAATAATTTTGGAATAGGTTTTATTAAGTTGATACAGAAGCCGTTTTCTGCTTATGCAGGAGCGGCTTTTGTATATGGAGCCAGTACAAGAGGCGCCGCATATACTGTTTAGGGAAGAGCAAAAAGAGAAATGCGAGAGATGCTCAGTTGGCGGAGCGCGACTTAGCCAAGGGCGAGGCCACGGTGCAATAATGCTCATGCAACTCGTATATTTTTTGCTGAATTAGCTCTATTAGTTCCACTGGTTCTAAAACAGTGGCGTTGTTTCCAAATGGTAATATATAATCGGCGACCCATTCTAAAGCATCATGATTTATTTCCATGTCGATTATTCCGCCGCCAGTTGGAAATGTTTTTAGTCCGCTTGCAAGTAAACATTCACTTTCACAGCGTTTAACGCCTATGTTTGTGAGCTGGATTTTCATGTGGCAATCATTTTGGATCTCTGATTTCTTAAGATATTCCTGAATTGAAGCAGGGATAGAATATTTCCCTTTGGGATAGGACGTTTCCTCTATGATTTCTTTGATACGGTCAACTCGGAATACTCTGACTTGATTCGCGGCTGTACAATAAGCAGGGCAATACCATAGCCCATTCATGGCATATAAGCCAATCGGTATAATTGTACGTGTACTTTCAGAATGTGTCGACGAATATCGAATTGTTGCGGCGTGACGGTTAACGGCAATCAGGAACATTGACTTAAGCAATGGTGAATCACAATGCCTGTCCGGAATCCAAAATACTACCTTGTTTTGAATCTGGGCAATACTATTTTGTATATCTAAGGGCAGGCAATTCAAAAATTTTTTTAAGACAGATATGGTTTCCTGTTCAAAAGGCAAGTCACGATAAAACTGTAAGGCTTGACAAGCAAAAAAGATAGCTTTTGCTTCGCTTTCTGAAAAAGCAATGGGCGGCAGAATACGTTCTTTCAAGATATGATACCCGCCAGCCGCTCCAACTTCGGAGTAAAGGGGAAAACCGGCTTGTTCTAATTCTTGCAGATCGCGTAGAATCGTTCTTTTTGATACAGAAAATTCATTCGCTAATTCGCCTACTGTAAATTTTTTTTTTGCATTTATTGTTATCATCATTTCAATGAGCCGCTCTGCTTTTGACATTTTAAAACTCCTTTCACAATAGTGACAGCTTTTGTCACTATTCTATGATAAACTATTTATATACGAAATGCAATATGGCATAAAAATCTATACAGCGATTGGCACATGGCTGAATGTAAAGGAGAAAGAAGAATGGAAAAATTAATGTACATGATGATGATTGAGAAAAGCAAGACCTATAATAAGATGACAAAACAGGTAGTTATGGAACACGTTGAGAATATAAGAAAGCTGGACGATGAAGGAAAGCTGGAAATCTGCGGTGTCTTTCGGGGGTATCCTGGAATGGCAGGAATGTATATCTTAAAGACAGAGAGCCGTGAAGAAGCAGAAGAGATCTGCAAGGCGGAGCCGTTGGTTTTAGGAGGATATGCAACGTATAAGCTAGTCGGTTTACAGATTGCAAACCGTGAGAATAATTACTTGCTATAATTGCTGAGGTAAAAATAATATGATATGCCGCGCCTATCCACAGATAGAAGCGGCATATGAATGGAATTAAAAAGACACGTTTGTATAGGTTCGCAGAAATTTCAGGATAATATCCAAAATTTCGGGTTGATAAAATTCATCAACACCATGAAGACATCCTTCCAGGCGATAATAATCACATGGCACTTTATAGGAAATCAATTTCTCATAAAAGTTATCGCTCTGGGAAATAGCTACTTTCTCATCCCTGGTTCCGTGGAAGATTAGAAAAGGAACGGTGTTTTTGCTCACATGCTCAATAGGGCTGTATTTGCGCATATTCTCCAGTTTTTCCGTTTCTGTTCCTTCAAACTTTTGCAAATAAGCGATATAGTCAGGGGAATTTGCTTTATGACTGTTGAGCCGGTCTACCATACTGGCCGATCCATAGAAGTCAATAGCTCCTCTTAATTGAATGCCCTGTTCCAGAAAGTCTCCCTGGTCGTATTCTGTATATTCTCCCAATACTCCCATCATGCTTGCCAGGACTGCTCCGGCGGATTCCCCCATAACAAAGATATTGTCTGTATCAATTAAATACTGTTTAGCGTGAGCCTTTAAATAGCGAATGGCTGCTCTGGCATCAATCAGGCTTGCAGGGAGAGGGGCATCGTTGATCGTTCGGTATTCCACACTTGCGATGATAAATCCCTGTTTGGCGAGAGGGACAAGCTGCGGAATCCAGATATCTTTATCTACTACCTGAAAGGCGCCGCCGCAGAACCATACGATAAGAGGAAGAGGCGTTGTGTGGTTTTCTTTATGTTTGGGAAGCAGGATGCTCATTTTCAACGGGCGTTCGGTTTCCCCATACCAATAAGCTTCCATTTTGTATGTAATATCAGTGATCAAAGATATGGCTTCCTGTTGAATATTGACTTGAATCGTTTTCTTCATGAATGTTCCTCCTTAGCCTTTCACTGCGCCGGCTGTAAGCCCTTTAATAAAGTATTTTTGCAGAAAAATAAACAAAATCGAGATAGGGAGAGAGGCAAGGATAATACCGGCGAAAGCATACCCATACTCGCTGACATACTCTCCGAAAAAGGAGTTGATTCCAACCATCAGGGTCGGCTTTCTGGCACTGTTTAACAAGGTGCTGCTTAAAAGAAAATCATTCCAGATGGTAATGCCGGAACGGATACAGCAGGTGGCTGTGATGGGCGCCAGGAGAGGCAAAAATACCTGAAAATAGACCTGGAAGGTGGAACATCCGTCTATATAGGCAGCTTCCTCCAATTCCATAGGAAGCGCGCTCATAAATCCAGAGTAGAGGAAGGTACAGAAAGGCAGATGCCACGCCACATGGATAAAAATGCAGCCCCAGACTGAGTTGTACAGATTTATTTTTGTTGAAAGCATCACAAGGGACAGAAGACAGCTGATAAATGGAACTACCATCAGAGCCACATTGACAGAATAGTATGTTCTAAAAAATCTTCCCTTGATTCTGGATAAAGCGAATCCAGCCAAAGAGCTGATTACGATTAAGAGAATTAACGTCATGACGGTAATAAACCCTGTGTTAAAAAGGGATTGAGCAAATTTCATATTTTTCCAGACATAAGAAAAGTTTCCCAAAGTGAATCTTTCCCAGATAATGTGAAGGGGATATTTTACAATGTCTTTACGGGATTTGAAGGCGCTGATGATAAAATAGTAAATTGGCAGCCAGCAAAGGGCTGTGCAAAATAAGAGAAACAGCTCGCTGGCAATCATAAGAGTTTTCTTTTTCATCAATAAATATCCTCTCTTTTCTTTAATACATAAAGCTGGATCAGGGATATGAGGGTAATTACAATTACCAGCAGCACGGACATGGCTGAAGCGATGCCGTATTTATTGGTGCTAAAGGAGTAAAAATAAATTCTTTGAGTCAGGATACGGGTAGAATAACCTGGGAGCCCCTTGGATACCGTATAGGGCAGCTCGTAAGCCTTAAATGCCGCAATGGAGGTGGTAATTACATTGATCGTGATAGAGGGAGCCATCAGAGGAATTACAATCTTCATTTTCTTCTGAAACTCACTGGCGCCGTCTAAATCTGCAGCTTCCAGCATGTCTGTAGGAATGTTCTGAAGACCAGCCAGGAAAATGATGGCGCACATGCCAATCTGGCCCCAGACGCTTGCTATAATTATGGCAGCCATGGTGACGCCGTAGGTTTCCAACCAGTTAACACTTTTTATGCCCATTTGGTTTAAAAGGAAATTGACCAATCCCCCATTAAAATTAAACATAATTCGCCAGATGATTCCTACAATGGCGCCGCTTAAAAGGCAGGGGAAGAACCAAAAAAAGCGCAGCAGCGTCCGATTAACCCGCCATTTTCCCCTCTTATCCAAGGCCAGGGCGACCAAAAATCCGCATAAAACTACCAAGCCTGTAACGCCGATGGCATAGATGACAGTGGCTTTTGCCATCTCCCAGAAGCCCTCTGTTGAAGGCAGAAGCTTATAATTGTCAGGGCCGACAAATTTCATTTGAGACATTCCGTTCCAGTCAAACAGGCTGTAAAAAATCACACTGACAAGAGGATAGACGATAAAGGCTGCCAGAAACAAAGTCAGGGGAAGTAAAAACAAAAGTCCGGTCAGCTGTTTTTTCTGATTCCAGGTCAATTTGTGTTTGGATGTATGTGTTTTCATAACTGTCACCTCGCATTTTATGAAAATTGGCTGTCACACGCTTGATAGGTCTCGAGTAGTAAGTCGATGTGCGGCAGCCAAGATTCGTTTTGGTAACGGGCCAGTACAGAGAACGCCTGGTCGCTTAGTTGTGGTATTGGGACAAGAGCTGGGTCATGGTCTTTACCGCTTCTTCAATAGAAGCATTTCCAGAGTACACATCCCGAAGGGCTGTACATGCTCCGTCTTTAAACTCTGCGGTATAGAAGTTGTATCCCATCATAACAGAGTCAAGATTGTTGACCTGGCTTACTAAATCCTTGATACCTTCATGAAGCACGATCTGGTCTGATGCCATATTGGTCAGAACCGGTACGGTTCCTCTGGCATTCTGAATGATTTTAAAGTTTTCTGGTTCAAAAATCCAATTAAAGAAAATATCGGCGGCTTCGCTGATCTTAGGGTCGTCCTGCTTAGTCAGACCAAATCCGGCTTCTGTTGAGGTACTGATCCATAAAGGCTTTCCTGGGTCATTAAAAGGCGGAAAGATAGCTTTTCCTGACCCCTCAATGCCAGTATAGGATTCAATGGCTTCAAGAGCAGAGGCCGATACCCAGTTTCCACCTAACAGCATAGCGGCTCCGCCGTCAGCCATAACCGCTACTGCATCATCCTGGGCAGTAGAGGAACTGCCTTCCATAATATAGGGAATCAGCTCATTCATCTTTTGGCAGATTTCTGGGTAAGCGGCAAAGTCAAAGGTTCCATTTACCAAAGCTTCCTGATAGGCCGCGGCTTCCTCAGGAGATTTCAGGCAGTTGGCTAAAAGAAGCTCGTAGACCATATAGCAGATCGTAGCGTGATCTCCGTTAAAAAGAAACGGTGCATAGTCAGTCTTTTCCTTGATATCTTTGCAGCACTGAATGAACTGCGCCCAGTCAGCTGGCGGGGCCTCCCAACCGGCTTCCTTTAAAGCTTCCATATTTACATAGAGGGCGGAGAAGGAAGCGCCTTGTGTTACGCCATATTCGATATCATTATGGGTAAAGGCTTCCCTGAACTTGTCAGGAATATTCGCAACACAGTCTAAGCCGGAAACATCACGGATATATCCTTCCTCTACCATATTTAGATAAATGTCTGAACTCGTAATTTTGATTAAAGCAGGCAGATCCTGAGCGGCGAGACGAGTGGAAATAAAAGCGTCGAAGTTCTGCTGCGCTCCTACAGATTCTAATGTAATCCATGGATATTCATTTTCAAAGGTAGCTTTCATTTCATTCCAGGCTTCGGCCCAGTTGGTATCCACAATCTGAACCTCCAGAACCACTTCTTCATGGTCGTCTGACTCAGAGCCTTTTGAAGCTTGCGTGGCGGCAGGGGCTACGCTTGACGGAGAATCAGGAGCTTTGCTTGTGCATCCTACAGTTACTAAACTAATCATGGTTGCTGTCAGTAATAATGCCATAAATCTTCTTGTCTTTTTCATAACAGAGTGCCTTCCCTTCTTTCTGATTTTGAATGTTAGTAACGTAACTTTATTACATAACTATATTACATTATATTTGGATAACAATCAATATAATAAATAGAAAAATTTCAGCAAATTTTTTGGCAAAAATACACAAGACTGGCGACAGAACCAGTCTTGTGTAAAAATGATTTTATAAATCCTCATATAAGGTATTATGTTCCAAAAAATGTTTTTGCATAAGGAAGTGGGATCCAAAAAGACAAATTTCAAATAAATCTTCAAGCTGAAAAATAAGCTTCATTTGCTGTTTTACATCCTGAAAATAGAGAAAGTCCTGGAAATTTAAATAGATTCTCTGCTCAAAGCACTTGTGATACTGGCGGGGAAGACCGTTAAACACAATATACTGAGGATCAAAGCATACCACCATATTCATGAGCACCGCAAAAAATACATCTGCCATATACTCCACCAGCTTTATAGCCTGCTCATTTCCGCTGTCGGCTGCCTGAAAAATAGCCAGACGAAGATCGTTTTTTATTTCAGAATTGTTTTGAAACATAAGAATATTCTCTTTGTGCTCCTTCGGAAGCTGAGAGAATAGCTGAGATATTTTTTCTTCTGAGATCATGTGACGGAAAATAGCTTTTTCCTCTCTGTGTTCCCCTTTATAATTAGAAAAATCAATTACCATATTTTCGATTTCTCCACAGACAGGACTGTCTGTAAAAGAAAAATGGCCTTGTTCGATCATTCGCATGGAAATACCAGAACCCCAATATAAGACGATGATTCTGGAGGCAGCCATCTTAGAATTGGTTAATACATGGGCGGAGACCAGAGCGATCAGGTTTTCCATCTGAATGTTTGGAATTTCTGTCAGCTGGCTTTCCAGTATTTTTTTGAGGGGAATATTTTCCCCCCAATGGGGGCTGGTAGTAGTTTTTTTAATAATACCTTCCTTTGTATCAACTAATCCGTTATTGCCCACCAGGAATTCGTAGATACTCTCAGGAGGGATATTATTTCGGGATATAAGGGTCCTGATTCCGCTTACCAGGATTGCTACATAGTCCTCCAAGGTATAGGATTCTTTATGGGGGATGACACATTGGTCAATACATTTGCCGGAAAAATCAAAAAGGGCGGTACATATTACAAGGTTATAAATCTGAAAAGAACACAGGAAATAGATGTCAGGGTTAATAGCAAATATTTCTGGCCGTTTTCCTCCGGAGTCTGTGGAGTTTCCTTTGCCGCAGCTTACAATAAGATTTTTTTTACCGAAAAAGTCCAATTTCTTTTTTACAGTCTGTCGGCTGATATTTAAAGTATTGGATATTTCTGTAACGGAATGGGGAAGTCCGTCCTTCATATAATCGAGAATCAGCTTTCGATTTTCAATGTTCAAATCACGGGGCATAGCTTTTTCATTTGCTATTTTCATCAGGATAACCTCCATTATTCATGATACCATCATATCAGAGCGGAATCATAATGTCTAGTGGTTACGGTTGGCGGGGCGGGGAAAAACGGACAAAAACAGGCGTCAAGCTTGCTTGTAAGACTGATTTTGTCCGTTTTTCCACATTGGGCGAATGCCCGATGCTTCTTGTCCGGCTACGCCGGACAAGAAGATACCCCATCCGGTGAACAGTAACGTTTAGCGCATTGACTACTAATTTATACTTAGTACTTGACATTGCCAAGTAGTAGGTATAATATATAACTAAGAGAAAGGGTGGGAAGCGTATGAATGCCCAGTTTAAAAAAGGGGTTTTGGAATTGATTGTACTGGAATCGGTCCGACAGCGGGACATGTATGGCTATGAGCTGGTAGTAGAAGTGTCCAAGGTGGTAGATGTGAACGAGGGGACTATCTATCCGCTTTTGAAACGTTTGACCAATGAACATTATTTTGAGACGTATCTTCGGGAGTCTACAGAGGGGCCTCCCAGAAAGTATTATCATCTGACTGCTGCAGGAGTGCTGTATCGGGACGAGCTGGAGCAGGAGTGGCGGGTATTGTCAGAAAAGGTCAGTGGGTTTTTGGATTTTTGTAAAAAGGGAAGTTGAGAATCCGTGTTATAGGAGAGCAGAGGGGAAAAGAAATGGATAAGAAAACATTTTTGTCAGAATTGAAGCGTTCGCTTTCTGTGCTTCAGGAAGAGGAGCTGCAGGATATTATCAGCGAATATGAGCAACACATTGACTTAAAGGTGGAAAACGGTTTGTCTGAGGAGGAGGCTATTGCAGATTTTGGAAGTTTGGCGGATTTGAAGGCGGAGATTCTGGAAGCCTATCATGTCAGGGCTGATTTTAACGCGGCCTCTGAGGGAAGTAAAGGAAATGACAGTAAGAGGCCGATTGGAGATTTCCAGAAGAAAGGCAGTCGTTCATTAAAGGGGTTTTTGGAGCGTATGAGAAGAGATCTAATGAGGGCCGGAAAGATGGTATGGGAAGGTATTTCCGTGGCAGGGAGAGGAATCTGGAAAGGTGTGAAATGGGGAAAACGACAGATATGCCGTCCGTTTATGTGGATTTGGAGAGTGGGAAAGAGCACAGAAGAAAAGGGGGAATTTGAAGGGAAGCAGAGTTATTCTTTCGGGTTTAGAGGAAAAGGCAAAAGTCAGGAGAAAAGAAATATGGAAAGAACAAGAGAAAAAGAAGGCGATATGTTTCATACAGTAGGCAGAGTGATAGGAAGAGGATTTCACTGGTGTATATCTGCGGTCATATGGTGCATTCGTCTGGGATGGAATATAGGGTGTGTTTTAGCTTCGCTTTTGGTAGGAGCATTCGGTCTGTTTTGTCTGTACGGTCTGGGGATTTTGGCAGTGCTGCTGCCTAAGGGATATCCGCTGCTTGGAATCACGATTGGCTGTCTGGGAATGGTTCTCTGCCTATTCTCACTGACTGGCTTTGGATTCACCTTATTGTGGCGTTCCGACGGAAAAAGAAAAAAAGACAGGGAACGGCCAGAAGGCATCAGGGGGGACGAGAACCAAGACATAGAGGGATTTGGATTAGAAGTGGAGGGCGAGCAACATGCGTAATGTACAGAAGATATTGATTGGGGTCTTTGTGGCTGGAGTGGTATTAGGCGGAATCGGGACAGGGATTGCGTTGGAGGAGTTCTCGGATTTAAGATATGGAGGGAGGACGGTAGTTGGGGAAGAACATTTGGTGACCAGGGAACTGGATTTTCACTTTCCGATAGAGGGGAAGACTTTGATTTTAGGATATAATTACAATGGAAGCCTGAAACAAGAGGAATTGCTTGTGGAGGATATAACTGTGCCTGTGGGGACAATTCGTTATGAGGTGACTTATAATGAGCAGGTTGTGAAACCCTTTCTTCAGTTTGATGAGTATGAAGAGGAAGAGGTGGAAGAGGAGATTTGGGAGGAGGAGGAAACGGAGTCTGAAAAGAATGAACCAGTTTATGCAGGAATCCTTCGGTTAAGGGCTTCCTACATAGGGGACGGATTTGAATTGTTTATGGAGAATAAAGACAGAATTTTGGAGGAGCTAAGACAAAAAAAGCTGTCCAGCTATGAATTGGCAGAGATAACAAACTTAAGAATCCGAGTAAATCCTGAGACTATGAAATATATTGAGGATGGGCTTTCCAGTTATTAGAGGAAAGCTCTGAGCAGCGTCTCAGAAAAATAAATGCTCCACCAAAATCTTTGCTCCGATTAGAAGCAGAATGAATCCTCCTACGAACTCGGCTTTGGATTTATACCTGCTTCCAAATATAGTCCCCACTTTAACTCCCACGACAGACAGGAAAAATGTGATAACTCCGATAAAGCAGACGGCTGGAACAATCTGCACCTTCAGAAAAGCAAAGGTGACGCCAACAGCCAGAGCGTCAATACTTGTGGCTATGGCAAGAATAACCATATCCTTAAAAGCCACAGAGGAGTCAAGATTCTCCAGCTCTTTATCCATGGATTCTTTTATCATGTTGCCGCCGATGACAGCCAGCAGGATAAAGGCAATCCAGTGGTCGTAACTAGCGATAGCGTCTTGAAAACGGGAGCCTAAAAGGTAACCAAGGAAAGGCATTATGCCCTGGAATCCGCCAAAATACAGGCCGATTACCAGGGCGTTTTTCCTATTCATTTTCTGCATGGACAGACCTTTGCAGATCGAAACTGCAAAGGCATCCATAGATAAACCCACTGCGATGAGAAATAGTTCTGTTAAGGACATAAAATCTTCCTCCTGCCTCAATCCCCAAGGGGTTTGAGTTTTTTTACATAAATTCGTTTTAATAAGATACTGCTTAAGGTTACGGACATAATTTCTGCCAGCGGAATGGAAAACCACACAGCGTTAAGACCGAACAGCTTTGCAAAGAGAAAAGCCATGGGTAAAATACACACTAACTGTCTGGCAACCGAGGTGATAAGAGAGTACATACCGTTTCCAAGAGCCTGGAAGACGGAACCTACGATGATGCAGAAGCCAGCGAATAAAAAGCTGAGGCTGATAATGCGCAGAGCAGGGATACCGATTTCCAGCATATGTTCAGAAGCATTAAACAGCATGAGAAGCTTTTCTGGAAAAATCTGGAAAATGACAAGACCAACCAGCATAATGGAAACGGCGGTCAGGATGCTTAACTTGATGGTTCCAATAATTCGTTTCTTTTGGCGGGCGCCGTAATTGTAGGCGATGATGGGAATCATTCCATTGTTGAGTCCAAAGATCGGCATAAAAATAAAGCTTTGAAGTTTGAAGTAAACACCGAACACAGAGACTGCGGTTTCAGAGAACATAATCAAAATTTTGTTCATGCCAAAAGTCATGACAGAGGAAATAGACTGCATGATAATGGAAGGCACGCCTACCTGATAAATGGTCCGAATGATAGGGCCCTGGGGCCGGAAATTTCTAAAGTGCATATGGACGTCAGGATTCTTGCAGCTATTAAAATATAATGATAGCAACATGGCTACAATCTGTCCGATCACCGTAGCGGCGGCTGCTCCTCGGATGCCCATTTTAGGAGCGCCCAAAAGACCAAAGATCAGGATGGGATCCAGGATGATGTTGATGATGGCTCCGGTTCCCTGGGTAATCATACTGTAAAAGGTGCGGCCTGTGGATTGAAGAATGCGCTCGTTCATCATCTCTAAAAAAATTCCAAAGGAAAACGTGCAGCAGATGAATAAATACTGAGTGCCATATTCTACAATATTGGTATTTGAAGTCTGGCTCTGGAAAAAGACACCAGCTCCAAAAAGACCAAACAGGCAGAAGGCCAGGTAACTGAGAAATGCCAGAAACAGGCCGTTTTCAGCAGTCTGATCTGCAGTCTTCTGATTTTTTTCTCCCAGAGATCGGGATAAAAGCGCATTGACGCCGACGCAGGTTCCGGCGGATACGGCAATCATCAGGTTTTGCACAGGAAAGGCAAGGGACACGGCGGTCAATGCGTCCTCTCCGATCTGTGCCACAAAGATACTGTCGATAATATTGTACATGGCCTGCACCAGCATGGAGATAATCATGGGCAGGGACATAGAAAAAAGAAGCTTTCCTACGGGCATAGCGCCCATTTTATTTTGTGGTGATGTGATTTGTTCAGACATTATAGTCCCCCTTTTCTTTTGCTCATAGTAATTTTAGAGGATTCAGAAGGAAATGTCAACTTTAGTATTGCCAAATAAAATGGATTGTGCTATTATTATTCGAAATAAATAGAGCAATGGCAGAGAAGGAGACTCTTGCCAAGGAACTTGACAGGAAGAGGGCGTCACCGACTGAGAGCGCCGTCATGAGGGAGATGGTAAAGGGAACACTCTGGAGCCGGTATGCCGAACCTGCTGTGATTTTACGGTTTCGTAGGCATATCCGTTTGGCGCACGTTATGCGCAGAGAGAGGAGATTTTGCCTTTAAAGTCTCAACCCGGGTGGTACCGCGGGGATATGTTATATGATGTGATCCCGTCCCAGAATACATAACAGTATTCTGGGACTTTTTGTTTATTAAAAAATATCTTCACAAAAGGAGGCTTTGAGTATGGAATTTTTGGAAGGAATGAAGGACAAGGATTTTATTGAGGTTTTTGATCTTTTTAATGGAAGCCATGTGGGGGAAACAGTAAAGCTTCGGGGAATGGTTCATGTGATCCGCCACATGGGAGAAGTGTCTTTTGTGATTTTGAGAAGAGCACAAGGGCTGTTGCAGTGTGTATACGAACAGGACAGCATGACTTTTTCTATCAAAGATCTGAAGGAGGAGTCTGCTGTGGAGGTATCTGGAGTAGTGGTGTTGGAGAAGCGGGCTCCTGGCAAAGTTGAGGTTCGGATGACAAATCTTCGGGTTTTGTCAGAGCCGGCCAGGGTTCTTCCTATTGCCATCAATAAGCAGAAGATGAATACCTCTCTGGAAGCAAAGCTGGCTCTGCGCCCCATTGCACTTCGGAATTTAAGGGAGCGTGCAAAGTTTAAGATTCAGGAAGGAGTTGTGAGAGGATTCCGAGAGTTTCTTCACAGTCAGGGCTTCACGGAGATTCATACGCCGAAGATTGTAGCCAGAGGTGCAGAAGGCGGTTCCAATGTTTTTAAGCTGGACTATTTTAACAAGAAGGCGGAGCTGGGGCAAAGCCCTCAGTTTTACAAACAGACTATGGTAGGAATTTATGATCGGGTGTATGAGACGGCTCCTGTATTTCGGGCGGAAAAGCATAATACAACGAGA
This sequence comes from uncultured Hungatella sp., assembly GCA_910579515.1. Classification (GTDB taxonomy): domain Bacteria; phylum Bacillota; class Clostridia; order Lachnospirales; family Lachnospiraceae; genus UBA3402. The sequence continues at coordinate 12,899 of CAJTUV010000019.1, forward strand.
CATCTGAATGAGTATGTCAGCTTGGACTTTGAGATGGGATATATTGACGGATTTGAAGATATTATGGCCATGGAGACTGGCTTTTTGCAGTATACCATGAGGTTGTTGGAAAAGGAGTATAAAAAGGAGCTGGATTTACTGGAAGTGACATTGCCAAAGACTGACCGGATTCCCATGGTTCGGTTTGACAGAGCCAAGGAACTTGTCTCAGAAAAATATCATAGGAAAATTAAAAACCCTTACGATTTGGAGCCAGAAGAGGAGATTTTAATTGGACGATATTTTAAAGAAGAGCATGATAGTGATTTTGTGTTTGTGACCCACTATCCCACGAAGAAACGGCCCTTTTATGCCATGGACGACCCGACAGACCCCAGGTTTACATTAAGTTTTGATCTGCTGTTGAAAGGATTGGAAGTAACAACTGGTGGTCAGAGGATTCACAGTTATGAAGAGATTCTGAAAAAGATGGAACAGCGGAACATGGACCCTTCTGATATTGAGTCTTATCTGATGATTTTTAAATATGGGATGCCGCCTCACGGCGGACTTGGGATTGGACTGGAACGTCTGACCATGCGTTTGTTAGAGGAACAAAATGTGAGAGAAACATCTCTGTTTCCAAGAGATGTAACAAGATTAGAGCCTTAAGGCGCAGCTAAAAGGAGAGAAAAATCATGGCAAATACTATAAGTGATGAGACCATTGAGTACGTAGGAATTTTGGCTAAGCTGGAACTTTCTTCAGAGGAAAAAGAGGCGGCGAAAAAGGATATGGGAAGGATGCTGGATTATATTGACATGCTGAATCAGCTGGATACCAGCGGGGTAGAGCCTATGTCTCATGTGTTTACAAGAAATAATGTGTTTCGGGAAGATATAGTGACCAATGGAGACGACAGAGAAAACATGCTGAAAAATGCGCCAGATTGTAAAGAGGGGGCTTTTAAGGTTCCTAAAACAGTGGAATAGAGAAGAGGCCAGAAGGGAGTGACAGTTATGAGCAGGTTGTTAGATTTGACTGCTGTCCAGTTAGGCAGAAAAATAAAGGAGAGAGAGGTTGGAGTGGAGGAAGGGGTGAAGGCCTGCCTGGACCAGATAGAGAAACTGGAGCCGGCTCTGCACGCCTTTGTTACTATTGACAAAGAAGGCGCGCTAAGACAGGCGGCGATGGTACAAAAACAGATTGACCAGGGGGACTTAAAAGGACCCCTGGCCGGAGTTCCGGTGGCTGTAAAGGATAATCTGTGCACAGAGGGGCTGCTTACTACTTGCAGCTCAAAAATTTTATACAATTTTGTCCCCACCTATTCTGCAGAGGCTGTGGTCAGGCTGAAGGAGGCAGGGGCTGTGATTTTGGGGAAAACCAATATGGATGAGTTTGCCATGGGAAGCACAACGGAAACCTCTGCTTATGGGGCGACCACAAATCCGTGGAATACAGACCATGTGCCAGGCGGTTCCTCTGGCGGTTCCTGTGCGGCTGTGGCGGCTGAAGAATGTTTTTATGCCCTTGGATCTGACACAGGCGGATCGATCCGCCAGCCCAGCTCTTTTTGCGGCGTCACAGGAATAAAACCTACCTATGGAACTGTGTCAAGATATGGCCTCATTGCCTATGGTTCTTCTCTGGACCAGATTGGACCGATAGCCAAAGATGTGACAGACTGCGTGGCTATTTTGGAAACGATTGCCTCCTGTGACCGAAAGGACAGCACTTCATTTCCAAGGAAGGACTTAGACTTTACCTCCGCTCTGGTTGATGATGTTAAGGGGCTGCGTATTGGGATTCCTAAGGACTATTTTGGAGAAGGTCTGGAGGAAGAGGTGAAAGAAGCTGTTCTTCTTGGAGCCAGAATGCTGAAGGAAAAAGGCGCGGCAGTGGAAGAGTTTGATTTAAGCCTGGTGGAGTACGCGATTCCGGCTTATTACGTTATTGCCTCTGCAGAGGCCAGTTCAAACTTGTCCCGATTCGACGGCGTAAAATATGGGCTGCGGGCGAAAGAATATGAGGGGCTTCACAATCTGTATAAGAAAAGTCGCTCGGAAGGCTTTGGCCCAGAGGTGAAAAGAAGAATCATGCTGGGATCTTTTGTTCTCAGCTCCGGCTACTATGATGCATATTATTTGAAGGCTCTGCGTACAAAGGCATTGATAAAAAAAGCGTTTGACAAGGCTTTTGAGCGCTACGATGTGATTTTGGGACCGGCCGCACCTTCTACGGCGCCCAGACTGGGACAGTCTTTGGGAGATCCTCTAAAAATGTATTTGGGGGATATTTATACCGTATCTGTAAACCTGGCCGGCCTTCCGGCAATGACGGTTCCCTGTGGGAAGGATAAGAAGGGGCTGCCTATCGGTCTCCAGCTTATCAGCGACTGTTTCCAGGAAAAAAAGATGATCCAGGCAGGATATGCTTTTGAGCAGACGAGAAGATATGAAGGGCCTGAAATTGCCAGAGAAAGGGGTAAGATCAATGAGCAGACAGTATGAAACCGTAATTGGTCTGGAGGTTCATGTGGAGCTGGCCACCAGAACGAAAATTTTTTGTGGCTGTTCCACAGAGTTTGGCGGGGCTCCCAATGCCCACACCTGTCCGGTTTGCACAGGGATGCCCGGGTCTCTCCCTGTCCTTAATAAACAAGTGGTAGAATACGCCTTGGCTGTGGGGGTGGCTACCAACTGTGTGATCAACCAGTACTGCAGATTTGACAGAAAGAATTATTTTTATCCCGATAACCCTCAGAACTATCAGATTTCCCAGCTCTATCTGCCAATCTGCCATGATGGATGGGTGGAGATTGAGACTGGGGCAGGAAAGAAAAAGGTGGGAATCCATGAGATTCACATGGAGGAGGATGCAGGAAAGCTGATTCATGACGAGTGGGAAGACTGTTCTTTGGTGGACTATAACCGGAGCGGCGTGCCTCTGATTGAGATCGTTTCAGAGCCAGATATGCGAAGCGCCCAGGAGGTTATTGCTTATCTGGAAAAATTGAGATTAATTATCCAGTATCTGGGAGCTTCTGACTGTAAGCTTCAGGAAGGCTCTATGAGAGCGGACGTGAACCTGTCTGTGAGGGAAGTGGGAGCAGAAAAATTTGGAACAAGGACAGAGATGAAGAACCTAAACTCCTTTAAGGCCATTGCCAGGGCTATTGAAGGGGAGAGAAAGCGGCAGATCGAGCTCTTGGAAGAGGGGAGAACGGTCATTCAGGAGACTAGAAGATGGGATGATAATAAGGAAGCTTCCCATGCTATGCGTTCTAAAGAAGACGCCCAGGATTACCGGTATTTTCCAGATCCGGATTTAACGCCTGTTATGATCAGTGACCAGTGGATTCAGGCAGTCAAAGACAGACAGCCGGAGATGCGGACTGAGAAGATCGCACGATATCAGAAAGAATTTCAGATTCCGCTCTATGACGCAGAGCTTCTGACCAGCTTTAAGGAGATGGCGGATATGTTCGAGGATGTAGTGGCCTTGTGTAAAAGGCCAAAGGAGGTGTCCAACTGGCTTATGGTAGAGGCCATGCGTCTGTTAAAGGAGAGAGAACAGGAGCCAGGGGATATGGCCTTTTCTCCAGAACATTTGGCAAAGCTGATTCAGATGGTAGAGAGTAAACGCATCAACCGGACTGTGGCGAAAAGCGTGTTTGAGGAAATATTTTTCCATGACGTAGAGCCGGAAGCTTATGTGGAGGAAAAGGGGCTGAAGGCAGTGAGCGACGAGGGGATTTTGAGAAATGTAGTTGAGGAGATTGTGGCCGCCAACCCTCAGTCTGTGGAAGATTATCACAATGGGAAGGAACGCGCCATGGGATTTTTGGTTGGGCAGACCATGAGAGCCATGAAAGGGAAGGCGGATCCGGCTTTGGTAAATGAGATTGTGAGGGAGATATTAAACAGGTAGAGCGCCTGATACAAATTTTTTTAGGGGTTGCAAACCGGAAAAATCTATGATATTATGAGAGAGGTCTTTTGAGACCATCTCATTTTGGGCTATCGCCAAGCGGTAAGGCACAGGACTTTGACTCCTGCATTTCGTTGGTTCGAATCCAACTAGCCCAGTTTGTAGCATGAACGTGTTAGTTGCAAGGAGGAGCGCTATGGAAGCCTCTGCTGCGAAGGCTTCGCCTCGTGATTTGTCTTTGGACTTTCTAAAGGGAATTTCTATTATTTTGGTTATCTTTTTCCATAATCTTCAGTTAAACCCTGACAGTGTTGTAGACAATGTGTTTGTTGTGTGGGGAAACGTGGCGGTTCCCACTTTTTTTCTGGTGTCTGGCGCGTTATTTTTCACCCGTCCTTTTTGCTGGAAGCGCCATATCCGGCATATATTGCATTTCTACTTGGGAATGGCCGCATGGAAGGCGGTTTATCTGGGGATTTATTATTTTTTAGGAGTTCCGTTTCCGGTTTCGAAACGGGATATTCTCACGTATCTGTTTTTGTTTGGAAGCGTAAACGGCGTTGCAAGCGGGCATTTGTGGTTTATTACCGCAATGCTGACGGTTCTTTTGGCGGCGCCTCTTCTTCGGCTCTGCATGGAGCAGGACAAAAAACTGGCAATTTATATTATGGTAATCTGCTTTTTATTCAATCAGCTTTTGGCAGATTTGAATCTGGTGAGCACAACTTTTGCGAAATTAATCGGAAAGGGCGCCTGGGATTTGTCTGCGTTTGGGGAAATAAATCCATTGAGCTTTCGGCATTCTAATTATATGTTTTACTATATGCTGGGAGGATTTCTACAAAAGAAAAAGACTGAAAAAACGGCGTCGCTTAAGATTAGTATTTCTATGATTGGTATTGGTCTTTTGGGATTGGTGTTACTGAAATATCTGCAGTCTGGTACATTTTGCTGGCAGAACATTCATCTTGCCAGCGGCTATTACTGGACTTCAACGATTATGGCGGCAAGCGGAATGTTTTTGCTTGCGCACCGCATCCCTTTAGAGCGATTCAGACTGCTTAAGGGATTTTCAAAAACTGTGGGAACTTCAACACTGGGAATTTTTTATTTACATATGCCTCTGATTCATTTGCTGACGCCGCGTTTGTTTGTTCGTTTTGCAGCCTACAATGGCTGGGCGGTGAATTTGGCGGAAAGTGTTTTGATAGCGGCGATTTCTTGCGGAATTGTGTGGATTGGACGGAAAGTGATTGATTTTTGTTTCATTTTGTTGTATAATACCGCTTGCAGGTTTAGAAATTTTAGATAAGGGCGTGTAGCTCAGGCGGTAGAGCACTTGACTTTTAATCAAGTTGTCCGGGGTTCGAATCCCCGCACGCTCAGTTCGCGGATGTGGCGGAATTGGCAGACGCGCCAGATTTAGGTTCTGGTGTCCCAGACGTGCAGGTTCGATTCCTGTCATCCGCAGGTAAATAAGCTGGCAGACTTTTAAGATGGTCTGTCAGTTTTTTGTATGCGCAGGATTGGGCAATATCCATAATAACCTTCCCCCCAAAGCTTCTACATCCGGCTCCTGGTGGGTGGTTAAAAATACCAGCTTTCCATCGCATTTTTCCCGAATATACAAAATCACGTTCTGCCTGGTATCCTCGTCCAGTCCGGTAAAGGGCTCGTCCATGAGAAGAAGATCAAAAGGGGCGAGCAAGGCCCGGCAGATGGCGACGCGCCGCTTCATGCCGCCGCTTAATGTAGAGACAGGACGTTTTAGAGACTCCTTAGGAAGCAGACGGCACAGTTCGGCTCTGACTTGTGCCTCTGTGAGAGATTTTCCTGTGACCATCATAACATTTTCCACAGGAGTAAATGCTTCACACAGACGGTCTTCCTGGAAAACGGCGCTGACACGGGCTTGCTCCAATCCTTCAACAGAGCCATGATCAGCCTGCTCCAATCCCATAAGAATACGCAAAAGCGTGGTTTTTCCACAACCGGAGGGCCCCATGAGGCAGTAGATGTGTCCGGATTCCAGAGAGAGAGAATAATTACAGAGAACCTCTAAGGAATCAAAGGACTTTGAGATATTATGAAGGGTCAGTTTCATGGATTGGTTCTCCTTTTCTTTCCATTCTGGACAATAGCCGTAAAAAAAGACGTTCAAACAGAGCGCTGACGGCGATAATCGTAAAAGTCCATGCGAATAAATCTGAAGTTTCCAGATAGATTTTTGACATATAAAGCCGTTCCCCTATGGAATTGGAAGGCAGGCCGATGACCTCGGCAGCGACGCCTGATTTCCAGCTCATACCCAATGCGATGCGGCAGCCGCTGATTAAATAAGGAAGAGCAGCAGGGAAATAGAGAAAACGTATTTTTTTTCCAAGGGTAATATGAAAAACCATAGCCATCTCTAACAGCTTTTTATCAGTACTTTGAAGTCCGGCCAGAGTATTGACATAAATCATGGGGAGAACTACAAAAAATGCAATAAATACCGCCAGATATTGGGCTCCGATCCAGATAAGGGCCAGAATGACAAAGGAGGCCACAGGAACGGATTTCATCAAAGTCATTACTGGTTCTAAAAATTCCTGCAGCAGGGGAAAACGATATGCACAGGAACCAAGAAGGATACCAATGAAAAAGGCAGCCAAAAATCCAGCGCTGATCTTTCCGAAAGAGTGGGCGATGGACAGCCAAAAGTCCCCGGAAAGAATCATTCGCTCCAGGGACAAAAGGGTTTCAATAGGACCTACCAGAATGATCGGGTTATGAATCAACTGGGCGGCAGCCTGCCATAAGGAGAGCCAGAACAGCGCAATCAGAATGCGCTGCCATGGCTTGTGATGGATCGTTTTTAAAAGTTTTTTCATGGAATGTAGTAAAAGGATTCGTCTGGAAGCTGTCCGCCTACAGAGGATGGATCCTGCTCGTAAAGAACGTTGAGATAGCCGCTGAGTTTTTCTTTCATTTCGTTTCCGTCAATATAGGTAATGCTGCAGTAAGGAATTGCCTTTGCAGCCACAGGCGCTTTTTCAATGATTCCGGCTTGGGCCACTAATGCAGCAGCTTCTTCTACGTTGGCATTGGTAAATGCGGCGGATTCTTTGTGTTCTTCCATAAAAGTCTGGATGGCTTCTTTAGAGTCTGCACCGTCAAGAAGCTCGCTGCGGCATACGGTAACTCCCGTTACCAGGCTTCCGCCGCCTTCAGACTGGACTTTGTCCCATTCTTCAGTTAGATTCAAAACCATTTTTAGGTTTTCGTTCTGGGCCATTGCTGCAGTGACAAAAGGCTGAGGGAGAAGGCCGATAGCGTCTGCCTGCTGCGCCAGCACGGCGGCAACTTCGGTTGCTTCGGATTTGTATTCAATGGTTACATCAGCTGCGGTAAGGCCGTTAGCGCTTAAGAGATATTGTAAAGCATAATCAGGAGTGGTTCCTTTACCTGTCATGTAGATGGTCTTTCCTCGTAAGTCGGAGATACTTGCGATGGAATCATCAGAGGCTACTACGTATAAAACTCCAAGAGTATTGATATCCAGAACATGAATGCCCTGATTGGTTTTCTGATATAAAATACTTGCCATATTAGCAGGAACAAGCGCAATGTCCAAATCACCGGACACCATCTGGGCAACTAACTGGGAAGCATCGGTTACCATGGTAAATTCATAGCTTCCCTTTGATTCTCCTTTGGCGGACTGATCCATAAGAGAGACGAGTCCAATGGAGGTAGGACCTTTTAAGGAACCCACACGCAAAAGGACAGAGGAGCCAGGGGCTTCAAGGCTCGCTTTTGTATCAGCGCTTTCTTCTGGGGTGGCAGACGGTGTGGAAGCAGTTTCTGCAGTGGATTCCACGGTAGTCGCAGCTTCGGTTTGAGCTTCTTTAGAAGCAGGGGAACAGCCGGTTAAAGCGGCCGCAGTTATGGCGCAGGCCATAAGAAGGGGTAATGCTCGTTTCATTGTTTCAATCCTCTCTTTCTTGTCTTTCCTGTCAGGACATTTGGACCTTTCAGGTTAGTAACGCTTCTTCAGTATATCACCATATTCTGGTTTCGTCTAGTGCTGCCAAAGTTTTCATTTCCAGGAGGAAAAAAGTAAAAAAACCTGTAAAAAAGAATTGATAAAAATATCACAATATGAGATAATGAAAAATAACTATGAATAAAATCTTATATGCGGAGGGATAAGTTATGAAAGTATCAATTTGTATCGGCAGTGCATGTCATCTGAAAGGTTCCAGAGAGATTATTAAGGAGATGCAGGAACTAGTTGCTAAGAACGGGGTGGGGGATAAGGTAGATTTAAACGGCGCATTCTGCAGCGGAAACTGTGTAAACGGCGTCTGTGTTACTGTAGACGGAACTCTGTTTTCTTTAAAGCCAGAGAACACGAAAGAGTTCTTTGAAAAGGAGATCATGGGGAGGCTGTAATGGGGATTATTGACTTCAAGGCTACAAAGTGTAAGCATTGTTATAAATGTGTCCGTAACTGCGAGGTAAAGGCCATCATGGTAAAGGATGGCAGGGCAGAAATTATGGAAGACAAGTGTATTCTGTGCGGCACATGTTTACAGATTTGCCCACAGTCTGCCAAGACATTGAACAGCGATTTAAATGTGGTGAAGGAATACATATTACGGGGAGAAAAGGTAGTCGTTTCTATAGCTCCTTCCTATATGGGGCTGTTAAAATATAAGACCATCGGTCAGGTAAAGGCGGCTCTTAAAAAATTAGGCTTTACGGATGTTCGGGAAACTTCTGAGGGCGCCGTTCTGGTGACAGAGGAGTACACCAGGCTTTTGCGGGAAGGGACTATGGAGAATATTATCACCACCTGTTGTCCTAGTGTCAATGATCTGATCGAAATCTATTATCCTCAGCTGGTTCCTTACCTGGCTCCTGTGGTTTCTCCTATGATTGCCCATGGAAGGCTGTTAAAAAGAGAATATGGCCCTGACACAAAGGTGGTATTTTTAGGGCCGTGTTTAGCCAAGAAGAAGGAATCTCAGGATACACGTCACGAGGATTGTATTGATGCAGTGCTGAATTTTAATGATATTGAGGCGTGGCTTCAGGACAATGATATTGTAATAGCGGAATGTGAAGAGGAGCCTTTTGACAGAATTGATCCAAAAGTAAACCGCCTCTATCCGGTGTCCAACGGTGTGGTAAGCTCTGTTCTGGCTACAGAAGGGCGGGTAGACGGATATCGTAAGTTCTATGTTCACGGTACGAAAAACTGTATTGATCTGTGCGACAGCATGGCAAGAGGAGAGATTAAGGGCTGCTTTATTGAAATGAATAACTGCTCCGGCGGCTGTATCAAAGGACCTACTGTGGAGGATGAAACCATTTCCAGATTTAAGGTGAAGCTGGATATGGAAGAGGCGATTCCCAAAGCGCCGGTGGCTCCAAAGGTAGTGGCTGGCCTGATGGAGGGGGTTGAGATGGAAAAAATATTTACAGACCATTCTCCAAAAGATCCCAGACCTACAGAAGAACAGATTCAGGAGATTCTTCGCAAGACCGGAAAGAACAGTCCGGCGGATGAATTGAACTGTGGGGCCTGCGGATATCCGACCTGCAGAGAAAAGGCAGTGGCTGTGTTCCAGAAGAAGGCAGAGTTAAACATGTGTATTCCGTTTATGCATGACAAGGCGGAATCCCTGGCTAATCTGGTTATGGAGACCTCTCCCAATGTAGTCCTGATCGTGGATAAGGACATGAAGATTATGGAATATTCTAACGTAGGTGAAAAGTACTTTGGAAAGACCAGGTCAGAGGCTCTTAGTATGTATCTCTACGAGTTTATTGATCCTGTGGATTTCCAGTGGGTTTATGACACACATCAGAATATCCATGGCAAGAAGGTGATTTACCCTGAATATAATATTGCTATGCTCCAAAATATTGTTTACATAGAGAAACAGGATGTGGTTCTGGCTACCTTTATTGACATTACCAGAGAGGAAGAACAAGCGAAAGCGGATTATGACAAGAAGCTTGAGACCATTGATTTGGCTCAACGTGTGATTCATAAACAGATGATGGTGGCTCAGGAGATTGCCGGGCTGCTGGGAGAGACCACAGCGGATACCAAGACCACCTTAACCCGCCTTTGCAGTTCTCTGCTGGAAGAGGGAAGTGAAAGCGAGGTCCGATAGATGGGAGTTACAGTAGACGTTGCTTACAAAAGCCTAAATAAATTTTCAGAGATTCTCTGTGGAGATAAGGTGGAAATCTTAAAGACCAAGGATTCTGATATTATGATTCTGGCAGACGGCATGGGCAGCGGCGTTAAGGCCAACATTCTGTCTACCCTGACCTCAAAAATCCTTGGAACTATGTTTTTAAATGGGGCTACGCTGGAGGAGTGTGTGGACACCATCGTGGAAACCCTTCCAGTGTGTCAGGTGCGTCAGGTGGCTTATTCTACCTTTAGTATTCTTCAGGTGTTCAACAATGGGGATGCCTATCTGGTGGAGTTTGATAATCCTGGGTGTATCTTTATCCGAGACGGGAAATTGTTTCCCATTCCAAAGAATATTAGGGAGATTGACAATAAGAAGATCAATGAGTTTCGTTTTCAGGTAAAGCGGGGAGACGCCCTGATTCTTATGAGTGACGGAACCATCCATGCAGGCGTCGGACAATTATTGAATTTTGGGTGGCTGTGGGAGGACATTGCTTCGTATGCGGTGAAGCAGTATGCGGTAACCGTTTCGGCGGCACGCCTTGCCACCTCCATCTGCCATGCATGTGACGAGCTTTACATGTTTCGCCCCGGAGACGACACTACCGTAGCCTGTATGAGAATCATTGACAGCAAGCCTGTGAATCTGATGACTGGACCGGCCAGCAATCCAGAGGATGATGAGCGGATGGTTGCGGAGTTTACAGCCGATCCAACGGCTAAGACTATTGTCTGCGGCGGTACCAGCGCAACCATTGTTTCCAGAGTGCTGAAAAAACGAATGGATGTGTCTTTGGACTATGTGGACCCAGATATTCCGCCGATTGCCTTTATGGACGGAATTGATTTGGTGACAGAGGGCGTTCTGACTCTGAACCGTGTGGTTCAGCTTCTGAGACGGTATAACAAAAAGGAGACAGTAGCAGAAGACTTTTTCCTGGAGTTGGATAAGCCTAACGGCGGCTCTATGGTGGCGAAGATGATTATTGAGGATTGTACGGAGATTCATCTGTTTGTAGGAAAAGCCATTAACAGCGCCTATCAGAACCCGGGGCTGCCCTTTGATCTGGGTATTCGTCAGAATCTGGTAGAACAGTTAAAACTTGCTCTGGAGGAGATGGGAAAACCAGTTACCGTAAATTACTACTAATTTGGAAAAGGGGAGGATATGACACATGGTAACAAATGATGCGACAATTTTACACATAAAGCACAATGTTTTGTATGAAGTGGCGAAGATGGCCTGGGAAGGACGGCTGGAGGAGGACAGAGACGAGCTTCCTTATAAGATGATTCCGGGGCCCCAGGCTCAGTTCCGCTGCTGTATCTACAAGGAGAGAGAGATTATCAAGCAAAGAGTCCGGCTGGCAGAGGGACAGTGTCCGGTGGGAAGAGATTCTATGAATGTGGTTCAGGTTATCAATGCAGCCTGTGAGGAGTGTCCCATTGCCTCTTACCTTGTGACGGATAATTGCCGGAAATGTATGGGGAAAGCCTGCCAGAATTCTTGTAATTTTGGAGCTATCACTATGGGAGACAATAGAGCCTATATTGATCCGACCAAGTGTAAGGAGTGCGGCAAGTGTGCGCAGGCGTGCCCTTACAGCGCCATTGCCCATTTAGAGAGACCTTGTAAAAAAGTGTGTCCTGTGGATGCCATTACGTATGACGAGTATGGAATCTGTGTTATTGACGAGACAAAATGTATCCAGTGTGGGGCATGTATCCACAGCTGTCCGTTCGGCGCTATCGGAACGAAGACTTTTATGGTTGACTTGATTCGGCTGATACTGGCTGGAAAGAAAGTAGTGGCTATGGTTGCGCCTGCCACAGAGGGACAGTTTGGCCCGGATATCACCATGGCAAGCTGGAAGACGGCTTTAAAGAAGATTGGCTTTGCCGACATGGTAGAGGTTGGACTGGGCGGAGACATGACTGCGGCTTCAGAGGCTGAGGAGTGGGCAGAGGCTTACAAGGAAGGCAAGAAGATGACTACTTCCTGCTGTCCTGCGTTTGTGAACATGATTAGGCAACATTTCCCACAGGTTCTGGATCATATGTCTACTACAGTGTCTCCTATGTGCGGAGTGTCCAGATGGCTGAAGCAGAAAGATCCTGAGACCATCACTGTATTTATCGGACCGTGTATCGCCAAGAAGAGCGAGAGCTTGGATTTGAATATCACAGGCAATGCAGATTATGTCTTGACGTTTGGTGAAATTCGGGCTATGATGCGTGCCAAGGGAGTGGAGCTGGAGCCAGAGGAAAATTCATACCAGGAGAGCTCTGTGTTTGGAAAGCGCTTCGGTAACGGCGGCGGCGTGACCTCCGCTGTGGTTCAGTGTTTCAAGGAGATGGGAGAAGATATTAACCCAGAGGTGATGAAGTGCAGCGGCGGCGCTGAGTGTAAGAAGGCTCTTCTTCTTCTGAAACTTGGAAAGCTTCCGGCAGACTTTATAGAAGGAATGGTCTGTGCGGGCGGCTGTGTAGGCGGACCCAGCAAGCACAAATCAGAGCCAGAGGCAAAGAAGGCCAGAGATATCTTGATTGGCCAGGCAGACAAAAGAAATATTCATGAGAATCTGGTGAAGGTTGGGGCAGACAAGGTGCCTATGCATCGTCACTAGAGAGCAGGTGAAAAATTGTAAAAGGTGGGGGTGCCACAAGGCAGCCCCACTTACTGTTATATACTGAAGGGGATGAGCAGGAAATGAATACCAATACAGTGTTAGTTGCAACTGATCTTTACAAGAGTTTTGGAAGAAGAGAAGTACTAAAGGGAGCAAAGCTTACCGTTTCTTCTGGAAGCTGCGTGGGGATTATTGGAGGAAACGGCTGTGGAAAAACTACCTTGCTGTCAATTCTTGCGAAAACAGTGAGGGCGGATAAAGGACAGATTCTTATGGAAAATGAGAATGCTGCAGCTTATGTTCCTCAGGAAAATCCATTGATTGAAGAGCTGACAGTTAGAGATAATCTGCTTTTGTGGTATAAGGGAAATAAAAAAGCCATGAAAGAGGATTTGGAGACAGGGGCAGCCGCCTTGTTGGGAGTGAAGCCTATGATGAAACGGACGGTTGGAGAGCTGTCAGGGGGAATGAAAAAGAGAATCAGCATTGCCTGCGCTCTGGCAAACCATGCCCGGCTTTTGATTTTGGATGAGCCTGGAGCAGCTCTGGACATGGAATGCAAGGCGGACATCCGCCGTTATCTAAAGCAGTATATGGAACGAGGCGGGGCGGTGATTCTTACGTCTCATGAGATCGGAGAATTGTCTGTGTGTACTCAGATGTATGTATTAAAACACGGAAGACTGGAGCCATTGGAAGGACATTTATCAGAAAGGGAGCTGATATTTGCCATGCAGTAAAAGATTTGGAGGATTAGTCAGGAATGGAAGATCATGCAAGTAAAGTTGAAGAAGAAAAGGCAGTGGAAGCAGAAAAGGCAGTAGATGTGGCAAAGGCCCCTGAAAAGGATGCAAAAGCTGCAGAGAGTCAGGCAGAAAAGCCTAAAAAGAAAACAGGACTGATTGCGGCCATAGCTGTTGGGGCTGTGCTTCTTGTAGCCGGCAGTGTGTTTGCATTTGTGAAGCTGACAGAAAAGGAACCGAAAGAGGTAGTGATTACAGCTTTTGAGAATGTTTATGCAGACGACCAGGTCAATCCTATAGAGGAACTATTTGGACTGAGCCAGTTTGCAGAAAGCGCGGCTGCGGCAGACGTGGAGACAGAGCTGACGATTCGCCTGGACGACAGTTCAGAGGAGAGTATTCAAGCTTATTCGGGAAGCGGGCTTCGTGTTACAGGCCAATATGACAGAACGAAGAAGAAAAGCGGTGCAAATGCCGGAGTGATTTATAAGGGAATGGACCTCTTTCAGGTGCAGGTGTATTATGGAGAGGAAAATTTAATGGCAGCGCTTCCTGAGTTTACTTCCAGGGTGTTTATGCTGGATTTAAGTGATGGACTGGGAGAGCGGATTGAGAAATCACCGATTTTGGGCCCTATGCTTAAGAGTCAGGGAGTCAATGTGGAAGGACTGGCTGCGTATTTTGAAGAGGCAGCGGCACAGGTAGAAGCCGGAAAAACGCAGAAATTAGATATTGACGGGTTGATGAAACGGTATCAAGAGGGGACAAAAGCTCAAGAAAACTTTAAGGCAGCCATGACCGTTGAGAAGGCGGAAAAGGGAACGTTTGTTATGAATGGGGAGGAGGTAAACTGTAAAGGATATCTTGTTCTCATCAGTAAGGACTCTATGATGAACTTTTTGCGCACCTCTACAGATTTTTTCCTAAATGATGAGGAATTAAAGGATCTTTACTTGGAGCAGTTACAACAAAGTGTCAGAATCACAGAAATGATGGGAGGCGGCTATTCGGGAGTTTCTGCAGAAGAACTATATGCAAGCACCATGGAGGATGTGGCGGACGCCGCGGAGGAGATGATTAACTTTTTGGATGAAAGTCTCAACGATGTGACCATGACTGTGTATGTGGATAAAAAAGGCAATCTGGCTGCAGTGAATGGAAGCACACATTTGACTGTGGAGGAGGAGGATATCCAGGTACTTTTTGACGTGCTGCTGGAAGGCGGTGCTTACCCTACGCAGAATCTAAAGGCAAAGCTGGAGATGGAAAAGAAAGAAGAGAGTGAAAAGGTCACTGTGAATCTGACAAGACAGGGAACTTATGACGGGACGAACCTGACAGATGATATTTCCATAGATTTGAAGCTGGAGGACGAAGAAACCCACACCTTTGGATTGACTTACACAGATACTTATCAGGCAGACAGCGGGGACTTTCATGTTGGAGCCTCTGTCACAGCGGACAGCTACCTGGCGGCGGATGTTTCCATGACAGGAATTGTGAATCAGCTGGAAAAGGGAAAGTCTATTCAAATGGATATTGATGAACTGAAAGTCATGGTAATGGGGAAAACTGCCAGTGTGACGTTAAGCGGAGAATATTATTACGGTCCATTATCAGAAGAAGTGGTAAAACCAGAGGGGCAGATTTTTGATATAGTAGCTGCAAATGAGGAGGAGTGGCAGAGCGTTGCCATGGAAATCATTTTTCAGGCAATGGAATTGACAGGTCAGCTGGAAATTGAATGAGCAGGATCATCATGAATATTGTTTATCTGAAGATAGAAGTGAAACGGGCATGGAAGCGTCTGGGACAGCTTTATGCAGGGGCGGCATTGCTTTTTTTGCTGGCGGGAGTGCTGGTCCTTTTGGCAGACAGGATGTTATATGGAGAGTCTGTGGTGGGAAGAGTGCCTGTAGGCGTGGCGGTTTCTGGTGAAGACGTTCTGGCAAAAAAAGCGGTGCAGATGCTAGGCTCTCTGGACAGTGTGAAAAGTGTCTGTGATTTTGAGTATATGGACCGAGAAGCCGGCCTTAAGGCCCTTAAAAAGGGAGAGTTATACGCAGTGCTGGAGACGCCGGAGCAGTTTGTTCAGGACATTATGAATGGAAAAAATACTCCGGTTACGGTGTGGCTGGATGGGGAAAGAGGGATAGAGGCAAAGCTGTTTCGAGAGCTGACTGAGGCTGGCGCTTTAACCCTTAGGGCCGGCCAGGCTGGCATCTATGCAGGCAATGAGCTGCACCGTCTGTATGGGCTGGAGGGGTTGATTGGCCAGTTTGAAAAAGATTTAAACCAAGACTATATGGATTATAGTCTTGAACGCTCTATTTATTTCCGCCATCAGAAAGTGGGCGCCACAGGAGAAGTAAGCGTGCTGGAGTTTTATGAGATGAGTGCCTTTGTGCTGTTTCTTTTCCTGGCGGCGATTCCAGTATCTGGCTATCTCCTTCCCTGGAAAAGGGTTATGGTTCAGAAGCTGAGAGCCGCTGGAGTAGGGGCTGGCTGTCAGATTTTTGCCAGGATTACAGGAATGGGAATGTTATTGCTGGCAGGTTCCTTTCCGGTGATATGGATTTTGGTTTTTACAGAGCAGCTTTCCTGGAGTATGATTTTGGCGGCGGTATGGCCCCTTTCTTGTGTGGCAGCAGCTTCGGTGATCGTACTTTTGTATCAGATAGGAGGAAGCCTTTTAGGGGGAATCATGCTGTTGTTTTTTGTCGTGGCCGGCCAGCATTTTTTAGCCGGCGGGATCTTGCCTTTAGTATTTTTGCCTCAGTCTCTCCAAACGATTGGGCAGTACTTTCCTTCTGCTATTTTGATGGATACTATGAAAATGGCAGTGTCTGAAACTTGGGATACAGGGAAGCTGACAGCTTGTCTGGGGATGATCATTGGGGCCTGGCTGGGCGGTGTGGCGGCAGAGAGGGGGAGACGATGAACGAGTGGGGGATTTGGTTTTTGCTTTCCTGTAAACGTTACCTAAAAAAGGCTTCCTTTCTGGTCATTCTTCTGGCTCTTCCTGCGGGGACATTTTTTATCAGAAGCAGAGAGAAAAAAGAGACCCTGGAAATTCGAATTGCCGTGTGCGCGGAAGGGGAGACAGAAAATTCTCTGGAGGGGAAACTGGCGGACCGTCTTGTGGATATGGGAGAAAGCTCTCTTTTCCGTTTTTATAAGTGTGACAGCGAGGAGCAGGTGAAGGCTGAGGTAGCCTCCAGGCGGGCTGAGTGCGGTTATTTTCTATCTGCTGGGCTTTTAGACAGGCTGGAACAGAAAGATTACAGGCGCTGTATTCGTGTGTTTTCAGCCCCTTCTACTGTATTAGCCCCTCTGTCTACAGAGGTGGTGTTTTCAGCTTTGATGGAATTGTACGGGAAGGATATTTTTGTAGAATACATTATGGAGCAGCAGGAGATTGGGGAGACGGCCGCAGCTGTGGGGGTAGATGATGAGAGGCTGAAGGAGCAGGCAGCCAGTTTGTATGATAAGTGGAAGGACAATGGGAGTACCTTCCGTTTTGAATATCAGAACATTGATTCAGAGGGACGGGGGGCTTTTCTGAAAGAGCAGGCTGTGAACGTTTTTCCGGTCCGCGGTATTGTGGCAGTGTACCTGTTTATCGTGGGCTTGTACAGCGCTGTGATGGTGGGTATAGATGAGGAGAAGGGGCTCTTTTTGCCGCTTCATTATTGGAAGAGGAGAGGCGGCGAATTGGCAGTTTTAGCGGCTCCGGTTTTTCTGGCTGCCTTGTCTGGGCTTGGAGCTCTGGCGTCAGGAGGACGCCTGGAAGGTCTGGGGAAAGAGGCTAAAGCCATGGGGATTTATGTGTTTGCAGTGTGCGTGATTTCCTATGTGGTAAAGGTTCTCTTTAGAAAACCTCAGGTGGTTTGTTGTTTGATTCCTTTGTTTTTAGTGGGGAGCTTGGTGTTCTCACCTGTGTTTGTGGATATTGGGCAGTTGTTTCCGGCTTTGGAGTGGATGGAAAAGATGTTTTTGCCGTCTTATTATTTGAGGGCGTTTTAAATTGCAGAAGAATGAAGAAACGGCGTAACCCGAAGGCTGCGCCGTTTCTTTTTAAGCAAATTTATTAATTCCCATTAATACTTCTCTTTACATAAGTGGTATGGAGCAGGTGATGGGCCTTCTCGCTTCCGGGCTTTCCTAAGTAGGTATCATACAGCTCTTTGATAGCCGGATTCTCATGAGACTTGCGGATCGGATTGTCTTTATCAGAATCATACAAAACCTTTGCGCGAAGCGCCCGAATATCCACAGTGTTGCGGATATATCCAGGCTGCTGCGGCTGGCCGCCGCCGTTGATACATCCGCCTGGGCAGCCCATAATTTCAATAAAGTGGTAGTTGGCTTCTCCTGCTTTCACTTTCTCAAGAAGTTTCTTTGCATTGCCAAGACCGGAGGCTACGGCCACCTTTACATCCATGCCTGCCACAGAGTAGGAAGCTTCTTTGATGCCTTCCATGCCGCGGACCTCTACGAAGTCCAGGTTCTTAAGTTCCTCGCCGGTTAAGGTTTCGACTGCTGTTCTGAGAGCCGCTTCCATAACGCCGCCTGTAGCTCCAAAGATGACGCCTGCGCCAGTGCTGAGGCCTAATGGGGCATCAAATTTCTCATCAGGCAGTTCGGTAAACTTTAAGCCTACCTTTTTGATCATCCTTGCCAGCTCTCTGGTAGTCAGGGCGTAGTCTACATCTGGAACACCGTTTGCAGCCTGGTCAGGTCTATGAATCTCAAATTTTTTGGCAGTACAAGGCATAATGGATACAGACACGATGTCTTCTGGCTTTATTCCTGCCTTCTCCGCATAGTAAGATTTGGCTACAGCGCCAAACATCTGTTGAGGAGACTTACAGCTTGAAAGATGCTCTGTCATGTCAGGGAAGTAGTGCTCGCAGTACTTAATCCATCCTGGGGAGCAGGAGGTAATCATAGGCAGGACACCGCCGTTTTGAACTCTTTCAATAAACTCATTCGCCTCTTCCATAATGGTAAGATCAGCGCTGAAGTCTGTGTCGAACACTTTATCAAAACCGATTCTTCTGAGAGCGGCAGCCATTTTTCCTTCTACATTGGTCCCGATAGGATAACCAAATTCTTCGCCAAGTCCTGCGCGGACTGCAGGAGCAGTCTGGACAATCACATGCTTTGCCGGATCTGCAACGGCAGCCAGAACCTGGTCAAGCTGGGATTTCTCCTGAAGTGCTCCAGTTGGGCAGACTGCGATACACTGGCCGCAGGATACGCAGGAAGTCTCTCCAAGCCCCATGTCAAAGGCAGAGCCGATAAAGGTGGCAAATCCGCGCATGTTAGCGCCGATTACGCCGATGTTCTGAGTCTTCTCACAGACAGCGATGCAACGGCGGCAGAGGATACATTTTGAGTTGTCGCGGAGCATATGAGCCGCGCTGTCGTCAATGCAGGAAGCAGTCTTCTCGCCGTCATAATACGCCTCGTCCTCTACGCCCAGTTCTTTACAGAGATGCTGCAATTCACAGTTTCCGCTTCTCACACAGGAAAGGCATTTTCTGTCGTGATTGGAAAGCAGAAGCTGCAACGTCTTTTTACGGGAAGCCAGTACCTTTGGGGTATTGGTCCATACTTCCATACCCTCGCTGACAGGGTAGACACAGGAAGCCACCAGACTTCTTGCGCCCTTTACCTCGACAACACAGATGCGGCACGCGCCGATTTCGTTGATCTCTTTTAAGAAGCAGAGGGTAGGAATCTCAATGTGAGCCAGCCTTGCCGCCTCAAGGATCGTGGAGCCTTTGGGAGCGCTGACTTCCATACCGTTAATTTTAAGAGTAATATTCTCCATTCCGATTCTCCTTCATTACTTTTTGTAGATTGCGCCGAATTTACATTTTTCCATACAAGCACCGCACTTAATACATTTATCCTGGTCAATAACGTGAGGATTGCGAACGGTTCCGGAAATCGCGTTGTTCGGACAGTTGCGGGCACATAAGGTACAGCCGCGACATTTATCCGCATCAATACGGTAGGACAAAAGAGCCTTACATACGCCAGCCGGACATCTCTTTTCTTTGATGTGGGCCTCGTACTCGTCGCGGAAATAGCGCAGAGTGGAAAGAACCGGATTCGGTGCAGTCTGACCCAGGCCGCACAGGGAGTTCTCCTTGATGTAGTAGCACAGTTCCTCTAATTTATCTAAGTCTTCCATGGCGGCCTGGCCTTTCGTAATCTTGGTCAGGATTTCCAGCATACGCTTTGTACCTACACGGCATGGCGTACATTTTCCGCAAGACTCCTCTACCGTGAACTCCAGGAAGAATTTGGCGATGTCCACCATACAGTCTGTCTCATCCATAACAATGAGACCGCCAGAGCCCATCATGGAGCCGATGGAAATCAAGTTGTCATAGTCAATGGGAATATCGAAATGCTCGGCTGGAATACATCCGCCGGAAGGACCGCCGGTCTGAGCAGCCTTAAACTTCTTGCCGTTTGGAATGCCGCCGCCGATTTCTTCAATGACTTCCCGAAGGGTGGTTCCCATAGGAATCTCAACCAAGCCGGTGTTGTGAATCTTACCGCCCAAGGCGAATACCTTGGTTCCCTTGGATTTCTCGGTACCCATAGAAGCAAACCATGCAGCGCCGTTTAAAATAATCTGAGGAATATTGGCATAGGTTTCTACATTGTTTAAAATAGTTGGTTTTCCGAACAGACCTTTTTGAGCCGGGAACGGAGGTCTTGGTCTTGGCTCGCCTCGGTTGCCTTCAATAGACGTCATTAGAGCGGTTTCTTCGCCGCACACAAAAGCGCCTGCTCCAAGTCTTAAGTCAATATCAAAATCAAAGCCTGAGCTGAAAATATCCTTGCCTAACAGACCCATCTCTCTCGCCTGGCCGATAGCGATTTTCAGACGCTCTACAGCAATCGGATACTCGGCGCGGACATAGATGTAACCCTGGGAAGCGCCGATGGCATAGCCTGCAATGGCCATGGCCTCTAACACCGCGTGGGGATCTCCTTCCAAAATGGAGCGGTCCATAAATGCGCCGGGATCGCCTTCGTCTGCGTTACAGCATACATATTTTTGGTCTGCATCATTTTGCTTTGCCAGCTTCCACTTTAAACCGGTAGGGAATCCGCCGCCGCCTCTTCCACGAAGACCGGAATCTAAAAGACACTGAATCACGTCGTCAGGAGTCATTTCCGTTAAAACTTTGCCTAAAGCCTCATAGCCGCCGGTACCTATGTATTCTTCGATTACTTCAGGGTTGATGATACCGCAGTTACGCAGGGCGATACGATGCTGTTTTTTGTAAAAGTCTGTATCAATCAGGGCTTTCACTCCTGCGGGAGTGACGGTTTCCTTATACAGAAGGCGGGTTACCACTCGTCCCTTTAACAAATGCTCTGCAACAATTTCAGGAATATCTTCTACCTTTACCATGGAATAGAAGGTAGCATCTGGATAAATAATCATAATTGGTCCTAATGCGCAAAGACCATGGCATCCGGTCTGAATTACGGATACCTCTTCGGAAAGACCGTTTTTCTCAATCTCGGTCTTTAATGTTTCCATTATCTGCTGGCTTCCGGAGGAAGTACATCCTGTTCCACCGCAAACCAATACATGTGAACGATACATCTGGGCTCCTCCTTATTTGATGTCTGATGAACTTAAGGTGTAGTTGTCAACTACATGACCGCCGATGAGATGACGCTCTACAATCTCTTCCGCTTTTTCAGGGGTCATCTTAATGTAAGTCACCTTTGGTTTGCCTGGTTCCATCACTTCCACGATAGGCTCGTACTGGCACAGGCCGATACAGCCAGTCTGGGTAACGGAAATTTTGTCAGTCAGGTTCTTCTCCTGCACTAAATTGGATAACTTGGTCAGAACCGGTCTCGCGCCGCTGGCGATGCCGCAGGTAGCCATGCCTACTACCACACGAGTGTGGGAATGATCTTCCCCGCGCATGCTTACCTGACTCTGCATTCTCTCGCGGATAGCCTTTAACTCTTCAAGGGATTTCATAAAAATTACCTCCAATTCTGGCGTCTAATACTGAACGCCGCCGTCAGTTTCCAGTTTATTCTCATTAAGAAATTCCAGGATATAAGCAGAAATTTCAGGAGTGTCAAAGGAAATGCCTCCCAAAATTTCTTTGAATTCCCGTGTGTCCATGGTGAAGGACTTGCCGTTGTAGCGGTATTGATAGACAAAGTCTGTGTCTGGATGGTAGACCACTAAAGTGTGAATGGTACTGTTAATATCTCCTAAAGGCATTCGGTCAATATGGGATAAAGTAAAGGTGGCTGTGACGGTTGTGCCCACGCCTATAGTGGATTCAATCTGGAAGCTGCCTCCTGTGCTCTCCGCAGCATATTTAAAAAACGGAACACCTAAGCCTACCTTTCTGGTAGTCCGGCTGGTAAAAAAGGGATCTGTAACCCGCTCCACCTGCTCTGGCGTCATGCCGCAGCCATTGTCCTCAATGGAGACGGTCAACTGATCTGCCTCAAAATCTGCGTCCACCGTGATCGTTACCAAGGCGGCGCCTGCTTTTGTGGAATTTTCCGCTACATCTAATATATTCAGGGAAATCTCTGTCATCATCGTACTATGTACCTGCTTTATTTATACTTTGCAAGGATACCTGGAATGTCATCGGGTACCAGTCTTCCATACACTTCGTCGTTAATCATCATAACAGGCGCCAGACCGCAGGCTCCCACACAGCGGCAGGAATCCAGGGAGAAACGTCCGTCAGGAGTACATTCTCCGTTGGTGATGCCCAGGAGCTCTTCCAGCTTACTGAAGATTGCGCCGGACCCCTTTACGTAGCAAGCGGTTCCCAAGCAGACAGAAATCTGATATTTTCCCTTTGGCTGTAATGCAAACTGGGAATAGAAAGTAGAAACACCGTAAATCTTTTCCAGCGGAATACCGGTTTCATCGGAAATCATGGTCTGTACTTCAATAGGAAGATAGCCGTAGATTTCTTGTGCCTGCTGCATAATCGGCATCAGCGCACCTTTGGTATCCTTCAGTTCGGCAATTACTTTTTTCAGCGCAGCTTCCTGCTCTGGTGTGCCGCTGAAAGGTACACGTTCTTTTTTGCAAGCCATGTTAAACCCTCCTCTTTGTGATGCTTTTGCAATATCATAGCTATTCTATCATGTAGATGACAAAAAATCTACAAAAAAGATGAAATATCTTTGAAAAGTTCTTTGGTAATTGCTGTTAAATTAGTTGAATATTCACAAAAGCAATGGTATGCTTATAGATAAGAAGAAACAAGAGAGGAGGGGTTTTATGACAGTAAAAGATGCAATGGAGGTACTGGGCGCCAGAGTTTTAGTGGGAGAGGAGCATTTAGACAGGGAGGTACGCAGTGCCTGCGGTTCTGATATGATGAGCGATGTGCTGGCATTTTCTAAAGATCATTCTATTTTACTGACAGGGCTGTGCAATCCCCAGGTGATTCGAACGGCGGAGATGCTGGATATAGTCTGTATTATATTTGTAAGAGGAAAGAAGCCAGATGAGACGATTCTCGAGATGGCGAAAGAACGGGATCTGGTGGTATTGGAGACAGGACATCGGATGTTTTCTTCCTGCGGATTGCTTTATCAGGCCGGACTTGACGGAGGTGCATTTTAATGGCGGATGTGATTACCTTAAGCTATGAGATTTCCCCTGATGATTTTACCAGGGCGGGAGAAGCCAGCAGCGATGTAAAGAGCAAACTGAAACAACTGGGAGTTTCGCCGGAAGCCATCCGCAAGGTATCTATCGCTATGTATGAGGGTGAGATTAATATGGTAATTCACGCCAAGGGAGGCAAGATTACCGTGGAAATCTCTCCAGAAAGTATTGTGATGATTCTGGCGGACAGAGGCCCTGGCATTCCAGATGTGGAGAAGGCTATGCAGGCAGGCTGGTCTACAGCGCCGGACGAGGTCCGCTCGCTGGGATTTGGAGCGGGCATGGGATTGCCAAACATGAAAAAATATTCTGATGAGATGGAGGTTCAGACAGAACTTGGGGTGGGTACCACTGTGACTATGGTGGTAAAGATTTAAGAAAGTCATAGGTTGGGGGCAAAAGCCCATATGAAAGTCGCTGTCTGCAAATTGCACAAAGAAATTTGCCAAGCTATATTTTTCGTTGGGCTTTTGCTCCCAACTCATGTAAATGTATTTATAATATATAGAAAGAAGGCGGATAAGATGGATAAGTTTTATCATTCAGTACGATTGGATGCCACGCTTTGTAAGGGGTGTATTAATTGCATTAAGCGGTGCCCTACCCAGGCTATCCGCGTTCGCAATGGGAAGGCGTTAATTAACAGCAAATTCTGTATTGATTGTGGGGAGTGCATTCGGATTTGTCCTCATCACGCGAAAATAGCCACCTATGACAAGATGGATGTGCTAAAGCAGTATGAGTATACCGTAGCCCTTCCAGCGCCGTCGCTGTACAGCCAGTTCAACAATTTGGATGATGTGAACATTGTGTTAAATGCGTTAAAGCTTATGGGATTTCAGGATGTGTTTGAGGTCAGCGCGGCTGCAGAGATTGTGTCTGAGGCTACCAGACAGTACATATCAGAGCACAGCAGCCAGCTTCCCTTAATCAGTACGGCCTGCCCTTCTGTGGTTCGTCTGATTCGGGTCCGGTTCCCCAATCTGATTCCCTACCTGCTTCAACTAAACCCGCCGATTGAGGTGGCGGCCTGTATTGCGGCTGAGAAGGCCATGAAGGAGACCGGTCTTCCCCGGGAAAAGATCGGCATTGTGTTTATCTCCCCGTGTCCGTCGAAAGTGACTTATGCCAAATCACCTTTAGGCACAGATAAAAGCCAGGTGGATCATGTTCTGGCCATCAAAGACGTTTATCCCCAGCTTCTTTCCTATATGAAAGCGGTAGGAGAGGAAGCAGAGGAGGTCAGTTCTTCAGGGAAAATTGGGATTAGCTGGGGGCGCAGCGGAGGAGAAGCCAGCGGTCTGTTTACAGAAAATTATCTGGCGGCTGACGGCATTGAAAATGTGATTCGGGTTTTGGAGGATTTGGAAGACCAGAAGTTTACCAATCTTCAGTTTGTGGAATTAAACGCCTGCAACGGCGGCTGTGTAGGCGGCGTGCTGACTGTGGAAAATCCTTACGTGGCGGAAGTGAAATTAAAACGGCTGCGCAAATATATGCCTGTGGCAAGGAGTCATATGGAAGGAAATGACGAGGAGTATGTGCCCTGGACCACAGGGGTGCAGTTTGAACCTGTATTCCGTCTGGGAGAAACGATGATGGAAAGCTTTTCCCGCTTAGAACGGGTGGAGCGGCTCTGCAAAAAGCTGCCCGGACTGGACTGCGGCTC
This sequence comes from uncultured Hungatella sp., assembly GCA_910579515.1. Classification (GTDB taxonomy): domain Bacteria; phylum Bacillota; class Clostridia; order Lachnospirales; family Lachnospiraceae; genus UBA3402. The sequence continues at coordinate 37,758 of CAJTUV010000019.1, forward strand.
CTGTGGCGCGCCAACCTGCAAGGCTTTGGCAGAGGATATTGTCAGGGGCGAGGCCAGCGAGAGAGACTGCATCTACTATCTGAGAGACAGTCTGCACAATTTATCTCAGGAGATTTCCGTACTGACAGAAGATATCGCAGACGGAGAAAAGGAAGGGGCAGGAACCCTGAATATTTTAAAGGATTATATCAAGCGGATTTCAGAGGAAATGACCTACCTGGACACCAAGGTACAGGACAGGGGAAAACAGGGGGAATAGATAAGTGACAGTAAAAGAATTAGTAGACAGGCAGATATTCCGGGTTGTGAATCTGGGAGAGGAATTGGACCGAGAAGTGACCAAGGTATTCTGCTGTGACCTTTTAAGCATTGCTATGGGAAAAGCGCCGGCGGACGGGGCATGGGTGACGGTGATGGGAAATGTGAACACCATAGCGGTGGCTACGCTGGCAGATGTATCCTGTGTGATTATGGCAGAAGAGGTATCCTTGGACGAAGTGGCCAGGGCCAGAGCCAAGGAGCAGGGGGTTACGGTGCTGGCAACGGAAGAGCCGGTGTTTGAGGCGGCTTTAAAAGTATACCAGGAGCTTCATGGCTGAGCTGTACTATGACCTTCACCTTCATTCTTGTCTCTCCCCATGCGGAGACGATGACATGACCCCTTCGAATATTGTGGGAATGTCTATGCTGAAGGGCCTGGAAGTGATTGCGGTGACCGATCACAACTCCTGCAAAAATTGTCCTGCTGTTATGGCTGCGGCCCAGGAGTATGGGATTTTGGCAATTCCGGGCATGGAGATTAACACTTCGGAGGAGGTTCACGCGGTCTGCCTGTTTGAGGAATTGAAGGCGGCTATGGAGTTTGACGCCTATGTGTATGAAAAATTAGTTCCCTTTCCCAACAAGGAGGAGATTTTTGGAAAACAACAGATTTACGACTCTTTTGACAGGGTGTGCGGTATCGTGCCAAATCTTTTGATCAATGCGGTGGATATTTCGTTTGACAAACTGTGGGAGTTGGTCTGTGGGTATGGAGGCGTCATGTTTCCGGCTCATATTGACAAGACCGCCAACAGTCTGATTGCCAACCTTGGTTTCGTACCGCCGGACAGTAAGTTTGTCACAGCCGAGGTGAAGGACTTGAGAAAACTTCATGAGCTGAAGCGGACCAATCCCTATCTGGAAACGTGTCGGATTATCAGTAATTCGGACGCCCATTATCTGGAACACATTCACGAGCCAGAGCTGACTCTGCATGTGGAGGAGAAAAGCATCCGAGGGGTTCTTACAGCTTTGGGAAAAAATACATAAAGGAGATTTTGATTACAATGAAATACGATTTTACGTCAATTTTAGACCGTCACGGTAAGGATGCGATCGCCATAGACGGACTGGGAACGGGATTTGCCCCGCTGGCGCCAAAGGAGGGGTTCGACGCGATTCCCATGTGGGTGGCAGATATGAATTTCCCTACAGTACCCACAATACCAGAGGCTATCATCAAAAGAGCCAGCCATCCGGCCTACGGTTATTTTGAACCTTCAAGGGAATATTTTGACGCTATTATTCAGTGGCATGAGAATCGAAATGGAGTAACCGGCCTGACAAAAGAGTGCATTGGATATGAGAACGGCGTTCTGGGCGGTGTGGTGGCTGCGCTTACTGCCTTTGCGGCGCCTGGGGACGGAGTTCTTTTACACAGTCCTACGTATATTGGTTTTACGAAAAGTATTGAAAACAATGGATACCGGATTGTCCATACGCCTTTGAAAAAGGATGAGAATGACGTATGGCGCATGGATTACGCGGATATGGACGCCAAATTAAAGGAGGGTCATATCCATATCGCTGTTCTTTGCAGTCCTCATAATCCCTGCGGAAGGGTATGGGAAAAATGGGAGTTGGAAAAAGCTATGGAGGTCTATAAGGCCAATGACTGCGTAGTGATTTCGGACGAGATATGGTCAGACATTATTATGCCTGGACATAAGCATATTCCTACCCAGTCTGTCAGCGAGGATGCAAGGAATCGTACCATAGCTGTATACGCACCCAGCAAGACCTTTAACTTGGCGGGACTGGTGGGCAGTTATCATATTATCTACAATCAGTATTTAAGGGATCGTGTGGTTGCAAAGGGAGAGAAACCTCATTACAACAGCATGAATGTGCTGTCCATGCATGCCCTTGTCGGAGCTTACCAGCCAGAAGGATATGAATGGGTGGACGAGTTGTGCCAGGTACTTTCTGGAAATATTGAGTTTGCCTGTGAGTTCATTGAGAAGAACTTTGAGGGTGTGGAGGTGAGTAAACCAGAAGGCACTTATATGCTGTTTTTGGACTGCAGTAAGTATTGCCAGGCACATGGAAAGACCATTGACGAGATCGAGAAGGCCGGATGGGATGTTGGCGTAGCATGGCAGGACGGAAGAATGTTTCACGGCCCCTGCGCCATCAGAATGAATCTGGCGCTGCCTCTTAGTCGGGTGAAGGAGGCTTTTGAGAGGCTTAAGAAGTATGTGTTTATAAATTGATTTGACACTTTCAGGGGAAAATTGGAAGAAAATCAGAACAGAAGCTGAGAAAATTAAAAAAAGTATGGTAAAAAGGCTTTTATAAACCAGTTTTGGGCAGGAAGTGAAATATAAGAGTCAGCCTGCGTTTGATAGACTTATGGATATCAAGATTTAAAGGAGAAGAAGCGCATGGCTGAAGAAAAGAAGAAGAGCTCAGGAGCAAAAAGGATTGCGATTAATCAACCTTTTGTAGAAGCCGCCATAAATCGGAAAGCTTCTGGCAAGATGACTCAACATGAACTGGCAGACAAAATAGGGGTGGACCGTACTACCCTTTATCATGTGATGAAGGGGGAGCGGGTAAGTGCGGAGACTTTGGTGAGTTTGTCTCTGTTTCTAAACGAACCATTGGAAAGTCTGGCGGCAGACCCAAAAGACGCCCTGAAGGTTATGAAGAAGGTTCTGACAGATGATATCAACAGAATGGAGGCCCAGGAGATTCAGGCGCTTTGGGCATTGTTTCTTCCGTTTCGTACAAAGAAAAAAACGTTGAGAGAGGTTTTGAGAGAAAGCGAGGCTCTGGAACAGCACCCTTTTAAGCTGATGATGTATTTGTTGACAGAGGAGGGGGATCATCTCAGAAACGACATTGGTCAGTGGATCCAAAAAAGCGACCAGAGAGAATTTTTTATGAACCGGCAAGTGGCAAAGGAGTTTTATGAAAAGATAGAAGGGCTGTTTGGAAGGGAAAGAAAGCGGCGCAGTGCATAAAGGGGGCAGAGTTTCTGCCCTCTTATGTTTTAGCACCTCCGTATTTTTTAGACATTTGAAGCTCATATTCAGGGTCTTCCCGCATCCTGCAAAATATTTTGACAATGTCTTTTCGAAACTGGAAGTAATTTTCAGAGCTGGCCTGTATTTCAAAAAAGATTCTGTCATAGAGCTGTTCTCTACTGCAAAGACGAAAGGGAAGCGTTAAGTCCAGGTCTTTGGTAGTATATTCTATGATTTGGGCTTTCCAAAGATTATCTTCCAGATAGGCGGAGAAGATACGAGAAAGACCGGGTGGTAAGTCCTGTGTTTCATCCATAAGAAATTGCCATATCTGATCCAACAGTTCGGATTCAAATTCATCGTCTTCTGGTGTCAAATCAGTATAGAAGAAAATTGGAAAGCTCATTCCACATTGAGGCAGGTCAGAGAACTCTTCACACTCCAAATAAGAAATTCTACTTAAAGGAGATTCCAGATTGAAGAGTGAGTAAATATGGTCGTCAAACAGCACGTAAAGATCATAGATGTTATCCTCCCATTCAGACCTGCAATATCCCACCTCTATTTTGGGCTCGTAGAGGGATGGATCAGAATAAGACCAGAGCTGAGTCTTGAGCATTTCCAAAACTTTCAACACCGTTTCTTTATTGGGAGAGGCAGGATCTAAAAGGCATCCAAACAGAGCGTCGGTATCATCTTCAGAATCGCCAAGATACGCCAGGATGACTTCCAGAGAGTCCTTTAACCGCCTGGGCTTGCAGCAGGCGATGGCTTGAAGGATTTTTGCTTTTTCATGTTCCATGTCTACAATCGGAGTCGCAGTGGGAGCGTCCGGCGCCAAATCACGTTCCAAGTCTACGTAGTCTACTTCAAGTACGCGTGCTAAGGCCCTAAGCTGCTCCTGGCTGGGCTTTTTTGTTCCATTGCACAGTTGACTCACAACATGACGGTCTATATAAGCTTTTTTCCCCAAAACGCTTTTGCTTATGTTCCGCTGAACTCGATATGCTTCCAAAGCCGTGGGATAGATGGAGACTTCTGGCTGTTGGATGGAAGGCTTTTTTGTTTGATTCAGAGACAGAGCCATGAGAGGATAGGAACGCCCCAGGATGTTAGCGTCAAGGAACCAGTAATGGATACAGGCGTCAAGCGCTGCATCATTCATGAAAAGATAGGCGGACAGATTGTCTGCTTTTTTTCTCTGAGTATGAGGAGGAAGAGCACAGAAGGCGGTGAGAATCGATTCCGTGAGTTCTTCCATATCTATCACACTTTTTTTGACAGTCTCTGAGTCAGAGCAGAAGATTAAATCTTCGGTATCTATGTGGAGAGCATCTGCCAGCTTCTGCTGATTTTCCACTCCTGGAGTTAACTCGCCGGCACAAATTTTAATAATAGTTGTCCTTGAGATACCAGAGGCGTCTGACAATGAAGAATTGCTGAACCCTCTCTGATCCCGATAGAAAGCAGCAGATGAATAATATTCAGGTCCGTTGTTCATTAAGATATCCTTTCTCCTAAGAATATTTTATTGGCAGAATCAGTATATCAAGATTTGCGCGAACTGACAAGAAAGGGGAAGATTATTTTTGTTGAAGAACCCTTAAAAGTTCAACATCACATTCAAAAGAAGAATGGTATCATATCCCTATAAGAACTTCAGGGAGGAGATCAAAATGGGAGAAAAGATGTTAGTCATGCAGGCTTTAGACGAGAGGGACTTTTTAAAGAAGAAAATTAGGCAGAAGAATTGAATATGAAGAAAACAACGCTTTTAAAGGAGATTAATACTCAAATAAAAATCTCCAACGCAACTACTTTAATTGAGATTGCTTAAATTATCATGGAAACTGTGAAGTTTACGTTAAAAAGATGGAAGCTGGACAGCTTCAAAGAGAAGATAATCGCCTGGGGGAACTGCTATGGAAATCCTGAGTTTTTTAAAGGCTGTTATATCCATACTTCGGCTATTGAAAAGGCAGAGATTTCAGAGGATCTAAAGCGGATCATAGTAACGACTCATTCAGGAAATCAATATGCTCTGGACTTTGCAGAGATAGACGAGACGGCGTATGAGTCAACAAAGGAGAAAGCAAAGGCCCTGGGTCTTTGCCTGGATTGGCGGCAGGCACAGAAAAGAACCAGAAAGCAGCTGGAAGAAATATTGAGACCCTGCGAAATGTATGTGAAAATCAATGAAAGTCTGATGACAGAAGCCGCCTATTATCGGACAAGGCAAAATGAGATTGTAGAAGTGGCAGTACGTTGTAGCTGTGGAATGTTCACAGACAGCGTGTTAGTAGAAAAATATGACTGGCATTCTATGGAATGCTTCGGCGGGTGGAGATATCTGATTTTGGACTGGGGACGCAGGATTTCCAGTTATTTTTGGAACGAAGAGTTAGAGGCGCTTAAGGTATTTAATGAAGGAGACGACTTTATGATCGAGGATTTTGGAAGAGAGATCCTCTGTAATAAAAAGGAACTCACTACAATAAAAAGACAGGAAACACGACTTTTGGCTGATTAGGATAAAGTGAGATGGAGAAATGATATAGGGGGTTTAGAATGATTAAAGTGAGGCTTTATACGGAGGAGGATACGGATGAAAAAAGTAATAAAATTAAAAGGGAGCGTCGAAATTGAACTTAGGAAGGAAGGGGACGGAGTTGGACAGAATAGGGTATCAGTGATCGTTCAGGGGACAGACGTGGTTTCTATGTCCGTATTAGATTTTTTGTACCACCAAGGACTGGCGACGGCTGAAAAAGAAGGAGATGGGATAAGCTGCATAAGAAGCCATCCTGAAAGGCTGGAATTTTATAAAAACGGAAAAAGGCTGGCATATATAAATTCTATGCGGAGCATAGAGAGAAAACTCTGGACATTGATGGAGGATGAATTGGGGGCAGGCAAAAGCGAAAAGGCAATCTTGGATTATCTCTATTTAGAGCCTCTTTTTAGTCTGTATTCCACAAGCTTTGGCGGGGAGCGGGGATGCTGTAAGGCATTTTATGAAGATCGGATTCGGGGAAACAGCCCGATAGGTCCAGACGGTTTGGACTTTGATGATTTTATGGAGAAGTGTCCCCAAAATCAGAACAGAATCAAGATCTGGAAATTTGCAGGGTGTTTTTATGATGAAGAAGGCAGGCTGCGCCCTCGTCATGAAGCAGTATTTGTCAGACAGGCTGGAGACATAAAAAACCAATTCCTGCATTTTGTCAAAATATGTATTCCGCCGATGCTTGGAGGAATGCTTTGTTTTATCATGCCTTCGGATAATCTTTTGGCTGGGTTTTCCAGTGACGAGGCGGCGGCAGACTGGATGAAGGAAAGAGGAATTGAAGCAGGAACTGACAGAGAGGATATTTTGAGGAGCCTGGCTGACTGGGACGTACGATCTGCAATATTGAAAGAGGCCGAAAAGCCAGATAGAATCTTGGACATTACATGCATGATAATGGGAAGCAGAGATCCCTTTAGAAATGTTCCTAACAATATGCTCGGAGATAAGGTATATCAGGAAATTATAAAGTATAGAAATGAGTTGGAACGGCGTCTTTAAAGTGATTGGGGTCTGCGCTTTGAGACAGAGCGCAGACGCTTAAGTAAGGAGAACGAAAGCTATGAATTACCAAGCATTGATAGAGCAGAATATCGAAACTGTATATCAGACCGGGATTGCCACAAAGATTTTACAGCATATGGACCGGATTCGGAATGTCAGCGACGTGTCCCAGGCACGGCGTTGGGTCATGGAGCTGTTTCAGAACAGCAGGGATGCGGCTTATGAGGATCAGCCAGTGAAAATACGGATCGAATTAAAGGAAAATATCCTGTCATTCTCTCACAATGGCCGTCCTTTTCGGGTGAAGGATATTTTATCCATCATCAACCAGGTTTCTTCCAAAACGTCTGGGGAGAATCTGATAGGCCAGTTTGGAACTGGATTTATGACTACTTACCAATTAAGCGAAGAGGTCGAAGTTCAGGCGGTTTTAAAAGATGGACAACTTCCCTATAAACCTTTTTCTATCCGCATGGATCGCCGGGGAACCACAAAAGAGGAAATACTTGCTGGGATTTTTGATACCATGGAGGAACTTAAAAAAGCGGATCAGTCGGATACTGTGACAGATTTTAGCAGGGACGGATACAACACCAAGTTTCTGTATCATTTGAATAATGAGGAGAGCAGAAAGATTGCACAAATCGGGATGACGGATTTGCAGGAGACCATTCTGTATGTGCTGCTTTTTTCTGAGAAGATCGCAAGTGTGGAACTGGCGGAAGAAGTGAATGGGACTTTTCATAATGTGGTTTATGAACGGGGAGACGAAGAGGAACTGGAGGGTGGATTGAAAAGGCTGTGTGTCGTCAAGACTTCGGCTGACAAAGAGCAGAGCAGAAGAGAATCCCATTTTTTGATTAGTCTGGCGCAAGAGGATATCACCCTGGCAGCAGGGTGGAGCAGGGAAGAGGGGATGATAAAGCTGTCTGACCAGCTTCCCAGGCTTTTTGTGGATTTTCCGTTGATCGGAGCGGAAGACTTTCCGTTTCCGGTTGTGATTAATTGTCGAAATTTTCGTACCAATGAGCCGCGAAGCGGTATTACCCTGGTGGATAATCTGGCCTCCAAGGATGCGTTGGTGAACAAAGAGATTATGGAACGGGCGGCGGCTTTATTTGGACGATTCCTCCATAGCCTGGCGAGGCTAAATATGGGGAGGCTTGATCATGTGACGAAAATTCCAGAATGGAAACCGAACAGAGAACTGTCAGAAGAATGGGTAAAGGAGCACCTTTATGGCAGGCTTTATGGGATTGTGGCCAAAGAACCTATGATCAAAACGAAGGAAGGGAATACGGCTTTTGAAAATCAGCAATTTTATCTCGTATCAGGGATAGACGCAGAGGAAATAAAAGGGATTCGAAAACTTTTGTCTGTTCTTGATGGGATTCAGATACCAGAAGGGGAAGAAGATTGGGAAGAAGCATTTGCCGGATATGAGCCGCCACAGGAAAAGAGTCTGAAATTAGAGACTATAGTGCGCCATGCACAGGATTTTCTGGCAGAACGGTTAAAAGAAGAAAAGATGGAGCCCATTGCCTGGTGTCAGTTTCTGTATGAGACAGCTATGAGAAACCTGGAGCTGGCTGTACGCATCAAGGCTGGAGAAATCTGTATTTTTCCAAATCAGAATCCACAGGATTGGGGGCAGAGACGTCTGTTTGCAATTCGCAGTATCCGGCGGGATACAGGTATCCCGGAAATCCTGAAAGAGGTCAGCAACATCCTTGACGAGCTGGACAGTCAGAGAGGGGACGAGCCGTTAAAGATTCGAGATCATCTTCTGCATTTGGATTTTAAAGACGGAGGATTAAAGGAACTGGAAGATTATGAACAGAGCCGGTTACACAATCATATTGTATCCAGAACCAATCGGAAGTATCCGGTTCGCAATTTCAGTATCTATAAAAAAATATACGAAGAGGCATGGGACCGGGCGTGGCTGCTTATGATTTCCTGTGTGGAGGATGAAGAGCTTTACAGATTCGCCAAAGAGTTTTATGGGGAAAAGCTTCCTCAAAGACAGATTCTTGAAAATTCTCAGTTTAGCGGGATGTGGAGAAACAGCTGTTACTGGATATTATCTCAGATTCTTCATGCCGTGGGCGAGGAAGAGAACCTGGAACGATTCTGTGAACGAAAGTTTCCTCACTGGACAAGGACTCAGGTATATGAATGGCCGAACGGGATATATGGAAAGGCTCTTTTGTATATGGGGGAGTCGGATGCAAGGCTTATTTTTGCGTTTCCAAACCAAAAAGGGAAATTTTTGATGGCCTGTCAGTTAAGGCGGGACGAGACTGTAGGAGAGGAGCTGAAGGAAATTGCCAGGGAGTTTCAGGATATGGATTCCCAATGTGATATCTATCAGTATGTTCTGGATCGGAATATCTGTCTGGATTACAGGTATGGGCTTTTGGCTTTTAGAGAGGACGAGGCGGCTATGCGGATTCATTGGGCAGTTCAGCAGATTCTTTCTGGAAAGAATCTTTCTGATGCAAAACCAGAGCACCAAGAGGCGTGCACCAGGCTGCTGGCATGGATTCAGGAACATGAGAATGCAGCGGAAAAATATTTTCCGGGGTACTGCACAGAAGAGGAACAGATGAGGCTTCTCACTCCCAAGGCGGCTGTGCGGATGCAGAAGAAAGCAAGGGACTGCCAGAGGCTTCTGGAAGAACTGGGAGCTCAGACCATGGAGGAGGTCATAGGCAGGCTGGCAGAATATAAGAAGACGCAAAAAGAGGGCGCCGATTATTTTTCTGACGCGCTATGGGATGGAATGGCATGGGATGAAGACTTGGGGGCAGAGTTTGGCAATTTGACGGATGATAAAAAAGAAGAGATTCTTCGACAGATTGGCGTGGCAGGAGAAAAATATGCCTTGGCAAACATAAAACGGTATTTTAAGGATTTGGGATATGAAACGGTACAGGATGGAGACGCGGAAACCTGGATGGAGAAACAAAAGGAAGAAGGCGAATCCTTTTATAGGGCGCGGATTTATTATCCAGACAACAGCAAGTATCACCAGGCGGGCTGGGATATTCAGGTTTCTCTGACAGGAGAAAGGGAGAGAGAGGAGTACTATCTGGAGGTGAAGACCTACACGCCTCAAAGCGTGGTCAGAAAAAGGGTCTTACTGTCCAACGAACAGATGAAAGCCGCGGTTCGAAACAGGGAGCGATATGTGGTGCTGCGGGTATTGTATAATCAAAGAGAGAAACGAGGAGAACAGATGCTGGCATTTGCGGACCCTGTAAAACAGATTGAGAAAGGGGTGTTCGCAAACCAGAAGAACGGATACGTGTTTGTAGTGGAAGACAACAGGGAGGATATGGAATGAGAATTTTACTTTTATTAAGGGGCTCCGCAGGATGTGGAAAGTCTACCTGGATTCAGCAGAAAGGGCTGAAAATTTATACGCTATCTGCGGATGATATTCGTATTCTGTGCCAAAGCCCAATCATGCAGAAGGACGGAACAGAGGCTATTAGCCAGAGTAATGACAAGATTGTGTGGAAGCTGGTATTTCAGATTCTGGAAGTCAGAATGGAGAAAGGGGAGTTTACGGTTATTGATGCGACCAACTCCAAGACTTCAGAGATTAACAGATATAAAGAGCTGTGCGGCATTTACAGGTACAGATTGTATTGTGTGGATTTTACGGATATTCCGGTAGAGGAGGTCAAACGAAGAAATGCAGGCAGAGAGCCTTTAAGACGGGTGCCGGAGGAGACGATTGACCGAATGTATTCCAGGTTTGCGACGCAGAAGATTCCGTCAGGAGTTAAGGTTATCAGGCCGGACGAACTGGACAGTATTTGGCTGAAGAGGATTGATTTATCAGAATATGACAAGATTCATCATATTGGGGACGTTCACGGCTGTAATACGGTTTTGCAGAAATATCTGTCTGATAACGGCGGTCTGAAAGAGAATGAATTTTATATTTTTTTGGGAGATTATATTGACAGGGGGATTGAAAATGCAGAGACAGTAAATTTTTTGATTTCTATTAAAGACAAGAAGAACGTGCTGATGCTGGAGGGAAATCACGAGAGATGGCTGTGGGCTTATGCCAATGATGAAAACGGGAGATCGAGAGAATTTGTGCAGACGACAAAGCCTGCCCTTGAAAAAGCGAAAGTCAGCAAAAAGGAAATCCGGCAGTTGTACAGAAAGCTTGGCCAGTGTGCTTATTATGAGTATAATGGGAAGGTATTTTTGGCTACTCATGCGGGACTCAGCACGATTCCTGAAAATTTGTCCTTTGTGGCAACGGAGCAGATGATAAAAGGCGCTGGAGGTTATGATGATTTTGAGAAGGTGGCGGAGACATTTTTTGATACCACACCGGAAAATTTCTACCAGATTCATGGACACAGAAACACAAAACAGGCGCCGGTTATGATCAATGACAGAGTATTTAACCTGGAGGGTCAGGTGGAGTTTGGCGGCTGTTTAAGATGCGTGCAGGTAGACAGGGAGGGTATCCACATTGTTGAGACCCCAAATGAGGTCTTTGAAATCCCAGAGACGGAAACAGAACAGACAGAGGAGAACATTTCCGTAAATGAGATGATTTTGGCTCTTCGGACCAACAACTATATTCAGGAAAAGAAATTTGGCAATATTTCCTCCTTCAATTTTACAGAAAAAGCCTTCTATGAAAAAGAATGGAATGAACAGACTACCAAAGCAAGAGGGTTGTATCTTGATACAGAAAAGGGGACGGTGGCGGCAAGGGCTTATACCAAGTTTTTTAACATCAATGAGCGGCCTGAGACCAAATTCGACAGGCTTCAGTACAAACTGAAGTTTCCGGTGACTGCTTACGTAAAAGAAAATGGATTTTTGGGGATTGTGAGTTTTGACGAGTATGAAGACGATCTGTTTGTGGCTACCAAATCTACCACTCAAGGGCTCTTTGCACAGTGGCTCAAGGAGATGCTTTATGAAAAGGTTTCTCCTGAAAATATCAAGAGGATAAAGGAGTTTTGTAAAGAGAATCAGGTTACGATGGTGTTTGAATGTGTGGACATGAAACATGATCCTCATATTGTTGAATATCCCAAAAGCGAACTGTTTTTACTGGATATCGTGAAGAATCAGCTGAGCTTCGCCAAATATGAGTATGATCACGTGCGCCATGTGGCAGAACAGTTTGGCCTTGCCCATAAAGAAAAGGCGTTTGAAATTCCTTCCTGGCAGGAATTTTTTGACTGGTATTATAAGGTTACGGCGGAGGATTATGAGTACAACGGGAGAAAAATCGAAGGTTTTGTGATCGAAGACAGCGAGGGTTATATGACAAAGCTGAAACTGTCCTACTATAATTTCTGGAAGTTTATGAGAAGCGTGGCCCGTGAGTCCATTCGGAAAGGATATATTGCGAAAACCTCAGCCCTTACAACTCCTACAGCCAATGCCTTTTACGGGTGGGTCAGAAAACTGCATGATGCAGAAGATGTGGACAGCGTCCCCAAGGATATCTGTACATTGAGAAGGATGTTTTATGAGGAGACAGAACCATCCCTTTGACATATTGACTTTATGAGAAGTTTGTGACAAAATAGAGCATTAGAAAGAAGGGAAAATATTATGACAAAGATTGATATCATCTCCGGTTTTTTAGGAGCCGGAAAAACCACATTTATTAAGAAGCTTTTGGAAGAAGCCATCGCAGGAGAGCAGGTGGTGCTGATTGAGAATGAGTTTGGCGAGATTGGCATTGACGGCGGATTTCTAAAGGACTCAGGAATTGAGATTCGAGAGATGAATTCAGGGTGTATCTGCTGTTCCCTGGTGGGGGATTTTGGCAAGTCTCTGGAGGAGGTACTGACAAAATATAAACCAGACAGAGTAATTATTGAGCCTTCTGGAGTTGGAAAATTGTCTGATGTGATGAAAGCGGTTCGGGATGTGGCGGCAACAGTAGAGGTGACATTGAACAGTGCAGTAACCGTTGTAGATGCCTCTAAATGCAAAATGTATATGAAAAATTTTGGCGAGTTTTTCAATAATCAGGTGGAGAACGCCGGAACCATTGTCTTAAGCAGGACAGACGTGACAGATCAGGCCAAGGTGGGGCAGGCAGTGGAGATGCTTCGGCAGCATAACCAGGCAGCTGCGATTGTGACGACTCCATGCAGACAGCTTTCAGGAGTTCAGCTTTTAGAGATCATTGAAAAACCGGATACCATGGCGCAAGACTTGATGAAGGAAGTGGAGGAGAGCCGAAGCTGCGGCCATGAGCACCATCATCATGACCACGATGGAGAATGTGGCTGTGAGCATCACCACGGCCATGAGCACCATCATCATGACCATGATGGGGAATGTGGCTGTGAGCATCATCACGACCATGAGCATCATCATCATGACCACGATGGGGAATGTGGCTGTGAGCATCATCACGACCATGAGCATCATCATCATGACCACGACGGGGAATGTGGCTGCGGTTGTCATGACCATGACCACCATCATGCTGACGAGGTTTTCACCAGTTGGGGGATGGAGAATGCGGCTGGATGTGACAGGGCAAAGCTGGAGGAGATTCTGGATGAGCTGGCGAACGGAAACGCCTATGGAGACGTACTTCGCGCAAAGGGAATGATTCCCAGCGAGGTTTCGGGCAAGTGGTATTATTTTGACCTGGTGCCAGATGAGTTTGAGATACGGGAAGGAGAGCCGGATTATACAGGAAAGGTGTGCGTAATCGGCGCGAGGTTAAAAGAAGAAGAGCTGAACAAAGCCTTTGGCAGGAGTTGATAAAACATGGGACCAATGATTGATGATGAAGTGATGCCCCTGTTTCTGATAAATGGATTTCTGGAGGCAGGCAAAACCCAGTTTCTCCAGTTTACCATGGAGCAGGAATATTTTCAGGCGGAGGGAAAAACCCTTTTGATTGTCTGTGAAGAGGGAGATACAGAATACGATCCAGACCTTCTGACAGAAACCAGGACCTCTGTAGTCTATGTGGACAGCTTAGAAGAACTAAGTCCTGCCAGGCTGGAGGAATTGGAGCTTTTGTACAATCCTGAGCGAGTGCTTATGGAATGGAACGGCATGTGGAATCAGGAGGAATTGAAGCTTCCAAAGGACTGGGTGATCTATCAGCAGGTGACTATCATTGACGGCTCCACCTTTGAACTGTATATGAAAAACATGAAGCCCCTTTTAGGGGCCATGGTGCGAAATTCGGAACTGATTATCTGCAACCGCTGCGACGAGGTGGAGGATTTGGAGGGGTATCGCCGGACTCTTCTTGCAATGAACAATAAGGCAGAGATTGTTTTTGAGGACGAGCAAGGCGAGATCACAGAGATTTCAGAGGCAGACCTTCCTTATGATGTGTCGGCGGATGTGATTCAGATTGGACCAGAGGCATATGGAATCTGGTATATTGACTGTATGGATAAGCAGGAGCGCTACAAGGGAAAGGTAGTGGAGTTTACCGGCATGGTCCTGAAATCAAAGAACTTCCCCAAGAATTATTTTGTTCCCGGACGCATGGCTATGACTTGCTGTGAGGCGGATATGACGTTTCTTGGATATGTGTGCAAGGCAAGAGAAGCAAAAAACCTGGAGACGAGACAGTGGGTGAAGGTCCGAGCCAAAATCGAATATGAGGAGTGGCAGGATTATGGAGGCGTAGGACCGGTACTGTACGCCCAGTCTGTAGAACCTGCAGAGCCAATTAAGGAGATTGTACAGTTTTAAAAAGAGCTGTAAAAATCCAGTTAAATTCATTGAAATCCAGTGGAAAACTTAAATTTCCACTGGATTTTTTTACTCTGATATATTAAAATGGTACATTAGGACTGTATGTTAGTTGTAAAACACTTACAAGACTTTACAATAAAAGGAGAATTTCATAATGGAAGCCACATTGGATCAATCCTATCTGCTGTCTGTGATGGAGACGCTGATTAACACCCCAAGTCCAGTCAGCTATTATGAGGAGGTCAACCCCCTTTTGGAAAAGCTGGCAGGGGAGTTGGGGTATGAGGTGAGTTTTGACCGGAAGAGAACCGGATATATTAAGGTTTTCGGAAAGGATACGACGAAGACCATCTGCGTGGGAGCGCACCTGGATACTCTGGGATTAATGGTCCGTAAAATTGACAAAGACGGAGCCATCCGAGTGCGGAATCTGGGAGGAATCAATTTTAATAATATTGAAGGAGAGTCTGTGGTGGTACATACCAGGGACGGGAAGCGCTATACAGGCTACGTGCTGTGCCAGTCCCATTCTGTTCACGTCTTTGACGACGCCAGGACTCTTACAAGAGATGAAAACAGCATGATGGTTCTTTTGGATGAGGACGTACACTCAGAAAAGGAAGTAAAGGATCTGGGAATCCAGCATGGAGACATTATTTCCCTGGAGCCCCATTTTACAGTGACAGAAAACGGCTATATTAAATCTCGTTTTATTGACGATAAGGCATGTGTTGCCTGTGCGCTGGCGGTGTTAAAGGCATTAAAGGAGCAGAATCTGGTTCCTTCCTGCAATGTGTGGTTTGCATTTCCACATTATGAAGAAATCGGACACGGCGGAGCCTATGTGCCGGAAGAGATCAGCGAGTATCTTGCCATGGATATTGCAGTGATTGGCTCAGACCACATTGGCAGCGAGAAAAAGGTGTCGATCTGTGTGAAGGACAATTTCTCGCCTTATGACAGAGAGCTGACAAACCGTCTGGTAAACTGTGCAAAAGAGGCGGGAATCGACTATGTGGAGGATGTATTTTACCGCTACAGTACAGACGCCAACGCTGCGGTGAGGGCAGGGAACAATCTTCAGGCAGCAGCCTTTGGTATGGGGACGTTTTCTTCTCATGGAATGGAACGAACTCATATTCAGGCAGTGATGGATACGGCCAAGCTATTAACCGCTTTTATCTTGTGATATTGGTTGGTTAACATAAAATGATTAGGGTGTGAAATGCCCGAATCATAAAATAAAAAACAAAAGGAGAGAAAAAACGTGAAAAAGGTTTTATGTGCAATTTTGGCAGGCACGCTGGCAGCCTGTCTGTTGACAGGGTGCGGCGGCTCAGGTTCAGGAAATTCTGGGAGTTCAGGCGGCGGTTCTACCACTGCGGCAGCAGGCGGGGAGACGTCAGGCGGCGGTCAGGTGATCAATATCGGTATCAATACAGACATCACCTCTCTGGACCCTCATAATCATAATGATACTGCATCCGCTTATGCCACCAGACACATTTACAGCAATCTGGTCCGTCTGACCGATGACAATGAATTCGTAGGGGATTTGGCGGAAAGCTGGGATTATATAGACGACGTAACCGTTGAGTTTACATTAAAAGAAGGCGTAAAATTCCATGACGGCTCTTCCCTGACCTCTGAGGATGTAAAGTTTTCTTTGGAGAGCCAGAAGGAATCTCCAAAAGTAGGCCATCTGGTTTCCATGGTGGAGTCTGTTGAGGTGGTTGACGACACCCACTTTATTATTCACTTAAATACCCCAAGCAATGCTTTAGTTTCCTCTTTAAATCACTCTGGTTGCGCCATTTTCAGCAAAGCACACGTAGAGAAGCTGCTCGCCGACGGAAAGAAGATTGAGGACGAGCCGATGGGAACAGGCCCATATAAGTTTGATAAATGGACACCAGGCGCTTCCTTCTCACTGATTAAGAATCCAGATTATTTCAATCCTGAGCGTATGGCTCAGAATGACCAGCTGATTTTCAAGGTGATTCCTGAGGATTCTGCCAGAACCATCGCGCTGGAGAATGGAGAGCTGGATCTTCTGATTAATGTTCCGAGTACAGATGCGCAGAAGATCAGAGACAATGCAAATCTGGCTTTGGACGAGTATGTATCTACTCATGTGGAGTATTTTTGCGTGAATCATGCCAAGGCTCCTTTTGACGACGTGAGAGTAAGACAGGCTATGAATTATGCCATCAACAAAGACGATATTGTCATTGCCTCTATGAACGGCGAGGCTTCTACTTTTGACAATTACATCGGTGCGGCGGCAATCGGCTATTACGATGTGGTTACAAAGTATGAGTATAGTCCAGAAAAGGCAAAGGAACTTTTGGCAGAGGCAGGAGTGGCAGACGGATTTACCTTTACCTGCTATGTGGCAGGCAATACCAGAGCTACCACAGCCACGGTTATTCAGGCCAATTTAGCGGAATTTGGCATTACTATGAATATTGAGCAGATGGAGGCTTCTACCTTCTATGAGAAAACCGGAAACGGTGAGCATGACGCTTGTCTGGCAGGTTGGGTCGCCAACGCAGAACCAGATAATACCTACCGTCCTCTGTTTGTCAGCGCAGACACAGGCGCAGGCGGAAACCGTTCCTATTACAAGAACGCCGAGGTTGACAAGCTGGTTGACGATGCCTCTGTGAACAGAGATAAGGCAGCGGTTCAGAAGGACTATGAGACAATTTTAAAGATCCTGTCTGATGAGGCGGTATGGACTCCGCTGTATTCCCCAACAGGTATGATGGGACGTAATGCCAAGCTTCAGGGTGTGAAACCGTCTCCGATTCAGATGCATGATTTCTATTCCATTCATTATTAAAATGCAAAATTAACAGTTTCATGATTGTAGTATGATATCGTAACGATTCTGCCTTTCAGGCGGAGTCGTTATGTCAGCTTTTACATAGAAGGAGGATTTCGCTATGCATAAGTACGTCATCAAGCGTCTTATTATGTTAATACCGGTTGTAATAGGAGTCTCCTTCCTGGTTTTCTTTATTATGTCGCTTGCACCGGGCGATACGGCAAGAACGATCCTTGGTGAAGACGCTCCTATGGAAGCGATAGAGGCTCTTAATGAAGAACTGGGGCTTAATGATCCGCTGCTCATCCGGTATGGCCGTTATATGTGGGATTTAGCTCATGGAGATTTAGGAACTTCTTACAAGTCAGGCCGTTCTGTGTTCAGCGAGGTAATGTCCAGATTTCCGGACACCTTGAAGCTGGCTTTCTGGGGGATGATATTTGCAGTTGTGCTTTCCATTCCTATAGGTATTATTTCTGCTACCAAACAGTATTCCCTTATGGACAGCGTCAGTATGGTACTTGCACTTTTGGGAGTGGCTACGCCTAATTTCTGGCTGGGGCTTATGCTGATTATCGGTTTTTCTCTTCATTTGAGATGGTTCCCTTCCGGAGGCTCTGAAGGGTGGAAGTCCCTGGTCCTTCCGGTCATTACTTTAGGAACCGGATGTATGGCCAATATCACCAGAACCACACGTTCTTCCATGCTGGAGGTGATCCGGCAGGATTATATCCGAACGGCAAAGGCCAAAGGCGTGGGAAACAGGAGTGTGATTTATAAACATGCCTTAAAGAATGCCTTGATTCCGGTGGTGACAGTCATCGGACTTCAGTTTGGTTCTCTTTTAGGCGGAGCTGTTTTAACGGAGACCGTGTTTTCCTGGCCGGGAGTAGGGACTTATCTTGTAAACAGCATTAAGGCGAAGGATACGCCGGCGGTACTGGGATGCGTGATTATTTTTTCCATCTGCTTTAGTATTGTAAACCTTTGCGTTGACATTTTGTATGCCTACATTGACCCGAGAATCAAATCAAAATATAAATAGGAGGTGACAACATGGAAAACAAAAGAGCAAAAAAACGCAGCATGGCTGTGGAAGTATGGCAGCGTCTGGTTAAAAATAAAATGGCTATGTTGGGGTTGGCAATCCTGGTTCTTTTAGCGCTGTGCGCCATCTTTGCTGATGTAATCGCAGATTATGAAACCAAGGTTGTCGCCCAAAATATTGCAAACCGTCTGAAAGGGCCAAGTGCGGAGCACTGGTTTGGAACAGATGAGTTTGGCAGAGATATTTTTGCAAGAATGGTTCATGGCTCCAGGGTTTCTTTGGTAGTAGGTTTGATTTCCGTGTCTGTGTCCTTAGTCGCAGGAGGTACGTTAGGCGCCTTTGCCGGATTTTATGGCGGAGGAGTGGATAATGTGATAATGCGTGTTATGGATATCTTTTTGGCAGTTCCCAGCATCCTTCTGGCTATCACCATTGTGGCGGCTTTGGGCCCCAACCTGGTGAACGTGATGCTGGCTATCGGAATTTCCGGCACTCCTGGGTTTGCCCGAATCGTCCGTGCGGCGGTGATGAGTGTGAAAGACCAGGAGTTTGTGGAGGCTTCCAGGGCTATCGGCGCAAGCAACGCCACCATTATTTTTAGGGAGATCATTCCCAACTGTCTGGCTCCGATTATTGTTCAGTCAACCTTGTCTGTTGCAAGCGCCATTTTATCGACAGCTTCCTTAAGTTTTATCGGATTAGGCGTGCAGCCGCCTGACCCAGAATGGGGAGCCATGCTTTCCAGCGGACGGAACTTTCTGCGCGATGCAGTGCATTTGACCTTATTCCCAGGATTGGCGATTGTGGTTACCATTCTGGCATTGAATCTGTTGGGCGACGGGCTTCGCGACGCCTTAGACCCAAGATTAAAACAGTAGGGAGGCAGGCTATGGCAGATAAGGATACAAAATATACATTAGAGATCAAAGATTTGCAGGTAAAATATAAAACCATGGACGGCGTGGTGGAGGCGGTCAATGGAATTGATTTAACCATTGAAAAGGGAAAGACTCTTGGGCTGGTTGGAGAGACCGGCGCAGGGAAGACCACCACGGCTTTGTCCATTCTCCGGCTGGTTCCGAACCCGCCAGGAGAGATTACAGGGGGAACCATCAACCTGGAAGGAAAGGATTTATTTGCCTACAGCGAAAAGGAGATGGAGACCATTCGAGGCGATCAAGTGTCCATGATTTTCCAGGATCCTATGACTTCTTTGAATCCGGTTATCACGGTGGGAGACCAGATTGCGGAAGTAATTCAGCTTCATGAAAAGATTGACCAGAAAAAGGCCATGGAAAAGGCCAAAGAGATGTTGGAGATGGTTGGAATCCCTGGCAACCGGGCCTCGGAATATCCCCATCAGTTTTCCGGCGGCATGAAACAGAGAGTTATTATCGCTATGGCTTTGGTCTGCAATCCTCACCTTTTGATTGCAGACGAGCCGACAACTGCCCTAGACGTCACCATTCAGGCACAGGTGCTTGATCTGATGCAGAAATTGAGGGAGAAATATGGTACCTCTATGCTGATGATTACCCATGATCTGGGGATTGTGGCAGAGGTGTGCGATGACGTCAGTATCATGTACGCAGGACGGATTGTAGAGCATGGCACGCTGGAAGATATTTTTAACAACACCAGTCATCCTTACACAGAGGGACTTTTTGGTTCTCTGCCCAATATTGAGGACAGAACAGCAGAGTTAAAACCGATTCCCGGCCTTATGCCAGATCCTACGAACCTTCCCGAAGGCTGTGTGTTCCATCCTCGCTGTAAGTACTGTAAGGAAATATGTAAGTCCCGTGTTCCGGCGGTTACCAGATTGTCAGATTCCCACATTGTGGCCTGTCTGGCATATGAGGAGGGGACAGGAGTTACGTTAGGAGGTGACCAGGCATGAGCGACGTTTTGTTAGAGGTGAAAAATTTAAAAAAGTATTTTAATACTCCGAACGGAGTGCTTCATGCAGTGGACGACGTGAGTTTCACCCTGGACAGGGGAAAAACTTTGGGAGTGGTGGGAGAGTCCGGATGCGGAAAGTCTACCACAGGAAGGGCTATTTTGCGTCTTCATGAACCTACCAGCGGAGAGGTGATTTTTGAAGGCAAGGATATTGCCAAAGCTTCCAATCAGGAGCTGCGCCATCTTCGCTCTCAGATGCAGATTATTTTCCAGGACCCCTTTGCCTCCCTAAACCCGAGGAAGACGGTTAGCGAAATCATCGGAGAGCCTCTGCGTTTGTATAAAGTCCACAAAAGCAAACAGGAGCAGGAAGACCATGTGCTGGAATTGATGGAACTGGTGGGATTGTCGGAACGTCTGGTGAATACGTATCCTCATGAATTGGACGGCGGACGGCGTCAGAGAATCGGAATTGCCAGAGCGCTGGCTATGAAGCCCAAATTTATTGTATGCGATGAGCCGGTTTCCGCTTTGGATGTGTCCATTCAGGCACAGATTTTAAACCTTCTGAAAAAACTTCAAAAAGAATTGGGGCTTACGTATATTTTTATTACCCACGACTTGTCTGTGGTGAATTATTTCTCAGATGAGATTATGGTTATGTACCTGGGCAAAGTGGTGGAGCACACAACCTCTGAGCAGTTGTTTGCCCATCCCACTCACCCGTATACCAAGGCGCTGTTGTCTGCCATTCCCGTGCCAAGGCTGGGCGTAAAACAGGAGCGGATTTTACTTAAGGGTGAGATTACTTCTCCGATTAATCCTAAGCCAGGCTGCCGTTTTGCTCCAAGATGCGAGTATGCACAGCAATGCTGCTTTGAGCAGACGCCAGAGCTTAAAGAGAATGAAAAGGGACACCATGTGGCCTGTCATTTTGCGGATAAGTTTTAAGGAGACATTATGGAATATAAGATTGATGATCAATTTATGTTAGACTGCTTAAAGGAGCTGATCAACACTCCAAGCCCGGTCAGTTATTATGAAGAGATTAATCCGGTTATTGAAAAATACGGCGCAATGCTGGGACAGACGGTGACATATGACAGAAAGCACACTGCCTACATTACTCTGGAGGGAGAGGACAATTCCAAAACTGTGATGGTAGGAGGTCATCTGGACACCATTGGCATGATTGTGAGGAAGATTGATGATGACGGCTGTCTGCGCATCCGCCAGTTGGGCGGTCAGAACTTTTACAGTTTAGATGGAGAGACGGTTTACGTGGTTACCAGGGAGGGCAAAAAGTACAGCGGCTTGATGGTCTGCCAGTCCCATTCCACCCATGTGTTTGACGACGCCCGCAGTTTAGAGCGAAATGAAACAACGATGCTGATTAGCCTTGATGAAGACGTTCATACGAAGGAGGAGGTGCTGGCCCTTGGAATCCGCCATGGAGATTTGATTTATCCAGAACCTCATTTTCAGTATACGGAAAAAGGGTATGTGAAATCCAGATTTTTGGACGACAAGGCGGCTGTGGCAGCCATCTTGGCTATGGTGAAATGCTTAAAGGATCAGGATTTAAAGCCGAAATATCGGACGATTCTGGCTTTTCCTCATTATGAGGAGATTGGTCACGGCGGAGCTTATATTCCACCAGAGGTTGAAGAGTTTGTGGCTGTGGACATTGGACTGATTGGTCCTGACTATGACGGAAACGAAAAGACTGTCAGCATCTGCTGTAAGGATTTTGCCACTCCGTATGACAGGGAACTGACTACAAGGTTAATCAATCAGGCAGGGAAAGCAGAATGTGACTATGCCGTGGATATTTTCTACCGCTATGGAACAGACGGAAGCGCGGCGCTGAAATGCGGAAATAATGTGTATGCGGCCGCCTTTGGAATGCCGGTGTATGGAAGCCATGGAATCGAAAGGACCCATTTAAAAGGGCTCCAGAATACGGCGAAATTGATTACGGCGTATGTGATGGACCTATAGGAAATGAAAAAAGCTCTGTCCTGGATAAAATCCTTGGGCAGAGCTTTTTAAGTCCTGTGTAACTATATGCTTACTCCCACACCACAGGCGTAGGCCGGTTGGGAGAAAAGATGTCTTCTGAACGGAACAAATCGTCCAGTTTCCGTTTTGACGTATCGCTTCCTGCTTCAATATCCTTCCACATGCGGAAGCCATCCAGATTTCGCCGTCCCTGTCTTAAAAAGTCTTTTCCAATCTGAATCCAGTACTGGCTGGAATCAACATTACAGAAATAGCGGAACCCTAAATTCCACAGATAGTCAAATCTGGGATTCTCGTGAGTGTATGGGTGCCAGTCTCCTACATCGGCTCCAAAGGGGAACAGAATGATATCCGTGGGTCCAATGAGGGATTCCACCTCGTTTTCCCATTTATTAGAGTCTGTGGTAAATTTATCAAAGTCAATATTTCCCAAATCCCGATGGCCCCAGCTGTGAGATGCCAGCTCCCATCCGTTATCTCTCAGACACTGAGCCACAGCCGCCGCAGTCTGGCGGTCCTGCTCATAGGTGGGAGATTCGCTGTAGGAGGCGGCTGTTCGGTAGCCTAAAATTCCCTGGTATCCTGTAAAGGCGATGACAGCCCTTGCGCCTCTGTAGGAAAAGTCTGGGTGCTCCTGTATAAAATCCTCTAAAAGAGGAACCAGATCATAGGAACCTCTTGAGGTAGTTCCGTCATCCATTTCCATCTCGCAGGTAGGCTTTCCGTCGTCTCCGATGACCATGCGGGTGGCGAAGCCGTCCCCTTTCATGTAATCGTAATAACACACGTCGTCCTGAGACATGACGAAGGCCTGTTTCCCCTCTGGCAGTAAAATCGTTCCCCGCTCCAGCTGGACGGAACCGTCTTCCCCTGTCACCTCATGGGCAATATCATGGAGGCGGACCAGGACAAAGCCTTTGTCGTACATGATTTGGAGCATTTTCAAAAATTCGTCTTTGGTGGTCATGACTTGATTGTAACCTTTTTCGTCTTCGTCGCCATCAAAGGCTTTACTCTCATCTATTACTAAGGTGTGAAAGAACACATGAGTAATTTTGGTCAAATCGTAAGGCTGCAGGGTGGTTTTTATTTGCTCATACTCAGCAACAGCTGCATCTACCCGCTCGTCTCGTCCATAATATTCGGAATTTTTCAGCATGTCTATGGCAGTATCATAATCGTAACCGGCCGCTATAAACTGTGCATCCTCCAATAAGTCGCTGACTCCAGCCATGATTTCAAAGGAGATGGGCGCCGAAGTTTCTTCGTTCTGGGTAGAATCTGCAGATTCACCGGACGTGGAATCAGAGGAAGATTCACCGACGCCGCTTGTGCTCGATATGGAAGATCCCATTCGTTGTTTTTGGCCGTTAAGCTGCTTTATAATGATAAAAATACCACATCCGATGATCCCTGCCAGCAAAATTCCTAAGAGAAGAAATGGTAACTTTTTATTTAGTTCCCTTCTCCTGCGCTGCGCCATCCGTCTGTGGTAATCACGCTGACTATTGTGTTGTTTCATGATATACCTCGATCTTTAAGAGACTTTTTTCGTATGGTTGTTGATGTTTAGTATAGCACAAAGTTTGGGAAAATGTAAATGCCTGAATTGGAAAATATTCAGTTAATATTTGAAACCAACATTTAATATTTTTAACACTTTATGTAATTAATTTGAATTGAGCCTTTGCAACCGTCATTTTTAGTAGATAACTTGGTTTTATACTGGCCGAATTTGCTCATTAGCAGATATTGACATACAATAGCCAAAAAGGATAGGAATATCTGAGGCCAGGATTCCCATACATTAGTATGAGAATGAAATCTGGAGGATGGAATGAAACAAGTTATAAGCCAGATGATAACATGGTGTACGGCTCTGTCCCTCTGCCTGACTGGACCGACGGCGGCTAAGGCAGGAAATCACATTCAAACGACAGAGCCTGTGATTGAGGCGGGCAGCAGTGTGGTAGAAGCGGCACAGCACATACCAGATAGCCAGCTAACAGAAACTCAAGTAACAGTATCAGAGGAGCAAGGCAGCCAGGGAGAACAGAATGGATACTTAAACGGGCCGGACATTTCCGCTCCATCTGCTGTGCTAATGGAAGCCTCCACAGGCCAGATCATTTACGAGAAGAATGGAGATGAGAAGAGAAGTCCGGCCAGCATTACAAAAATTATGACCTTGATTCTAATTTTTGATGCCCTGGAGAATGGAAAGATTCAGATGACGGATCAGGTGGTGACCAGCGCCTACGCCAAATCCATGGGGGGCTCTCAGGTGTTTTTAGAGGAGGGCGAGGTACAGACTGTGGAGACGTTAATCAAGTGCATTGTGGTGGCTTCGGGCAATGACGCCAGTGTGGCAATGGCGGAATACATTGCAGGAGACGAGAAAACCTTTGTAGACATGATGAACCAGCGGGCCCAGGGCTTAGGTATGTCCAATACGCATTTTGAGGATTGCTGTGGACTGACAGAGTCCCCAACTCATGTCACTTCTGCAAAAGATATTGCTATTATGTCCAGGGAACTGATTAACCGCTATCCGCAGATTCATAATTACTCTACGATTTGGATGGATACCATCACCCATGTGACAAATCAGGGAACGAAGGAGTTTGGCCTGTCCAATACGAATAAGCTGTTAAAAATGGCCACAAATTTTCAGGTAACGGGTCTAAAGACCGGCTCCACCTCCATTGCAAAGTATTGCCTGTCTGCAACTGCAGAAAAAGACGGGGTCCGATTGATTGCCGCGATTATGGCGGCTCCGGATTTCAGAGTAAGGTTTACGGAGGCAGCCACACTTTTAAATTATGGATATGCAAACTGCAGGCTTTACGAGGATAAGGAACCGCCGTCTCTTCCTTTGATGCAGGTAGATAATGGAGTGGAAGATGAGGTGGCTCTTCAGTACGGAGAGATATTTTCGTTTTTGGGACTAAAGGGAGAAGATTTTTCAAATGTAGAAAGAAAACTGCTTTTGGAACCATCTATGCCTGCACCTATTGAACTGGGACAGAAGGCAGGGGTTTTGGAATACTGGCTGAACGGAGAAAAAATAGGAGAAGTTTCCGTGTTGACAGCGGGAAGCGTGAAGGCGGCTGCCTATACGGATTATCTAAAGAAAATGCTGAAAACTTGGTGGGACTTGGCTGAGAAAAAGAAGACAAAGGAAGAATAGAACGGCTGCAAGCCGACGGTAATTTGTCGGCTTGCAGCCACATTTTTATTTTGCAGCCTCGGAAAAATTGGTGATTACTAAATCTTCATACGGAACCCGGGCAGGAAGCTCTCCGGCCTCTTCCAGAATGTTCAAAAGCAGTTCAAAGCTTTCTTTTTCAAACACCGTGTCTTCTTTCCATGTGTCCTGCTGTTTATAGCGGTCTACGATTATGGCGATGTTTTCCAGTTCGGTTTCCTTAAACTGAGGCTGAATCACTTTGGCGATTTCCTCGGCTGAGTGGCTGTTTACATAATCCATTCCCTTTTGAATTGCATTGGTGAACTTTTGAATCACCTCAGGGTTTTCCTTTATATAGCTTTGCTTTGCACTGTAAGCAGTATAGGGCACATAGCCAGAATCGGTTCCTAAAGAAGCGACCACATAGCCGTCTTTTGCGGTTTCCAGACCAGTGGCAAAAGGCTCAAATTCCACCGTGTAATCGGCTGTGCTGCTTGTAAATGCAGCCGCTGTGAGGCCGAAGGAAATGCTTTGGTCAATGGAGAGGTCGGTCTTGGGGTCAATGCCGTTTTTTTTCAGAATATATTCAAAAACCATTTCCGGCATACCGCCAGTCTGCCCTAGCATGATGAATATTTTTTCCACACTCGTCAATTTCTCCCTGGAAGCCACGATTCTGTATGGATAATGGTAGATTCCTGTCTTTTCCACCAGCCCCAGATCCAGCAAATGCTCCATGTAGGTGGTAAACTTCTTCTTGTGCATAGGATACCCCATATCTTTCAGGTTTTCCGCCAGGAATTTCACAGATGTAAAACCTGTCTCGTCCTTTTTCAGAAGCCGGATTGCCTCTATCATCATGGTCAGCTTCAGATTCTCTTTGTCGGCTTTGAAATCGTAGGCCGCCAGATTGCCGAGACCATGTTTCAAATAGATGTCAACATTTCCGTCTTTATCTACAATGATTCTTTCAACGAGAACCTCAATGTCCGTCCGGGTCAGACTTTTTTGCTCCAGCACTTCATTTAAAATATCCAGTGCGGTTTGCAGATTAGGTTTGATTGCTACAGTGGGGATATGAGGCTCCTTCATCAAATCTTGCAGCGTTTTTTCAATGGCAGAAATACGTTCCATTTTTTCGGTCTGTAAAGAGGCATATGTTTCATTGATAATTTCCGCCATCCCCGGATTTGTCGTGAGTTCCTTTACCTTTTGGGTAATCAGTGTTTTCAGCTCTTTCTTGATTTTTTCCAGCTCATTCTCCAGTCTCTGCAGGCTGTCGTCTGCGGAGTAAGTAGGAGCCTTTAAATTTGACAGGTCGAAATTCGGTATGATGTCTGCCAGAGAGTCACGGCAAAGGGTAAGATATTTAACCAAAGCGTCCATCAGGGTTTCTTCTGTCACCAGATGGGCATGTTCACAAAACTGTTTTCCCTTTTTGTTGTAGGTACCGCACAGATAATATTTTCCACGATTCGGGCGGTTGATTGCGGTCAGCTTCATACCGCAGTCTTTACAGTACAGACACCCGGAAAAGAGGTTGATGTGTTTCTTCTGACCCCGGTACTGGCTGTGATGGCGGCTGTCCTTCACCTCAAAGAGCAGTTTCATAGTATCATCATCAAATATTTTCGGGTGGTGGTCAGGGAAAACATATTGCTGATCTCTGGAAATCTTTTTGTCTTTTCCGTTGATGGTCATTCTCTCTCTTTTGTGGGTTCGGAGTACGCCGTTATGATAATCATTAAAGAGAGTATCTTTCACCATGCCATAACTCCACATATGGGCGACTTCCCGGTGATAGGGCAGGCCCAGAGCCTCGTAGCGTTCCTTTTGCAGCATGGTAGGCGTGGGGACGCTCCGGTCTGAAAGGATTTCCGCAATCTTTCGTATGCCGTTTCCTTCCAGATAAAGGTCTTTTTCAAGGTTCAGGATGGCAGCGGCTTCTTCATCAATTAAAACCATCTGCTTGTTCAGAGGGTGCCTGGTGTAGCCGAATGGAGGAGCACATTTTAAAGTGCCGTTTTCCTGCTCCATTTTCTTGATTCGTTTTACCTTCCGGCTTGTGTTCTTTACATGGCGTTCATTATCCCATGTTTTGATTCCGATAATATCATCATCAGAGTAGAGGGAATCATAATTGTCATCAATCAGGATGACACGCTTTCCCTGTTCTTCCATTTCTTCGAGAAAAAGCAGTACCTTCGCATTGTGCCGTCCGATTCGTGAAAGGTCTTTGGCCACGATTACATCTATGGAACCGAGATTGGCCATCATGTTCTGAAACTGGGGACGGTTGAAGGAATAACCGGAAATGCCGTCGTCCTCGTAGATATGGCGTACAATCATATTGTTTTCTTCTGCGTATTTCTGGATAATCAGTTTCTGGTTTTCGATAGAGGAATAATTTCTCTTATTATCGTCTCTGGAGAGGCGGACATAACCGTCTATCATTGTGGGAGTATGGATTGCTGTCATCATAAAAATCGTCCTCCTTATCTTGTTTTCTACCTATATTTTACCATATAGGCAGGATAACACAATGTTGTCGCCAGTTAGCGAAAATGGTTGCGAACCACATCCCGCAATCCATTTTCCATTGCCTGATTGCCCTCGATAATGGTAACGACCAGATACCCCCGTCTGCTAAGAGCTTCCTTTTTCCTTGCGATTTCATAACTATCAGAATCCTTTTTTTGAAGTAAGTAGCAAACCTCCTTTTGCTTTCCTATGACAATCACCTCAAATTCTTGCTTCATATTATTGTATGAAAAGTCAGGCTTATCCTATCAATCAAAAACTCCGCTGCAAGCAGCAGGGTTTTTGATCCTCGCGGCATTAGCCAAATATGCGTGCAGGCACGCCTACTTGGCTAATTGCTCGCGGGAATAAAACAGCTTTCTTCATACAAAATGACATGGTGGCCCGTTTCTTTTTTGTCCTATGGGGAAAGACGAAAAGGCAGCGCCCGGTAAAGAGCGCTGCCCCTTCGTCTTTCTCCACGCTTCGGGCCAGCTTGGCCCGGGGTCAGGACTGCCAGTGTTCATAATAGGCCGCCGCTTCCTCCACGGAGCAGAAGTCAAACACTTCGTACAGTTCCATAAGAACCTTCCGGATGTCCTTTGACTTATAGCCGCAGCTTTCCATCGCCTTGATAATATATCCACGGCAGGCGTTGTTGTTCCATTTGTCTGTCAGCATGTCCTGGATTTCCTGCAAAGATTTTGCCATAACCTGCACTTCCTTTCATAAAAGTTCAGGGAGCCGCACCGTTTTAGTTGGCCTGTCACAAGACAGTGAGAGCGGACGGCTCCCTGATTGGTTTTGTAAAACAGATTCCCCGGACGGGTGTAGGCCTGTCCACCCCATAGTGTCTCAACTCTCCCCATTCTTATGGCAAGGCGTCCTCATTGCCTGCGACGGCTCACGGCTTGCAA
>CAJTUV010000020.1 GCA_910579515.1 uncultured Hungatella sp.
TATTGTTGGGTAAATATTTCAGAGAATGGTGTAATTCAGCTTAATCAGCAGATATTAGATTTTCTTAATCTGAAGATTGGAATGGAACTATTGTCTATCCGAAGCAGTGATATAGCTTTTACAATGGGCGCATCGGGTCCTCTGTTGGAAAGAGCCGATAACTATGAGG
The DNA here is from genome assembly GCA_910579515.1 of uncultured Hungatella sp. Lineage (GTDB taxonomy): Bacteria > Bacillota > Clostridia > Lachnospirales > Lachnospiraceae > UBA3402. The sequence goes on from CAJTUV010000020.1 coordinate 170, forward strand.
GCGAAATTCCTTTGTATTAAAAAAACAGGTATCACGATACCCGCCCAAAATCCAGTATTCATCAAATAATTAGAGCCATTTTAGAGCCAAACGCCATAAAGCAACGCCGAAAATGCCCATTTTATCAGCATTTCCGGCGTTCTGTCCGTTACTCAAATTCAATCGTCCCCGGCGGCTTACTCGTCAAATCATAAAACACCCGATTAATTCCCTTCACTTCATTAATCACCCGATTCATCACCCTGGCCAGCACTGCAAACGGAATCTCCGCTACCTCAGCCGTCATAAAATCAACCGTATTCACCGCCCGCAGCGCCACCGCATAGTCGTAAGTCCGCTCATCCCCCATAACTCCCACAGACCGCATATTTGTAAGCGCAGCAAAATACTGCCCAATCGTCTTATCAAGCCCCGCCTTGGCAATTTCCTCCCGATAGATCGCATCCGCTTCCTGTACCATAGCCACCTTCTCACCAGTGACCTCCCCGACAATGCGGATTCCCAGACCAGGGCCTGGGAACGGCTGACGAAACACCAGTTTCTCTGGAATGCCAAGCTCCAGCCCCACCTGACGCACCTCATCCTTAAACAAATCCCTCAAAGGCTCGATAATCTCCTTAAAATCCACATAATCAGGCAAACCGCCCACATTGTGGTGAGACTTAATCACAGCCGACTCCCCTCCCAGTCCGCTTTCCACCACGTCTGGATAAATGGTTCCCTGGACGAGAAAGTCCACAGCTCCTATCTTTTTTGCTTCCTCCTCAAAAACCCGGATAAATTCCTCGCCAATGATTTTCCGCTTCTCTTCTGGCTCCTCCACTCCCTTTAATCTGGAATAAAATCTTTCCTGAGCGTTTACGCGGACAAAATTCAAATCATAAGGGCCAGAAGGGCCGAATACAGCCTCCACTTCATCCCCCTCATTCTTGCGCAGCAAGCCATGATCCACAAATACACAGGTCAGCTGCCCGCCCACAGCCTTTGACAGCATAACCGCAGCTACAGAGGAATCCACACCGCCGGACAAAGCACAAAGAACCTTTCCGCTTCCTACCTTTTCCCTGATTGCCTTAATACTTGTCTCAGTAAAGGCGTCCATTTTCCACTCCCCTAAGCAGCCGCATACCTGGTAAACAAAGTTATGCAGCATCTGAAAGCCCTCCTGAGTATGCAAAACCTCTGGATGAAACTGAATTGCAAATAAGCCTTTTTCCTTCCATTCAGCCGCCGCTATCGGACAATCCATTGTATGGGCAGTCACACGAAACCCTGGCGCTTTCTCCTCAATATAATCATTGTGGCTCATCCAGCAGATGGTTTTCTCTGATACATTTGAAAATAAACTGCTGGTTTTATCCACAGTAACTTCAATTTTACCATACTCCCGAACTGGCGCTTTACACACACATCCTCCCAGAACGTGCATCATCAGTTGAGCGCCATAGCACAGTCCCAGCACAGGAATCCCCATTTCAAACAATTCTTTTTTACACGACGCAGCCCCTTTTGCATAACAGCTGTCTGGGCCTCCGGTTAAAATAATTCCCTTCGGGTTCATGGCTCTGATTTGCGCCAAATCCGTCTTGTAAGAATAAATCTCACAGTAAACATGGCACTCCCGAACCCGCCGAGCCACTAGCTGATTGTATTGACCACCAAAATCTATCACAACAATTTTCTCTTTATTCACAAAGCTCCTCCTGTATCATTCCCAGAGTACTGTGCTGGCCGCTTGATATCTCGACTGATTACTTTACCTGATTTTCCGTCTGACTCCGTAATTAGTTCAAACGTCAAGCAGCCGGCACAGTACTCTCCCACAACTTAATTAACCATATCATTATACAAAACTTGTTTTCAAGATACAAGAACTTCACCAATAAAGTTTTCTACGTTTTTCAAAAAACTGCACCAATTTCTCATTCTTGTGGTACAATATAAAAAAAGCTAATCCAAGGAGTATTGACATGCACATCATAAACAGAAACAGTCCCTGCTGGTGCGGCAGCGGGCAGAAATATAAAAAATGCCACTACGATTTTGACCAAAAGCTGGCTCTGTACAAACGCCAGGGCCACATGATACCAGACCATTCCATGATTAAAAGCCCTGAACAGATCCAGAAAATAAAAGAAAGCGCCAAAATCAACATCGCCGTGCTGGACTATGTGGCAGAACATATTAAAGAGGGCACTACTACAGAAGAAATCAACCAATGGGTTCACACTCAGACCATAAAATACGGAGCGCTTCCGGCTCCCCTAAACTTTGAGGGTTTCCCAAAAAGTGTGTGCACCTCCATTAACGAAGAAGTCTGCCATGGAATCCCATCCTCTGACATTGTCTTAAAAGACGGAGATATCATCAATGTTGACTGTTCCACCAATTTAAACGGATATTTTTCCGATTCTTCCCGCATGTTCCTCATCGGCCAGGTCTCTGAAGAAAAAAAACGCCTGGTAGAGATTACCAGGCAGTGCATGTATTTAGGACTTGAGCAGGTAAAGCCCTGGAATTTTTTAGGCGACATGGGGCAGGCCGTCAATGATTTTGCAACGCAAAACGGCTACCAGGTAGTTCGTGAAATCGGCGGACATGGAGTCGGTCTGGAATTTCACGAAGATCCATGGGTCAGCTATGTGTCCACAAAAGGGACGGAAATGCTTATGGTTCCGGGAATGGTTTTCACCATTGAGCCTATGATTAACATGGGAACCTGGGAGATCGTCACAGACGAAAAAAACGGCTGGACAATACGCACCGCAGACAAAAAGCCCTCAGCCCAGTGGGAAATCCAGGTATTAGTCACCGAAGACGGGCATGAAGTTCTGGCATATTAGCGTCCTCGCACGTTTACATTTCGCCAAATGACATCGCTACTTTATCGCCTTCTTCTTCCAGCCTCCCAGCCGATAGCAGAAGGCTGTAATGACAGCACCCAACACCCAGGAGCACAAAAGGGAAATAAAGATACACTCATAGCGTCCATGAGGAAGCTCTGGCGTTCTGGTCAAAAATGCAATCCCATAGGCCAGGGGGACTCTGATGATTACAGTGGTAACCATAGAAATCCACATTGGTGTCACAGTATCTCCCGCCCCTCTCATAACGCCAGACAGACTCTGAGTAACCGCCATGGCAATGTATCCTACTGCCAAAATCCCCATCATATTGGCGCTTAAGATTACCAGCTCTTCTGTACTAGTAAATATCGCCATCAGATAACGCCCAAACAACAGAATGATGCCGGTGATTACTGCAGAAGTTCCTACTGCAATGAGCGTTCCCTGTTTTGCACCCATCTTCACCCTGTCAAGCTTTCCGGCTCCCACATTTTGTCCGGAATACGTAGTCATGGCTGTGCCAAATGAGAAATTAGGCATCATGGCAAAGCCATCCACTCTCATGATGATCACGTTTGCCGCAATTACCATCTCACCGAAGCTATTGGTCAGAGACTGTACCACAACCATTGCCAGAGAAAAAATTGCCTGTGTAACGCCAGAGGGTAATCCAAGCCGCAGAACCATCATAATATTTTCTTTGTGCGGTTTTAAGTAGCACATTTTCATATCAAACAAATCCGTCATCCTGCAAAGTTTTAAGAAACATAAAACCGCTGAAATCAACTGTGCAATCACGGTCGCCAAAGCCACTCCGTTTACTCCCATATGAAACCCCGCTACAAACCAAACATCCAGAACAATGTTCAGTACTGTGGCGACCAAAAGATAAATGAGAGCAGAGAGGGAGTCCCCCAGGCCTCTTAAAATTCCGCATAAAATATTATAGTATGCTGGTCCCACAATCCCCATTAACAGGATAAACAGATAGGAAGTACACCAATCCATGATACTGTCAGGCGTGTTTAAAAGATGAAGAACCGGACGTATCGCCATAGATCCAAAAATCATTAAAAGGACTGTAGAGATTGCCGTCAACATTATAGAACTCCCTATGGTTAAAGACAGATTCTCCCGATCTCTGGAACCAAAATACTGAGACACCATGATCCCCACACCCATAGAAATACCTACAAACAATACCAGAAGAAGGTTTAACATGGGATTGGCGCTTCCCACTGCAGCCAGAGCATTATCTCCCACATATTTTCCTACTACGATGCTGTCCACTGTGTTATACAACTGTTGTGCAATATTTCCAATAAGCATCGGAATCGTAAAGACTACAATCTTTTCCCATGGCTTTCCTTCCGTCATGTCTACTTGGGCGAATAACCGTTTCATTTTGTCCAACATAAATCTACACCTCTCTTCCATTTATGGCAGTCAATACAAAAAAATTATAAAAAAGGAGCCTTCTTATGAACACTTCAGCCATTACCTACATTGCTCACAGCGGATTTCTCGTAGAAACAGAGCAAACCTTACTTCTCTTTGACTACTACAAAGGCCCGCTGCCTCTGATTTCTGATAAAAAAGCATTATACGTTTTCGTCAGCCACCGTCATTCAGACCATTTTAATCCAGAGATTTTTACATTATCCCACTCCTGCTCCCACACCCAGTTCATCCTCTCCTCTGATATCTGGAAAAGCCGGATTCCAGAGACCTTAAAAGAACAGACCGTCCGCTTAAAGCCTAACACCACATGGAAAGATTCTTACATTGAAGTGCAGACATTGAAATCCACAGATGAAGGCCTGGCCTTTTTAGTACACACAGAAGGAAAAACTTACTATCATGCCGGAGACTTAAACGACTGGCGATGGGAGGGAGAACCCGAAGAATGGAACCGCCGCATGTTTGAACATTACAAAAAGTATTTAGAGCCTGTCCGCAATCTTCATATTGATACGGCGTTTCTTCCCTTAGACCCCAGGCAAGAAAAAAACTATTGCCTGGGTATGGATTATTTTCTGGAACTGACAGATACAGACACAGTGTATCCCATGCATTGCTGGGAGGATTATTCTGTCATTGATCGTTGGTTTTCAGAACATCCTGACAGCCCTTATAAAGAGAGAATCCGCCGTATCTCTTATATGGGAGAGAAATTCACCTGAAACGGTGAACCCTCTCTCCCTTAAAGGCTTATTGATAATCAGAGTAAGAATGGTAAAGCTTTTTTACCACATCATAGGACAGCTTCCGCCTTCTGTACTCATCCACAATTCCCTTATTATTCATAGTCCGTGGTCTGTTGCTGAACCACTCAAAACTAATCCTCACATCGCAGAACTGCCAGATAAAAATACCGCTGCATCCATCCTGATTCAGCACCGCCGTAATCTGTGATTCCAGTGCTTTCGCCTGATATTCCTCAGACCATTTGCACATAGACGGGGTTCTGTACCCATAAATGGCTCCTGCGCCGATCTCGGTTATCAAAAATGGCTTCCCGCTTCCTTCACTGTCTGTCTGCACCCAATCATAAATATCCTTCACATATTCATCAGCCGGAGTGTCGTGATACCATTCTGGATACAGGTTATAGGATACAATATCTGGCAGGCCAAAACAAATATCTGTTTTAAATTTACAGCTGGCAGACGATTTCGGTCTGGAAGTATCCATTTTCTGGATTAACTCATACTGTTTTTTATAACACTCATATCCATACTCTGTCTCACTGGCACATTCATTCAAAATTCCCCAGATAATGATGGATGGGTGATTGATATGCGCAGTAATCATCTCTCTGATACAGTCCTCTGCCTGTCTCTCAAAATTGGGATTCTCCATCTGCTCTAGGCTTAATCCTCTGGCATGATTTTCCTCCCACACCCAAATTCCCTGCTCATCACACAGGTCCAAAAACAGTTCATCATTGGGATAGTGGGATGTTCGAATTGCATTAGCCCCTAAATCCATAGCAATTTGTAAATCCTGCTCTATAGCCGCAAATGGAAGAGCGCAGCAAAACATGGGATGATCCTCATGGCGGCAAAAGCCCTTGATTCTGATTTTCTTTCCATTTAAGAAAATATCTTTTCCCTGTACCTTTACTTCCCGATACCCAAAGCGGTCAATCAAATCGTCCGCTATCTCGCCCGAAGCCGCAGAAAGAGCCGCCGTAATCTGATACAGCTTAGGATTCTCTTTTTCCCATACTTCCACCCCTTCTGCCCAAATCTCTTTCTTGACAATGGCTTCGGTTCCTGCCTTTAAAACCAGCTCCTGCGTAACCGCTTTCTGTCCCTCTATCTGCACAGCTAATCCATAGGTTTTGTCCTGGTCTGACACTGATACTACTTTTAACTCAACCTGTGTTTTCCAGCCTTCCCCCTCTTTTACCGGAACAGCATGAACATACTCAATATACGCCTCCTTAAGCTCTTCCAGCACAACGCCTCTGGAAATGCCGCCATAGCTCATATAATCATTGGGCACATGAAGAGCGCTGGCCTCGCTGAAGGTATTATCTGCATAAACCTCCAGTTTATGGCAGCCTTCCTTTAGTCCCTTCATTACAATAGAAAACGGAGTAAAGGCATTGTAATGGCTTCCTACTTCCTCTCCATCCACACATACCTTGGCTGTATGGCTCACACCCTTGAACACCAGGCGAATGGCCCCGCCTGCCTGAAATTCCTTTGAAAATACACCTACTCCCCGGTAAGCCGAAAAATCCGGAAGACTCTCCCAACAGCACGGCACTGTAACCGGATAATCCTTTCCTGCAAATTCGCCGGAACACGGTGAAAACTTCCACAAGCTTCCGCTTAATTCTGTCGTCTTTCTGATTTTGTTGGTGCAAAACGTTCTGATCATGGTTTCCTCCACAATGTTTTCTTTTTTACACAGAAAGATTGATGTAATTCCTGTCAAACTACATCAATCTTCCACTCACACTACTGTACAGATTCTACAATCTTTTTAATGAAGGAAAGGTCATTCTTGATCTTCTCATCGGAAGCCTCAGCCGAGAAATCCTCAAATGTCACATATCCATCATATCCAACTGCTTTTAAAGCCTTGAAACAACGCTCAAAGTCCGCATGGCCGTCTGTAAATGGAGCCCAGTCAGCTGCATACTTCACCTTGCCGTCAACCTCTTTTTTCACCCACATGGCGTTCTTTACATGAACCAGATCCAGATATGGTCCCAAAATCTCCAGAGCCATCTGATACTCCTCAAAGCCCTCATAAATAATGTTTCCTGTATCATAAATCACACCAATATACTGAGGATCAAAGTGAGATGCCAGGCGCCGTGCTGCACTGGCAGAGGCTGTGATGGTTCCGTGATGCATCTCAAAATCAGCCTTCACTCCATGCTTCTTTGCCAGTTCCTCCACTTTCTTAAAGCCAGATACTGCCTCCGCAAACAACTGCGTATATCCTTTCTCCTTGTCATACCGCAGAGCATTGACTCGAATTCTGGTGCATCCCATCTTTTTAGCTGCAATCATACAGCTCTCAATCTTTGCCGGATCTGTAGAACACTCCAGATAAGTGGCCAGAGCGTTTATCTCAAGACCATACTTTTCTGTCAGAGCACGAATCTCCTCTGCCTTTTCTTCTACCTTGTCAATATCAATCGTGCACAGATTATTTCTCCAGTAGGAAGGCTTTTCGGCCAAAATCTCAGGATCTGTGGGAATCGCAGTCACACGCCAGTCCACGCCGTCGTATCCATTCTCTTTTAACTTTTTGAGAACCTCCTCCAAATCCATTTCCGGCACACTTACCGTAAATAATGAATATTTCATATTCCGTCACACTCCTTCTATTTTGAATTAACCCTTAATACCAGAGCTTGCAATACCTTCTACGAAATACCGCTGTAAGAATATAAACAGAATCAGCACAGGAACCAACGCCACTGTCGCCGCCGCCATAATCTGGGCATAGTTGGATGAATACTGGGTGTTGAACATTCTCAGCATCAACTGAACCGTCTTCTTGCTGGAAGAAGATAAGTAGATCAATGGTCCCATAAAATCATTCCACTCAAAGGTAAAGGAAGTAATACATAAAGTAGCAATAGCCGGTTTTGACAAAGGCAGCATAAGCTTTGCCCAGATACCGTATTCGCTTAAGCCGTCAATTCTGGCGGCTTCCAAAAGCTCAGTAGGAATCCCCATGAAGAACTGTCTCATCAGGAACACTCCGGTAGCTGTAAAAGCATGCATAAGAATAATGCCCAAATGGCTGTCCGTAAGCCCAAACAGTGTCATCATCTTAAACTGAGGAACCATGTAAACCTGCCACGGAATAGAAATGGTCATAACATACATCATAAAAATCGTATCTCTTCCCTTAAACTCCAGTTTTGCAAAGGCATAGGCCGCAAAGCTGGAGGTCAGAAGCTGTAACACAGTGGTGCACACCGTCAGTTTCGTGGTGTTAAAGAAGCCTGTCAAAAGCGGAACCTTATTCCAGATTTCCTGGTAGTTATTCCACTGTGGATCAGAAGGAATCCAGACAATCGGGTAGGAGAATACGTCCTTCTCCAACTTTAAAGACGCTGAAATCATCCAGGCGAAAGGAACCAGCATTACAAATGCCATTATAATCAATGCCACATAAATCAACACAGTCTTAATCACAGACCCTGTAGTATTTTTGCTTGATGTCATGTCTCCACCCCCCTTATAAATAACTTGTAAATTTCTTCTCAAACCGGAACTGAACCAAAGTTACCAATACAATAATTGCAAGAAGAATCATGGCAACCGCACTTGCATAACCAAATTTAGCGCTGACAAACGCCTGATTATAGATATGGTAAGCCAAAACCTTAGTCGCCTCTCCAGGTCCGCCCTGAGTCGTGATATACATAATATCATAAGACTTAAAGGTAGATACCATCAGCAACACCAGAATATAGAAGGTAGTAGGTGTCACGCAAGGCCAGGTAATATTGATAAACTGCTGCCATTTGTTAGCGCCGTCTAAGGAAGCAGCCTCATACAAATCTCTGGATACTCCCTGTAAAGCAGCCAGATAAACGATCATATAATACCCCATACCCTTCCATACAGTCAGGCCGATGATCGTCGGCATAGCCCATGTCGTGCTTGCCGCCCACCTTGGCGGATTAGAGATGCCAATCGCCATCAAAACATTATTCACAGGTCCTCTGTCTGGATTAAAAAGCGCCATCCATACTACGGCAATGGCAACCAGAGAGGCCACATATGGGAAGAATAAAACCGAGCGGAAGAATACACGTCCCTTTAACGGCTTATTCATTAAAATCGCAAGAAATAGAGATAACGCCAAAGTAACCGGAACTGTCACAACCGTATAGTAAACCGTATTTAACAGAGAAATACGAAAACTATTGTCTTTGGTAAACATATAGATAAAGTTTTTAAGCCCTACAAACTTAATCGGATTTCCTGAATCCCATTCACAGAAACTTAAGAACAGTGAAAATACAATCGGAACAAACGTAAAAACAAAGAAGCCGATCAGATTTGGCATAATAAAGGAATATGCAACCAAAGTCTTCCGTGCTCTCAACGAATTTTTCTTGGCTGATGTACCCGCGCCTTTTTCCTTACCCATAATTCTAATATCCTCCTTCCCTGAAAGAAAGCCGCCTGGAGGCAGTCTCCAAAATACCCCCAGACGGTAAAATCGACAATTCTTCTTAAGCCTTTTCTTACTCAGCCAGAAGTTCCGTTACACGGTCAATCAACTGCTGAACGCCCTCTTCTGCGGACACGCTCTTGGTCATGATTGCACTATGCTGCTCCTGCATAATGGTATCAATTTCTTTATTCTTTGCATTCATAGGCTGCTCCATTACATTCTTTTCACAGCTAAGATATTTGGACAAACCTTCTGGTGCATTTGGATAAGTCTGTGGCAGAGCATCAAAGATTGCTCCTACTGCGTCAGAGCTGTAACCTGGAACGATACCGCACTCTGCCAGTGTCTTTGCTCCCTCTTCCCCACATACAAAGGTCATAAACTGCCATGCCTCTGCCGGATGTTTTGCATAAGCGCCGATAGAAACAGGAGTCACACCGCCGATACAGTTCTCATTTGCCATGCCCTCATCATTTGGAAGTGCACACGCGCCCCAGTTAAAGTCTTTTACATTCTCGCAAAGCATGTTGATGTACCAGGTGCCAATCTGAAGCATAGCAGCCTGCTGATTGTAGAACACGCCGCTGTAGTGAATGTTGGAGGACTTCAAAACGCCGTAATCCTGTACCAGACCCTCATCCTGCATAGCAAGAATCTCATTGTAATATGGAATCAGATTCTCATAAGTAGTCGGATCTGCAAAGTTGAATTTCTCAGTTCTGTTGGGATACTGATATACATTAGACGGCCATGTATGGATATGAGCTCCGTATACCTTCTCATTGCCATCACCGCTGGTCAGCTTCGCAGCCAGTTCATGATACTCTTTCATGGTCATGCCATCTTCTGGATAAGGCACGCCTGCTGCATCAAATAAATCCTTGTTATAGAAAATCAGGTTGTTGTCATAGCGGAATGGAAGAGCATAGGTATGTCCATCCAGGCTCAACTGATCAACCAGACCTGAGTAATTACTCTTATCGAAGCTGGAGTCGCTTGCAATCAGATCATCCAACGCATAGATATGACCCTGTTTAATCAAAGCGGACAATGCCGGTGTTCCCTTTGTGAACACAACATCAAAATCCTGCTTGCTGCTCAACTGAGTCACAACAACATTGTCGTACTCATCAGCCGTAAACTCAACCACCTCTACCTTTACGTTTGGATACTTAGCCTGGAATGCATCAATCATGGTTTTATAATAGGCGGTGTTGGAGTAGTCCCACAGCGCTACCTTGATGGTTACGTCCTCTCCGGTTGCCTCCTTTACCTCTGCCTGAACCGGAGCTGCTGTTGTGGTCTCCACCGGAGCTGCCGTTGTGGAGTCACCGCCACCACTGCTGCTTCCTCCGCCACATCCTGCCAGCATTCCGACTACCATCGTTGCTGCCATAATTCCTGCTGCCAATCTTCTTTTTTTCATTACTTTTCCTCTCTTTCTTACTTTTTTATATTAAATTAAAATTTAATATCACCAGATAAATAACTCATGTGCTGACAATTTCATCAGCGCCTCTATAAAATAGTAGTCGCCGTAAATAATGGCAAACTCATGGTCTTTGTCATGATATGCGGCCGTACACTTCTCCAGAAGGTGGTCCACCTCTGGTTTCCAATTACACCGTTTCTCCTCCAAAGCCTTCAGCATCCGCAAAGCCGCCAGCAAATAAATTTGGCTGTCTCTTTCCTCCACATGCTTAGACATCTCTAAAAGTCCACAAGCTGCTATAGCCGCTGCTGTAGAATCCTCCCAGGAACACTCAGACGGCTGCCTGAAATCCACAGGGATTAATCCGTTTTCCGGCGTATTAGAGATAAAATAGTGAGCAATCCTTCTCGCTGTGTTTAAATATCTCTCTTCCTTTGTGTGAAGATAACTAAGCATGAAACCATATAACCCCCAGCTCTGCCCTCTGGTCCAGGAAGAACCTACTCCATACCCCTGACCACCGTAACTCTGTACCATATCTCCTGTCTCAGGATCGAACTCCACAATATGATTCACCGAACCGTCATCCCTCACAAAACATCTCTGGGCTGTGTCCGCATGGGCCATGGCAATCTGACGAAATCTCGGATCGCCTGTTGTCTCGCTCGCCCAGTACAAAAGGGGGAGGTTCATCATACAGTCAATAATGGCCCATCCTCTGTGATCGTCTGTTCCCCAGTCATTCCATGCACGGATGAATCTTCCTGCCAGATTAAACCGCCCTGCCAGGTTGTTGGCTGCAAGAATTCCTCTGTTGTAAGACTCCTTACTCCCTGTAGCCCGATAATTGGCAACTGCAGTCGGAAGCCATTTAAACCCATTGTCATGGTCAAGGCCTTGAGCGCTCATTAAGACCACATCCAGTTTCTCCTCAAGCTTTTTTGCAGTCTCCTCATACAGCTTTTCCCCTGTCAGTGAAAACATCTGCCACATGATTCCACCCCAGAATCCGTTGGTCCACCAGCTGATATTGTCCTTATCTGAACGGTCATCAAACACGCCGTCCTTTGTGGTATATGGGATCTTGTCAACGTTTCGCTCTGTCACAGCATACATCTTATTCTTAATCTTTTCCACTGTCTCAGAAACCCAGATCTTATCCATCTCTGTTAAATTCATTCTAATCCCCCTTCTAAACTCACCTTCACGGTCTTGCCTTTATAGATAACCTTCACTTCTCCCTTATCAATCCTTACCTCTGGCTTCTCCTCTAACAGCTCCTCCCATGACTTATGGAAGTCAGCTGCTACACTGGTCACGATTACATGAATCCCAGGTTCCAGTTCTGCCTTCACCATAGGAATCACCGTCAGGTTGTAAAACAAGTTTGTATTAGCAAACGGAATCTCCAGCTCTGTTTCTTGTCCTGTCTCGCTAACAATCCCACTGCATCCCCAAGGAAAGCTTGCATAAATCCCCTTTTCTATCCTATGAATCTCCTTCTCCTCAAAACGTCCTGTCATTCTTCCTGCCTTCACCCGAAAGCCCTCTTCCTGAGGAAGCGAAAAGCCTCCTTCGGCAATCTTTATGGCTTCTTTGTTTGTAATCTGGTGAACTCTCACATGCCATGGAGAACACGGCACAACTGTGCTTATTACCTTGACGCCTTTGATAGGACTGTACTTACTGACAAGCCGTTCCTCGTCCCCATAAAAATCCGTCAGGCCATAACGCATACAGAAACGATTCTCCCCTTTATGAGAAAATGCCAACGTATTGTCAAACGCGCCTTCCTCCAGCGAAGTTCCTTTAGAAACGCTGAACCCAAACTGGTTTGAATACACAAACTTCTCATACTTGGCCGGACTTTGACCGTGATCCCCCTTGCAATGCTGCCCAGTCACATAAGCTAAAACATGGTTATACTCATCATGAGTAATAATCATATGGGGATGCTTCAAATATTTCTTTGATTCGTAAGAATACTCTTTAGGTTCTGCCTTCCAAAACGGATGATCATCATCAAGCCCTAACATTACAAAGGCTTTACTGCTCCAATAAGGCGAACCACAGCCGTTATAGTTCTCACTCATGGCAATGTTAGGATACCCATAACCAATGGTCAAAGCTCCCCCATTGTCAAAAATCGGTCTTCTCATCCAAGACTCCAGATTTCGAAGAACCAGGTTCTTAAGTATTCCATAATCCAAATCAAGCCCTGCATAGGCCATAGCTACAAAAGGACTACAATGAGCATACCGGTATGTTAAGCTTCGTCCAAACGGAAGCTCTACACCATCATTCGCAAACCAATATACAAAATCATGGAAAAACTGTGTGCTTCGCTCTCTGAAAATATGGCAACGCTCCGGTTCAGCCTTACTCATCCATTTGCTGTAAACCAGTCCATAAAAATGAATGGCAAACGCCACATAGTAATCCACCTGTCCCGGATTTCCGTCAAAATACCATCCGTCGCCTATGTAAGAATTCTCAACAATATCAAAATCCTCTTTTGTCTTTTCCTCAGACCATGGAAGCCCTAAAATACGGAAAGCCATATTGGTCATAATACGAAAATAACGCCAGTTGTTTTTTGGCATGTCATGGTCATTCATCTGATTCAGCCAGCCATATAGATTCTTTCTCTGCTGATCTGTCAAATCCTCCCACAAGGCCTTAGGATTTAAAAGCATAGAAAAGGCCACTGCTGGGGCTTCCACCATCTTCTGGTCATAATCAAAAATATCGCCCCAATACTCCTCATCCTCTGGGGATGTACCATGGACAATTCCCTCCTGGTACCACTTAAGCCAGTCGTCAATCTCCCTTTGAGTCTCTAAAGGAAGCTTGGAATTATCCGCAGACCAGAGGGGCCCAAGTCCCCACATCACTCTGGCAAAACCTTCCATCCTAGCCGCCTTCTCCCCATAATGCACACCGCTGTCCCCTACATGCAAAAACGCATGGCCAGGACTGTAAAGAACTTTTAAGGGTCTTATAAGCTTAAGAAACAACTCAACCGCATCGTTTCTGGTCTTTAACGAAACTTCCATAAGTATTCCTCTTCTCTCAACATAAAATTCCCAAAACAAAAATATAGTAATTTTGTCTTGTTCTTCTTGAGTATTTAAGGTATTATTTAGCTAACATGTTTTCATTTTACCATAATTTATCGCTCTTAATATGACGGATTGTGCTATATTTATGTCTTATTATGCTATTTTGATTGTTCATTACTTTTATTTTTTTATTAGATTTTGATATATTTTTTATTGGAATTGCACAGTTTAATCAGAAAGGACGCTGTATAATAATGATGAACCAGATTACTTCAGAATACATTCACCGCTACCTTATCTCTCACCGTAACACAAGCGGCCCCCTGGAACGGACCATTCATCTCCATCCGAATGCCTATGAAGTCATGTTATTTAAAAGCGGAAATGTTGACTATTTTATCAATGATGCTTCCTACCACTTACAGCCGGGGGATCTAACCCTGGTCCGGCCCAATGATATGCATGGATATTTCGTTCACGATAATCTTCCCTATGAACGAATGCCCGTCCACTTCAGCGAGACTTTTATCGCCTCCTTATCCACAGACCAGACCGATTTATCCTCCTGCTTCACTGCTCCCTCTTCTCACCTGCTTCACCTGACGCCAGAACAATGTATTCAGTTTGAATCCTGTGTAGATTCCTCTATCCAGTACATAGACAAAAACATTTTCGGATGTGATGTATGGATACGAGCCAATTTATCCATTATCCTTTTACTGGCAAATTCCGCCAGACAGCAGGAAGACGCTTCTGTAAACGATAACCTTCCAAAAGTAATTCAGGAGGCAATCTATTATATAAACGCTAATTTCTCCAACGATATTTCCATTCAGAGCATCGCAGAACATTTAAATATCAGCCGTTCCAGATTGTGCCATGTATTTAAGGACCATATCGGAATTTCTCTATGGAATTACGTAATTGCCCGCCGGATTCAGCAGGCCCAGCTTCTCCTAAAACAAGGCACTTCCATCACCACAGCCTGCTTTGAGTCTGGTTTTCAAAATTATGCTCATTTCATAAAACTGTTTGGAAAATTTACTGGAGCAACTCCGGGAAAATATGTAAAATTCCAGGAAGATCTTGAAAATACCAATCCCCGAGTGAAGTCTTCTTAACTCCATAAAAAGAAAACCCCCTGCCGCTCTCTCAACGAAAGCGGCAAGGGCCGATCTGCTTATTACACCTATTATTTACCACATTTTTACTTCCTGTTCATCCAATACTCGGTCAAGCTGTTCTGAAATGTTTTCTTCTGTCGCTGGAACAAACCCAGTCAAAGGCGTATTTCCTCTCTCTTCCATAGCTTGTTTCATATAATTATCCCAGTCGTCTCTCTCCTCCGCCAAACCATTGACACAGTAAAGAGGACCTCCCCAGTCGTCCATCTCCATCTGAAACTCCCACATTCCTTCCAGCATTCCACTTTCAGATTTCATTTGGAAAAGGCTGATATCACTTCCGCCGCGCACAATCTCCAGCCAGATTCCTTCCCCTTTGGGATCCAGATATAAAGTATTTTTGTCTCCGCTGCCCGGAACGTCAAATTCTGCTGAAAGCTGTAGAACTTCTTCTTCCATGTCCCATACAGCGATCTCCAAAATGCTCCCTCCGTTTTCCAATGCGTCCGTGATTACCAAGTCTTTATAACCATCCTGATTCAAGTCCACTAAAAGAAAACAAGGCTGTAGCTGAGGGCCGGATTTATTCTTTTTTTTGTTCACATTTTTCAGCTCTGTCCTTACAGCTTTGCGGTACGTATCATAAGAAGTTATCGTGGTCCCTTCAGGCCCGACATAGTGATCATCAGGAGTAAATGTGTTAAAGGACATGGAACCGTCCTCTCCCATATAATATTTGTTTCCATTATCCTTGTTGGTCACCCAGCCTGTCTTCATACGGCCTTGAGCATCCAGATAATATATCTTCCCGTCTACTTCTATCCAGTCGTCTAAAACGGGATCGTCAGGAGAATAATAATACCCCCACGTTTTCCCATCCTCTGACATTCCCCAGTCTTTTGCCTGTGCCGAAAAAGTTCCTGCCAAAGCAAGAACAAGGGCCAGCAAAATCCCTGTTTTATTCATTACTCCTCACTTCCCTCTCAAAACGTTCAAGAAGTTTATCAATTACATGGACCAAATTTCCGATTTCTGGTTTCGTCAGCTGCTCATCAGCCCCAAGCTGCTCTCCCTTAATTCTCATCTGATCGTCGATTAGTGAAGAGAATATTACCACTGGCAGCACCTTCAACCTTGGGTCGTCCTTTACCAGCTTTGTCAGACGATGTCCATCCATTTCAGGCATTTCAATATCTGTAATAACAAGATTTACTTTGTCATATAAATCTGAATCATTACGGATACTCTTAAGATATTCCCATGCCTCATGACCATTATTGAAATTCTTTACATCTGTAAATCCGGCTCTTTCCAAAGCGTCGTCGATCATCTTTTGTAAGAGAATCGAATCTTCTGCAATCACAAGAGGTTTATTACAAATAGGTCTGTCACCCATCTGCTCTACCTCAGACAACTGAATCGTGGTTTCCGGTGCGATCTCGGCCACAATCTTTTCAAAATCAAGAATTGTCACCAATTCCCCTGCACACTGGGCGATTCCCGTTGCAACCCCCTCGTCCCCGTGAGTCAAAGTCTTATCTGGTTTCTGAATGTCCTTCCAGGAAATACGGCTGATGCCTTCGATACTTTGAACACGGAAGGCCACCGTCATCTTGTTAAAACTGGTTACAATAAACAAATCTCTGGATTTATGCTCAAGATATTCATTCGTCAGATAAAAACCCAAATCAATGACTGTAATTAAAGTGTCTCTGGGCTTGAAAATACCCTCTACAGCCGGATGAGCATGGGGCATGGCCTTAACTTTCTCGGCCATCATAATCTCCTTTACCTTTGCCACATTAATCCCATAAAACTCTCCCTGAATCGTAAACTTCATAATCTCAATCTCATTTGTTCCTGATTCAAGAAGGATCCCCTCTTTTTCTTTCTCCACTTTCATCCTCTCCTCTCTTAAAGGTGCTTTTCTGGTTTACCCACAGTTCGAAGAACCACATCTCCATTGGAAACATCAAGTAACATAGTTCTTGCGTACGTACCGCCTGTATCTTCTGCCGAAATCCTCATCCTTTCTTCCATCAGAATCTTTTTTACCATCGCCGCATTCCTTTGCCCGATGTTCCCAAAATCACTGTTTCCCTTCATCTCAAACATTTTGGCCCCGCCGGCAATCTTTACAACCGTCCTGCTCTTTACCATTCCAAATGCAGTCAGTTTCCGAAGCGTCTCATGGATTCCACTATCCGCATATTTAAAAATTTTGGGATCATTGGGATCTGTTCTTGCGGGAAGCATAATGTGTAAAAGGCCGCCTAATTTGAGGAAAGGATCATAAAAAGTGATTCCTATACAGGACCCCAGGGCGTATGTAATAATCCGACTGTCGCCTCTGGTAAACTTCATATCGCCAATACCTACTTTTAATTCCCTCTCAGCCATCACGAAACCCCTAATTTCTCTAAGATACTGTTAAGCGACTCAATATCGGGAAGCATTAACAGCCCATCTGAAAGTTTTTCACCATCCATGATAAATTCTGCATTAATATACATTAATTTGTCGGTCACATACCCATATTCCGCAATCGGAACTGTTAAAATCCCTCCCAGCATGTTTACCGTAGAACTTGGGACAGACAGATCAATTTCCACCCCTACAAGTTGCGTAAAAGCATTAACATAAGAACAAATGATAATATTGCCGATTTCCTCTAAAGCAGAATAATCCATCTCATCCATATCTTCAAAGGATTCATATCGCTTTCCAATCAGCTTCTCCAACACCGCATTTGCTAAATCCATTTTAAAGATAAACAACATCAAGCCGTTTACTTCATTAGACATTCTTACTAATGTGGCAGCTACCAGCTCCTCAATATATCCAATCTTTTCTACGGTTTCTTCATATCCCAAAATATTAACTTCTGGAATTGAAATCCGAACCTCCTTCTGGAGAAGCTTAGAAAGCGCTGTTGCGGCATGGCTGGTACCAATGCTGCTGATCTCCTTCATTACATCCAATTCCTGAAGATTCATGTCTTCATAGCTTTTTAATCTCATATACACCTCATAATCCTGCAGTTACTCTGCTGTTATCCTCTCAGGGAGTTTATTGTAGACTCTATTTCATCAGATGTCATAACCATTTTAAGGGCATAGCTATATGCTCTCTGGCATTCAATCATCCGAACAAATTCCTTAGCCATATTAGTTCCTGAAGCTTCCAGCATACTGGAGGCAATCTTGGGGTTCTCCACCAGAATAGGCTCCATTCCCTCTGGCGGGGCATACTCATTATCTCCTACACATTGGAGGCGGCTGGGATTGGTAAAAGTATAGAGGCTGAGTCTGGGTGCATTCTCATCAATCTCTTCCTCCTCCTCATCCTGTTCTTCCTCATAATCCTCTGACATCTGTTCCCGCAGCTTTTCAATATCCGGAACCGTGGCAGATAATGGCTCTCTGTTTTGATCCAAAACCAGTTTTCCGGTATCTGTCATCAAATAATAACCGTCTTCCATTTGTCCTTTATAAAAATGACCGCTTCTGGTATAAGTAATGGCTCCGGTTACAGGGTCCTGAACCATAAAAAAGGCGTTATCCTGCAAAATGGCATAGTCAATCTCACTGTTTGTGGCGGTAAGAGCCTCTGTACCAAACGTAGCATACGTTCTTTGCATACGCATTCCGTTTCCAGCCATAAGGTCTGTAACCGCAGTCTCAGAATCATTCAGATTGTAGTTGATCAAATCAGAAAAAGCGGTGTTTAAAGGCTTAAACCCATTGTTGTTAATATTAGCCAGATTGTTTGATATCACACTCATCTTTGCCATGCAGCTTCCGGCGCCTAATGCGCCTGTATAAAATGCCTGATACATAATGTATCTCCTCCTTACAGTCTTCCTACCTCTGTTGCAGCCTTGCTCATAATCTGATCATACATCTTAAGTACCTGAGCAGCGCTCTGTAACGCCCTCTGCGCTGTCATCATAGAGGTCATCTCCTCTACCATATCCACATTGGACCGTTCCAGCATCTTCCAGAGAATATTAGGTTGTTCTACATCTCTGGCCGCTTGATTCGTGGAGTACACTCCATAATCTTCTTTGTGAAGCTGATCATAATCTTCAAAATCCACCACACGAAGCTGTCCCATAACACGAGTGGTAGAAGTTGCTTCTTCATCCTCTTCGCCGCCGGGGGTAGATTCTACAACACTGATAACCCCTTGACTGCTGATGCTGAAATCCTCATTATCTATGAGAATCGGCTGACCGTCACCCCCCAAAACTCTTCCAACATTGTTCAAAGTAAGATATCCCTGATCATCCACTCTGAAAGATCCGTTTCTGGTATATCCCTGACCATTGGCCGTATCAATCACAAAAAAACCCGCTCCGCTTAAAGCTACATCATAAATCCCTTCTGTATCTTCAAAGCCGCCTTGTTCATAGCTGACATAGGTTCTGTCTGCTGCCCGAATCTTCGATGTACTTGCTAAAGGCTCTGGATTATCCTTGTAGCGCTTTCCTGTCCTGTACAACATTTCCTCTTGAAATGTTGTGCTGACCATTTTATCCCGTTTATAGCCCGGGGTCTGAATATTAACCATATTGTTGCTGATTACATTCAGATTTCTGTTCTGAGTCAACATTCCGGACGCCAGATTATAAAATCCTTGATACATGTCTAATCTCCTCCTTTAGTCTTTATGTATAAGTACTCATGTATGCTTTTAACTTTCGTATGGCGGAACTGTGAATCTGGGAAATCCTGGGTTCGCTTAAGCCCATAACCTGGGCAATCTGCCCCATATTCAACTCCTCTACATAGTAGAGAGATACCACCAGCTTTTCTTTCTCCTTTAAGCTGTTTACCGCCTCTGCCAGTATCTGATGAGACTCTCCTCTCAAAAATGCTTTTTCCGGCTGAGAATCAATGTCGCCGCTGGAAAGCTGTAAGGATTGATGTTCTCCTTCGTCGTCGGTTATCATATCCAGCGACAGCACATTCATCATCGTACTCATCCTCTGAAATTTTCGATACTTCTTAATTTCCATCCCCATGGTCTGAGCTACTTCCTCGTCAGAAGGCTGCCGGCCAAGGGAGCGGCTTAAGGAAGTCTGAACTTCCTCCATAGCTTTCACCTGTTTTCGAAAGTCCCGAGGCATCCAGTCGTTTTTACGGACCAGATCAATGATCATTCCTCGAATCCTTCTTGATATAAATGTCTCAAATTTATTATCGCGCTCCGGGTCGTATCTGTCAATACCTTTCATGATCGCAATAACGCCTTCGTTAATAATATCTTCCATCTGAAGAGCTCCAGAGTAAATATTCTGCATCTGCAAGGCGATTGCCTTTACAATGTAGAGATATCGAAGGACAAGTGCCTGTTTTACTTCCAGCTTTCCTTCTTTTTGATACATATCCAAAAGCTCTTCATTCGTCTTTTCCTGTAAATAATCTGTTTGAACCATGGACTTAAGCCCCCCGTCGCTCTCTGTTTTCAAGAGTCAGGCTTCCGATTGACTGTATCTGAACATTATTTGATATCTCATTAAAAGACAACACTCGCACATTCGGATAAAACTGCTCAATCAACCGATAAAAATGGACTCGCATAACCTGTGAAGTTAAAATAACCGGACTTTGAGAAAGGCCATTAAACTTTTTAAGCTGAAGTGTAATCTGATTAATCAGGCTTTGCAGTACATCTGGATTCAGAGCTAAATAAAATCCTCTGTCCCCTTTTACCAGTGAACCTACCATCGTGCGTTCCAGTTCGGCATCCATGGTCAAAACCTTCATACTGCCATCCTCGCAGTACATACGGGTGATTGTACGCTTCAGAGCAATTCTGATATTTTCAATCAGGCCGTCCACGTCTCTGACTGGAACATTGGTATCCGACATACTTTCCAAAACGGTTTCAATAATCGTCTCCAAATCCTTAATCGGCACACCCTCCTTTAAAAGACTGGTTAATATTTTCTGGAACATGCTGTAAGAAATATAATTAGGAAATGCTTCATCAACTAACTCTGCTGATGTCTTCTTGATATTTTCCACAAGATGCATAACCTCTTGTCTGGTGATCAGTTCGTGAGCGTGCTGTTTTACAATCTCTGACAAGTGAGTCACCAAGACAGACAAAGGGTCAATGACTGTATAGCCATAAATCTCTGCAAGTTCTCTGTCGTCTGGCTTAATCCATCGGCTTGGAATACCATAGGCCGGCTCAATGGTCTCAATTCCATCAATCTCCTTCTCCAGATTCTCAGGCTCCAGTGCAAGGAAATAATCAATGAGGATTTCTCCTCTTGCCACCTCTTCTCCTTTAATCTTAATACAATACTGGTTTGTATTTAAGACTGAACTGTCTCTAAGGCGAATAGATGGTATGACAAATCCCATATCCTGTGCATACTGCCTTCTGAAAATAATGATACGATTGATCAAGTGGCCTCCCGCTGTCTCATCCACCAATGGAATCAAACTGTAGCCCAGTTCCATCTCAATGGCCTCCACAGTTAAAAGCGTATACACATTATTGACATCCTTATAAAACTCTTCCTCACTAACCTGTTTCGGCTCTTCTGATTCGCCTTCTCCCAATTCACCGGCCTCACCCTCTGGCGGAGTAAAACCTCTTAAAGTTCCTCCTCCTGATGTTGCAAGAGCTGGTTCTGTCTGAATTCTTCTGGACAGATAGTATCCTCCGCCAATCAGTCCGCTGGAAATAATCAGAAGCTGAATCACTGGCATTCCGGGAATTACCGTTAACACGGCAATCACGATACCACTTATCATAATAGCGGTAGGCTGGGCCATGAACTGTTTCGAGATATCCTCGTTCAAGCTGCCTTCCGCAACCGCTCTGGTAACAATCATACCGGTTGCCGTTGAGATAAGCAGAGACGGAATCTGTCCAACCAGACCATCACCTACGGTGGCAATCGAATAGGTATTAAGCACATCATTCAACGTGCTGCCACCCTGAACCATACCAATAATACATCCACCGATAAAGTTGATGCCTGTAGTAATCAGAGACATAACGGAGTCACCTTTTACAATCTTGGTAGCACCGTCCATAGAACCATAAAAATCAGCCTCTCTCTGGATTTTTTCGCGTCGTGCTTTTGCTTCCTGCTCATTAATAAGGCCAGAGTTTAGGTCCGCGTCAATAGCCATCTGTTTACCGGGCATAGCGTCCAGGGTAAAACGTGCAGCAACTTCAGACACACGCTCCGCACCTTTGGTAATAACAATAAACTGCATCAAAACGATGATCAGATAAATAACGATACCTACAACAACATTTCCACGAAGAATAAAATCACCAAAAGCCTGAATAATCTGGCCTGAAGAACCAGAATTAGACAAAATGTTTCTGGTGGTAGACACATTGATTCCCAGGCGGAAAAGAGTCGTAATCAGCAAAAGAGACGGGAAAATAGACAATTCCAACGGCTCCCTGATGGTCATTGTTATTACCAGAATCATCATCGAGAGCGACATGTTGATGATGATTGCCACATCCACAAATGCAGGCGGAAGTGGTATGATCAATAACAGAATGATTGTCAGTACAAATAGTACAATAGAATAGTTTAATATTCTTTTCATGCAAAAACTCCATCCATCTATAATATATGTGACCTGCACATATCTATTCAAACATATCCTCTCGGTTACTGGCTTTGTAAATATATACTAAAATCTCAGCCACCGCTCCATAAAACTCAGCCGGTATCTCCCGATCCAGCTCACAAGATTCATAAAGCGCTCTGGCCAACGGTCTGTTTTCCAAGATAGCTACACGGTTCTCCTCTCCAACTTTTATGATTCGAAGGGCCACTAAATCCTGGCCTTTGGCTAACACCACCGGCGCGCCGTTTTTATCCGGATCATATTTCAATGCCACAGCAAAATGGGTTGGATTTCTTACAATTACATCCGCCTCCGGGACCTTCTGCATCATTCTGCTTAAGGCCATCTGTCGTTGAATGCTTCGGATTCTTCCCTTAATTTCCGGATTTCCTTCCGTGTTCTTAAATTCTTCTTTTACCTCCTGCTTGGTCATCTTCAAATTTTGCTCGTAGTCCCACTTCTGATAAAGATAATCAAAAAAAGCAACTACCAAAAAGGCCATGCATACCTCTTTTACCAATTCAAAGACCAGTTCCATGGTGATGACTGCAGCTGTGGAAATATTCATATCCAACATTCTGGCAATCTGGCGAATATCCTCTTGCACCAAAACAGCTAAAAGAACAAGAAGTATAGAAATCTTAATCAAATTCTTAACCAAGTCCACCAGCTTTTTAATGCCAAACATCTTCTTAATTCCGTTAATCGGATTAAACTTGCTGAACTTAGGGCGGAGCGGTTTAAAGGTAATATTAAAACGAGTCTGAATTCCATGAGCAAGGATTCCAAGAAGCATGGATATCAGTAAAAGAGGCAGAGAGCATTTTAGTATAGCCACAGCCATATAGAGATAAATGTGGGGGGACGAAGCAAAAGGACTCTCCTGCCCAATGGCAGAAAAAAAACGAATCATACAGTCTTTTGCAACATCATATATGGTGGAAAGTGTCAGCTTCATCATATAAAAGACGCCAAACAGCATAATGACCGTGACCACGTCTTTGCTCTGAAACAGATTCCCTTCCTCTCTTGCATCCTTTCGCCGTTTATTGGTAGGCTGTTCGGTTTTTTCCTGCCCATTCGCTTCTGCCAAACTCACCACTCCCTTCCACTATCCGAAAGTCCTTGCCTAACTCATAGCAACAAAGAGTTGCTGCATATATACAAACATACTGTCAATTATCACATAAAGCCTTTCAGACATAGGGCCGAACATAAACAGCAGCATCGTAAGACCTACAATAATCTTTAGCTGGAAGTTCACGGCAAACACATTAATTTGGGGAATCATTCGCATGAGAATTCCCATAGCCGCCTCTGTCACCAATTCCATGGCAATAATCGGAAAAGCAAACTGTAATCCCATAATTATATTGGACTTAAAAATTTCCAGTACCATCTCTGCCAATCTAGGACTGATTGCCACCTGCCCGAATGGGATTAAATGGGCTGATACAAAGAAAAGGGCAAGTAGACGCACATGCCCATCTCCAGCAAGAAATAACAAAAACAAAAACGCAAAATACAAGTTAGAAGTAATTGTCATCTGGGTATTGTACTGCGGGTCATAAGACTGCGCCATGGAAAGTCCCATATTGTGATCCATAATGGCAGCTGCGAATCGGATAATCATGAACCCCAGTTCTATCGAAAATCCTATAACAAATCCCACCAGCAATTCCTTCACAAGCATAACCCCAAACTCTAACATCCCGCTTGGCTCATGCTGTAAGTTTCCCTCTACTCCTAGGTAAAGAAGGAGCGAAAGCATAAATACCAAAGCTCCTTTTGCGGCCCTGGGAAAGTTGGTCCTCCCCAGCACAGGGTTAAAGGCAACCGCTCCACTCATACGCATGACAATCAATGCAAACAGAATAAGCATCTCTTATCAGCCTCCTCCTATGATTCCAACCATCTGCCTGAAAAAATCCTGGAGCATAGTCAAAATAGAGCTTCCCAAAAATCCCATTACTGCTAATATAGAAATGAATTTAGGAACAAAGGTTAAAGTCTGTTCACTAATCTGTGTCGCAGCCTGAAAAATAGCGATCACCACTCCCACAATCATACTGATTAACAGAAATGGCATAGTCAGTCTTACAGCCATCTGAAATGTCTGATACATAATATCGAGCACCTGTGCTGTCGTCATCTTCCACTTTTCCTTTCTTCCTCAATCAGAATCTTCAATGCCTTAGCGATAACTGCTCACAATACTTGAAAAAATCAATTCCCAACCATCGACTGTCACAAAAAGCAATAGCTTAAACGGCATGGAAATCATAGCCGGCGGCAACATTACCATACCCATAGACATAAGGGTGGTGGAAACAATAATATCTACCAAAAGAAATGGCAGATAAAGAAGGAATCCGGCTGTAAAACCCCATTTCAATTCACTTGTCATAAATGCCGGAACCACTACCGTTAAGGGATAATCCATAATATCTTCCTGCACCTGAATCCCAGACATACTGACAAAATTATCTAAAGTACTTTTATATGTGTTCCGCAGCATAAATTCCTTGAGGGGAATTACCATCCGTTCCACTGCCTCTTCCTGGCTGATCTCCTCTCGAACATAAGGCTGATATGCCTCTTCATTAATTTGTTGAATCACCGGATTCATAATATATAATGTTAAAAACAGGGCGATGCCTACCATAACCATATTAGGCGGCGCCTGTTGAACTCCCATAGCATTTCTGGTAAAAGACAAGATAATGATGGTTCTTGTAAAAGAAGTCATCATCACTACCACAGAAGGCAATAGCGCTACAAGAGTAAGCAGAAGTATTAAATCCAAGGCGGGAACGCTCCCGCCGTTTAATTGCGTCAGAAGGTCGCTCATGCATCTCCTCCCTTCTTTCTCTGATGGGATGACATATATTTCCCTAAAACTTCTTTAAAAGGAATCTGTGTCAGGAGTTCCGGCTCCGGCGGCTGGGCCGCCTGAAAGTCGCCGTCTACCTCTGCCACAAGCTGAATACCAGCCTGACTTACGCCTACTAAATAATTGTGGCTTCCCACGTTTAAAAGAAGAATTTTCCGGTCCTGCCCTACTTGTATATGTTCAAGCACTTTTATGTTATTTGCTGTGGAGGTCTTCACCCACCGCTTTTTAAGCAGTGAAGTACACCAATATGCCAGCAGCAACACAATGATAACCGTTATAATTGTTCGAAATAATGTCAAACTTTGAACCAAGGTGATATCTTCCATTTTATAAGCTTTCTGGATTTAATTCCTTTGCGACTATCTCTGTGATACGAATACCAAAGTTATCTTCCACCACAACGATATCGCCTCTGGCGATACACTGTCCATTAACAAACAGGTCTACCTGCTCTCCAGCCATCTTGTCTAAAACAACCAAAGTACCCTGAGTAAACTCCAGAATGTCCTTTACCAATCTCTTGGTACGGCCAATCTCCACAGAAATTTCCAGAGGCACTTTCATAAGCATCTCCTGGTTTGCCTTATCTTCTCCGCCTTCTCCGGAATCATCCTGAACTGGTGTAGAGGACAATGGACGAATGATAGAACCTCCTGAAGTAGAAGATCCTGAAGCAGTCTCTGACGGCTTTGTATTTTTCATCATCTCCATCATCTGCATCTGGGTCTGCTGCATTTGATTCAGAAGCTGAAGCATCATAGGATCCATTCCCATTGGCGGGTAGGAATAAAACGGCTGCTGACCGCCTTGAGGCATTGGAGCTGCCTGTGGTACAGGTTGTGGTGCTGGTGCTGGCTGCGGTGTTGGCGCTGGCTCTGGTGCGCTGGACTGACTTGCCCCTCCCAACAAAGCATTAATCTCATCTTGAGACATCATTCCGCCGCTTGCAGGAGCCGCTGGCTCTGGTGTGCTGGACTGATCTGCTCCTCCCAGCAAAGCATTAATCTCATCTTGGGACATCATTCCGCCGCCTGCAGGAGCCGCTGGCTCTGGTGCGCTAGACTGACTTGCCCCTCCCAATAAAGCATTAATCTCATCCTGAGACATGGTTCCACCGCTGGTAGAAGCCGCTGGCTCTGGCTCTGGTGCAGGTTGTGGTGCTGATGCCGGAGCCGCCTCTGCTGTCTCTCCCATCATAGAATCCTCAAAAGGAGCCAACAATCGTTTCGCAAGACTAGGCGACATAATATTCATAAACTCGCTGTTCAGCTTATCTTCAATTTCTAACCGAAAGCGAACCACCACCATACCAGATTCATCTGTAAAATATTTTGTTTTAAAATCATCTGGTTCCCCTATATCAAATGGCGTAGGGGTTGATATATTAACTATTGTTCCTAAAAATTCTGACAAAGCCGTGGCAGAGGCTCCCATCATCTGATTCATAACCTCGCAGATAGCGCTGATATGAATCTCATCCAACTCTGGACTGATATTAGCAGGATCTTCCCCCATTAAGGTTCCTACAATGACGCACACGTCCTCCCGACGGAACATCATAATATTTTTGCCTTCCAGGCCCTCAACATAGGCAATTTCAACACCAATAGCAGGCTCAAGACGCTTAAACTCAAATTCCTCCCGCGTTTGAACCCGCACTACAGGCGTGGTGATATTCGTCTTTGTGCCCAGCATTGTGGAAACCGCTGTTGCCGAGGCGCCCAGACTGATATTCATAATCTCGCCTATCGCATCTAGCTCCATCTCATTAAAGCTGCTAGCGCCCATTTTTTAATCTCCTTTATCCGTTTTATTCAATGGCCCTGAACATTATTTTCCAATCTCCAGCGCCTTTTGCGCCATCAGCTTCATTGCATTTAAAGCTGTAACATTTGCTTCGTAAGACCTGGTGGCCGACATACTGTCAACCGTCTCCTTTAGTAAATCCACATTTGGCATTGTCACAAAACCATTTTCGTCTGCATCTGGATGGTTCGGATTATAGACCTGGGGCATTTCCCTGTCGTCTTCAATAATACCTGCAACCCGAACTCCGGCGTTTCTTCCGGTGAAGCCTAATCCCTTGGAGGCATTTCGAAGAGCCTGCTTAAAAGAATTCGCTCCATAGCTTTCAAACACAACATCTTTTCTGCGATAAGCTCCGCCCCGCTCTGTTCTGGTGGTATCAATATTCGCAATATTTTCCGCGGCGATATCCATCCTGATGCGTTGAGCACTCAAGCCAGATGCACTGATATCAAATGAACTTAGAAAAGCCATTGTTTCTACCTCCTGCCCTGCATTAGTTCCCTAAAATCGTGTTCACTGTCTGAACAATACGATCCGCATTAAAAGGCTTTACAATAAAGTCCTTGGCTCCAGATTTAATGGCATCAACCACCATTCCTTCCTGCCCCATGGCAGTACACATTACAATCTTTGCATTTGGGTCGGTTCCCCGGATAGTTTTTAAAGCCTGAAGTCCATCCATATTCGGCATGGTAATGTCCATGATTACCATATCCGGTTTCTCCTCGCCATATTTTCTTACAGCCTCTGCTCCATCCTGAGCCTCCACAAAATTATCATACCCAGCTTTGGTCAGAGCATTCTTCACCATCATTCTCATAAACGCGGCATCATCAACCAGCATAATTTTAGCCATTGTTTCTCCCTCTCTTTTCATAAATAATAATTTAAAAAACTGTAACTTTTATTTTGATATCTCTCATTGCCCTTCAAGCGTAGAAGCAACTTCTTCCTGCTGAGGAAATGGGATATCTGACGCAGCTTCTTCGGTATCTTCCTCCTCGTATAACCTTCGGTTGATACGAATCGCCACGTTTTTTTTGTACACACCCATCTTACCAGTAAACCATGGCTGCCTTCCAATATACAGCTTTACATCTTTATTCTTAGGCTTATTCATGTCAATTACATCGCCAACTTTCAGATGATAGACATCATCCAAGTCTAAAATGACAGTACCTAACTGGCCTGTAATCGGAAGTGGTGACTCTCTGATGTTGTCAAGGATAGTATCCCTGTTGTCTTCATAGGCATATCCTCTTGCAATATGCTTACGGCTGTCAATCACTTGGAAAATGCTTTCCAGAAGAGTGCCTGGCATACAAATTCGAATACGCTCTACTGCAAGACCTGCAACATCTACATTCAGCAGAATAATTGCCACCGTCTCATCAAGACCTACGTCTTGTATCATACTGGGATTGTCTTCTATTCTTTGTGCTTTAAACTCCATTGTTATGTAATTGGAGAAGCCGTCCTTTAAGGCCTGGATTAAGTAAGATAGAATTCTGCGGTATAAGGCAAGTTCTACATCAGAATACCGATATCCAGTCTTTACCTTCACCACTTCTTCTCCACCGCCTAACATGTGATCAATCAAAGTAATGACCAATCCCGGCGTCACATACATCATCAGTGGAACCAGAATTTTGTTGTGATCCTGTATATCAGCTTCAACCAGAGTAACTGCATCATTCTCACCAAGAGAGCTCACAAACTCATAATACCGTCGCTCCTGGACCTCCAGTACCGTAATATCAGTCATAACCCGGAAAATACCGTTTACCTGAGAAGTGATGATTCTGGCATAATTTTCAAACACACTTGTCAAAATCCTCATCTTATCTTTGGTAAACTTCCTTGGGCTATAAAAGTCATATTTATTATACTTAATTTCTTCTGCCTTTTCCGCTTTTTTATCAACCTTTGCTTCCACTTCTTCTGGAACGCTGGCTTCTGGCTCCGGCGCTCCACCGGAGGCCATGGATTTTAAAAGCGCATCGATTTGACTTTGGGATAATACGTCTGCCATCTATAAAAGCCACCTTTTCTCAAATTGTTACTCCGCCGGTATATCTTTAGGGAGCCGCTGCTCCCTCCGGTGGACTTACCGTCGGTTCCGGAGATTGGCCCTGCTGACCAGAATCGTTAATCGCTGATTCTGGCACCATACTGGCATCCCCCTCCATGCTGCCGTTATCAATCGGCTCAAATCCTTCTGCTGGTTCTGTGCTGTTTCCATCTGTATACAATACAGAACCTTCCTCTAATCTGCCATAATACTCATCATAGTAATCATTCATGGACTTAATGTCCGCTCCTGAATCTACAATCAAAAACTCAACTCTTCGGTTTTTCGCCCTGCCCTCACTGGTTTGAGAGGTGTCCACTGGACGAAACTGTCCATAACTGATGCCAACTAATTTACTGGGATCTATAATCCCTTTATTTTGGATATAGGCCGCTACCTCTGCTGAACGCATACCAGAAAGCAAACGGTCTGTTCTGGCATTGTTAGGGCTGTCTGCCCTTGCCTGAGCCGTATGACCTAAAATTTCAATCTGGGAAATACGGTCTGCCTCTGGCGCGATAATTTCACTGAATATATCCAGAACTTCCATAGCTTCCTGTGTAAGCACAGAGCTGTCTCCGTTAAAAAACGCATGATTTTCAAATGCAACAAAGGTGTATCCATCTCCTTGAGAGACTGACACTCCGTCTATGCCGCTCTCATTCAATTTCTTCACTAAAACCAAATATAAGTCTTCCAATTTTTCTGCGTCTACTTCTTCCTGATCCATCTCCAGATTTCCGGAAACGTCAAAGTCACCTTCAGAAATATTCTCATTTACTGCAATTTGTTCTAGCTCATTGGAGTTGGGAAAAATACTTTTTACAAAGATTTCCCACTTTTGCTGGTCTAGGTTGGACATGGAATACAGCATTACAAAAAAGCAAAGAAGAAGAGTAACCATGTCGCCGTATGTATCCATCCAGCTTCCGCAGTCTTCGCCGCCTCCGCCGCCCTTTTTCCTTCTTCCCATCAGCCTTCACCTCCGCCGCCAGCCGGCTTGTTAGCCGCTTTCAGCAGGAGTTTCTTCTTTTGAGACTGTTTCATACAGGAAATCAGATGCTCTCGTAAAAACTGTGGATTCTCTCCTGCCTGGATTCCCATTACCCCTTCCACGATTGTTGTACAGTAAAGCTCCTCTGCTGCCTGACGTACCCTTAATTTTTTAGCAATAGGCTGAGCAAAGATATTCGCCAAAGCACTACCATAAAACGTAGTAATCAATGCTACCGACATGTCCTGACCCAAGCTGCTGGCTCCGCCGCCGCCGCCTAAGTCCATTCCCTTCAGCATGTTAATCAGACCAACCAGGGTACCAATCATACCAAAAGCAGGCGCATAAGCAGAAAGCTTTTCGTAAATTCCCGCCGCCTCATCATGTCTGGCCATCATATCATCCATCTCTTTTTCCAACATCTCACGAACCTTGTCCGGATCGTTAGCATCCACAATCATCAAAACGCTTTGTTTGAAAAAAGGATCTTTAATCTCCTCTGCCTTCTCTTCCAAGGCTAAAAGGCCGCTCTGTCTGGCAAGCATAGCCAAATCTACCAACTGGTCTACCACTTTGGGAATACTATATTTCCCAGATCCACGAA
This sequence comes from uncultured Hungatella sp., assembly GCA_910579515.1. Taxonomy (GTDB): domain Bacteria; phylum Bacillota; class Clostridia; order Lachnospirales; family Lachnospiraceae; genus UBA3402. The sequence goes on from CAJTUV010000020.1 coordinate 31,287, forward strand.
AACATACCATAATATGTTTGGGAACGTCCTTCAGAATGCGGAAAGGATAGCTGGCAATCGTTGCGGCTATCGCTCCGCCGAGAACGATAGCAAGGCTTTGCATATCAACAAAGTTTCCCAGCTTATCGAGGCCAATTCCCCATAGAATCAAGCCAAGGGCCATCACAATGCCGATAAGCGTTGTCAAATCCATTGTTTTATCCTCCTACTGCTAAATATTGTTGAAATACTTATTCGCCCTTATTTCCATCATTTGAGACAAAACAACTTCTGAAAAATGTCTTCATTTGCTCGATAACAGAATCTGCTGAATCCTTTACCAGAAAATAGTATCCATTCATCATCTTGATCTTCGTCTCAGGTATGGACTCCATACATTCAATCTGAAAAATGTTCAGATATAGTACCTCATCATTTAAGCGTGTAACCCTTATCATACCTCTTGCCCCCTCTTTTGGCTCCTGTTCTGCTCCACTTACAGGAGAGAGTTCGTAAAACTCTCTCTCCCTCTCTCCTGATATCCGTTTCATACGTATTTTTCTTCGTCTGTCAGCCATTTTCTGGTTGTCATTTTTCCACCAGCTCATTGTCTATTCCCTATTATCTCTTCATGGCTACCAGGTCAGATAGCATCTCATCGGACACGGTGATCATCTTGGAATTAGCCTGGAAACCTCTGTGAGTGGTAATCATGTCAGCGAATTCCTTAGCAAGGTCTACGTTGGAAGCCTCGATAAAACCAGCCATCAATGTAGGAGTAGTTCCTGCACCTGGTACTGTAGCAGCAGAGGCTCCTGTATTGTCACCTGCAGTTGCATTATAATAGTTTCCACCTACTTTAGACAAACCGTTAGGGTTCTGGAAAGTAGCGATAGCAACCGTTCCTAAATAAATGGTTTCTGATATATGCTGGTCAGGATCAGCTGTACTTGGTACTGTAACACTAGCAGACACTTTACCATTTTGATCAATTTGAATATTACCTAATTTTAATGCCGGATCTGTTACAGGAGGATTTCCAGTCGTTGTAATAAACTCGTATGTTCCTTGCGTACTAGTGGCTTTTGGTGCACATAGCGGAACTAATATTTTTCCTTGGTCCGCATTAATAGTACCTGTATACATATCATTATTAGCTGGTTGGAAACCATAAACAAAATTACCATTTCCATCAACAATATAGCCCGAACTGTCTACAGTAAACTGTCCTACTCTGGTATAATCATAATTCACAGTTGTAATGTCTTTGGCACTAATATCGTCAATTTTATCCTGTAAGCTGGAAGAAGTGATAAAAAATCCCTCGCCATCAATGGAAGCATTAAATCCTCCAACATAGGTAGGCGTACTGGCAGTCATATCCATACCAATCGTTCCCATCAAAGTACCATAGCCATACTGAGCAGCATTCACACCGCCGGCGTTACCATTGTTTCCAGTAGACGCAGTAGAGGTCTGATACATAGCCTCTTTAAATGTATAAGTCTGCGCCTTAAAACCATAGGTATTCACGTTTGCAATATTGTGTCCTACTACGTCCATCTTGTTCTGGTGAGCCCGAAGGCCTGCCACCGCTGAATCCATTGCTCTTAACATAATTCCATTTTCCTTTCCTGCCGTTTTCCGTCCGCCCGTCCGGCCAACGAATCCGCACCCTCAAACGAGGTCCTGCTACATTATAACGGCGCTGTCAATATTAGTAAATACTCGTTCTCTCATATCATTCTGAGACATAGTGGTAACCACCGTATTGTTGGGCACATTGACAATAAAAATTCCCTGTGCACCGATGATAGCCACATCTTTAGCACCCTTTTTTCTGGCGTCTTCCACTGCATGTTCCAGATTGCTCATTAATTGATTGTCTACGGCAATTCCCCTCTCATTCATGCGCTTTGTGGCGTGTTTGGAAAAGTTCAGGCCGTCCTTCGCCCTCTGTTGGAACATCTTATAAAATTCTGCCTGACCTTCCCCCATTCCAGGCGCTGTGGTGTTCTGGCCGGGGATGCCATGCTGGCCGCTGTCTATACGGCGCACTCCATTCACATCCATAGTCTTTTCCTCCAAAAAGCCGCTTTGTGTTGTTCCTTGCCTTTAAAACTACTTAGCTGTTATCGGGTCCAGATCCAGAACCGTTTTCTGGTCCTTCCGGTCCATCTGTTCCGCCTTCCTCTTTATCTCCATCCTCGGAAGTATCTTTATTATACGGGTCTGGTACTCTCCCCATACCGACCAAATGAGATAATGGATGCTCTTTCGGGTCTCCCTCCACCTTAAACGTAGGAGAACCGCTGGTAAAATTCACATACTCCACCTTGGCATATTTTACACCTGTTGGCTTCTCCTGTCCATAGGAATTTTCTTCTATTACGGCAACTGTGACTTCTTTGCCCACAATACTTCCTGCATAGGTCTGGGCGCTGGTAGCCGTTGACGCCTCAATCGCCTCTGTCATGGAGGTCATTGACTGAACCATAGCCATCTGAGTCATCTGAGCCATCAGTTCATTGTTATCCATAGGACTTGTGGGGTCCTGATACTGAAGCTGCGTAGCTATAAGCTGAAAAAAATCGGTCATGCTTAAGGTGTTTTTGTCATTCTGCTGTGGGGTCAAAGCCGTAATGGAATACGGGTTAGTAGTCCCGCTTACTGAAATATCTGCCATAATTTTCCTTTCTTTCTCACACAAGCCCTAATCGAAGCTGTTGGGCAAAAGATTCTGTCTGGTGTTTTTCCTGATGCCTCTCCTGCTGTCTGTCCTCTTGTCCATTCTGGCCTGAATGACTGTTCTGATTCTCCTCAAATTCTTCTCTGCCCTGTTCTGTCTGATGGGTATAAATCACCGTTTCCTGCCCAGTCTTCTCCTCCAGAATCGCCGCAATCTCAGAAGCCTTTTGACTTAAAAGTTCCAGCGTCCTTGGATTGGAAGCCATAATGGATAATGCGGCCCGTTCTCCCTCATACACCAGCTTAATTGTCAGTTTTCCCAAAGAAACAGGCTCCAGTTCTACTGTAAGAACACTTCCCTGCTCGAAAGTCTTTGTCGCCAGAGTCTTTCCCAAATCCTCCGGAAGATTCTGAACCGTAGTCTTTATGGGAACTTCCTCTGTTCTCTGAATTACAGGGATCGCCGTTTCCTCACGGGTATTTGTTTGAAGCGCTGAAGCGTATGTTGTCTCCTGTCCTTCATTTACCGATTCAGAAACCTGACGTACTCTTTTCTCGTCTGTGACCGCTCCCTCAAACCTTCCCTCAAACTGCTTTTGATCTGCTTCTCCTTTGTCATCAGGCTGCCTTTGTACCTGTGGCACCTTTTCCTCGACTCCAGCTTCCGTTTTCTCTCCTGCTTCAGTCTTTGTCTCTAGTTTTATGGCAGGCTCCGTCCTCTTTGGCTGTTCCTCACTTTTGACTTTTGGTTCTAAAACCACAGCCTCCTCATGGATTTCTTCCACAGCAGTAATCTCAGTTTCTAATGGCGCCGCCTGTTCCATAACAGGTTCTTCTGCTATTTCCGGCTGAATCATCATCTGAACCGCCGCCTGTTCCATAGCCATCTGCAACATAGCCTCGTCATCAGAAACAGATATCTCTCCGTCGCCCAGGTCCATGTCTTCTTTCTTTACATCCAGAGAATCTGGTGTTTTGTCATCCATCTCCGAATTGTCAACCTTATCGGAATCGACTGGTTTAGAATCCGGTTTCTTCGGCTGGTCTGCCACATCCTTCTTCTGCTGGAGAAGCTTTGTAAAATCATCTTTCTGTACCGACGTTTTCAACTGAACAGTCCGATTTGTTGCAGCATTTTTTGCTGCTACAGGTGTCTGCACCTTTGCTGCTACCATCCTATCCCTCCTTTCTTTCTCATATGATATCTATAATCAACAGCCTTTTCAGACTGCGATTATCCAAATCAGCCTCTGTGCTGATGCCGGAATTTTGTGGTTGTATTGGATACAAACTCTTCAATAAACGCTTCATCCGCTTTCATCACCACTTTTTCATATTCCTTCAGCTTTTTATCTTTTAATTTTTCAAATTTGGAGGTGTCCACCTTGGCGGTAATCACTTCCTGTTTCTTCTCATCCTCTTCTTTTTTCAGGACTTTCAGACGAATCTTTTCCTGGTCAATGATTTCCTCCATGCGTCCAATACACATGCTGTACAATCTGCAATCCCCGATACTGACGCCTTCCTCTTTGGCTCGGTTAAATGTGTTCTCATAACCGGCCAGTTCCTGGCGGAGTCCCCGAATTTCTTCCTGCTTTTTATTTACCTTTTGAAGAATCACCGCATGTTCTGTCTTTAAATTATCTAATACCTGAGTCTTATAGTCTAACACGGTATCCAGCCTGTACTCGAACTTCTTCACTGCCTACTCCTTTAAGCTTAACCGGTAATCTCTTTAATACACTGAAGCGTTTGTTCATAGGTAAAGCGCTCTCTGATTCCTTGCTGTAAAAATGTGTTGATTTTGTCTATCTTGGCCACTGCTTCATCTAAAGCCGGATTTGTACCCTTTTTGTATGCTCCAATGGATATTAAATCTGCATTCTTCTGATACAATCCCAATATATTCCGCAAACGGGAAGCTGTTTTTTGATGTTCCTGCGGAACCACTTCCACCATCAATCTGGAAATACTGGCCCCTATGTCAATAGCCGGAAAATGATTCTCATTAGCCAGCTGTCTGCTCAGCACAATATGTCCATCCAAAATTCCTCTGACTGTATCGGATATGGGCTCATTTGTATCATCGCCCTCCACCAATACGGTGTATACGCCGGTAATAGAGCCTTTTCCAAAGTTTCCGCTTCGCTCCAGCAGCTTTGGAAACTCTGCATAGATGGAAGGGGTGTAGCCTCTGGCAATCGGCGGCTCTCCGATGGCAAGCCCAATCTCACGCTGCGCCATGGCGTATCGGGTGAGAGAATCCATCATCAAAAGCACATCATACCCTAAATCTTTAAAATACTCTGCAATCGTAGTCGCCACCAAAGGACATTTCATACGGAGCATGGCCGGCTGGTCAGAGGTTGCCACAACCAGAACAGAACGTTTCATTCCTTCCTCGCCCAAATCCTTCTCAATAAACTCCAAAACCTCTCGTCCACGCTCGCCTACCAGAGCAATCACATTAATATCCGTCTTGACATTCTTGGCAATCATACCCATCAAGGTACTCTTTCCCACGCCGGAACCAGCAAAAATACCAATTCTCTGACCTTTCCCTATGGTATTCAGACCATCTATAGCCTTGATTCCAAACTCCAGCCTCTCTCTAATGGGAGGACGGTTTAACGGATTAATATAGGGGCTGTTAACTGTATAATGTCTGGAATAAGGAAAGTTATCACCGCCATCAATAGGCTCTCCTAAAGCATTGATAATTCTCCCCCGCAGAAAATCTCCAACCGGAACTTTCAGCCTCCGCCTGGTATTACGCACAAAGCTTCCTGACGCAATCCCGCTTGTGGCCTCATAAGTCATAAGCTGAATTCTCTCATTTTTGAATCCCACCACCTCTGCAGGCATCTGACGGTTCTGCTCTTCATTGTAAATCATTACGATATCACCGATACTGGCCCTGCCACCGGAGGCTTCCATGGACATTCCAACCACATTTTCAATTTTTCCAATATAGCTGATGGTCTCCGATTTGCCAATCAACGATGGTATCTTTTCATACATAAACAGCTCCTATATTCTGATATTCTCCAATATATCTCTTATGTTCTCTATCTGAGTGTTGACACTAATATCTACAATTTCTTCTGGCATCTCAATGATACAACTTCCGTCTTCTTCCTTATCCATCACAATAAACTTGATATTATCTGACAAATGAGAAAGTTCCTCAAGAACGTCTGCATCCGCTGCCATCATCATGTCATAATCATATTTATCAATATAAATCTTGACCCATGCCGTCTTTTTTAACTTTTCTGTGGCGGCAACGATCATCTGTTTAATGACCTCGCCGCTTGACTTTAAGCTGATATGAATGACCTTTTCGCCTATAGCCACTGCGCAGTCCTTCAATTCCTCTAAGTAAGTATGAACGCAGTCTTCTTTCGCCTTTTCCACAGAGCGAAGCGCCTGACGCATATCTTTCTGAAATTCTATCAGATTTTCCTGAAATTCTTTCTGAACTTCTTCCTCGGCTTTTTGCCTGCCTTCTGACTGTCCGTCTTCGTATCCCGCCTGATAGCCGGAACGCCGGGCCTGGTCTTTAGCGCTTCTGGCCTGAGCTCTGGCGGCCTCTACAATATCGGCAGCCTGCTGCCTGGCTTCTTCTATAATTCTGGCAGCCTCTTCTCTGGCCTCATCCAAAAGGGCTTGTGTCGGATCCGGAAGTTCTTCCCCCTTTTCCTCCACCCGCTCCTCTTCTTCCTTCAGTTCTTGTTCCTCCGGTATCAGAAACGCCTCTTGCGGAAGCTCTTCAAGAGGCATAGAATCCTCTTTTTTCTCTCCATCTATAGTATAGCGCGGAAAGACCGGCTTCTTATGTATCACAATTTGATTTGAGATATTATTTTCTGGGGGAAGGATGTACTGCTCTATCATCATTTTTTTTGATAAGTCTGAGTGTTTAATAACCCGTTTAGATGATGATATCATCCTCTCCTCCCTTCTTAATAATTACCTCGCCCTTCTCTTCCAGGTTACGGATAATATTAACAATACGCTGCTGCGCCTCTTCCACATCCTTCAATCTTACATTGGTTGTAATTTCCAGATCTGCCCGAACAGAATCCGACATACGTTTGGACATATTTTTGAAGAATATTTCCTGCATTTCCTTGGAAGCACTCTTGAGGGCATACACCACATCTTTGGTATCGCAGTCCCTGACAAAACGCTGCACAGACCGGTCGTCCATATCCAGAATATTTTCGAATACAAACATCTTTTCCCGAATACTCTGCGCCAGCTCTGGGTTTCGTTTGTCCAACTCTTCGAAAATTTTTCGTTCGCTGCTTCGGTCCACATGATTCATCATGTCAGCCACATAATCCACACCACCAAGACTCATGTTGTCTTCGCTGGTAATAATTGTTGCGAACTTCCGCTTCATCTCCTCCTCTACAATAGCAATGGCTTCTGGAGAAACACGGTCCATCCGGGCCATGCTTTCCACTGCCATAATACGCTTTTCCTCCGGCAGCTGTTCCAAAACCTGAGCAGCCTGCTGAGATTCCATGTATGCCATAATCAGCGCAATCACCTGCGGACGCTCATTCTGTAAAATAGACAACAGAGCTTTGGGGTCTCCCTTCATAAAGAAGTTAAACGGCTTTGACTGAAGCGTCTTGGAAACCTTCTCCAGAAGATTTCTTGCTGTAGACTCTCCAAACGCCTTTTCCAATACGTTTCTGGCATAGTCCAGACCGCCATCCGTCATCATCTTATGGGTCAGACATAATTTATAGAACTCATCCAAGGCCACCTCTACCTGAGAATTCGAGGTCTTCCCCAGCTTCGCCACCTCATATGTAAGCTCCTCTATGTCCTCTTCGTTTAAGTATTTATAGAGTTGAGAGGCTCTGTCTGCGCCAACAGATACAACCACTAACGCCGCCTTGGCTTTTGTATCCATTATCATATCGCCTTCTGGCTTTCCACTACTTTCGATTTCTTGCATTCCGGCTTCTGCCATCCTCGTCTCCCTCCTCTCCTCTCAGCCAGCTCTGTACAAGCTTAGCCGCTATCTGAGGATTCTGATCCACAAATTCCGCAATATTCTGCTTCAGACGCAGACTACGTTGCATACGGAGATTCAGAATCTCTTCATTCTTACTAAACTCATCTTCCTCTTCTTCCATTCCAGGCATCGCTCCACCTCCGGCAATCTCCGGCTGTCCATCCTCTCCAAGAACCAGTTCTCCATCAGACATCTGGTCTCCTTCAAAGAACTCGCCGCCTTCCATAACAACTTCTGGCTGTTTACGCTTCCTGCGGACAAGAAGAAGAATCAAAAGCAGCAGAAGCAGCAGAACACCAGCCCCAATCGCAATCAAAAGAGGCAGCGGTATCGCCTGCAAAATCACCCCCGGACCGGTTACCGGCGCTATAGGCGGCTGACCAGTATCCTTAGCTGGCCCCGGCGCGCGAACAATGGTTACCTTGTCGTTTACCGTTTCTACCGAAATACCAGCCGAATTTGCTACTAGTCTATACAGCGCTTCATCGCTTACCGTGGTGGTATCTTCTGTGTTAATGACAACGCCAATAGAAGTATCTTCCAAAACGCCAGGGTCAATCTGTCTTTGTTCTTTCAATATATTGTACAGCCATACTCTGGAGGCGCTTCCATTGGAATAAGTATCCGCGTTTCCTTCCGTGCCGTCATCCGTCGTATATCTGGGCGTATCTGCATTTGCATCGGCCCCCACCACTCCGTTTGCAGTCAAAGCCGAGGAAGAAGTGTTCTCTGTCGTCACATCTTCCATCTGCAGAAGTCCGTTTTTATCTTCATTATCAATCTTGTCAGGCGTGGTATATTGGGTAATCTCCTGAATCAGGCTTTCCATATTCAGAGTACCCTTTACAGAAACAGCCACATTCCCCGTACCGTAAAGCTGTTCCAGCACGCGTCTTACATTGGCCGCAATGTTGCTTTCCACCAGACTCGTCAAGCTGGTCAAGTCTGTGGTGCTGCTTCCAGAAGTATCTGACTCTCCTCCGCCAACCTCAAGCATAGTATTGGCATCAAATACAGACACCTGGCCAAAGCTCAAACCGCGCACAGAATGAGAGACCAAATTTTTTACTGCCTGGGCTTTATCAGCGGTCAAACTGTTTCCGTTTGCCATAGTCACGATTACTGAGGCTGTAGCCGGTGTGTCCGATGTATCTCCCAAAGCATACTGTTGTTCCACACCTTCACTTATATTTACCTTTGCATCTCTGACCCCGTCAAACATTCGTATCGTGGCTGCGATTCTATCCTGCAGTTCATATCGGGTCAACTGCTTCTTGTCTGACTCTGTACTCATCAAACCAGTATTATTCAAATACATGTCATATGCAAATCCGGTTTTTGGATAACCCTGGCTTAAAAGATTGACTCTCGTCTGCTCCACCGTCGCCGCCGGAACTCGTATCGCTCCGCTGGACTCATTATATTGGTATGTAACTCCCTGATCCTGGAGGAGATTGGCTACCTCCTGGGCCTCGCTCTGATTCAGGCCAGTAAACAAGGTAGCATAATCCGTATTTTTTCCCAAACTCAGCGCAAGTATGGCAATCAAAGCAACTGCGACTGTCACTCCCGCAATCGCTATTATAATTTTTCGGGTTTTTTCTGGCATATTCTGCCAGCTCTCTTTCAAATTCTGCACGTCTTTATCCAACCTTTGTCATATTTAAATACCTGTTCCATCAGACGCTCATCTTAATAAGCTCATTATATGCTTCCATCGTCTTATTGCGAAGAGAAATCAATACATCCACTGTCAAACTGGCCTTGGCTTCCGCAATAGGAAGAGTATGGACATCATCAAGCTGCCCCGTAGACAAAAGATATTGCTTATACTCCACATCTGCCTGAGTTTCCTTCACCTGATTAATAACGTTTTTAAAAATATCCTTAAATAGAGAGGCCTCTGTGTTGACTACTGCGGCTTCCTGCCCCTGACTCAGTTCTCCAAGTCTTCCCCAGGGCTGTATCGGTGTAATAAATGATGCTCCTTCCATAATATCCTCCTCTTTTTATCAGATTCACCTGTCATCTTTAAAATGGTTTAGCAGCGTTTTTAAGACGGTTCATATCACTGTTAAAGGAATTTAACATGTATTGATATTCATAAGCAGTTCGGACAATCTCCACCTGTTCCTGGTCAGTGTCAACGTTGTTCCCATCCAGCCTGCTGGATTCTGCCCATGTGGTATTTACCCACATCCTAGTAGAATCAATGGCGTTGGAAACTTCCTTTTTCGGCGATCTTTTTGCGTTGCTTGCATCAGACAAACGTTTTGCCAGTTCTTCCTCAAAGGTTACATACTGGGACTTAAACCCCGGAGTGTCTACATTGGCAATATTATTCAAGGACACCGCCTGCCTCTGCCACAAAAAATCAAGAACTTTCTCTGTTAAGGAAATACCATTTCCATAAATTGCCGACATACTTATTTTTCTCCTCTCATTTCTTTCTTTACTATTTTCTATGATTAGCTATTGATTTTCAATAGCAATTTTTTTCCAAATTCAGAATTTCTTTTAACTTGATAAAGCTTCCTCTTTTTGGGAGACTAAGGTCCACTATAAATAATAACACCATTAAGAAATAAAATCAAGCCTTCAATGAAACAAAGATGGCCTCATATAAATTCTTTATGTCGTTATAAGTATTATAGACAATGCTCTATTCTTATGTCAATAAGATAATGATTCGCTTCAACCTAAAAGTCCACTAATTTTTTATAAGTTATTGTTGCAAAATTTACATCAGATAATTTTTGTACGAAAAAAGGGGCTGTAAAAAAGCCCCTTTTAGTTCTGATACAGGTTCTATACCAGGATATTCAGCATAGACACTGCATAGTAGTTACTTAAATTGTAAGCCCCGCCTCTGGCAAAGCTGGCAAACTGCATAAAGGAATCCGACATGTTGCCCTTGGACCCTGGGAATGTAGTGCTGGAAGCCGCGCTGTTTGAAGGGGTCTTTGAAGTAGATTCTGAGGAATTAGTAGAACCGTTGCCGCCTACAATTTTGTCCACAGAGGAATCCAGTACTTTCGTAGCCTTGCTTCCCACACGTTCTGCAAGACCATACTGACCGCCTACAAGCTCTTTTGTGAAACTTGGGTCTTTCTGTAAGTTCTCTCTGAAAGCATCCTCATCCAGTTTCAGGGTGCCGTCCGTGTTGTAGCTGATCCCCATGGCCTTTAAGGTTTTCTCTGAAGGAATCATTCTCTTCAGGGAATCAAGCTGTGCGGATACGCCAGATCCGGCGCCTGTGTTCTTCTTCAAATAAGAAATCGCGCTATTAAGATTATCAACAAAATCTTTCATGGAAGAGACCACGTCGTCTTCTGCTTTGCTCAGAGCCTTGAGCGCTTCTTCATCCCCGTCAGCCGCTTTCTTCAAAGCAGCGTCATATTTCTGGAATACATTGTTCGCCTGGCTGGTTTGCAATTTTGCAGCTGAAGACTCCAAATCCTTAAGCACGTTCTGATATCCCATCAGAAATCCCGACGTTGAGTTCGCAGTATAAACATTGCTGGAAGAACTGCTGGTACTTCCAGTCTTATTCGAACTGCTGCTGTTGGTACTGGTAGAATCAGAGATGCCTAAATCTTCTTTCACCTTGTTGGTTGCATCATTAGCGCTGTTAACCCAGTCGTTGCTGTTAAGCATGTTACCGTAGCTGTTGTTGCCATAGTAATTTAATGAAACACCATTTACCATAATATTCTTCTCCTTTCTGATATAATAATATATCTTAATTTTATTGCAGAAGCACTGTTTCTAACAGGCTTTCTACCATATGAATATTGTCATTATTATATATCGACCTGATTTCTGGAAAATATAAGCATTCATAATTTATTCAAAAATCGTTTAAAAAGACTTTACACTCTGCACACGATTTCTTCATGAATCTCCCATATACTATAACCATAGTAAATGCTAATAAGATTTTTTTCATAATACTCGAGCTGGTAATGTTGCATTATCAGCTCTCCTCCCTTTTATCCCTTAAATTTAAAATCAGCGCCCGCCTTAGGCAGCGCTGATTTTTTCACTCTATTTAAGAGGATACCGAACCTGCCTGTGCAGCAGAAGCAAAGCCAAGATATTGGGAAATGCCATCATTCCATTCCAAATATCAGAAAGCTCCCACACAGACGTCAGACTGCTGACACAGCCTAAAAATACAGCGTATCCATATAATACCAGATACCCCTGCCGGATTCTCTTTTTTAGCCGTTCAGACAAAAAAATCCACCCCGAAATCTGTTCCATAACAGCCTCTAATGTCTGCCTTCCTAAAAAGAACCAAGCAATCATGGTAGCAAACGCAAAAATCACCATGGAAACCGACACCAGATGTTCTCCCAATTTTCCCAAAACCGCGCCAAAACACCGGGCAGTCAAAACTGCCCCGTCTCCATATTCCCCTGACAGATTTCCTTTTGTCACGCACAGAATCACCAGCGCTGTCAGGGTACATATGATGATGGTATCAAAAAATACCTCAAACATAGCCCACATCCCCTGCTCTTCCGGCGTAGTGTCATCAGTTGCCCCATGAAGCCCTGCCAAGCTTCCAAGTCCTGCCTCATTGGAAAAGACTCCCCGCGCGATCCCATACCGAAACGCCCTGCTAATTCCATATCCCCCTGCTCCGCCAACCACTGCCTGAGGAAAAAGGGCGCACTGAAAAATCTCCTGAAACGCCACGGGAATCTGGCGGTAACACAGCAAAAGAACCATCAACGAGAAGGCGATATAGATCCCTGCAGCCCAGGGAATCAGCCGCTCTGTCACATGGGCAATCCTGGAAATTCCTCCTACTGCCACACAGCAGGTCAACGTCGTCACTATCACAGCGCTGAAAACAGGAGAAGTTCCGGTAGAAAACTGAATCGTCTGAGCAATGGCGTTGGACTGAACCATACTCCCCATCCCCAGGGAGGCCAACAGGCATAAAATTCCATAAACAAATCCCATAACAGGCATATGAAGCCCTCTGCTTAGGTACACCGCAGGTCCGCATACCCAGACTCCCTGTAAACTGCGGTAACGATGTTTTAACCCCAGCCAGGTTTCCCCATAAGCAGTCGCCATTCCAATAACTGCCGAAACCCACATCCAGAAAATTGCCCCAGGCCCTCCTGCCGTCAAAGCAGTCGCTACTCCTACAATATTTCCGGTTCCAATGGTTGCGGCAAGAGCAGTACAGGCTGCCTGAGCCTTTGTGACAGAATGTTCTCTTTTTTCTTCTCTCGAATCTTTGGTGTCTGCAAACAGACTTCCGATGGTATGTTTCCACCAGGTTCTTATGCCTAAAATCTGAAATCCTTTAAAACGGAGCGTATAAAGACCGCCTGTGATTAACAACAGCGTTAAAAGCGCAGGTCCCCAAACCAGACTATGTAATTTCTGTATCATGATCACTGTCTCCCAGCTTCTTTTGTATGTTCTATTCCAAGCTGGCACAAACTATGACTGGCATTCCACTCTTTTTCATGATATACTAGCCCCAACATTATTTATAGAAGCAACTAACAGGAAGGGGGAATTTTATGCCTGGATTTACCACGCATTACATTATGGGTATGAAAGCTTATAATGATCTGCCATCGAATCCTCTCAAGCATATCATATCCAAATACCGTTGGCTTTACCAGCTGGGGTTACAGGGACCGGATATTTTTTTCTACTATATTCCCATTCTGCGCCACCGGGATTATCGAAATGTAGGTTCTTACATGCATGAGCATCACGTTCAGGAATTTTTTACCAACTATTTAAAAGAAGCTTCCCAGATTCACTCCAGACAGCAGAGAGAGCAGGCTCTGGCTTATTTGTGCGGATATATCTGCCATTATATCGGCGATTCCATCTGTCATCCTTTTGTTTATGGACGGATTCACTATGATATTGACAATCCCAGTATGCAGCATCACGGACTTCATGCAGAATTGGAAAATGATATTGACGCTCTTTTGCTGCGCCGGTATAAAAAAAAGAAGCCGTCTGAGTTTAATCAGGCTGCTACCATCTGTCTGAATGGTTTGGAGATCCAGTTTATTTCCCGTCTTCTCTCAACCATTATCAACGAAACTTATTATCCAATTACCTATAAAAACAATTTTCAGGTATCCCCCCAGATGGTTCATCGTTCCATCGTGGCTCTCCGTTTTGGCTGCCGTACTCTGTCCGATCCCTCCGGCTTAAAGCGCAGCAGTTTAGCAAGAATGGAATCTATATTTACCAAGAATCTGGTAGCCTCCAGAAAGCTTGTGACGGATCAAGTCATAAACCCCCGCAAGAGCCTGAATTTAGACCACGAAACCTGGTGCAATCCCTGGTGCAGGCAGATGGCCTCAGACCTCTCCTTTTGGGATTTATTTTATCAATGCCTTGGAAAATGCCGCATGGTCTACTACCTGATAAACCAGCTTCTTGTCTCTGGCTGGTCCGTGGAAGAAACTGATATAGAGCCTCTCATAAAAGAGCTGGGAAATTACTCCTATCACAGTGGTCTTCCGGTTTCTTAAGCTTTTGGCCCCCGCTTATCCAGGCGAGGGCCAAATTTGATCCATTGATTTACTCTGTCACTTTAGGAGCTGCTTCAGGGTTTACCGGACGATACTCGCCTGCCGGTATGGTATCCTCCAAAAGCCAGCAGTTCTTGTCCATCTTGGTGTCTTCTTCCCCTACCATTACATAGATCTCATATTGACTTACATAGCCGCCATAAGAATCGTCAGAAGATCTTTCGTAATCGGAATTTTGGTCAGAAATCAAATCATTGAATCCCTTAATCGCTTCAGTGGCATACTCTGCCCCCTCTTCTGCGGAAATTTCCTCATCAAGAAGCAAAAAAAGCCGTAACTTTTTTTCTTCTGTATTGACTGTTCCATTAACGCTATCTATAAAAGGGTATCTCGCCTCATCTCCATAAAGATCCTGGAAGTCCTCCCAAACCTGGTCCCACACAATCCCCTCTGACGACAAAGGCGGCAAATCGCTTTCCCCGCGGATAATATTGCTTTTTGTACATCCACACAACATGAAAACGCCAGCCAAAACGATCAGCATTGTTTTTATCCGTTTCATTTTTTCTCTCCTCCTTCTTGCAGATTTATGTATTATAAAGGAAATCTCCTCTTTTTCATAGGGGTTTAACAAAAAAATCACAATTTATGGATAAAAATTCCGCTTCTCAGTTTCGGCTCAAACCAGGTGGATTTAGGCGGCATCAGCTGTCTTGCATCCGCTACGGCAAACAGTTCCTGAATTGAGGTAGGGTACATGGAAAAAGCCACAGCCATATCCTCTGACACTCTCCTCTCCAACTCTGCAAGTCCCCTGATTCCGCCGATAAAGTCAATCCTTTTATCCGTCCTTGGATCTCCGATTCCAAGAACAGGCCCCAAAAGGCAGTCCTGTAAAACAGATACGTCTAATCCCTTCACAGGATCTTCGCTTGCATACTCTGGCTTTACCTTTAGCATATACCAGGTTCCGGCCAGATACATGCCAAACGTCCCCTTCTTTTCAGGAGCATAAGGCTCCTTTCCAATCTGGGCCACATCAAACCTTTCATGAACAGCCGTAAAGAATTTTTCCATAGAAAGTCCGTTTAAGTCCTTCACCACCCGATTATAGGGCATGATCATCAACTGTTCTTCTGGAAAAAGCACAGATAAAAAGTAGTGATACGGCTCTGTCCCTGTAAAGCCCGGATTTTCTTTCCGGCGCTTTAACCCCACTTTTACCGCCGAGGCCGCCCTGTGGTGCCCGTCTGCAATGTATGTGGCAGAAAGGGCCAAAAAAGCCTGTTCCATCGCCTCAACCTGTTCCCTTTCGTTAATTCTCCACACCTTGTGTCCGATTCCGTCTTCAGACACAAAATCATACAGAGGTGCTTCCTCCAACGCTTGTCCTACAAGCTGTGCCAGTCTGTCGCTATTTTTGTAGGCAAGGAAAATAGGTCCTGTGTGAGCCCCTGTCACATCCACATGGCGAATCCGGTCCAGTTCCTTTTCCTCTCTGGTATTTTCATGCTTTTTAATAACCCCATTCTCATAATCGTCAATGGAGCAGCAGGCCACAATTCCTGTCTGGCTCCTGCCCTCCATGGTGAGCTGGTACAGATAGTAATTATCTCCCTCGTCTGTCACAAAAACGCCTTCTGCAATTCTGGTTTCCAAAAGCTCTCTCGCCTTTTCATACACTTTCGGATCATACATATCCATCTCATCGGAAAACTGCGTCTCCGGCCTGTCGATATTCAAAAAAGAAAGCGGATTTTCTGCCACAGCCTGGCAAGCCTCTTTTCGGTTGTATACATCGTACGGAAGCGCCGCCACTTTGGAAACCACATTCTTCTCTGGCCTGATACATGTAAACGGTTTTACAATCGCCATAATCTTCCTCCCTGTTTGAAAGGGGGCCTACAAGTTTCTGCAAGCCCCCATTTTTCTTAAATTGTCAATTATTTGATCACACGTACGCGAAGCACGCCCTTAATCTCACTCAGTTTCTGAATCGTTCCCTCATCTGCCGCGCTCTCTAAGTCCAGAAGCGTATAGGCAAATTTGTCACGGCTCTTGTTGGTCATATCAGAGATGTTCACATTGCCAGAGGCAAGAGTTCCTGTAACCTGACCAATCATATTCGGGATGTTTAAATGCATAACCGCAACGCGGCTGACCGTGCGGCATGGCCCCATATCGCAGTTTGGATAATTCACGGAGTTGCGGATATTTCCGTTTTCCAGGTAGTCCATCATCTCCTCTACTGCCATTTTAGCACAGTTGTCCTCGGATTCCTCTGTGGAAGCTCCCAGGTGAGGAATAGCGATAACGCCTTCCATATTTACGGACTTAGGATTCGGGAAGTCTGTCACATACTTGCGCACCTTGCCAGACTTTAATGCCGCCGCCATCGCATCGTCATCTACCAGACGATCTCTTGAGAAGTTGAGAACCACAACCCCGTCCTTCATCTGCTCCAGGCTCTTCTCTCCAATCATTCCCTTTGTGCTGTCCATCAGAGGAACATGAACCGTAATATAATCACACTCCTGATAAATGGTGTCCACAGAGGTAATGTGCTTTACATCTCTGGACAGGCCCCAGGCCGCATTCACAGAGATAAACGGGTCATAACCATACACCTCCATGCCAAGAGACGCCGCGGCATTGGCAACCTCCGCGCCGATCGCGCCCAGACCAATAACCCCTAACTTCTTTCCCTTTATCTCATATCCTGCAAAAGCCTTTTTTGCCTTCTCCACTGTCTTTGCAATGTCAGCGTCCTCTTTGTTTGCCTTGCACCATTCAATACCGCCGACTACGTCTCTGGCTGCCAAAAGCATCCCTGCCAGCACCAGCTCTTTCACGCCGTTGGCATTGGCTCCTGGCGTGTTAAATACCACGATTCCCTTTTCTGCACAGCGCTCCAGAGGAATATTGTTCACCCCTGCGCCGGCTCTTGCAATCGCCAGAAGAGAGTCGCCAAACTCCATGTCGTGCATGGCCGCGCTTCGGACCAGAACGCCCTCTGCCTGCCCCATATCCTGAACCAGTTCATACTCCTGTGTCAAAAGGTCTGTTCCGTATTTGGAAATAACATTTAAACAATGAATGTTTCTCATGCCTTGTGTGCCTCCTCAAATTCTTTCATAAACGCCACTAATTTCTCCACGCCTTCTATTGGCATGGCATTGTAAATGCTGGCTCTCATACCGCCTACGCTGCGGTGGCCTTTCAGATTCACAAAGCCTGCCGCTGTTGCTTCCTTAATAAACAAAGCATCCAAATCTGCATCTCCGGTAACAAACGGTACATTCATCAAAGAACGGTCCTCTTTTGCCACAGTTCCCTTAAAGAGCCGGCTCTCATCTAGGAAATCGTACAGAACCTTTGCCTTTTTCTCATTATATTCCTTCATAGCTGCCAATCCGCCCTTAGCCTTCAGCCACTTAAACACCTTTCCGCAGATATAGATGCCATAAGCCGGCGGCGTGTTGTATAGGGACTTGGCGTCTGAATGAGTCTTATACTGGCACATAGTAGGAGTTCCTGGAAGTACGTCTTCTGTAATCAAGTCCTCCCTAATAATTACGATCACCACGCCAGCCGGACCAATATTCTTCTGAACGCCGCCATAGATGATGCCATATTTCGTCACATCTACTGGCTCAGACAGGAAACAGGAAGACACGTCCGCCACTAAAGTCTTGCCTTTTGTGTTTGGCAGAGTCTTAAATTTGGTGCCGTAAATCGTGTTATTCTCACAAATGTATACATAATCTGCATCTTCAGAAACAGGGAGATCGGAACAATCTGGAATATAGCTGAAGGTCTTATCCTCGCTGGAAGCAATAGCATTGGCCTTTCCATACTTCTGAGCCTCTTTGTATGCTTTTTTCGCCCACTGACCAGTGATGATGTAATCTGCCACCTTATTTTTCATCAGGTTCATAGGAACCATGGAAAACTGGAGGTTGGCTCCGCCCTGCAAAAACAGCACCTTATAATTATCTGGAATGTTCATCAATTCCCGAATATCTGCTTCTGCCTCATTGATGATTGTCTCAAATGCCTTTGACCTATGTGACATCTCCATTACGGACATTCCTGTGCCTTTATAGTCCAGCATCTCTGCTGCGGCCTCCTTCAATACTTCCTCCGGCAAAACCGCCGGACCTGCCGAGAAATTGTAAACTCTACTCATTACCATGTCCCCACTTTCTTAGAATATTTTATAGTTTCAAATCTGTATCATCGAAGGTATCGGAAATGGCCGCTCCGGGCGATACCATAGGAAATACCTTGTCGTCGCAATGAATCTGGCAGTCGATCACCACCGGAATATCCAGTTCCATGGCCTCCTTAAGAACCGGTTTTAACTCTTCCTTCTTCGTCACCCTGTATGCCTTGGCTCCCATAGCCTCCGCCAGTTTCACAAAATCCACCTGATCATTTAATATGGTATGCGAGTACCGTTTTCCATAGTACAGAGTCTGCCACTGGCGAACCATTCCCAGCACATGATTGTTAAGCACCACCTGAATTACCGGAATGTTGTAGCGAGTCGCTGTGGCGATCTCATTCATATTCATGCGGAAACATCCGTCTCCCGCAATGTTGAACACCTTTTTATCTTTTTTCCCCATTTTAGCGCCGATGGCCGCGCCCAGCCCGTATCCCATGGTTCCCAGGCCGCCAGAGGTCAAAAATGTATGAGGACTCTTAAATTTGTAATACTGGGCTGTCCACATTTGATGCTGTCCTACCTCTGTTACAATGACCGCCTCCCCTTTCGTCTCCTCATAAATGGCTTCCACCACCGCAGGACCTGTCAGCACCTCTTTATTGTAATGAAGAGGATACATATCTTTCAGCCGCTCAATATGAGCGATCCACTCATCATGGTTTTGGGGATCCAGACGAGCGTTTAATTTTCGTAAAATGATCTTCACGTCTCCTATGATGCTGGCGTGGGTACGGACATTCTTGTTAATCTCCGCCGGGTCAATATCCAGTTGAAGAATTCTGGCGTTGGGGGCAAATTTTGATGCATTGCCCACCACTCTGTCGCTGAATCTGGCCCCGATTACCACCAAAAGATCACATTCTGTAATACCAAAATTGGAAGTCTTTGTTCCATGCATTCCAGCCATGCCGGTGTAGAGCTCGTCTGTTCCGTCAAAGGCGCCCTTGCCCATAAGACTGTCCGCCACAGGAGCCTGGATCTTCTTTGCAAACGCCCGTACTTCTTCAGCCGCATCGGACAAAACGGCTCCGCCTCCAACAAAGATAAACGGCTTATGAGAGGCTTTGATCATCAAAAGAGCTTTCTCCAAATCCTCTTCTGTGATGGTGTCAGACTGACGTCCCACTTCCTGTGGAGCCTGATATTCATAATCGTAAGAATTTCCTGTCACATCCTTGGTAATATCCACCAATACCGGCCCAGGCCGTCCTGACTTGGCAATCTTAAAGGCCCGTCTCATAACCTCTGCCAGTTTCCGAATGTCTTTCACAATAAAATTGTACTTGGTGATTGGCATAGTAACGCCGGCAATATCAATCTCCTGAAAACTGTCCTTTCCAAGCAGACTGACGCCAACATTACAGGTAATCGCCACCACGGGAATGGAATCCATATAAGCTGTGGCAATTCCTGTCACCAGGTTGGTGGCTCCCGGGCCAGAGGTGGCCAGACACACGCCCACTTTTCCTGTCGCTCTGGCATATCCGTCCGCTGCATGAGCCGCTCCCTGCTCATGGGAAGTCAGTATATGGGTAATCTCCTCCTGGTGCTTATAGAGGGCGTCATAAATATTCAGAATCGCTCCGCCCGGATATCCGAAGACCGTATCCACCCCTTGCTCTTTTAAACACTCAACTACGATTTCTGCTCCTGTCAACTTCTGCATTCTATCGTTCTCCTTACTATTCAAAATCCACTGTAAACTTTTTCTTTTGCTCAATCTTCCTTCAAAATCGCGCCTTTATCCGCAGAAGTTACCAGATTCCGATACCGTCTCAAATATCCGGATGCTGGTTTTGTCTTTGGCGTCCAGTTCTCTCGCCTTCTGGCCAGTTCCTCCTCTGATACCTTCATGTTAATGGTATTTGCATCGATATCTATACAAATGATATCGCCTTCCTCCACAAGTCCGATTGGTCCCCCTGCAGCCGCTTCTGGGCATACATGACCGATGGAAGCACCTCTGGAAGCTCCGCTGAACCGGCCGTCTGTGATCAGTGCCACAGATTCTCCTAATCCCATTCCTGCAATGGCAGAAGTGGGATTGAGCATCTCTCTCATGCCAGGACCGCCTTTAGGCCCTTCATAGCGTATCACCACCACATCGCCTGCCACAACCCTCCCGCCTTTGATGGCGTCAATCGCGTCCTCTTCACAGTCAAAGACTCTGGCTGGTCCCTCATGCTTTAGCATCTGGGGCACCACAGCAGAACGTTTCACTACACAGGAGTCAGGTGCAAGATTTCCTTTGAGCACTGCAATTCCGCCGGTTCTGGAGTATGGATTCTCCACGGTGCGAATCACTTCTGGATTCTTATTGACTGCGCTCTCAATATTCTCTCCCACTGTCTTTCCCGTAACTGTAAGGCAGTCCAGATTCAAAAGCCCCAGCTTACTGATTTCTTTCATTACTGCATAGATACCGCCTGCCTCATTTAAATCTTCCATATAGGTGGGACCTGCCGGAGCCAGATGACACAGATTCGGCGTTTTAGCGCTGATTCCATTTGCAATATCCACATTCAGCTCTACGCCTGCCTCATGAGCGATGGCCGGAAGGTGGAGCATACTGTTTGTACTGCATCCAAGAGCCATATCCATAGTCAGAGCATTATGAAACGCCTTCTCAGTCATAATGTCTCTTGGGCAGATATTTTTCTCTACCATATTCATAACTGCCATACCTGCCTGCTTTGCCAGACGGATTCTCTCAGAATATACAGCCGGAATGGTCCCGTTTCCCCCAAGCCCCATACCCAGCACTTCTGTCAGGCAGTTCATACTGTTGGCTGTATACATGCCGGAGCAGGACCCGCAGGTAGGACAGACTTTGCACTCAAACTCCTTTACTTCCTCCTCCGTCATAGTCCCAGCCGCATAGGAGCCTACTGCCTCAAACATACTGGACAGGCTCCTCTTCTGGCCCTTTACCCGACCTGCCAGCATAGGACCTCCGCTGACAAACACCGTGGGAACGTTTAAACGGGCCGCAGCCATCAAAAGCCCCGGCACATTCTTGTCACAGTTTGGAACCATCACAAGACCGTCAAACTGATGAGCCAAAGCCATACATTCTGTGGAATCAGCGATCAAATCTCTGGTCACCAGAGAATATTTCATGCCCTCATGTCCCATGGCGATGCCGTCACAGACAGCAATAGCCGGAAAAACAATGGGGGTTCCGCCTGCCATAGCAACACCCTGTTTCACTGCATCCACAATCTTATCCAGATTCATGTGTCCGGGAACAATCTCATTATAGGAACTGACCACACCGATAAGGGGTCTGGCCATCTCTTCTTCTGTCAAACCAAGAGCCCGAAATAAGGAACGGGCCGGAGCCTGCTGCATACCTGATTTTGCATTGTCACTTCTCATCTTATTCTCCTTTTGTCTGTCTTTATCTACTCTTGGAATCTCTTTTATCCCTGCCTTTGCGGCTGATTTTCTGTCAGATGCACCTGGCACAGATCAAATCGCCCATCTGGGCTGTTCCTACCTTCATACAACCCTCTCCATAAATATCTCCTGTCCGATACCCTTCTTCCAATACTTTCTGAACTGCCTTCTCAACAGCCGCTGCTTCCCTGTCCAAATCAAAGGAATATCGAAGCATCATAGCTGCAGAAAGAATCGTGGCAATCGGATTGGCCAAATCCTTTCCTGCAATGTCGGGCGCCGAACCATGGCTGGGCTCATACAATCCAAACTTGGTCTCGTTTAAGCTGGCAGACGACAGCATTCCAATAGATCCCGTGATCATGCTGGCCTCGTCAGATAAAATATCGCCAAACATATTTTCCGTCAGAATCACGTCAAACTGTCCGGGGTTCATCACAAGCTGCATGGCACAGTTGTCCACCAGCATGTGGGAAAGCTCTACCTCAGGATAATCCCCGGCTACTTCCTCCACCACCTGTCTCCAAAGTCTGGAGGAGTCCAGCACATTGGCCTTATCCACACTGATCACTTTTTTCTTACGCTTCATGGCAATATCAAAAGCCTTCACCGCAATCCTGCGAATCTCATTTTCATTGTAGGTCAAGGTATCCTTTGCAGTCATAACACCGTCTATCTTCTCTGTACATCGTTCTCCAAAATACAATCCGCCGGTCAGCTCTCTCATAATCACCATATCAAATCCATCGCCAATAATCTCTTTTTTCAGCGGACATGCCTGTGCCAGCTCCTTATATAAGTAAGCAGGACGAATATTGGCAAACAGATTCAGTCCCTTTCGAATCGCCAAAAGTCCTGCCTCCGGCCTCAAATTGGGGGCTACGTCATACCACCTGGAATTGCCCACGTCTCCGCCGACCGCTCCCAAGAGCACCGCATCCGCCTTCCTTGCCGTCTCCAATGCCTCGTCTGTCAAAGGAACTCCATATGTATCAATAGAACAGCCGCCCATCAAAATCTCTGTATAGTGAAATTCGTGTCCGTATATCTGGCCCACTTTATCAAGAACCTTACAGGCCTCTCCTACAATTTCGGGGCCGATTCCGTCTCCTGGTATTGTTACGATTCTGCAAATCATGGTCTTTTCCTCTCCCTCTTGCCATTTTTCGACACAAACAGAATTATTTCCTATCATAATATCTCATTTATTCACAGATTTCAAGAATCCTTTGCAAATTCTATGAAACTTATCTGGAATTTTATCCATAAACTGCCACTAAATTTTCACTTTTACCCAAACGCCTGACCGGAATCTCCACCTTGTCAGGATAAAACGGCAGAGCTGATCACAGACTACGCCAAACCAGATTCCCATAAGTCCCAGCCCCAGAGGGTAGCACAGCAGGTAAGAACTGATGGTTCGGACAAAGGTGACACTGAAGGTAGAAACAATGGTAGTAAACCGCACATCCCCTGCGCCTCTTAAACAGCCCATATAAATCACTTGGGAAATCTGGAGCATAACCACAATCACAATCACCTGCATGATCTGCACACCCATGGCTACAATATGAGGCTCCTCAAAGTATAGGCCAAAAAATGTTCGTCCTCCTAATAGGTACAAGACCGCCAGAATCAGTGAAATCCCATTTCCCATTCTCTGACAGATAAATCCGTACAGCTTCGCCATCTCGGGCCGTTCCTCTCCCAGACTTCTTCCAATAAGGGCCACAGCCGCAACCTGCATACCGTCTCCGAAGGAGAAGGACAGACTCATAACGTTCATTCCTACCTGATGAGCGGCAAAGGCGTCTGTTCCCAGCTTTGCAGTCATCACTGCTGTTGACATAAAACCGATTCGAAGCAGTAATTGCTCCAAAAAAATATTGGAGCCGATATTCATAATGTTTCCTAATGCACTGATTCGCAGACGGACCCGTTTTTTTATCATATAATAAACACTGATAAATCCATCTTTGGAAAACAAAGACAGAATGCTCATGCCACAGGCCACCACGGTTCCAAACACCGTAGCCAAAGCCGCCCCTTTGATTCCCAATGCAGGAAATCCGAAATTGCCGCCGATCAGCAGATAGTTTCCTATCATGTTCAACAAATTGGCGGTAACATTCGTCCTCATAGCAATTTTAGTATTTCCCACTCCGCGCTGTGCCGCATTAATCACCAGAGAAATGATATTGAACATCATACCGCCCATGATAATCTGAAAGTACAAGACCGCGCTGTCATGGGTGTCCTCCCCCGAGCCGCACAAATGAATAATCGGATCTGCGAATGTAACACAAATCAAGCTGACCACAACTCCCATAATCACCACAAACGTCAGGGCTACCATCAAAGTCTGATTCGCCCCATACTGATCCTGCTGCCCTTTCCTTCTGGCTACAATGGCAGAAACCGCCACATTTACCGCTATAAAAAGGGCAAGGCCGATAAATTTGGGCTGGGTCGTCAGCCCCACAGCCGCCACCGCATAAGCGCCAATCGTACTCACCATCAAAGAATCAATCATACCGGCCAACGCCACAAAAAAAGATTCCAGAACAGACGGCCAGGCCATCTGGAATGTTTCCTTAATATATGATTTATTTTGATCAAAAAATGTTTTGATTTTCCCCATCTCTTCTCCTCGTCTTCTGTTAACAGACCTGCTATAGTTTTTCCACAGCCCGCCTTAAGCGTTCCACATTTCCGTCTTCAAAACAATATCCTTTCATTCCGGTTGCCTCTGCTCCTTGAATGTTAAGCAAAAGATCATCCACAAAAAAGCATTCCTCTGCCTTTAAACCAAACCGTTTGTAAAATTTCTCATATAATTCCTTTTGGGGCTTCATACACTTTACTTCTGCTGAAAATAAAACCCCGTCAAAGCATTCAATCGCAGGGATCACCTGTCTGTAACAGTCCAGCATCCGCATATTTGCATTAGAACACAAATAGATCCCGTATCCTCTGCCCTTTAGTTCTTTTACAAAATCCCCCATGCCCTGTACTTCTTCCATACAGTATTCATGCCAATGTTCCAGACATATCTTAGCCATCTTCTTTGTATGCTCTGACAAAAGGCGGGACTGAATCCGTTTGAAAGCCTCTTCCTCAGAAATCAGCCCCATATCCATCATAATCCACTCTGGGGAAATAAAAACCGCTGTATTGACCTCTCGCCGCTCTTCCTCCTGGCTGATAAAGTGGCTGCAAACCCTCATGGAGTCATAGCGGACCATCACATTTCCCATATCAAACACTATATTTTTTATCATTTTCTTAACACCTCCGGCATAAAAAAAGAGC
This sequence comes from uncultured Hungatella sp., assembly GCA_910579515.1. GTDB lineage: Bacteria > Bacillota > Clostridia > Lachnospirales > Lachnospiraceae > UBA3402. Next base: position 56,458 of record CAJTUV010000020.1, read on the forward strand.
CCCTGCCTGCCATTTACGCAGACGGAAGATCTTTTTTTGAATATTTCTTCATTATGTCTCTGGTTTTTCTACTTGAACGATGGCTGACTTCTGCATAGGAATCCGACAATTCTTATTGTTTCCAAACTCAATAATCACGGTATCGTCTGTCATATCAATCACCACGCCGTAAAATCCGCTGGTAGTCAGTACATTATCCCCTACCGCAATGCTTGCCATCAGCTCTGACAGCCGCTTTTTCTCCTTGCTCTGAGGGCGAATGGCAATAAAATACATCAAACCAATCAGAAACGCCGCATATACCACCCAAAAACCAACGCCCATACTATTTGCTACCATCATAACTTCTTTGTCCTCCTTACTTTCCTGTCATACCCGCTAATTTTTCCTCTTTATACTGGGCATAACGGTGCTCCTCGATTGCCTCACGAATCTCTTCCATCATTTTATTATAAAAATATAAATTATGCAATACACATAAACGCATTCCCAGCATTTCTTTGGCTTTCAAAAGATGCCGGATATAAGCTCTGCTGTAGGAGCGGCAGGCTGGACACTGACATCCCTCTTCAATCGGACTGGCATCCAGCTCATATTTCTGATTAAACAGATTCCGCTTTCCAGCATTGGTGTATACATGTCCATGACGCCCGTTTCTGGAAGGATAAACACAGTCAAAAAAGTCTACGCCTCTGTCCACAGCCTCTAAAATATTGGCGGGAGTTCCTACCCCCATCAGATAGGTCGGTTTCTGTTCAGGAAGGTATGGAACCGTTTCGTCCAAGATCCGATACATCTCCTCGTGACTTTCTCCAACCGCCAATCCGCCAATGGCGTATCCGTCCAAATTCATGGCAGAAATCGTTTTGGCATGGGCAATGCGGATATCCTCATAAATTCCGCCTTGATTGATGCCAAACAATAACTGTTCTCTGTTGATGGTGTCTGGCAACGCATTGAGACGCTCCATCTCCTTTTGACAGCGTTCCAGCCATCGTGTGGTTCTGTTTACAGAGTTTTCTATATAACTTCTGTCCGCCGTGCTAGGAGGGCATTCGTCAAGGGCCATGGCTATGGTGGAAGCTAAGTTTGATTGAATCTGCATACTTTCCTCAGGCCCCATAAAAATTTTGTGCCCGTCAATATGGGAGTTAAAATAGACCCCCTCCTCCTTAATCTTCCTCATTCCAGCCAAGGAAAACACCTGAAATCCGCCGGAGTCTGTAAGAATAGGGCGGTCCCAGTTCATAAACTTGTGAAGTCCGCCAAACTGCTTGATCAGCTTATCTCCTGTTCGCACGTGGAGATGATAGGTGTTGGACAATTCTACCTGGGTTTGGATCTGCCTCAAGTCGTCTGTTGACACAGCGCCTTTAATGGCTCCCACGGTTCCCACATTCATAAATACTGGTGTCTGGATCACGCCATGGACGGTTTCCACCGCCGCGCGTTTAGCGCGTCCATCCTTGGTAATCAGTTGATATCTCATGCCTTATCCTGCTTTTCCTTCTTTTTCCAGGTGGTCATTACATACCACAGAGCTCCTGTAACACATACGGAAGAATAAGTGCCGCATACGATTCCCACCATCAGAGGCAGCGCAAACTCCCGAATGGAGGTAACTCCCATGATAAACAATACAAACACCATAATAAACGTAGTCAAAGATGTGTTGATGCTCCTCGTAAAAGTCTGGGTAATGCTTGCATTTACCACATCAGCCAGGGTCTCCTTGTTGGTCTTTACCTTCATATTCTCTCTGATTCGGTCAAAGATAACAATGGTGGCGTTAATGGAATACCCTACAATGGTCAGCATACATGCAATAAACGTAGAACCTACGGACCATTTTGCCACAGCATAGAATGTCAGTACCACTAACACGTCATGGAGAAGAGCCGCAACCGCGCTTGCTGCAAACCGAATGTCTTTAAACCGGAACCAGATATAAACCAGCATGCAAATCGTGGCGATAATCACTGCGACAAATGCATCTTCCTTCATTTCTTTGCTGACTGCTCCGGAAATACTCTCAGCTGTAATCAGCTCTGTATCCACCTGGAAACTTTCTTCCAGAGCCTCCTCTAATGCCTTCCTCTGCTCTACAGACAGAGTCTTGGTCTTAAAGATTACTTCGTTGGTCCCCTCTACCTTCTGAGTCTGGACCTCTGCATCCTGGGATATCTCTTCTACGATTGGAACCACCTTTGAAGAAATATCCTCCAGGCTCATGTTCTCATTAAAGGTAACATTGGTAGAGGTTCCCCCCTTAAACTCAATGCTGTAATTAAACGCTCCATTACCGCCCGAAGCATTGACTCCCATAAAAATCCATCCCACCACAATCATTACACAGGAGACGGCAAAGAACAGCTTTTTCTTGCCAAGGAAATCCACTGCTTTCTTTTCCTTGCGGATTCCATAAAACTTGGGGTCCTGAAATCCTAATTCATACAACGCATATAGCGTTCCTCTTGTCACAAACAGAGCTGTGAACATAGACAGCAAAATACCAATGGCCAGCGTGGAGGCAAAGCCTTTTACGGAACCGGAACCTCTCCAGAACAGCACCACTGCAGCAATTAAGGTGGTAATATTTCCGTCTACAATCGCAGATAATGCCTTGGCAAAGCCGGTTTTAATCGCGGAACGCACCGTCTTTCCTACGCCGATTTCCTCTTTGATACGAGTAAAAATAATGACATTTGCATCGACTGCCATACCGATAGACAGGATAATACCAGCGATACCAGGCAGGGTTAACGTTACCTCAAATGCGGAAAGAAGAATCAGCACCAATCCCACATACAGGCACAAAGCCAGAGAGGAAGCAAGACCAGGAATCAGATACACAGCGATCATGAAAATAACCACAATGCCAAATCCAATGGCGCCTGCTCTTAAGCTGGTGGAGATTGCCTCCTGGCCCAGTTTGGCTCCTACTACATTGGAACGCAGCTCCTGCAGCTCCAGAGAAAGAGAGCCGATTCGAATAGTAGCCGCCAGGTTCTCCGCCTCTTCATAAGACTCCATTCCTGTGATCACACATGCTCCGTCTGTAATCTCGGTCTGAACTCTTGGGAAAGATTTGATCTCATTGTCATAAATAATGTAAATAATCTTTCCAACATTCTTAGCAGTAGCTTCTGCAAAGGTAGCCGCCCCCTCTTCTGTGAACCGCAGACTTACCACATATTCCTGCATCCCATTTTTATCATTGATTCCAGGCTGAGCGCTGGCCACCTGATCTCCTGTCAGAATGACCTCTCCCGCCTCATCCATAAACACCAGAGAACCAGGCTTTCCAAGTTCTTCCAAAACAGCGTTGGCGTCAGATTCTCCCGGAATATCAATATTGATGCGGTTTCCACCTTCCTGGTAAACCTCTGCCTCTGTGCTGTAGTTCTCAACTCTCTGCTGCAATTTGTAAATGGTATCAGACATCTCCTCCGCAGTTGGATTCTCCTTTACTGTCTGATAGGTGATGCTGACGCCGCCATTCAAATCCAGCCCCAGCTTAATATCATCCATGGTATCGTAGCCAAAATAGCCAAAAATACCGATACAGATGAGAACCAGCAGCAGGCCCATTAGGCCCTTTCCTTTGTTACTCTTCATCGTTTTTCTCCTTTTATTCTTACTCTGTCTCTGCCAGAGCAGCTTTTATCATAATAGAACACTCAATGCGTTTCTTCTGCATCTCACATCCAATATCATAAGCGTCCGTAATCGAACCATGAAAATGGTAGGAATTGGCTGCACAACCGCCGCTGCAGTAAAATCTTGCGAAACAGTCCCTGCATTTTTCCTTGGCATACACATTACAAAGCTTAAATTCATCCCGAACCTTCGTATTGGTAATGCCTTCCCCCACATTTCCCAAAAGAAACCCCTCCTGACCCACAAACTGATGGCAGGGGTATAAATCCCCCCACGGAGTCACAGCAAGGTATTCCGTTCCTGACCCACATCCAGACAGACGCTTGGCCACACAGGGGCCCTGCTGCAAATCAATCATAAAATGAAAGAAATTGAATCCTCGTCCCTCTTTCTTCCTATTAATATACTCCACTGCCAGTTTATCATACTCAGAAAGAATCTGAGGCAGATCTTCCTTTCTGATGGCGTATGGCTCCTTGGGGTCAGACACCACAGGTTCTATGGACATCTGTTTAAATCCCAGATCTGCAAAGTGAAGCACGTCTTCGGAAAAATCCAGATTATTCCTGGTAAAGGTTCCCCTCACATAATAGTTTGTCTGGTTTCTACTTTCTGCAAACTTCTGGAATTTGGGAACAATCAGGTCATAGCTGCCAGCTCCCTTTCGGAATGGCCTCATTCTGTCATTGACTTCCTTGCGGCCGTCCAGACTTAAAACCACATTGGACATTTCCCTGTTGCAGAATTCCATAATCTCATCGTTTAACAACACTCCATTGGTTGTCAGAGTAAAACGGAATTTTTTGTGATGGGTCTCTTCCTGGGAACGGCCATATTCTACCAACTGTTTTACCACTTCCCAGTTCATCAGAGGCTCTCCTCCAAAGAAGTCCACCTCCAGATTCTGCCGGTTTCCAGAATTGGCAATCAGAAAGTCCAGAGCCTTCTTTCCAGTTTCAAAGCTCATAAGAGCCCTGCGGCCATGGTACTCTCCCTCTTCTGCAAAACAGTACTGGCAGGCTAAGTTGCAGTCATGGGCAATGTGCAGACATAGAGCCTTGACCACAGTCTTTCTCTTTTTAAAGTCCATGACGTAGTTCTGATATACATCTTTGGTAAACAATTCCTCTGCGTCGATTAATTCCTGAATATCACTCAGAGCGTCTTCAATATCCTCTGACGGATATTGGGCTTTAAGCGCCTCTCTCACTTTCCTTTTCGCCTCTTCGGGAAGGACCATAGGTTCTGAAAGTTCTGGAATCGTTTTCGCCAACACAGCTACCGCGTCATAAACCACGTCTTCTACCACATGAACTGCGCCGCTGTTGATATCCATAAGGATATTATATCCATTATTTTTATACTGATGAATCACAGTTATTCTCCTTTTTCTTTAGAGCGCATTTAAATTACCCCTACAATCACGAGGATTGTAGGGGTTTTGCTCATCTGCCGCTTTCTTCTGAATCCTGGATTCCTCAGCGATTTGCGTTCTCGCAGCTCTGATTTCCTACTGTGCAGGAAGTCTTGCATGCAGACTGGCAAGAAGTCTGGCACTCGCCGCAGCCACCTTTTTTCATGCTGGTCTTTAAGGTGTTGTTGCTTAAGGTTTTTACTTTTTTCATGATTTTAAGTTTCCTCCTGTTTTTATAAGACATACACAGCTTTTGGTATGTGTATTCCAGTTATCTTTTGGCATTATAGCATAAGTAGTTTGTGGACGCAAGGATTTTTGGGGGGATTTCGGGGGAAGGGGAACATTGGAATATAAAAAGGGCCAATAGATAGTTGTTTTGAACTGCTCCCTGTCAAGTAGACAGTTAAAAAAATAAAATTTTTTACCTGCCAGTCTCAAAGAGGACTGGCAGAGTTTTTATGCAGCATCTTTCAAATAGTTTCTATATTCTATCGGTGTCATACAGTTTAGGCGCTTCTGATACCGATGATTATTATAATAATCTATGTAATCGGATATGGCCTCCTTTAGTTCCTCATATGTTTGAAATTTCTTCAGATAATACATTTCTGATTTCAGCATCCCCCAAAACGCTTCCATTGGTCCGTTATCAATACATCTGGATACTCTTGACATACTTTGCGTCATTCCTGCTTTGTTAAGCTTTTTGCGGAAGGATTTTGAGGTGTATTGGTACCCACGGTCACTGTGGAATAAAGGTTTTGCA
>CAJTUV010000021.1:0-35824 GCA_910579515.1 uncultured Hungatella sp.
TGAAGTCCTGAAAGGTTATCTGCGGTCAGTGTAACAAATGTTTGACAAACCTACATAGAGAAAGATTCCAGAAATCTCTAGGAAAGACAGGTCTCTTTTTATGGCGCTTTCCTGAACTTTTTTATAAAATTCTAGCTTTCTTGCTATTTTACAGCCTATTTCGGGCAATTTCCATTTTTTCTCAAAAAGTACACTTTTTGATTAAAGTGTGACTGAATATTCACGGGGACAGCTGCTTAGATAAATACTGGTGAAAAGTCAGGATTTTACCTTTGGGACTAAGGGGCGGTTTGTGAAAAAATAAAGAACGGCATTAGAAGGCAGGAAAAGCCTGCGTATTGGGTATGCCAGGACCTTGTGAACATGGAAAGACATGATGTAGTAGGGAGCGAAGTGGAAAACCACATCGTCGAAGGCAGAATCGTTTTGCCACAGACGACCAATATGCCTTATTTGTTTAAAGAATGAAAAGATAAAAGTACAAAGAGGATTATGAAATAACTGGAATCTTGGATAATGATGCCTCAAAATGGGGAGGCGTCATTGATGGGATTCCAATTATGGCTCCTGTAGTTTTGCAGGAAAAGGATGCCAGTACCTATAAAGTCATTATCTGTATAAAAAATTATACTGGCGTATTAAAACAAGTGAAAGAATTGGGAGCCACGAATATCGGCATTTATGACACAAATACCGAATACCCACGGAGGCAAAAGGAAGCGGTTGTTTCTGGTATTTTGGGTGAAGAGAAGAAGAAATATCATATAGGGTATGTGGCAGGAGCGTTTGATCTGTTTCACATAGGACACCTGAATCTGTTAAGAAGAGCCAAGGAGCAGTGTGATTATCTGATTGTCGGCGTTGTGACAGATGAAGGGATTCGAGTACATAAGCATACAGATAGTTTCATCTGCTTTGAGGAACGGCTTGAAATCGTAAGTTCCTGCAAATATGTGGATGAAGCTGTGGGAATACCGCTGGAGTTTTACGATACGAAAGATGCCTATTTAAGATTTCAGTTTGATGTACAGTTTTCTGGAAGTGATTATTCAGGTGACGCCGGGTGGCAGAAAAAGAGGGAATATCTGCGGTCTCATGGGGCGGAACTTGTATTTTTTCCATATACAGAGAGTACCAGCTCTACCAAAATAAAGGAAATGATAGACAGGAAGCTGATTTGAAATAACTTTTGTTTACATGCACAACCGGAAATGGTAAAATAACAGTATCAAGCTGACGAGTCTGCAGGTAAGGAGAGTGGGGAGGCATGGAGCGTTATTTCAACACAGAAGGATTGTGCGAGCCGGATGTTCATTATATGGTAAGGCTTGACGACCGGTTAGAGAAAATCAAACGGCTTTTTGTGGACAGAGGCAAGTATTTTGTTATTAACAGAGGCAGGCAGTATGGAAAGACAACCACACTCAGGGCTTTGGCGGGGTACTTGAAGGACAGTTATCTTGTGGTTTCTATGGACTTTCAGATGCTAAGCACATCTAACTTTGAGAATGAGCAAAAGTTTGTGAAGGCATTTGCAAGATACTTTACAGGAGCTGTAAAAGAACATGAGGTTTTATCTGCCCTGGAAGAATCAGACATATTGGATACAGAGGCAGATGAACAGGCTGATATGGGCGAGATGTTTATAAGACTTAGCAGATTCTGTGAGAAAGCGCCCAAGCCTGTTGTGATGATGATTGACGAGGTGGACAGCGCCAGCAATAACCAGGTGTTTCTTGATTTTTTGGCAATGCTCAGAGGGTACTATCTGGAACGGAAGAGTAAACCCATGTTCCATTCTGTCATTCTTGCAGGAGTATATGATATCAAGAATCTGAAGCTGAAGATACGTCCTGAGTCAGAACATCGGTTTAACAGCCCGTGGAATATTGCTGCAAAGTTTAATATTGCAATGGATTTTTCAGCAGAACAGATTGCTTCCATGCTCCAGGAATATGAGGATGACAGGAAGACAGGAATGGATGTGGCTGCGGTATCGGAATGTATTTATGAATATACTTCCGGATATCCATATCTGGTTTCTGCGATCTGTAAGTTTTTGGATGAGGAAATTCCTGGGAGACCAGGTTTTGAAACCATGTCTGCTGTATGGACAACCGATGGGATTTTGGAGGCGGTGAAGCTTCTTTTGAAGGAAAACACGCCTTTGTTTGACAGCATGGTGAAGCAGTTGGATCTTTATAAAGATTTGCGGAAAATGATTGAGGAAATCTTATATCAGGGAAAAACGATACCTTATAGTCCGCATGTAAAAGAACTTAATTTAGGGGTGATGTTTGGATTTCTAAAAGAGAAAAGTGGGCATGTTGAGATCGCTAACCGCATTTTTGAGATGGGTTTGTTAAATATGTTTATCACAGAAGAGGCGGTGAAAAGCGAAGCATATCGCTACGGCCAGAGAGACAGGAATCAATTTACCGTGAATTCAAGACTGAATATGGACTTGGTGTTAGAGAAGTTTGTGGAATATTTTACAGAGTTATATGGGGAGAATGACGAAGCGTTTGTAGAGGCCTATGGGAGGAAATTCTTTCTTTTGTTTTTAAAGCCAATCATCAACGGCGTTGGGAATTACTACATGGAAGCCCAGACGAGGGATTTTCGAAGAACGGACGTAATCGTGGATTATCTGGGGGAACAATTTATCGTAGAACTGAAAATATGGCGTGGAGATGAGTATAACGAGAGAGGAGAGGAGCAGCTCATCGGTTATCTGGACTACTTCCGCCAGGAAAAGGGATATCTGCTTAGTTTCAATTTTAATAAGAAGAAGGAAACGGGAGTAAAGGTGCTAAAAGTGAAAGGGAAGACGATTGTGGAGGCAGTTGTCTGAATGGTTACAAAAAATCTGATGTAACGTATGAATATCAAAGGATTAATTGAGAAAAGGCTGATATAGCTCCATTTCCCCCTTTTCTATCCCTTAATAATATGTTATGATAGCCTATTATTGGGAATATTACCGATGGAGGAAGAATATGGAAGAGAATAAGGAAGCTTTGGAAGTTTCTAAAAATTTTATTGAGCAGGAAATCGACAAGGATTTGGCAGAAGGAGTGTACAGCCATGTACAGACTCGTTTCCCACCGGAGCCTAACGGGTATCTTCATATAGGCCACGCTAAGTCGATTTTGCTCAACTACGGTCTGGCTCAGAAATATGGCGGAAAGTTTAATCTTCGTTTTGACGATACCAATCCTACGAAAGAGAAGGAAGAATTTGTGCATTCTATCATCGAGGATGTGAAATGGCTGGGAGCAGATTTTGAGGACCGGCTGTTCTTTGCGTCCAATTATTTTCAGCAGATGTATGAGTGCGCTGTGCTTTTAATCAAAAAGGGCAAGGCTTTTGTCTGTGATTTGACTGCGGAAGAGATCAGGGAGTATCGGGGAGACTTTACGACTCCCGGAAAAGAGAGTCCCTACAGGAACAGAAGCATTGAGGAGAATTTAAGGCTGTTTGAGGAGATGAAAGAGGGGAAGTACCAGGATGGGGAAAAGGTTCTTCGAGCCAGGATTGATATGGCAAGTCCCAACATCAATATGAGAGATCCGGTGATCTATCGCGTGGCCCATATGAACCACCACAACACAGGGAATCAGTGGTGTATTTATCCGATGTATGATTTTGCCCACCCCATTGAGGACGCTATTGAACACATTACCCACTCTATCTGTACTCTGGAATTTGAGGATCACAGGCCACTATATGACTGGGTGGTGAGAGAGTGCGAGTTTGAGAATCCGCCCAGACAGATTGAGTTTGCCAAGCTGTACCTGACGAATGTGGTTACAGGAAAACGCTACATCAAGAAATTGGTGGAGGACAAAATTGTGGATGGCTGGGATGACCCCAGACTGGTGTCCATTGCAGCATTAAGGAGACGGGGATATACGCCAGAGTCTATCAAACGGTTTGTGGAGCTGGTAGGCGTGTCTAAGGCAAACAGTTCTGTGGATTATGCTATGTTAGAATACTGCATAAGGGAAGATTTAAAGATGAAACGCTCCAGGATGATGGCTGTTTTGGACCCTGTAAAGCTGGTGATTGACAACTATCCAGAGGGGCAGACCGAAATCCTTTCTATCCCCAACAATTTAGAAAACGAGGAACTGGGAGAGCGGGAGGTTCCCTTTGGAAGAGAGCTGTATATTGAGCGGGAGGACTTTATGGAAGAGCCTCCGAAGAAATATTTCCGCCTTTTCCCGGGAAATGAAGTGCGGCTTATGGGGGCGTATTTTGTTACCTGCACAGGCTGTGAGAAGGACGAAAATGGGAATGTGACCGTAGTTCACGCCACCTATGACCCAGAGACCAAAAGCGGTTCTGGGTTTGCAGGGAGAAAGGTAAAAGGGACCATTCATTGGGTGGCAGTTCACTCCGCTGCAGAAGTGGAATGCCGTTTGTATGAAAACATTGTGGATGAGGAAAAAGGAAAGTTAAACGACGACGGCAGCCTGAATCTGAATCCCAATTCTCTGACTGTATTAAAGCGCTGTTATGTGGAGCCGGCTTTAGGGGAGGCAAAACCATTAGACAGTTTCCAGTTTATGAGAAATGGTTATTTCTGCGTGGATTTAAAAGACAGCACCAGCCAAAAGCCGGTGTTTAACCGCATTGTCTCATTAAAGAGCTCTTTTAAGTTAAACTAGGGGCGGTTATGGAGCTGATGATTCCATTAAAGGCTCAGTCGGGACAGCCTCTGTATGAGCAGATTTACGAATATATGAAAGACGAAATCCGTAAAGGCGGCCTGGCTTCTGGCAGCAGGCTGCCTTCTACCAGAGTGCTGGCGGAGCATTTAAAGGTCAGCCGCTCTACAACACAAATGGCCTATGAACAGCTGATGGCGGAAGGGTATATCGAGACCATTCCGTGCAAAGGCTGTTTTGTGCTGAACATTGAGGAACTGACGGAAGTGGAACCGGAAGTTCCCAGAGGGTTTGTGGTGGAACCAGAGCAGGAAGAGACTTTGGTGGAAGTGGATTTTTCTCCTCGTGGAATTGATTTGACCCATTTCCCATATAATGCCTGGAGAAAGGTAACCAGAAATACTCTGGTAGACGACAATAAGGAGATGTTTCTTACAGGCTCCCCCCAGGGAGAGCCTGGGCTTCGCGAGGCAATCCGCAGATATCTTCACTCTGCCAGAGGAGTAAACTGCACAGCAGAGCAGATTATTGTGGGAGCCGGAAATGAATACTTGTTTATGCTTTTGTCTCAGATTTTGGGTCGTGATAAAATCATTGCCATGGAAAATCCAACGTATAAACAGGCTTATCTGGTGTTTGAAAGCCTGGGTCATACCATGCTTCCTGTCACGATGGACCAATATGGGATGGATGTACAGATTTTGGAGAAAAGCGGGGCGGATGTTGCATACAGTATGCCTTCCCATCAATATCCTATGGGAATTGTGATGCCCATAAAAAGACGTCAGGAACTTTTGGCCTGGGCGGCAAGAGGCCCTAATCGGTATGTCATAGAAGATGACTATGACAGTGAATTTCGGTATAAAGGAAAACCGATTCCGGCTATGCAGGGCATGGATTCACTGGGAAACGTAATCTACATGGGAACCTTTTCCAAATCCATTGCGCCGGCCATCCGCGTGGGATATCTTGTGCTGCCCAAGCGTTTGCTGCATATTTATAAGAAACAATATAGTTTTTATGCTTCTACAGTTTCCAGAATCGACCAGAAAATCATTTACCAGTTTTTGGTGGAAGGCCACTATGAGCGCCACTTAAACCGAATGAGGGCGATTTATAAGAGTAAACATGATTTGCTTTTAGGGGAGTTAAAAGGAATGGAGCCGTATTTTGATATGGAAGGGGAATTTGCAGGGCTTCATATTCTGCTGCGAGATAAACAGGGCCAAAAAGAACGGTGGCTTGTGGATAAAGCCAGGGAAGTGGGTGTGGGAGTGTATGGACTGTCTGGGTATTTTATCGGCAAAGCGCCTGCAGATGATCAGAAATTTCCTGCTGCTACTGTGGTGCTTGGGTATGCACGCCTTAGCGAGGAACAGATTCGGGAAGGCGTTAAGCGGCTCTATGGCGCATGGTGTACCTAATATGGCGCCTTCCCGTTATATTCTTTTTATGACTGTGCAGAAGAATCGTCTTCAATAGTAGCGGTCTCGGCCATGTCCTCTGCCTTTTTAACCGCTTCCTGAACAGCGTCTTTTACGGTTTCCACAGCCTGTTCGGCCATGTCCTTTACATCTTCGGCTGCTTCTTGTGCCATCTCTTTGGCCTCAGACTTTTTCTCGCTTAAGGTCACATAGGTACGCTCTAGTGCCTCTGCTTCATGAGGAAGGGAACCGTCAAAATCCTCCTCATCATCGTCTCCTTCAAAATCATGAAATTCTTCATCCAGTTCTTTGTTAAAGGATTTGTATTTCAGAAAATAAGATACGCCGGCTGCAACGGCTCCGGTCAGGGCGGCAAATGCAACAAATTTGCCAATACATTTTTTTGCCATGGTGGGGATACTCCTTTCTATCATGATGTATTTATAGTATTTTAGTCTATTGTAATACCTTTATACAAAAAAAGGAAGGCAAATCTTAAAAAAATTAACTTTTTAGAAAAAATGTGTAAAATTTAGCACTCAAACCTTGACAGTGCTAACAAAGGGTGCTATAACATTGGTGTAAGATTTGAAAGAGATGTTTTGAATCAAGAAAATTTATATCTGAGGAGGAATTAAAAATATGAAGTTAGTACCATTATTTGACAAAGTCGTTTTGAAACAGATGGTAGCAGAAGAAACTACAAAGTCTGGCATTATACTGCCTGGGCAGGCAAAAGAGAAACCACAGCAGGCAGAAGTGATTGCTGTTGGACCGGGCGGAGTGGTAGACGGAAAAGAGATTACCATGCAGGTGAAAGCCGGCGACAAGGTGATTTACTCCAAGTATTCAGGGACAGACGTAGAAGTTGATGATGAGAAGTACGTGATTGTAAAGCAGAGCGACATTCTGGCAGTAATTGAGTAAAAAGTATAGAGACAATTTGTAAAGAAAACTGGAGGAATTCATTATGGCAAAGGAAATTAAGTATGGTGTAGAGGCAAGAAAAGCATTGGAATCCGGCGTGAATCAGCTGGCTGATACCGTTCGCGTGACCCTGGGACCTAAGGGAAGAAACGTGGTTTTGGATAAGTCCTTCGGCGCTCCGTTGATTACCAATGACGGCGTTACCATTGCAAAAGAGATTGAGTTGGAAGATGCTTTTGAGAATATGGGCGCTCAGTTAGTAAAAGAAGTGGCGACCAAGACCAACGACGTGGCAGGCGATGGTACTACAACTGCAACGGTTCTGGCTCAGGCAATGATCAGCGAAGGCATGAAGAACCTGGCAGCAGGCGCGAACCCAATCGTGTTAAGAAAGGGCATGAAAAAGGCTACAGATGCAGCTGTGGAGGCTCTTGCCGATATGAGCCAGCCAATCAACGGCAAGGCGCAGATTGCCAGAGTAGCAGCTATTTCCGCTTCCAGCGACGAGGTGGGCGAGATGGTTGCAGACGCTATGGAGAAGGTTTCCAATGACGGCGTTATCACGATTGAAGAGTCCAAGTCCATGAAGACCGAGCTTGATCTGGTAGAAGGTATGCAGTTTGACAGAGGATATGTATCTGCTTATATGTGCACCGATATGGATAAGATGGAAGCCGTTTTAGATAATCCCTATATTCTGATTACAGATAAGAAGCTTTCCAATCTTCAGGAGATTCTGCCTGTTTTGGAGCAGATTGTACAGTCCGGCGCAAGACTTCTGATTATTGCCGAGGACGTAGAGGGCGAGGCTCTCACTACTCTGATTGTGAATAAACTGAGAGGAACTTTCAATGTAGTTGCAGTAAAGGCTCCTGGCTATGGCGACAGAAGAAAAGAGATGCTTCAGGATATCGCTATTTTGACAGGCGGCACCGTGATTTCCAGCGAACTGGGTCTGGAACTGAAGGATGTCACCATGGAACAGCTGGGACGCGCAAAATCTGTGAAGGTTCAGAAAGAGAACACCGTGATTGTAGACGGCGGTGGAGAAAAGGAAGCGATTTCAGCAAGAATCGCTCAGATCAGAGGCCAGATTGAAGAGACCACTTCTGACTTTGACAGAGAGAAGCTTCAGGAGAGACTGGCTAAACTGGCCGGCGGCGTTGCTGTAATCCGCGTAGGCGCTGCTACTGAGACTGAGATGAAGGAAGCAAAGCTTCGTATGGAGGATGCTCTGGCAGCTACCAAGGCTGCTGTGGAAGAAGGCATTATCGCAGGCGGCGGCTCTGCATATGTTCATGCAATCAAAGAGGTCAGCAAGATTCTTGACAGCCTGGAAGGCGACGAGAAGACCGGCGCTCAGATTATTTTAAAGGCTTTGGAGTCTCCGCTGTATCACATTGTAGCCAATGCAGGACTGGAAGGCGCTGTGATTATCAATAAGGTGAAAGAATCTGCTGTAGGAACCGGATTTGATGCGTATAAAGAAGAGTATGTGAATATGATTGAAGCTGGTATTCTGGACCCGGCCAAGGTGACCAGATGTGCATTACAAAATGCCACCAGCGTTGCATCTACTCTGTTGACAACTGAGTCTGTTGTTGCTAATATTAAGGAAGAAACACCAGCCATGCCAGCCGGCGGCGGTATGGGCGGTATGATGTAAGCAAGAGCAGAGTTTACGAAACGTGCGCCAAAGGAATGCCATGCTTGCATGTGTGTGCCTTTGGCGCACGTTTGTTTCTAAATTACATCAAAGAAAGGATATTATCACTTATGAACGATTCCTATGCAGAGTGGCTGGTAAAAAAGAAAGCCCCAGCCTACACCTATTTTATCAAAGGAGCGCTTATTTTCTTTTGCATCATTGCTCTCCTTGCGGCTCTGATTCTGCCGTTTGGCATTATTATTCTGGCCATTGTAGGAGCGATTACGTACTATGCGTTTCAGCGTTTGAGCATAGAATTTGAGTACCTGGTTGTCAATGATCAGCTGACCATTGACAAGGTTATGGGAAAGGCCAAGAGAAAGAAAGCCTGGGAAGGCACCATGGCTGAGATTCAGATTGTGGCTCCTGTGGATTCCTATATGATAAAAGACTATGAAAAGCAGGGGATGAAGATTTTAGATTTTTCTTCCCACACCCCCCATGCCAGAGTGTACGCCATTATCAACCAGGCAGGCAGCACCACAGAGAAGATTCTGTTTGAGCCCAATGATAAAATCCTTTCCATCATGAGACAAAAAGGGCCAAGAAAAGTGATTCAGTAAAACCGTTTGACAACCTTATAAAAATCTGTTAGACTATGTTACTAAATAATATAGAAACTACACACAGAAAGAGAGGAAATTCCAATGGGTACAATCATCAGTGAAGGCATTACTTTTGACGACGTTCTTCTGGTCCCATCTTATTCAGAAGTCATTCCCAATCAGGTAGATTTAACCACGTATCTGACAAAGAAGATCAAGTTAAACATTCCTTTAATGAGTGCTGGTATGGATACGGTTACGGAGCACCGGATGGCGATTGCCATGGCCAGACAAGGCGGCATCGGTATTATCCACAAGAACATGTCGATTAAAGCCCAGGCAGAAGAGGTTGATAAAGTAAAACGTTCCGAAAATGGTGTGATTACGGACCCATTTTACCTTTCCCCAGAACATACATTAAAAGATGCAGACGAGCTGATGGCAAAGTTCAGAATTTCCGGAGTTCCGATTACAGAAGGACGGAAGCTGGTTGGCATCATTACAAACAGAGATTTGAAGTTTGAGGAGGATTTCAGCAAGAAGATTAAAGAGTGTATGACCTCCGAGAATTTGGTGACCGCTAAGGAAGGCATCACCATGATGGAAGCAAAAAAGATTTTAGCAAAGGCCAGAGTGGAGAAGCTGCCCATTGTGGATGATGATTTTAACTTAAAAGGGCTTATCACGATTAAAGATATTGAAAAGCAGATTCGTTATCCAAATTCTGCAAAGGATGCTCAGGGCAGACTGTTGTGCGGCGCAGGCGTAGGCATTACGGCAAATGTTTTAGAGCGGGTAGAGGCTCTGGTGAAAGCTCATGTGGATGTGGTGGTTTTGGACTCTGCTCACGGCCATTCTGCCAATGTGGTTCACTGT
Source organism: uncultured Hungatella sp. (assembly GCA_910579515.1). Lineage (GTDB taxonomy): Bacteria > Bacillota > Clostridia > Lachnospirales > Lachnospiraceae > UBA3402. The sequence goes on from CAJTUV010000021.1 coordinate 10,154, forward strand.
GTGAAGATGATCAAGGAGGCGTTTCCTGATCTTCAGGTTGTGGCCGGAAATGTGGCTACAGGAGAAGCTGCCAGAGATCTGATTGAAGCGGGAGCGGACTGCGTAAAGGTGGGAATCGGACCCGGCTCTATCTGTACGACCAGGGTGGTTGCTGGTATCGGCGTTCCTCAGATTTCCGCTATTATGGACTGTTATTCAGTGGCAAAGGAATATGGAATTCCGATTATTGCAGACGGCGGTATCAAGTATTCCGGCGATATTACAAAGGCTATCGCAGCCGGCGGAAGCGTCTGTATGATGGGAAGCATGTTTGCCGGATGTGATGAAAGCCCGGGAACGTTTGAGCTTTACCAGGGAAGAAAGTATAAGGTATACCGAGGCATGGGTTCCATTGCCGCTATGGAGAATGGAAGCAAGGACCGCTATTTCCAGTCTGATGCCAAGAAGCTGGTGCCAGAAGGAGTAGAGGGAAGAGTAGCTTATAAAGGCCTGGTGGAGGACACAGTGTTCCAGATGCTGGGAGGTTTAAGAGCCGGTATGGGATATTGTGGGGCAAAGGATATCAAGACTCTTCAGGAGACAGGAAAGTTTGTAAAGATTTCTGCAGCTTCCTTGAAAGAGAGCCATCCACATGATATTCATATCACCAAAGAAGCGCCGAATTATTCGGTGGATGAATAAAGAAAAGCGTCAAATTTTCTATCGTCAGGCAGTAGAGGATAGAAAGATTTGGCGCTTTTTTGATGCAAAATCCATTTGCGAACAGAATAAAATATGCTATACTGATAAGCAGAAAACAAGGAGGAGGACGTTGTAATGAATTACGGTATGCGCTGCCATGATATTTGCCCCAAGTCAGAGATTGACACAGTGTTTGAGGCGGTTCGGAATCTGGAGGTGAATCAGATTCAGCTGGCGCTGGCAAAATCCATTGATGGTTTTGATTTCAGCTATGGGCATTATTCTCCTGGATTTGGGCGGATGATAAGGCAAAAGCTGGATGAAAAACAGATCCATGTGGCGGTTTTGGGCTGTTACATTAATCCCACAAACCCAGATGAGAAAGAGCGGCAGAAGGCAGTTTCAAGTTTTATTGAACATTTGAAATATGCCAAAATGATTGGAGCCGATATGGTTGGAACAGAGACTGGACGGTATGACTCCCAGTTTCAGGTGGTTCCTTATACGTATACAGAGGGATGTTATCAGCTTTTATTAAAAAGTATGAGGGAGATTGTGTCTGCGGCAGAGAAGCTGGGGGTGATCGTGGGGATAGAAGCGGTTCATGACCATACCTTATATTGTCCTGAGATGATGCGCCGGTTCCTGGAAGATATGGATTCTCCGAATGTGGAAGCTATTTTGGACCCTGTGAATCTTATTAGCGCAGAGAACTATCAGAATCAGGACGAAGTGATAGAGAAGGCTTTTAGGCTTTATGGAGATAAAATCAGCGTTATTCACATGAAAGATTTCACTATAAAAGAAGGGCAGCCTCAATTTGCACACATTGGGGAAGGCATGTTCCATTATGAGACTCTGCTTCGGAATTTGAAGAGAGAAAAGCCATATATTACCATGCTTTTAGAAGAATCGAATCCTGAAAGATACCACAGTGACGTAAAACATTTACAAAAAATTTATGAGCGTGTATAGATGAGCTGATAGAAGACGGGGAATAGAAGCGTATGGAAGAAGGCGATTTTCGGAGGAAAATCGGATGGTTTCAATTTTGCTGCTGTGTTATGGTGATTTGGAACCATTCAGGTAATGCAGAGCTGTTCTTGGGCAGGTTGGAACAGAGCCATCCATTGATGCATTTGCAGTACGGGATATTTCCTGCAATCATCCGCGTAAGCATTCCCTGCTTTTTTATGGTGTCTGGATATCAGTTTTTCCGCGGCTTTACCATGAAGAAGCTGGGGGGAAAATGGAAGAGAAGAGTGAAAACTTTGCTGATTCCTTATCTGACATGGAATTTCCTTTATTATATTGGATATCAGGCTGCCAACCAGATTTTTTTTCTAAAGGAGATTGTGAATAAGCCTCATATCGGATTTTCCCTGACAGAGATCATACAATCCGTGGTGTTTTACCGCTACCATCCTCTGTTTTGGTTCATGTACCAGCTCATTCTTCTGGTGATTCTGGCGCCGGTTTTTTACCTTGTTTTGAGACAGATATGGAGCGGGCTCCTTCTATTAATGTGTCTTCTGGCAGGCGTTTTTTATATGCCCTTTTCTCAGCCTCTGAATCTGGATGCGGCCTTTTACTATCTTTTTGCAGGCTTTTGTGCTCTTCATGGACAAAAGGCTGTAGAAGCAACGTGGACGTTCCAAAGAGGGGCATTGGGGATTGTGTTTCTGGTATTTGGGATTCAGATAAGCCGTCTGTATTATAAGATGGCGTTTATTCCAGCTATTGTGCTCTATCACGTTTTAGCTGTCATGGGTCTTTGGCTTCTGATCAATGCAGACTGGCTGAAAATCTGGAAGCCCTGGATGGGATATACCTTTTTTATCTATGCCTTCCACTTTATACCAGTCCGCTTTCTTAATAAAACCATGGCTCTCTGGTTTGAGGGCAGTCAGGCCATGGCTTTGTTTTTATACCTGATCATGCCGGTTTTTGCGATAGCCGTCTGCTGCCTGACTGCAAAACTCCTTTGGCCCTTCCCTAAAGTGTGGAGTGTTTTAAGCGGCGGAAAGAAGGCTTACCTGGAAGAAAAGCCTTAAAGTCCTCCTTCTTTCTCTGTAAAGGGGAGTCTTCCCCGCAAAAAACGTTTTTTAAGCTCTGACCAGTGGAATGGAATCAGCGGGTAAATATAGCTTTTTCCTGCAATGGTTTTGTTGAAGACAATGGCGCATATAGACAAAATAACGCCGGCGGCATACCCCCATCCGTTAAATATGGCAGTCAAAAGAAGAATCAGCATACGCATAAACTTAATGGCGTATCCTAACTCAAAGCTGGCTTGGGAGTAATTGGCTATGGTGACAAATGCCATATAGAGCATAGTCTCAGAGTTAAACCAGCCGGATTTTACCGAATACTCTCCTAAAACGATACCTGCGATGACGCTCAAAGGGGTGGTCAGCATGCTTGGAGTGTTGATTGCCGCCAGTCTCAGGCCGTCGATGGCAAATTCCAGAATAAACAGCTGAAAAACCAAAGGGACGAACGGCGTCTCAGACAGAAGAATAAATTCCAGCCAGGGCGGAAGAAGGCGGGGATTCTGCATGAGAAGAAGCCAGGTAGGGGTTAAAAACAGAGCCAGAAAGGAGATGCCCATTCTGGACAGCCGTAAGTAGGTTCCTGTGATTGGCGGAAAATAGTAGTCGTCAGCTTCCTCTATGATGTCAAAAACAGAGGAGGGAAGAATCATGGCAGCAGGGGAGTTATCTACCAAGATAATGATATTCCCTTCCAGAATGGAGGCGGCCGCTGTGTCAGGACGCTCTGAAAATTTAAATTTTGGGAAGGGATTGTACCATTTATGAGGATAAAGGCACTCAGCCAGACTTTCCTGGTTCATGGTCAGGGCATCCACATGAAGTTTTTGAATCCGTTTCTTAATTCTGTCTAACATCTGGGTGTCAACCCTGCCCTTCATATAACAGACGGCAATGTCTGTGTGAGAGCTTTCTCCGGCTGTCAAAATTTCCATTGTCAGTTTAGGGTCCCGAATCCTTCTTCGAATCAAAGCTGTATTGAAAATCAGGGTTTCTACGAATCCGTCTCTGGAACCTCGCATGACCTTGTCTTTTTCTGGCTCCGATACGCCTCTGGAAGGGTAGGTGCGGCAGTCGATGGTGAGACAGCGGTCATATCCGTCTATGAAAATACAGCAGATTCCTGTAAGTAACTGGACAATCACATCCTCTTCTTTATCCAATAACCCCACTTCGCCGTAAGGAAAGTACTGCTTGGAAAAGTCGTGGACTTCTTTCGGCATGGCCTCCGGCTTTATGGACTCCCAGACCTGCATGATTTTCAAAAGAACTTCATCCTTTGTGAAGCCGTCCACAAAATACAGGCATGCATCTCGTCCGCCGACCTTTGCCACGCGGTAAACCACGTCAAAATTAGAGGCCACGTCCAGCTTTTCATTAAAATACGCCATATTTTCTTGAAGATGGGTGGAAAATTTCATGAGCGTTCTCCTTTATATCTGAATTTCGAGCAATTATCAAACACACTCTTATTGAAAGTATGCACAAAAACAAAAAGAAATATGTTTGGAGAAAATTTGTCATCTAAATGCAAAAAATTTAGAGGAAAAGAGAAGAGATTGTGCAAAATGACGTAAAAAGGTTGACATGTCAGATAGATTGTGGTATATTTGTTGCGTGAGAGATACAAAGGGGTGTTTGCAAGTATCTTTTTGACATAGGGGATGTCAAAATTTTACAATTATAATGTAACGACTCTTGAACGTGAAGAGAGGGCTGCTTTCTGTGGGGGAAAAGCGGCTCTTATTCTTTTTAAGGAAATTTTCCCCAGAAAAGGGAGGAGCCGGTAACCTCCTTAGAGGCCACCGGCAGATTATGAAAAAAATCTTATCGAAATGTAAGCAGCAATAACAACTTCATCTGACATTTATAAGTATATCTCCCAAATATGAAGAAAGTTTGGCAAGGTTGTAAAAGATTTATGAATAGATTATGAATGAACTTCCCCTTCAAAATGATACTGATCCAAAAGCTGATTTCTCATTTTCCACAGAGGAAGAGACAAATCCACATGGGTCAGATGAGGATATTCTAAGCGCAGAGACTCTACCCAGAGAGTGCCCAGCTCTTCCTTGCAATATTTCTGAATGTCCATCACTTTTGGAGACTCATACACACAGACTCCGTTTAAAAATATCGGAACCATCAATTCCCGCATACGATAGCTGTTTGGGGCTAAGTGGGTCTTTTTCCAGGTTTCCACAGGGTCGAAGAGGAGAAGGGGCTCTCTGGTATCATACGTTTCTTCTACCAGACAGATTAAGTCTGCGATAATCTTGCCGGTCTCCTTATCGTAAATTCTCTGTATCGTCTTGTTTCCTGGATTGGTGATTTTCTCCGCATTTTCTGATACCTTAATTTTGGGAATAAAGGTATTTGTGGCATTATCCTTGATGGCAGCCAGCTTATAGACTCCGCCAAAGGAGGGGCAGTCCTTGGAAGTGATTAAATTGGTGCCTACCCCCCAGGAATTGATGGCCGCGCCCTGAAGCTTTAAACTGCTGATTAAGTTTTCATCCAGGTCATTGGAGGCGGAGATGACGGCGTCAGAAAATCCGGCCTCCACCAGCATTTCCTTGGCCTTTTTAGACAGATAGGCCAGATCGCCGCTGTCTAAGCGGATGCCGTAGAAGGTAAGGGGGATTTTCGCTTCTCGCATCTCTGTAAACACCTTGATGGCATTGGGGACTCCGGACTTTAGCGTGTCATAAGTATCTACCAGCAGAATACAGGCAGTGGGATAAAGCTTTGCATAAGCCCGAAATGCGGTCAGCTCGTCAGGGAAACTCATGATCCAGCTGTGAGCATGGGTCCCCTTTACAGGCACATCAAACATCTGACCGGCCAGTACATTGGAGGTGCCGATACATCCGGCAATCATGGCAGCCCTGGCTCCGTAGATGCCTGCGTCCGGCCCCTGTGCTCTTCGAAGACCAAACTCCATAATTCCGTCGCCCTGGGCGGCATAGACTACCCGGGCGGTTTTTGTGGCGATTAAACTCTGATGATTGATGATATTTAACAGAGCCGTCTCAATGAGCTGTGCTTCCATGATAGGCGCAATCACCTTTACCAAAGGCTCTCTTGGAAATACGACGGTGCCTTCAGGAATAGCATAGATGTCTCCTGAAAAATGAAACTGCCGCAGATATTCCAGAAAATCCTCTCCGAACAGTCCAGTGGAACGGAGATATGCCACATCCTCCTCATCAAAATGCAGATTTTTAATATACTCAATCACCTGCTCCAGCCCAGCACAAATGGAATATCCATTGTTGTTAGGATTGTTTCGGTAGAAGGCATCGAAAATAACGGTTTCGTTTGCCTCTTTCTCTTTAAAATACCCTTGCATCATAGTCAGTTCATAAAGATCTGTTAATAATGTCAAATTTCGACAAGCCATATTGATTCTCTCCTTTTTGTACCTTACGTCTTTTTAACTTGGAGAAAGTATAGCACAGTTTGGGAAAAATACAAATAGATTGATAAAAATCTAACAATCCAGGCAGCCAAAAAGAATGGCAGTTAAGATCCGCTGGACTGATAATGCCTCACTCCAAATTTCCAAAACAGGAAAGCGGGTATCAGAAACCACAATGCTCCCAAAGGCAGAACCATGTAGAAAACGGACTGCCGTTTGTCCAGAAGATATAAAAGGGGATAATATTGTATCCACGCATAGGGAATCACGAAGATGGTAAACAACAAAAGTTTTTCTCCGTAAACTCCAAGCGGATACTTACCAAATTCCCTGGCTCCGTCTGTAAGCACGTTCATAAATTCCAGGCCCTCCAGAGTAAAAAAGCAGAAAGCCGCGTAGATGAGAAATAAGCCGCTAAAGACGGCCATGCCGCCTATCAGCATGAAAATCACAGTCAGTATTTTGGAAAAAGTCCATGTCACGCCGCTTTCTCCGATGCCATAGACAAACATGACGACCGCCTGGAACATTCTTCCAATTCTGGTCAGCTCAAATTTGCTTCCAAGAACCTGGAGAATTTCTCCTTGGGGGCGGACTAATATTCGGTCAAATTCTCCTCTGCGCACCATGCCGGAAAAGGCATCAAAGCCTCTGGCAAACATTTCCGCCAGCGAAAATTCCATTAATACAAGGGAATAGCACAACAGCACCTGCCTGTAAGTAAAATCTTCCACCTGAGAAAATCTCTGAAACATGAAAAAAATCCCTAAAAACACATTGAAGGATACAAGAAACTGCCCTGTCATGGATAAAAAGAAGGAAGTTTTATACTGCATCATACTTCGGAGATTAATAGAAATATAGCGGCAATAAAGTTTTATAGAGCAGCCAATTCGTTTCATTTTCTCTACCCTCCCTGAACGACAACACGCCTTTGAGCCAAACGGCATAAAAAGTTTCCTGCTATGGTAATCGTTACAAACCAAAACACCTGAAGTCCTATGGCCTTCTTCATTTCTTCCGTGCTCATAGCGCCGCAGAAAATTCTTAAGGGAACATTCTGCATGGCGGCAAAAGGGAGAAGTTCCATGATCTGCCGAATTTTGTCAGGCAAAAATGGAAGAGGAATAATAGCCCCTGAAAAAAATTCCACAGCAGAAGTAAACAGGATTCTAAGGCCCTGAGGGGAGATGGTGAAAAAGGCCGTCATGTACACCAGCATACAAAAAGACACAGTCATAGCCAGGCCTAAAAGCAGAGTGATAAGGAACAGAAAAAAATGGACGGTACTTTTTGGCATAGTGATTTTGTAAGGGGAAGGAAGAAATAATGCTACAGCCAGAATCGGAAAACACCGTAACACAGCCCTTGCCATTCGGTTGGCCACGTTTCTGGAAAACCACATCCCATAAAGATTCACCGGCCTGCATAATTCGTAAGCGATGTCGCCGTTTACAATCGAGTCAAAAATCTCATTATCCATCATCCACGCCGCAAAGAGAGCCAGAAACGCCTGCTGAAGCCAGACATAGGAACTTAAGCCGGCCATCGTCATGGGAAAGGCAGACGGGTCAGTCTGATAAAAAGCCCGAAAGGCCATAATCTCCATAAATCCCCAGAAAAATTGAGTCACGATTCCCGCCAGGGCAGCGGCACGGTATTGAAGTCCCATGGAAAATCTTAAACGAAAAAATGATAAGTACTTTTTCATGGTTTTCCCTCCTAAATGTCGTAGGAACGGTATAATTGGGCTACCGTTTTGTCAATATCTCCCCCGCCCCGTTTGATGTCTGACAGACTGCCGTCCATAAGGAGTTGCCCCTTTCCGATGAGGATGATCCGGCTGGCCAGGGCTTCAATATCCTGCATATCGTGGGTGGTGAGAATGACTGTGGTTTTGTGGAGCTGATTCTGCTTTAAAATGAAATCCCGAACCGCCAGTTTGGAGACTGCATCCAGCCCGATGGTTGGTTCGTCCAGAAACAGAATCCGCGGCTGGTGCAAAAGAGAGGCGCCGATTTCACAGCGCATCCTTTGACCTAAGGACAACTGTCTGGCAGGAGAGCGCAATAACTCACCCAGATTCAAAAGATCCGTCAGTTCTTCAAGACTTTGTTTATATTGCGTATTTGGAATTTGATAGATATCCTTTAAGAGTTCAAAGGAGTCTATGACCGGAACATCCCACCACAGTTGAGAACGCTGTCCAAAGACCACGCCGATCTGGCTTACGTGTTGAATCCTGTTCTTATAGGGGATTCGTCCGTCTACCAGAACGGTTCCCTGATCTGGGGTTAGAATTCCGCTTAGAATTTTGATGGTAGAACTTTTCCCTGCCCCGTTGGGACCTATGTAGCCTACCATCTCTCCTTCGTGGATGGTAAAGCTGACGTCCCTTAAGGCGTGTACGACCTCATATTCTCGGGAAAAAAGAGCTTTTAACGCCTGGCCAAAGCCAGAGTTTCTTTTTGCAATCTTGTACGATTTCCATACATGTTCCATGGTAATCATGTTTGCTTCCTCCTGGTAGTTATATGTTCATATCTTGCCAAGTCGGTCTGGTTCCACTGGATTTTGCCAGTCGGATACCGAGGGTTTTTTATTATAACGCTAATCCATGGTTTCGTCAATCCTGCATTTACTTTTACAGACGGATATGCTATGCTTTTGTTAGATACAAAAAGGAGTGGCAGAGGAATGGGACAGACAAGATTCGAGGAGGTTTACAGGGAAATATTACCCTTTTGGAGTGAGATATCCGAAACGGATAGAGACTTTATTTGTCAAAATTCCTATACATTTACATACCCTAAGGGGAAGAATGTTCATGATGGCAGCGAATGCTCTGGCGTGATTTTGGTTCGTGGGGGGAGCCTCAGACTTTTTATTCTGTCTGATGAGGGAAGAGACATTACTCTTTACCGTCTCCATAAGGGAGACATGTGTATGTTGTCCGCCTCCTGTGTGCTTGAGGCGATTACGTTTGATGTGTTTATCGACGCAGAGGAGGATAGCGAGTGCTATGTGATCAGCGGACCTGCCTTTGCAGCGGTTGCAAAGCGCAGCCCTGTTGTTAAAATATTTGCTCTGGAAACGGCTGTCAGCCGCTTTTCGGACGTGATGTGGGTTTTGCAGCAGATTCTTTTTATGAGTATGGACAGACGTCTTGCTATTTTTCTTTCAGACGAGTCGGCAAGAATTGGTTCTGATACTATTACGCTGACTCACGAGCAGATTGCCCGTTATATGGGATCTGCCCGTGAAGTAGTGTCCAGGATGCTGAAATATTTTGCCAATGAGGGGATAGTGGAAGTTTCCCGCAAGGGCATCAAAATTCTTGACAAGAAGCGGCTTCGCAAATTAGCATTGTAGCTTAAACACATCCCAGCATGGCAAGGATTTCGCCCTTGGGCCTTGCACCGGTTGCCTGGCGGAGGACCTTGCCTTCCTTCATCACAACCAGAGTTGGAATGCTTAATACTCCAAATTCCTGAGCCAGCTCTGACTCTTTGTCAACGTTGATTTTTCCTACCAGATATTGTGGGTTCTCCTCTGCGATGGAATCCACAATGGGAGATACCATACGACATGGACCGCACCAGTCGGCATAAAAATCTAAAAGTACGGGTTTGTCGCTGGTTTTGATAGAATCGAAATTATTTTTATTTACAGTAAGTACAGACATGAGTGTTACCTTCCTTTCCTTTGTTTGTTTCTGTATGTAGTATAATCTATGAAACGTTTGGTTTCTGTGATAAGGTCACAAAAATCTGATGCTTGACAAGCAAGCTCTTTGTAAGTATAATTACTAAAAATAAGTCTTGGGAGGATCGTGCATGTTAATTGTGTTTGTAAGGGAGAATATTGCAAGATAAATATTGCAAAGACAAGTTTTTAGCATTGGGCTAAAAGCCTGTCTGTTTGTTGATGGCTAAAGTCGTTGACAGGTCCGCCTTACAACTGCTTGACATTGTGGTATCTTTCTGGAAACCAGAAAAGCATGGCTGTGTGGTCATGCTGTTTTTTATTTCACGGGAAATTTTTGCCTTGTGAAAACCTTGCGTTGTAGAAGAGTGTTTGAAAAACACTTTAGGGCGGCTGTTCAGAATGTGCGTTGAAAGAAGAGGAGAGCCCAAAAATGAATACGGAAAAACAAATAGAATTTGATAAAATAAAGGAGAAGTGGAAGAGCCTGGCTGTGACAGACAAGGCCAGGGAAAAAATAGACAGTGCGGCCTGTTGTTTGTCTGAGAGCGAACTGAGAAAACAGATGAGGGATACCACAAACAGCAGAAAGCTGATGGAGGCGCTTGGAACGCCGCCGTTACAGACGGTTGAGGAGGTCAAGGGGATTTTGTCTTCTGCCCAGAAAGGGGAGTGTCTTACTCCATACCAGCTCGAAAAGCTGGAGACCGCTTTAGCGGCAGTGAAGCGTCTGAAGGATTATCTGAAAAGGGGAAAAGTGTATGAGAATCCTCTTGCCTATTATGAGGAGAATTTAGAGGAGCTTCAAGAAGTGAGAGAGGAGATCAGCAGACAGATAAAAGGTGGTCAGATAGATGATTATGCCTCCAGGGAGCTGACTCAGCTCAGAAGACAAATGGCAGCCTGTGAAGAGCAGATGAAACAGAAAGCAGAGCAGATGATACGAACCCACAGAGACTGCATGGCGGATCAGTACTATACCCTTCGAAATGGGAGAGTGTGTCTTCCTGTGAAAAAAGAGTGCAGGCTGAAAATACCAGGAAGTGTGATTGACAAGTCCGCCACCGGAAACACCTTATTTATGGAACCTGCTGCTGTGGCAAAGCAGTGGGAAGAGCTTGAGCTTCTTAAAATCCAGGAGGAGAATGAGGTTTATCGTATTTTATACACCTTAAGCGCCATGGCGGCAGATTCAGCTTCTGTGATGGAGGAGAATGTGAAGCGGATGGAAGCTTTGGATTTTATCTTTTCTAAGGGAAAGCTTAGCATGGACTTAAAGGCAGTGGAACCGTCTATTAACACAGAACGGAGAATGAGACTAAAAGCTGCCAGTCATCCGCTTATGGACAGAGAGAAAAACGTGCCTCTGCAGTTTGAGATAGGCGGTCAGGTTCAGGGGATTGTCATCACAGGGCCCAATACCGGAGGAAAAACCGTGGCCATAAAGACCGTAATGTTAATTGCCTTCATGGCGCAATGTGGACTCCATGTGACATGCGAGGAAGCAGACGTCTGTATGAACAGCTCGTATCTGTGCGATATTGGAGACGGGCAGAATCTTGCAGAGAACCTATCCACTTTTTCGGCTCATATCAAAAATGTGCTGGATATTTTAAAAGGGATTAACCAGGACAGCTTTGTGATCATGGATGAGCTGGGCTCAGGAACTGACCCTACAGAGGGAATGGGAATCGCCGTAGCGATTCTAAATGAGCTAAAGAAAAGCAAGGCCCTTTTTCTTGTAACCACCCACTACACAGAGGTGAAAGAGTATGCAGACAAGACTTTCGGGATTGTGAATGCAAAAATGACTTTTGACAAGGAGACCTTAAGCCCTACGTATCAGATGGTCATCGGAGAGGCTGGGGAGAGCTGCGCTTTCTATATTGCAGACCGGCTGGGAATGCCAGAGGAGATGCTGAAGGCTGCGGTGAAGGCGGCCTATGGAGAAGAGGCGGTAAATGCGTATACTTTCCACAAGGCTAAGAAAGTCATAGAGAAAAGAAAAGGCGACAGGATTTTAAAGATGAAGGAGAGCAGCGGGAAAAACCTCTGCGAAAAGTTTCAGCTTGGAGACAGTGTGATGATTTTCCCAGACAAAAAGATTGGGATTGTGTGTGAGAAGGTAAATGAGAAGGGGGTTTTAAGGGTTCAGATGCCAGATAAAAAAATATGGATTAATCATAAAAGGGTGAAGCTTCATGTGGCGGCCAGTCAGCTGTATCCAGCGGATTATGATTTTTCTATTATTTTTGAGTCTGCTAAAGACAGGAAGATTCGGCATGATATGAAGAGAAAATATACGGAGGAAGTGATTTTTAGTCAGGAGTAGATGGGTTCTGGCAGAGAGATGATCTGAAATAGGGAGGGCGTCCCAAAAGTCATGAAATGACAAAGGGGCGCCCTCCATTTCGCTTTCGCCTTATTTAGCAGCCTTCACAGAAGTGATATGTGGATTCACACCCTCATACCAGTACAAAAAGCCTTCCATGTCAATCTTGTCGCCGATTTTCAGAGATTTTACTGCGTTGTAAACCTCAGTGCTGCTGTCGCACAGGTAAGATTCTACGGTGAAGTTATAGGTACTGCCATCCAGGGAAACATTGAAATACAGATCATCACCCTCCTGACCGGAGCCATCCCAGCTGTACAGAAAAGCCACGTCGTTTCCATTTTCATCCTGACCGGCGGCCTCAACGGTCATACCCTTAAAGGCCACAAACTTATTTTGATGGTTAATCAAATCGTCAGAACCTAAAAGAGAGGTTACATCCTCAGCCTTGGCAACGTAATTTCCATCTTGAATCTCGAAGGAGGCATCGATAATCTCTGTCTCCCCAGACCACTCAGCCTTATAGCCGGTCACTTTAATCTTGGTACCGGGAGTTAATTTTTCATAATCTTCCTCAGAACATGCCATGTTGTACAGGAAATAGGCGCCGTCTTTATCTTGGCTGTAAACCGTGGCTTTGTCCTCCCACCAGGACTGTTTGGCCTGTACATAAGTCTCTACCACCACCTGGGAATCCAGGGGAGCGGCAACATATTCTGCATAGGTCATAACGCCTTCAGACTTTTTGTCTGTGTCGCCGGAGGATTTTCCAGAACCAGAGCAGCCTGCACAGGCAATGACAAGTGCAAATACGAAAAGTAACGATGTGATTTTTTTCATTCTACTTATTCTCCTCTTCAGATACTTTGAAACACCTCCTAATTATACACAATATTTCCAGTAAATCAATCAAAATCGAAAAAATGTGAAATTCTTAACAATACTTGTAATCAAAATTCAGAAATGGTATCATTACAGAAAGACTTAAGGAAATGATCGTGTATAGCCCGTTTGATAAGCAGCAGGAGGTTTATCTTGATGTTGAGGAAAAAGAGATTATTGGGAGTTTTACTTGTTTGCGCTCTTGTGCTGACGCCAGGTATACTGGCATATGCGAGGATTGATGGATCACAAGAATCAGAAAAATTATACATGACGGGTGATAGAGAGGCTGAGGCTTTTGTTCGCGTCATAATCAAAAAAGATGGTGCAGGCGCAGACGCGGCAATGAATCCTGATACGAAATACGCTTTTGAAAGCGATTTATCAAAAGAGAATGCTTCCACACTTTTTGAAGAGAACAGCAAAAAAGTGGCGGCCGCTCTTAACAATCCCAATGCGCGCACTGTTACGATTGCGGAAGGCGCCTACCAGCTTCTGAAAGATTTTACTGATTCCTATTTGGAGGTATATCTGACAAAAACTATGCCAGATTTGGATAAATATTATAATCTCTCCAGCAATGCAAGAAGAGAAAATGAACGATTAGCGGAGGCGTTTGCATACCAGACGGCACTCGCAAAATCCAATAAAGTTAAGTCTGTTGATAGTACCTTAAATATCATTGAGGTGACGCCAGTCACAGATCATGTAGATGAAATATTATTCTATCTGCAAAGAACACTCCACACCGACCAAGGTGATGAAAACGGTGGTACTTGGTTTCTGGCTCACGTAGCAGACACAACCGACGGCCATAAGCTATTAAAATTATGGATACAGGACTATGCATATGAAATGATGCAGAATAAGCTTACAAAAAATTATTGTTCTAAGAATGTTGAACTATCGAAAGATATTCTGGCACAGGATATTTTGAATGATATAGATACAAATTACAAGAATAATTTAAAGGGGCCTGCTGAAAGCATCAATGAGCCAGGTGACAAGAGTAAGTAAATATGATCCAGAATGGCGAAAACGAATATTAAGAAAAAGAACATTCCCACAAACAGATTCAGAATGTAAAACTTCTGGAGCTTGTGGAAATGTTCTTATTTTTTTAAATAACTTTATTTCTCATCCGAATGCCGCAGCGCAATCCGGCGAAAAACCACATAGAGAAGAATGAGAAGCCATACTGTCCCCAGGCCGGACAGCAGAACCACCGACATGACAGGCAGCTTTCCTAAGTCTGCTTTCTGGGCTGCGGAAAGATTTCCTGACCCGCCGATTTGGTCTAAGCGGTACAAGGCGGTCATGTCGGCATAAAGGTTTTCGATATAGGCATCGTCAACGGTCTCTTTCCGCCTCACAGATTTTACTGTGTTTTCAATCATTTGGCCAGAGGCGTCCCGAAGGGAGGTGGAGCCGTTGAAAACAGGCGTGACAAAGGTGTGGTCTGTGTGGTCTAAAAGAAGGTTTGCGGCCTTGATTTTTACGTCATAGTGGAGGAGATTGTCTTCACCGCACCTGGATAAGTAATCCTGATATTCTGGGGACTGCTGCGCTTTGGAGGTTACGGGCACATAGCCTTCTGTCTGGGAGTAGGAAATCTGAACTTCATTGGTCAAAAGGTATTGAGTAAAAAGCCAGGAGGCCAGAACTTCCTGGCTGTCAGCCTTATTGAAGATACACACAGATGGGCCCTGGGAAATCATCTGAGGGTTTTCAGGGTCAAACTGAGGGATTGGCAGGACCTCTGTCTCAAACGCTACCAGTTTATCAGGGCTGATGTCACATAAGGGAGCGTTGGTCCCCATCCAAGTTGCTCCGGCTGTGGAGTCGATGGCAAAAATACACTGTCCGGCATTCAAAAAGTTGGCGGGATAGCTGGAAATCTTGAAGGTGGAAAACGCTCCGGTCTCTGCGTGGTCAGCAATGGTAAGGAGAAGCTCTTTTGTGGTGTCGTGGAACAGAAAAAGCTCTCCTGTGTCAGAGGAATATCCTGCCTGACGCTGCCTTAGCATCTGAATCATCATATTGTCTGTAGATTTGTAAATGAAGGGAATCATAACTTTTTGGCCGTTTGCCAGAAAGTTTCCTTCGTTGTCTTTCGCCATGGCAGCCTCAGAGACCTCCCACACAAAGTCCCAGGTCAAAGTCTGGGGCAGAGTATACCCAAGTGCCTCCACATACGTTTTATTGATGTAGCAGGCTTCTGTGGAACGCATGTAGGGAAGGGCGTAGTAGTGGCCGCCAAAGGAGCATTCCTCTAAAAACTGTGGGATGATTTCTTCCTTGGCAGGGGAGTCAAAACGTACCTGGGATCCTCCGAGGCCGTAGTTTTTGTCTGCAAACAGATCCTCTAAGGGGACCACCACATTGGCTCCTGTTAAGTAGGTGGCAATATGGTCTGGGTAGGTGATGCACACATTGGGAGTGGTGTTGGTTAAGATATTGGTAATGACGTCATTATATATTTTTCCATAATCTGTGTACAGGCGCAGATTGACCGTAATATTGGGATATAAAGCTTCAAAGTCAGAGATGGCCTGTTCATAGATGGCGGTCTGAGTCTTATTGGTGTCGTTTTTGGCCCAGAAGGTGATTTCATAATGCTTGGACAGATCAAATTCTTCTGGAATCACAAAGGGGGTTAAACTTTCTTTTCCATGACAAGCTGTCAAAAGGCACAGACACATTGTGAGGGCCAGAACCGTTTTTAGAAAAATGTGACGTCTCTTTTTTTGCGTTTTCATCCCTTGATTCCTCCTCTTGACACTCCGGCCATCACTTTTTTGTGAAACATGATAAACAAAAGAAGAAGGGGCGCGGAAATGACCACAACTGCCGCCATCATAGCCGGAATATTTTCTCTGCCGAATCCGTTTTCCCGAATCTCCTGGATGCCGTTGGACACCAGAAAATAGCTTTCTTTGTCCGTGATCAGGCGGGGCCATACATAGGAATTCCAGCATTCGATAACTTTTAAGAGAATGATGGTGATCAGCGTAGGCTTTGACATGGGGAGAACCACCCGCAAAAGGTATTTAAAATCGGAAGTATTGTCTACCTTGGCCGCATAATACAGGCTGTCTGGTATCTGCTCAAAATTCTCCTTCAGAAGATAAATATAAAAAACCGACATGACAGAGGGCAGAATCAAACCAGCAAAGGAGTTTCTCAAGTTTAGATTGGTAATGGTGACAAAATTGGTGATGACTACCAGTTCGTTGGGAATCATCATCATGGAGAGAAAGATCACAAACATAAGTTGTTTCCCCTTAAATTCCAGCCTGGCAAAGGCAAAGGCCGCTAAAATGACGACCGCCAGCATAAGCATGGTGGTGATTACTGTGAAAACCAGGGTATTGCTTAAATACTTCCCAAGGGATACTGTGGTAAAGGCGTCCACGTAATTTTGCAGAGTGGGTGCCAGAGTGTAAAACTTAGGAATGTATTCAGAGTTATAGGCCCCATAGCTTTTTACGGAAGTGAGAATCATCCAATAAAAAGGGAAGAGGACAAGGAAAGCCCAAAAGAGCAAAAGAAGGCAGGTGACAGATTTAATCGCCACTTCTTTTATCCTGGCTGTCTTTTTCATGTTTTTGTATTCACTCATGATACTTGAACTCTCCTTTCTAATGAATTTTTCTCTGACTGGCTAAGAGATTTAGGCATGTAACGGTCAGGACAATGGAAAAAAGGAGAATGGCTGCTGCGGCTGCGTAGGAAGGATAGCCGCCGCTGTCTCCATACAGCATGTCGTACACATACCCTACGATCGTGTTCATTTCTGCTGCGTTTAAATCTGTGCCGAACAGAGCCACCACGTCGCTGTAAGCCTTGAAAGCCCCGATAAATCCTGTGATAATGAGATAAAAAATCATAGGCGAAATCATAGGCAGAGTGATTTTCCAAAAGATCCTGAAGTTTGACGTTCCATCCACTTTGGCTGCACGATAGTAGTCCTGATTCACAGAAGCCAGAGCGCTGGTTAGAATCAAAATTTTAAAGGGCATGACCACCCAGATGGTGTAAAAACATAGGACAAACATTTTAGCCCAGTAAGGCCCGTCGATAAAGTCCACAGGGCCTGCCCCAAACCAATTTAGGATCAGGTTGACAAAGCCGTCAGAATAAGCCGTTTTCTTAAACAGAATCATGAACACCAGCCCCACAGCCAAAGTGTTGGTCACATAAGGCAGAAAGTAAATGGTCTGAAGAAGCTCTCTTAAGGGACGGATAGAATGAAGCCCTACGGAAATGAGAAGAGCGATCCCTGTGGACAACGGAACGGTGATAAGCACTAAAAGGAATGTGTTTTTTACGGCCTGCAAAAAGTAAGGGTCATGGAGAACATAGGAGTAGTTGTACATACCAATGCCAAAATAGGTCTGGGAGGCAGAATTATACCCTTCCTCAAAGGAGTAGATGAAAACGTCTACGAGAGGATAGAGCATAAAAACCCCCAGAAACAAAAGAGCCGGCAGAAGATACAGCCATCCCTTCCAGGTATTGAACTTTTGGGAGAGGAAAAGTTTCATGCCATGCCTCCCTCTGACTGTGAGACGAGATTTACATAAATTCTTTTCTCGGTCTCTTTGTCAAACAGAAATACCTTCTTGGGCCGCAGGGCAAACCGGATTACCGGATTGGCGGTCTCCAACTTGTTTTCTGCACTGATGATGGAGCGGATTTTTGGGGTTAAGGAAGCAGAATTTGTGGAAACTACGCTGACGTCCCGCCCCATAACCTCAACGCCGCTTAACTTACAGCTGAGAGGTCCGTCCTCCTTAAGGACAAACGCTTCAGGACGGACGGCCGCGAAAACCTTTCTGGGTGTGTGTTCTTTAGTCAGTGGATCAAGCTGCAAAACCGCTTCTTCTCCGATGTACAGATGTTGGTTTTTAATCTGTCCCTCAAAGACATTGATCGGCGGGGTTCCTAAAAATTTTGCCACAAAAAGACTGTCAGGATTGTCGTAGACAGCCTGAGGATTCCCGATCTGCTGGACAATTCCTTTGTTCATCACCACAATCAGGTCGGAGATGCTCATGGCTTCCTCTTGGTCGTGAGTGACGAAAATGGTGGTGATTTTAGTCTCTTTTTGGATTCTTCGGATCTCCTCTCTGGTCTGAAGCCTCAGACGGGCGTCTAAGTTGGATAAAGGTTCGTCTAACAAAAGAACACGAGGCATTTTCACCAGGGCTCTTGCAATCGCTACTCTTTGCTGCTGGCCGCCAGACAATTCTCCTGGCTTTCTGTCCATCAGCTCTTCAATCTGCACAAGCTTTGCAATGTCCATAGCTTTCTCTGCCATCTCCTGTTTGGAAAGTTTGTCTTTTCCCTTTAAATTCTCCAAAGGAAACAGGATGTTTTGCTTTACAGTCAGGTGAGGATAAAGGGCATAGTTTTGAAACACCAGCCCAATGCCTCTATGCTCTGGCAAAAGGTTCGTAACGTCTTCTTCTCCAAAGAAGATTTTGCCTTTTGTAGGTTTTTGCAGGCCGCTTATCAGGTTTAAGGTGGTACTTTTGCCGCAGCCTGAGGGCCCGAGAAGCCCGATCAGCGTTCCGTCAGGTATTTTAAAATTGAAGTCCTTGACAGCAACCACTAGTTCACGGCTTTTTTTACTGCGGCTCGGGTAAGTTTTTGTCAGGTCTTGTAAAGTGACTTCCATATGCGCTCCTATCTGATTTCTATATTTATGGTTGAACGAATCAAAAAGCGGTTCTTTCGCGGAAATTATATCGTATCTTGTCTGGGTTTTCAATGGGAAATTGGAGCTTGTACTCTATCTGAAAAGCTTGTATACTAGGAATATTGCCATATTTCATATAAACACTCAGGAGGGATAACAATGATTTTATCTTTGCAGGGCTGCATGGCCGTGGGAAAAACAACTGTGATAAATTATTTAAGAGAACACGCGCCCTATGTACATAGCAGCTATGAATCGACGGCACATATTATTAACGAGGTGAGGGAACGGAAACTGGATAAAACGAAATACGAAGATTATCTGGAAATCCAGAAACTGTGGCTGAATAACGAGGTGGTGCGATATCAGAAAGCCTTGGAGTTTCCCTGCACGATCATGGACTTCGGAGCAGAAGAAATTGAATTTTACACCTTAAATTACCCGAAATCCATAGGGCAGGATTGGGAGATTGAGAATGCGTTAAAAGAAGACCTGGAACGGGTGAGAAACTGTATGCCAGAAAGAATCCTGTTTCTTAAGGCATCTCCTGAGACCCTGAGAAGGCGGAAGGAAGGAGATACAACCAGATCCAGGACTTTTTTTGAACATCATTTGGAAGCGCTCATGCCGTTAAAAGAAGCCTGGTTTTCTGAAAAGGACAATGTGGATTATCTGACTGTAGATGATTTGTCTCCAGAGGAAATGGCCGCCAGAGTATGGGCGTGGGTGGATTCTTGTATTGGAAGAGAGCACAACAATATGTATATTTATGCACAAGAAAAATCGTTAGAAAAAGGAGAGATAAAGATTGTTTAAGAGACTGGACTTACGCCGCTGTGGGCTGGCGGTGATTGGAAGTGGAATTTTGGCTTTTGGGTTGTATCATGTCCACTCTTTTTCAGGAGTGACAGAGGGAGGCGTTCTGGGACTGACCCTTCTTCTTCATCACTGGGTTCGTCTTTCTCCGGCAGTTTCGGGCTTTCTCATGAATGCTGCATGTTATGCATTTGGATGGCGGGTACTGGGAAAAGACTTTGTGCTTTATTCGATCATTGCCGGAGGCGGATTTTCCCTGTTCTATGCCCTTTTCGAACAGTTTCCTCCTCTTTGGCCTGGATTGGTGGAAAAGCCTTTTTTAGCGGCTATTGTGGGAGCCCTTTTTGTCGGCGTGGGCGTAGGGTTAAGCGTCAGGGCGGGCGGAGCGCCGGGGGGAGACGATGCCCTTGCCATGAGCCTTTCCCACTTATGCCATAAGGATATCAAGTGGATTTATCTGGTCAGTGATTTGGCGGTGCTGGCTTTATCTGTCAGCTATATTCCCATCAGAAGACTGGCGTATTCTCTACTTACGGTGCTTTTGTCTGGGCAGATTATAGGGATTTTGCAGGGAGGAAAGTCACAGAAGGCTGCCTGTTCTGGATAACGGAACAAGCAGCCAAGGGATAGTCGGCAAGGGGGCGTCTTGTCTATTCTGTATCAAGTATCACTTTAATCTCTTCTGGGTCCATAAACTTTAAGAGTTGTTTGGAAGGTTCAAAGGAAGGACAAAGAGCTAAGGCTTTTTGGAAGCTTTGTACGGCAGAATCCTTGTTTCCCCCTTTCAGATCTGTGCGCAGATAGCAGTTTCCAAGGTTATGGTAGGCAAGGTAATAGTCGTTTTTCTTTTTGACTGCCTCTGTGAAATAGGTTATGGCTTTTTCGTATTCTTCCTGATGATAGAAAGTGCAGGCAAGATTGTTTAACACAGCATGGTTTTCTGAAATATAATCCAGGGCTGTCTGATAGTACGTTTGTGCAGCAGCATATTTTCCTAATTGAAAAACCGCATCGCCGTTTTTCTTATTTACCAGCATGTAGTGGTATTTTAAGTCGTGAATGTTGATTTCTATAGCGCTTTCATTGACAAGATCGCCCAAAGCCTGATAGCATTCTTTT
This sequence comes from uncultured Hungatella sp., assembly GCA_910579515.1. GTDB lineage: Bacteria > Bacillota > Clostridia > Lachnospirales > Lachnospiraceae > UBA3402. The sequence continues at coordinate 30,865 of CAJTUV010000021.1, forward strand.
AAGACTGTATAATATTTCAGAGCCATTGGATCAGAAGAAATAGCCCTTTTTAACAGCTCGACAGCGTCCTCGTATTTTCCTAGCTTTTTTAATAAGAGTGCCAGATTGTAGGAGGTGGTAATGTCGTTTTCCTTATACGCCAGAGCTTTGCGGTAGTAAGTTTCAGCTTCTTCTAAATAGCCGTAATTAGAATAGATAAGACCAATTTCACAATAATATTTGGATGCTTGGGCGAATGGGCGAAGGCTCTCTTCCAGTTCTTGCAGTTCTTTTTTATCTCCATGAAGCCAGTCGCATTTTGTCTTGTAGAATAACACGTTAAAACGGTTATATTCGCTGTCTTTTAAACGGAGCACCTGGCAGCTGTCTTGGTAAGCTTTTTCGTATTCCGGCCTGGTTTTGTTAAAATAGCAAAGGGCTCTGTATTTAAAATAAGGTTCCTTCCTCTTTAATTCAATAGCTTTTGTGTAACACAAGATAGCCTCTTCGTACATTCGTTTTTCCCCATAACATTTTCCCTGAATAAAATAGCATTCGTCTCTGTATGGAAATAGAGACAGAGATTTACTTGCGCTCAGGATAGCGCTGTCATACTGTTTTTCCTGATAATCTGTTTGTGCCAGATAGTAGTAGGGAATATCATTGCTTTCCTCGTAGAAAATTCCCTTCTCTAAATAAGTTCTTGCCAATTTTAAATTTTCTGTCTGAGTCTGATAATAGTAAATTCCAAAGTACACATAATTATTAGCCAGAGATTCCGTGAGACTTCTGGATTCATAGAAATAGTCTAAAGCGGTTTGGTACTCTTCCAAATAGAAATGGCAGACCCCTTTATAGGAGAGGATTTCTCCTTTATATTTGTCGCTGAGACTTAATGCCTTATCAAAATCTGAACAGATGGACTCAATAAAAAGCTGCAGAGAACCATATATCTGTGTTATTGCGTTTTCGGCGGATTTCAAATAAGAATAGATTTCCAATATTCTTGTTTTAACTTTTCCCCGGTAATAGAGATATTTTTCAGGTTTGTAATTGGTTTCCAGAATCTTATCATAGCAGTTCAGCTCTTCTACATATTGATTCAGGCAGTGATTGCAGACGGCTTTTCTTACCATCACATTTTTATATCTTTTTTTCTTATTGAGCTGTTTGTCAGAGAGGGAATTCAGCTTTGCCAATGCGCCTCTGTAATTGTCCAGCATGATCAGGGCGTCTGCATAATGGGTTACAAAACGCACCTGGCTTTTTATTTTTCCGCTGCATTGGTTTAAATGGTAAATGGCTTCTTTAGGACGTTTTTCAGAAAGGCAGAGCTCCGCTTTTTTAAAAGAGGGTTGGGAGAAATCCCATAGTTTGGGAGTGTACTCGTCTTTGGTAGAATCCTTTATCATGGATATTTCAACCTCATCTGTTTTTTCAGACAGATGATGCCGGATTTGTTTTCCTGTTTTTACCCGCTTGCAGAATAGAAAGGACAAACCGGCAATCGAGGCGATTAGGGTAGCTGGGAAGAAGAACTCTGTTTTTGAGAAGACAAAAATAAATCCGGTTATCAGACATGCTTCCAGGAAGAGTTTTCTCCATTCTTTCTCTCTGATATGTTCTAAGATGGGCTGAACGGCAAAAACAACTCCCATAATGGTAGCAAATGTATTAAAAGAGTTGCTGCTTGTCATATAGCTTGTCAAAATTTCTTCTATTTGTATCTCATATAAGAACAAGTTCTTACGCTCCCTTCGTAAACCAGATTCCAGAAATTTCCAGTTACTTTGAATATAAAGGATAGAGGAATGGATGTCAAGTTTCAAAGTTTTCTGCTTAAAAATCATTCAAAAAACCTTATAAATCTGCTTTCATATTTGTGAAAAATATGTATTGATATTTTTTTAACGAAGCGGTAAGATAAAACCATAAGGTACAATAAACCAAGCAACAAAATTTCATTGATGGAGGTTTCGTATGGCAAAGCAGGAAACAAACACCGTACCAGAAATTATTGACAGTGTGGAAGCATTGACTGCCAAGATGAAGGCAATGCGCAAAGCACAGAGAGAGTTCGCTTCTTTTACCCAGGAACAGGTAGACAAAATTTTTTATGAAGCGGCAAAGGCTGCTAACCAGCAGAGGATTCCTCTGGCCAAAATGGCTGTTGCAGAGACAGGCATGGGAGTGGTAGAGGATAAAGTAATTAAGAATAACTATGCGGCAGAGTATATTTATAATGCTTATAAGGATACCAAGACCTGTGGTGTGGTAGAGGAGGATAAGGCTTATGGAATCAAGAAAATTGCAGAGCCTATCGGTTTGATTGCGGCTGTAATTCCTACTACCAATCCAACCTCCACCGCTATTTTTAAGACTTTGATTGCTTTAAAAACCAGAAATGCAATCATCATCTCCCCTCATCCAAGGGCAAAGAACTGTACCATTGCCGCGGCAAAGCTGGTTCTGGAAGCGGCTGTGAAGGCGGGAGCGCCTGAGGGAATCATTGGATGGATCGACGTGCCTTCTCTGGAACTGACCCAAGAGGTTATGAAAAACTCCGACACCATTTTAGCTACCGGCGGTCCCGGCATGGTATTGGCGGCATATTCTTCTGGCAAACCGGCTCTTGGCGTAGGCGCGGGCAATACACCGGTAATTATTGACGACACAGCGGATATCAAGATGGCCGTCAGCTCGATTATTCATTCCAAAACCTTTGACAATGGTATGATCTGTGCTTCTGAGCAGTCTGTGACCGTTATGGAGCCGGTATATGACCAGGTGAAAAAGGAGTTTGAGGACAGAGGCTGCTACTTCTTAAAGGGCGAGGAGCTAAATAAGGTCCGCAAGACAATTTTGATAAATGGTGCTCTGAATGCAAAGATTGTTGGACAGAGCGCATATAAGATCGGGCAGCTGGCAGGAATTGAGGTTCCGCAGAACGCAAAGATTCTGATCGGCGAGGTGGAATCTGTGGATATTTCTGAAGAGTTTGCTCATGAGAAACTTTCTCCTGTATTGGCAATGTACAAGGCAAAAACCTTTGACGAGGCTGTTAAAAAGGCAGAGAGACTGGTGGCAGACGGCGGCTATGGACATACGGCTTCTCTGTACATTGACGTAAGAGAAGAGGAGAAGATGGAGAAACACGCGGCTGCCATGAAGACGTGCCGTATTGTGGTGAACACGCCTTCCTCCCACGGCGGAATCGGTGATCTGTACAACTTTAAGCTTTCTCCATCTCTGACTCTGGGCTGCGGAAGCTGGGGCGGCAACTCAGTATCCGAAAACGTAGGGGTAAAGCATCTGCTGAATATTAAGACCGTAGCCGAGAGGAGAGAGAATATGCTTTGGTTCCGCGCACCTGAGAAGGTATACTTTAAGAAGGGATGTATGCCGGTTGCATTAGAAGAGTTAAAACATGTTTTGGGCAAGAAGAGAGCCTTTATTGTAACAGACTCCTTCCTGTACATGAACGGTTATACAAAACCGATTACGGATAAATTAGACGAGATGGGAATTGTGTATCAGTGCTTCTCAAACGTTCAGCCTGACCCAACGTTAGCGAATGCCCAGGAGGGCGCAAAGGCTATGACTGCTTTCCAGCCAGACGTGATTATCGCATTAGGCGGCGGTTCTGCTATGGACGCAGGAAAGATTATGTGGGTAATGTACGAGCATCCTGAGGTAGATTTCCAGGATATGGCTATGCGCTTTATTGATATCCGCAAGAGAGTTTACACTTTCCCCAAGATGGGAGAAAAGGCTTATTTTGTGGCAATCCCAACCTCTTCCGGTACTGGTTCTGAGGTAACGCCATTTGCAGTTATCACAGATCAGGAAACCGGCGTAAAATATCCGCTTGCCGATTATCAGCTCCTGCCAAATATGGCGATTGTGGATACTGACAATATGATGAGCCAGCCAAAAGGTTTGACCAGCGCTTCTGGTGTTGATGTTCTGACCCATGCATTAGAGGCATATGCTTCTGTTATGGCCACAGATTATACAGATGGTCTTGCATTAAAAGCTATGAAAAATGTTTTCGAATACCTTCCAATCTGTTATAATGAAGGCAGCAATGTAGACGCTCGTCAGAAGATGGCCGACGCCTCCTGTCTGGCAGGTATGGCATTCGCCAATGCTTTCCTGGGAGTATGCCACTCTATGGCTCACAAGCTGGGAGCTTTCCATCATCTCCCACACGGCATTGCCAACGCGTTGTTAATCTCTTTGGTAGTAGAATTTAACGCAGCAGAGTGTCCGACAAAGATGGGAACCTTCTCACAGTATCAGTATCCCCATACCCGTGCAAGATATGCAGAATGCGCTCGGTTTGTAGGCATAGAGGCAAAAGACGACGATGAGGCTGTGAAGAAATTAATTGAGAAGATTGAGGAGTTAAAGGCAGCCGTAGGGGTGAAGAAGACCATTGCAGAGTACGGCGTGGATGAGAAATATTTCTTAGACACTTTGGATGAAATGGTAGAGCAGGCCTTTGACGACCAGTGTACAGGAGCCAACCCAAGATATCCGCTGATGAGCGAAATTAAAGAGATGTATCTGAAGGCGTACTATGGCGACGCATTCAGCAGTGCGAAATAAGACAGATAAGAAGCTGCGTTGTGCTTGCACAAAAGCAGATTCTAATCGGGCTTATTTCATAGGGCGCAAGCCCTCCACTGAGATGAAGCAAAGCGTAATCGAAGTGGAGCACTGCTGTAGGGATGAAATAGGACAGAAGTGAAGCAGCGTTGTGCTTGCACAAAAGCAGATTCTAATCGGGCTTATTTCATAGGGCGTAAGCCCTCCACTGAGATGAAGCAAAGCGTAATCGAAGTGGAGCACTGCTGCAGGGATGAAATAGGACAGAAGTGAAGCAGCGTTGTGCATGCACAAAAGCAGATTCAAATCAGGCTTATTTCATAGGGCGTAAGCCCTCCACTGAGATGAAGCAAAGCGTAATCGAAGGAGC
>CAJTUV010000021.1:35919-61214 GCA_910579515.1 uncultured Hungatella sp.
GTGGAGCACTGCTGCAGGGATGAAATAGGACAGAAGTGAAGCGGGCGCTGCCAGCGAGAAAGCACTGCGTTTGAACAGAAATCAAGATCTTTCAGGAAGGGAGAACAATATGAAGACAGATAAGATTTTATCTACACGTACCCATAAAATCATCTACCAGGTGGGCGATACGGCTGTAAAGGTATTTGATAAGAATTTCCCTAAAGCGGATATTCTGAATGAGGCATTAAATCAGGCCAGAGTAGAAGAAACAGGTCTGCCCATTCCAAAGGTTCAGGGCGTAAATGTGACAGAGGACGGAAACTGGTGTATTATCTCTGATTACATTGAGGGAAAGACATTAGAGCAGATTATGGACGAGGACCCAGACAATATTGAGAAGTACATGAGAGAGTTTGTGGCTCTTCAGCTGGAAGTTCACAGCAAAAAGATGCCAAAGCTAAATAAATTAAAGGATAAATGGAACGGCAAGATTTCTGAGTCCAAGGAATTGAACGCCACTACCCGCTATGAGCTTCACACCCGTCTGTCCAGTATGCCAAAACATGACAAGGTACTTCACGGAGACTTTAACCCGAGCAATATCATTGTGGACTCAAAGGGAAAGTTTTATATTCTCGACTGGTCCCATGCGACTCAGGGCAATGCCTCTGCAGATGCAGCCACAACCTATCTGCTGTTCGTACTTAAAGACCAGAAGCTGGCAGACTTGTATTTAGATACCTTCTGCGAGATGAGCGATACTGCAAAACAGTACGTTCAGAGATGGCTGCCAATCACCGCCGCCTCCAGACTTGGAAAGAAAATCCAGGGGGAGAGAGCGCTGCTGGAGAGCTGGCTTGATGTTGTGGAATATGAGTAAATCATAAAGAGAGAAAAAATGCCCTACTGTAATTTTACAGGTAAGGGCGTTTTTTTATAGAAGGATATGAGAACGATTTAGAAGTTTTAATCAAGCAGAATTTAAGAATAGCCATAAGAAATTTTATGTAGTATAATAAAATGTGTTGAGAATCTCGAAAGCAGTAGTTAGTGGAGAAAAGAAATATGGAGCAGATAACACTTATGAAATATCAATCTGCTATAAAAAAGACAGCACCAGAGTTTTTTTATAGTGAGGAAAACGGTTGTTTATTTAAAGGTGATAGTTTAGAAGTTTTAAAAAAAATAAGAGACGCTTCTGTGGATTTGATTTTTGCAGACCCACCGTATTCTATAAAAAAGGCAGATTGGGATACTTTTGAAAGTCAGGAAGAATATGTTAAGTTTTCTCGGAAATGGATTAAAGAAGCAAGCCGTATTTTAAAAGATAATGGTACTTTGTATGTTTGTGGATTTTCGGAAATTTTGGCTGATATTCATCATCCAGCAATGAAATATTTTTATAATTGTCGTTGGCTGGTATGGCATTATAAGAATAAGGCAAACTTAGGAAACGACTGGGGAAGAAGTCACGAAAGCATTTTATGTTTGAGAAAATCAAAAGACCATATTATGAATGTGGATTCTATAAGGATTCCTTATAATTCTCATACATTAAAATATCCGTCTCATCCACAGGCTGAAACAAGTCAATATGGGAATGGGAAAAAACGAGGAGAGTGGCTGCCTCATCCTCTGGGAGCAAAGCCCAAAGATGTAATAGAAATTCCAACAACCTGCAATGGAATGGGAGAAAAAACACCTCATCCAACTCAAAAACCAGAAGAATTGCTGCGAAAAATTATTTTAGCGTCATCAAATGAAGGAGATATTATTTTAGACCCATTTGTAGGAAGTGGAACAACAGTAGTGTGTGCAAAGCAGCTGGGAAGAGAGTGGATAGGGATAGATAATGAAGAAGAATATTTGAGATGGGGAGTAAACAGATTAAAAAATGTGCAGAAGAAATCAATAGCCGAGTGGATTCAATTTGACAAAGCGATTGTATCAAGGAGGGAGACTATCAGATGAAAACATTATGGGAAATCATGTCGTGGGTATCGGAAAAGAGCAGATTTTCTAAAATAGAAAATTATATAGAATTTGCTAAATACTATTTGGAGTTTATCGAAACAGAATTGCAGGCAGAGATCATTGCTCAAAATGAAACAAATTATAGATTCTTTCAGTACAGAAGAGATGGTGAATATAATATAACACGTCCAGTTAACGGGGATTTATTCTTCAAATTGGCAGATTATGAGAGTTTGGCTTCTAGCTTCGAGTATACTTTGGAGAATATCAGAGATATAAAAGATGATGTAGTTCAACGGGAAAATGTCAACAGATTTATTTATACAACACAACAGGCGATAGGGTGTGCTTTGGACGCACTTCCAGCATCAAAAACAAATACTTCTCGAAAAGTGAATGGAGATTTGTTTGAAAGACTTATGCAGATGATTATGCGTCAAATGGGATTTTTGATTGATTCCGAAACATTGAATGTGCCAATACCACAGTCTAATGAACAAATGAAGTATCAAAACGATATTGAAATAAAAGTAAATGGAGAAATTGTTGCTATAGGTTCTGTTAAAACATCCAGTAAAGACCGGATTGATAAGATTTTTCTTGATAAGCTGATGTATAATAGATTGACGAATACAGACACGCCACATTTTGCAATCTTTTTACATGATGTCCAAAGAGCAGGAAAAGAACCAAATTATAAGGTGGGACAGACATTTTTGACAGGACATTTCAAGGCATATACGATTGGATTGAATCCTTTAGATGGCGTCTATTATTGTGATTTGCGTCCTGTAATGAAAACAGATACTTTGTTGAAAGAGCATATCAAATCATTGGATAATTTGCTATGTGAAGATGTTTGGAAATATGCTTTATAGCAGAAAGATTTTGAATGAAAGATTCAAAAAACAGCTCCAGCTATGTAGCAAATAGCCAGAGCTGACTTTTTCCTATTTCCTAACCGTTCCCTTAGCTGGGCGGCATTTCAATACATGTTTATAGAAGCTGTCTAACTCTCGTTTCGTTTGAAAGGTTGCCACATACATCTGGTTTCCCATGGCATCAGACAGCACATCTGGGATTCTTTCCACCATCTTTAAATTCCGGCCGTATTTTTCCAAAATATCTTCATGGCTCATGACAAAGTTTTTCCCATCCCGAAGTCCGGCAAAGGCGCAGAACGCGTGCTGACCCACAGGCATGGTAGAGCGGTCAAAAGCCACCATGTCTGCCCAGATTTTATATACATTGGTGCTGTGAGCGAAATTAATCATGTCAGGAGTAAAACCGCCGCAGGGGCGCATATTTACCTCCAGGGCGATAACCTCTCCCTTTTTGCCAAGCCCCTCATGATCGCTTAAAAGGCGGAAAAATTCAAAATGAACAAACCGGCTTTTTACTCCGAAGCTCTTCACAGTAGCTCTTCCTGCTGCCCTGGTGTCGTCGGGAAGTTCTTTTACAATATAGTAAATCGAGTTGTCTGCATTGTTGACAATGTCCATGATGGAGTTGGGAGTCACATTTCCGGTCTCAAACATGGGCTCTCCCTTGGAGTCGATAATTGCATCATAAGAGTTAACCTCCGCGTCAATAAATTCCTCCATAATATAAGGGATGTAATCGTGTTTTTCCTCAAAGAATTTTTTTAATTCCTGCTCATTAGAAAGCTTATAGGTGTGGGAAGCGCCTACGCCGTTATCTGGTTTGGCCACCACGGGATAGCCCACCTGTTCCACAAATGCCAGACAGTTTTCAAGAGTGTCTACTAACTGGTAACGAGCCACAGGAATTTTGGCCTTTGTGTAAAATTCCTTCATCTTTGATTTATATTTCACTCTGGGAATATCCTCTGTGTGAAAGCCAGTGGTAATATTAAAATCTGTGCGCAGCTTCGCATCCCGCTCCAGCCAGTACTCATTGTTGGACTCCAGCCAGTCAATGCGGCCGTGCTTAAAAATGAAGAAAGCCACAGCACGATAGACCTGGTCTTCATTTTCCAGAGAATCCACTTTATAGTACTCGTCTAAACTGTTTTTCAGCTCCTGGGTCAGTTCATGATAAGGCTGATCGCCGATTCCCAGAACGTTCATTCCGTTATTTTTCAGTTCCCGACAAAACTGCCAGTAGTTTGTTGGAAAATTGGGGGAAATAAAAATAACATTTTTCATACGTTACCCTCCTTAAAATCCGCTTTTGCATATAGGAACACTTTTGTACTTCTTACTTTTCCAAAAGATGTGGTACAAAATAAGCGACCTGTTTGTACCACCATGGCCAGTCATGGGCACAGTCATAACCCCAGTAATCCACCCATACCGGAATTCTTTTGTTTTGGAAAATGCTGTGGAGATGTCTGGTGGAATCCGGCATTTCCCACGGCCCTAATCCCACACAGATAATGGCGTTGTTTCGCTTATATAAATCCATATATGGATGGTCTGCGGCCATGCCAGACAGATAGTGGACCGGAGAATTTAAGTAGACCAGTTCATCCATATATCCGTCAAAACCGTAGGCGGCTGTGTAGATTCCGCTTAAGGCTAAGAGTCCGTCAAACATATCTGGATGCTGAAAATATAGATTGACTGCATGGGTGGCTCCCAGGCTGCATCCAAACACAAGGATGCCCGGATTTCCCTCCCAGCCATTGCGGTCGTTTGCCATCTGACGAATGAAGGGAGCCATCTCATCTACAATATAGTGGTTCCACTGTTCATGGCGGCGGATTCTCCAGTAAGGGTCTCCGGTTTTATTGGACCAGGTCTCTGCATCCATGGTGTCAATGGAAAATACCATCACCTGTCCAGAGTCGATCCAGGGACTCCAAACATCGGTCATGTGAAAATTTTCAAAATCAAAAAAACGTCCGTCCTGACAGGGAATAAACAGAACAGGCCGGCCGGCATGGCCGTAAACCTTGCATTCCATGTCTCTGTTTAAGGCGTGGCTGTATTGTTTAAAATATTGTACTTCCATATTGACACATCTCCTTTGACTTATTTTTCATACATAAGGGTATTGATAAAAAACGGAATTTGTTTTTCCCAGCTTGCCTCACAGTGAGTCCCGTCGGGAATAATCCGACAATTTAACATAACCTGACGCTTTAAAAGAGCGGAGGTGATTTTAAGGAAATGCCGTTCCATTTTTTCGTGGTTGGAAAATTCCAACTGGCCATAGTCCATATAAAGGACTGTGTCACGGTCTATAGGCGCCTGGGCGATCAGCCGTTCCAGTTTGTCAGGAGCCGTCCACAAGGACGGGGAAAGAGCCGCGGCCCTGGAAAAATACTGATTGTACTGAATCAGAGCAAACAGACTCATGAGACCTCCCATGGAGCTGCCTGCGATAAAGGTGTGCTCCCGATCCGGCAGAGCGCGGTAGTGACGGTCAATATAACGCTTAAACACCGTGATCATCCATTTCATCGTGATTCTTGCACGTCCGTTGACCTTTCCAAAGTGAGAATCTTTAAAAGCATAGGGAGAGTACTCTATTAGACGTCCATTGTCTGGACTGTGGTTGCATTCCACAGCCGCAATGATAAGCGGAGTCTGAGTAAAATCCATATATTCTTTCATGCCCCAGCTTTTTCCATAGGTGGCATGGTCGTCAAAAAATACATTATGCCCGTCGAACATGTATAAGACCGGATAACGCCTTTTTGGTTCCTGTTCATAAGATTCCGGCAGATAAAGGTAAGCACGGCGAGGTTCGTCGCCCGTAAAATCCGGAATCGTAACATTCCATACTTTAACCATACTTGTTCCTCCCAATTATCAGTTATCCATTGCATTAATATAGCACAAGTGTGCATAAATATCAAGACTACTTAGGTGTTGACAGTACACTCCAAGTATGCTAAATTTATAAACAGTCCAAATACGAAGAAGAGGAATAGTAGCAGATAAGGAAGCATACAGAGAGCCGGCGGCAGGTGGAAGCCGGATGCCAAATTTTTGTGAACTGGCCTTGGAGTAGCAGACCTAACGGGAAGGGCGGCGTCTTAATCTTAAAAAGCGGCCTCATTTCCTCATTAAGTTTCGCCGGCTTTTGTCCGTTATCAGGAAGGGAATCAGAAATGATCTCGCAGAGTGCATGTTAAGGCATGAATTAGAGTGGTACCACGCAGGATTTAGCGTCTCTATCTTTACGATAGAGGCGTATTTTATTTTTCGGCAGTTAACAGGCTGAAAGCTCAAAAAAGGAGGAACATCATGGCAGCATACAACCACAGCGCCATTGAGAAAAAGTGGAGAGAGAATTGGGAAAAGAACCCAATCAACGTCAACGACGGCAAAAAACCGAAATACTATTGTCTGGATATGTTTCCTTATCCGTCAGGAAGCGGTCTTCATGTAGGACACTGGAGAGGTTATGTAATCTCCGACGTATGGAGCCGTTATCAGATTTTAAAGGGGCATTATGTGATTCATCCCATGGGGTGGGACGCCTTTGGCCTTCCAGCAGAAAACTATGCGATTAAAATGGGGATTCATCCGGCAATCTCCACAGCAGAGAATGTAAAGAATATTAAACGGCAAATCAATCAGATTGCTTCCATCTATGACTGGGACATGGAAGTCAACACCACAGATCCGGCGTTTTATAAATGGACCCAGTGGATTTTTGTACAGATGTTTAAAAAAGGCCTGGCATATGAAAAGGAATTTCCAATCAACTGGTGCCCCTCCTGTAAAACAGGACTGGCCAATGAGGAAGTGGTAAACGGCTGCTGCGAGCGCTGCGGGGCCACGGTGACAAAGAAAAATCTCCGCCAGTGGATGTTAAAAATCACAGCCTATGCAGAGCGTCTTTTGAATGATTTAGACAAACTGGACTGGCCGGAAAAGGTGAAAAAGATGCAGACCGAGTGGATTGGCAAATCCTACGGCGCAGAGGTGGATTTTAAGGTAGACGGGAAAGAGGAGAAAATCACCGTTTACACCACCAGACCAGACACTCTTTACGGCGCTACCTTTATGGTTCTGGCTCCAGAGCATAAATTGGCGAGGGAATTGGCCACAGACGAGACGAGAGAAGCGGTAGAGCAATATATTTTCGACGCCTCCATGCGTTCTAATGTAGACAGAATGCAGGACAAGGAAAAGACTGGCGTATTCACAGGAAGCTACGCCGTCAATCCGTTAAACGGGGCGAAGATTCCCATCTGGCTGTCAGACTATGTTCTGGTGGATTATGGCACAGGAGCCATCATGTGCGTGCCTGCCCATGACGACAGAGACTTTGAATTTGCCAAAAAATTTGACATTCCCATTATCCAGGTGATTGCCAAGGACGGGAAAGAAATCGAAAATATGACCGAAGCCTACACAGAGGCAAATGGAACCATGATCAATTCTGGAGAGTGGAACGGCAGAGAATCCGCAGAATTAAAGAAGGAAGCTCCAGCCATGATCGAGGCCAGAGGATTGGGCAAAAAGACGGTTAACTATAAGCTGAGGGACTGGGTATTTTCCAGACAGAGATATTGGGGGGAACCCATCCCGATTATCCATTGTCCCAAGTGCGGCAATGTAGCGGTGCCTGAAGAAGAGCTTCCTCTGACTTTACCGGAGGTGGAGAGCTATCAGCCTACAGGAACAGGAGAATCTCCTCTGGCTGCGATTGAGAACTGGGTCAACTGTACCTGTCCAGAGTGCGGCGGGCCTGCAAAGCGAGAGACCAACACCATGCCTCAGTGGGCAGGCTCTTCCTGGTATTTCCTGCGCTATGTGGATTCTCACAATGACAAGGAACTGGTGTCCAAGGAAAAGGCGGACAAGTATCTGCCAGTAGACATGTATATCGGAGGCGTGGAACATGCGGTGCTTCACCTTCTGTATTCCAGGTTCTACACCAAGTTTTTGTGCGACATCGGAGCCATTGATTTTGACGAGCCCTTTACAAAGCTGTTTAATCAGGGCATGATCACAGGAAAGAATGGCATTAAGATGAGTAAATCGAAAGGAAATGTGGTGTCTCCTGACGATTTGGTCAGAGATTACGGATGTGATTCCTTAAGAATGTATGAGCTGTTCGTAGGTCCGCCGGAGTTGGATGCAGAGTGGGACGACAGAGGGATCGAAGGGGTCAGCCGTTTCTTAAACCGTTTCTGGAATCTGGTTATGGACAGTAAGGATAAAGACATAAAGCCTTCTAAAGAGATGCTGCGCCTGCGCCATAAGCTGATTTTTGATATTGAGCAGCGTTTCAACCAGTTTAGTTTGAACACGGTGATTTCCGGCTTTATGGAGTACAACAACAAATTCATCGATCTGGCGAAAAAGGAAGGCGGCGTCGATAAGGAGACATTAAAAACCTTTGTGGTTCTTCTGGCTCCTTTTGCACCTCATATCGGCGAGGAATTATGGCAGCAATTAGGCGAAACTGGCAGCGTGTTCCATGCCCAGTGGCCGGAGTGTGACAAAGAGGCCATGAAAGAGGATGAGATCGAGATTGCAGTCCAGATCAACGGAAAGACCAGAGCGGTGGTGAAAATCTCGGCAGACGCTACTAAAGAGGAGGCTCTCTTAGCCGGCAAGGCTGCAGTCATGGATAAAGTGACTGGGACGATTGTGAAGGAAATCTACGTTCCTAAAAAAATTGTAAATCTTGTACAAAAGTAAGAGGAAAAGAAGAAACTGTATGAAACGAATCTGCAATGAGATTACCGCCAAATATGCGGTAGTCCAGGCGGCCTATTGGATGGGGAGCTGTATCATTTCTTCCTATGCCGGCGTATATTTGTTGGGAGAAGGGTTTACCAACACAGAGATCGGACTTCTTATCGGGCTGGTGGGAGCCGTCTCCACTGTGATGCAGCCTTGGGTAGGCGGGATTGTGGACCGGAGCGAAAGGATTACCTTAAGGAGCGTGTCCTGGTGGTTTGGAATTTTGATGGCGCTTTTATCTGCTGTATTGATTCTATTTGGCAATAAGATTGTTGTGGTGATTGTATACAGCGTGCTGCGGACCCTTCTCCAGGTGGCTCTTCCTCTGGTGTCTGCAATGGGAATGGAAAGCATAAACAGGGGAAATAAGCTTAATTTTGGTCTGGCGAGGGGGATGGGCTCCATTGCCTATGCGGTTCTTACCAGCATAACCGGATTTGCAACAGCAGTTTTCAGCTCACATGTGCTGACTTACGAAATGCTGATTACGTGTATTTTATTTGTAGTAGGAATCCAGCTGTTTCCAAGAGAACAAGACCTTTCTCATGAGCCAGAGGCCATGCAGGAAGTGGCAGCCCCGGGAAAAGCGTTTTTTGGAAGATATCCCAAATTCTTCTTTTTGTTAGTGGGGTGGACTTTGGTATTTACCAGTTATGGACTGATCAATAACTTTCTGTTTCAAATTATGGAAAGTAAAGGCGGAGACAGTTCTTCTATGGGGATCGCTCTGGCAATCTCCGCCCTCAGCGAAGTGCCTACCATGTTTCTGTTTGTAGAGTTGGTGGGAAGGTTAAAAAGCGGAGTTTGGATGAAACTTTCCAGCGTCTTCTTCATGCTGAAAGTTCTTGGAATTCTGGTATTTTCCAGTATTGTGGGAATCTACGTGGTTCATGCCCTTCAAATGCTGGGATACGCGTTGTTTGCCGTTGCCTCTGTTTACTATGTCAACTGTCTGATGGAAGACCGTGACAAGGTGACCGGTCAGGCGTATATGACCATGACGACTACCATGGGGGCGGTCATTGGTTCTACCGTAGGGGGCGTTATCATTGACGTCTGGGGAATTGAGATGATGCTGATTTTTGCCACGGTCATTGCCGTGGTGGGAATGGTCATTGTGTTTCCCACAACGGAAAAAAATATTTGATGCAAAACTGGCCTTTCAGGCGGCTGAAATTCAGCCGTGCCTGGAGGCCAGTTTTTGAGAGAGTGTGCGAAGAAGCGCAAGCTTTCCCCGATCCGCAGGATTTAAGTAGTTGATTAAAATGTCAGTCATCAGTTGTGTTTCTTCATCGGAAAAACTGATTCCTCTTTGGTTTGCTTCTGCATTCAGAGTCATAAAACGGTTTAAGAGCTGATTTTTCGGTGTGTTCTGGATTTGAGAGGTAAGCTCTGATAAAAAAGCGATTTTTTCTGGCTTCATAGATTGAATCCGCGGGTCTTTTTTCCAATCCTCATTCATGTTACGAAATCCTCCTTTGGGTTATGTAAATTGCGAAACTGCCTGCATTAGCATGGCGATTTCCTCCAGACGGGACTGCTGCTCTGGAGATAAAAACGTTTTTAGCTGGTCAAAGGGCGGTTTGGGAGGCTGGATGGGAATACTTTCCTGAGCAGGAATCCTTACCTCCTGAACTTGATTTCCCATACGGTAACCCTGAAGAAAGCCGCAGATCATATCAATAAGATCCTGCTCTTTCGTGTTCCCGTACGGCTTTATGGCTGTGAGCATATCAAGAGGGGAGCGGGGGGAAGATTCGTCCAGGGAACAGATTCCCAGTGTGGCGGCTCCGTCATCTTGAAACAAAGAAAGGGTGTGGCGTAACTCCTGACATTTTACTAAAATAGACAAAAATTTCTGTTGAGGTACATTCACATATGGAAGGGCGGCTTTTAACATCTGCAGATGATGGTCGCCGATGAGATAATCAAAATCCGTAAGTTTCATAGCTGGCTCGTCATTCATAATCGTTTCGCCTTATACATTTTCTTTGATGACAATGTATGAGAGGAACCTGGAAAATATGCCGCATATGATAATAGTGGAATGAAAAATAGGAGGAGCTTTTCATATGTCTGCTCATTTAATCATAGATGGAAACGCTGTATACGAAGTGGACGAAGAGTGCATGAGACGAAGATACGGAAGAGTGGAAATTTGGGGAATGCCTGTAAGTCAGGGAAGGGAGCAGGAGTTTATAAACAGCAGGGAAAACAAAAGACAAAAGTCAGAAGAAACGTAACAAAAAAGAAAAGGGGCCGCCAAAGAGCTGGCGGCCCGGGAGCCTGAAGATGGCTTTAGCAGCAGAATCCGCCGCCATTGCCGCAGAAGCACAGAAGAATGATGATCCAGATGATATCACAGCCAGAAGAGGAGCCGCAGGAGCAGCTGCAGTTATTATTTCCCATATAACCACAGTTAAATCCGCTTCCACAGCAGCAGAGAAGAAGAATCAAAAAGATGATATTGCATCCGCTTCCGCCTCCTGATGTACACTCACAACCACAATTTGTCGCCGCTAAATCACTCATATTATGTTCCTCCAAAGATTTTCTTTACACTCCATCATATGTGTTTCTGCTTGCCATAGTTTCCCAAATTTCCGAAAGTTTTTTGGATTCTGTGATATAGTTGCATGAGACAAAATAAAAGGACAGAAAGGAAGAAAAATGGAAAAGTTATATTATGAAAATTCTTATACAAAATGGTTCTCGGCCAGGGTCACCTCCTGCGTGGAAGGAAAAAAATCACTGTATGAGGTGACCTTAGATCAGACGGCGTTTTATCCAGAAGGCGGCGGACAGCCTTTTGATATGGGAACCTTAGGCGAGGCGCATGTGCTGGAGGTTCACGAGAAAAAGGGAGAAGTGATTCATTATGCAGACAAGCCTCTGAATGTGGGAGATGAGGTGGAGGGCGTTTTAGACTGGGACAGAAGATATTCTCATATGCAGCAGCATTCAGGAGAACATTTGCTGTCTGGTCTGGTACACAGACAGTTTGGATATGATAATGTAGGATTTCATATGGGACAGGACGAGGTAACTGTGGATTTTAACGGTCCTTTGACCATGGAGGAGGCCACAAAGCTGGAACAGGAGGCCAATCGCCTGATTTATGCCAATCTGCCCGTGACTGCTTCTTATCCTACAGCCGAGGAGCTTAAAAGTATGGATTACCGAAGCAAAAAGGAGTTGACTGGACAGATTCGGATTGTAGAAATTCCGGGAGGTGATCTTTGTGCCTGCTGCGGAACCCATGTCCGTTTTACAGGGGAGATTGGTATTGTGAAAGTGGTAAGTCTTACAAACTATAAAGGCGGCGTTCGCATGGGGATTTTATGTGGTTTTCGGGCTTTAATGGATTATGATAAAAAACAGAGGCAGGTATTGACAATCTCCAATCAGTTGTCTGCCAAGCCAGACTGCATTGAACAGGCAGTGGAAAAATTAAAGGCCAAGAATCACGAAACGGAAGATAAGCTGCATTTGCTTTACCAGACCCTATTTCAGCTGAAATCAGATCATATGCCAGACTCCAAAGAACCTCTTTTGATTATGGAGGAGAATTTGACGCCTGTTTTACTGAGGCAATTCTGCACCTTGTTGTATGAGCGTGGAAAAGGGCGGATAGTGCTTGTGTGCTCAGAGGAGCAGGGAACCTGGAAATACGCCTTGGGGTCGGCTTTAGAAGACGTTCGTTTTGTGAGCAAAAAATTAAACAGTCAGTTAAACGGCAAAGGCGGCGGAAGCAGCCTGATGGTCCAGGGAACCTTTCAGGCTGCTAAAGAGGACATTGAAAGGGTGTGGAAACAGGCTGCAGAACTAACATGAGCGGATTGCGGCGCTTTCGATTCCAATATGATGAGATTCTTTGATGTCTTTTAAAAGAGAGTAGGAAATTTTTAATCCGCCTCGTCCGATTCCCATCTCAATGTCCGGCTTGTTGGCTCCGTGGAAATCAGAACCGCCAGAAGGCAGCAGTTCATATTTTTTTGCAATTTTTTGAAGCATGGCACTTTGGTGCGGATTCTGGGAAGAATGGTAGACTTCAATTCCCTTTAGGCCCATTTCTTTTAGCTGGGACACCAATGTTTCAATCTGCTCATAGCCTAAGTGATACTGCATAGGATGAGCCAGACAGGGCCAGGCCCCAGAACCTGTCAAAAGTTTCATGGACTGTTCTGGAGTCACGACTTCTTTGCGGCTGCAATAACGGCCGCCGTATTCCAGATATTTGTGAAAGGCTTTGTCCCTGGAGGAGACATAGCCTTTTTCAGTCAGAACTCTGGCAAAGTGGGCTCTGGTGACGATGGTGTCGGGATTATTTTGTTTTAAATCTTCCATGGTGATATTAATGTGGTCTTCCTGAAACCGTTTCAACATTTCCAGATTTCTTCGCTCACGAATCTGCACCATATGATTTAACCCTTCCAAAAGGACTGGGTTTGTCTCGTCAATATAAAATCCAAGAATATGGATTTCAATAGTTTTATAAAGACAGGACAATTCAATTCCGGGGACCAGTTCCACAGGGTATTGGGATGATGCGCTGCGGGCTTTGGGGATGCCAGAGACCGTGTCATGGTCTGTCAGGGCGATGGCTTTTAAATTCCTCTCGGCGGCATGGGCCACCACCTGAAAAGGAGATAATGTGCCGTCAGAGGCAGTGGAATGTACATGCAGATCTACATAATTCATATTTTTTTCTCCGTTTTGAAATACTTTGGTAATACTATATTAACACATCCTGGAAAATTAGTAAAATGGGAAAAAACTGATTCCATTTTCCACAAAGTATGGTATACTACAAGTTGGAATGCTACATTATGATGTGAAATGGGTGAAAAGATGAGTACAACAAATTATTCAAACAGCAACAGAAATTCTTCTGTCAGGAGTCATACACATGAGCAGAGCCATTCAAGGCAGTCTGCATCAAGATACAGTTCCAGTCATTCGCAGGGGGCACACAGAACTTCTACACACCATCGGAGGAGGAGGAGGAGACGAAGTCCCAATTACGGCGTCATAGCCGCGGCAGGCGTCGCCTTGATGATTGTGATAGCCGCTTCCGTTTATGGAATGAATCGGGGAAAGCGGGGAGAAGTAGGCGTCACCACTCAGGTGGAGGTTTCCACAGAGCCAGAGACTGAATTGGTGAAAGAGGTTATGGTAGATGGGATTACCATTACCGGCATGTCCAGGGAAGAGGCGAAACAGGAGATTTTAAAGAAATATACCTGGAAGATGACCGCCCGTTATCAGGACGATGTTTATGAGGTGTCCAATTTGATGGCGGAAAAGCTGGATTCTTTATTGGAGGAGATTTACAGAGGAGAGCCAAAGGAAAATTATACATTGGATACCTCGGGATTAGAGGAGGCAGTACAGGCTCAGGTGGCTAACATGAAGGAGCGCTGGAACAAGGCGGCGAAAAACGGTGCGATTTCCAGCTATGATGCTGCAAGTGATTCCTTTGTTTTTGAGGGAGAGGCTACCGGAATCGCCATAGACGAAGAAAAACTGGCAAGAGATATTCAGGCAGCTTTGACCTCCAAGAAGTTTGACGCCGTGATCTCAGTGGATGCAAGCGTGGTCCAGCCAGAGGTGCCTATAGCGACTGCCAAAGAAAAATATAAAACCATAGGAACGTATACCACTAATACCACGTCCAACAGTAAAAGAAACACCAATATCCGTTTGGCCTCAGAGGCTCTTAATGGAACCATTGTTCAGCCTGGGCAGGAAATGTCCTTTAATGAGGTAGTAGGGCAGCGGACTGCAGCCAAGGGATATCAGGGAGCAGCCGCATACAGCGGAGGCGAGGTAGTGGAGGAAATCGGAGGAGGCGTATGCCAGGTTTCCACGACTCTCTACAATGCAGTGGTAAGGGCAGGACTGAAGGTGTCCGTCCGGCGTTCCCACACATTTGCGCCAAGCTATGTGACCCCTGGTATGGACGCCACAGTAAGCTGGGGAGGACCAGAGTTTAAGTTTGTCAACACTTCCAATACCGCCATCGGTATCCGCGCCGCATACAGTAATCAGACTGTGACGGTTTCTATTTATGGGATTCCGGTTTTAGAGGAAGGAGTGACCTATTCTCTGGAATCTAAAAAGATTGCAGATATTGATCTTCCGGCGCCTACGTATGAGGAAGACCAGACGATTCCGCCAGGACAGGAGGTAGTGGTAAATAAGGGAAGTCAGGGAAGCCGGTGGGAGACCAGGCTGATCATTAAGAAAAACGGAGAGACGATCAGCAATGAGGTAGATCACACGGTTACGTATAAGGGCCACACACCAGTGATTAAACGAAACTCTTCGGACGTGATGTTGGATGAAAACGGACAAGTCGTGGTTCCGACAGAGGCCACAGATCCGGCGGCGACGCAGACTGCTGCAGAGAGCAGCGCACCGGAAAGTCCGACAGCGCCCAGCCAGCCGTTGGGGCCGGGAATGAATCCGACTCAGGGCGGTCCTGGAAGTCAGCCTGACAGTATAGGTCCGATGTCGCCCAGCCAGCCGGCCCTGGCAGATCCAAAGCCAGAGGGCTGATCGCTTTAAGCGGCGTAAACGCAGGTGTTTGATGGTTTAGAATGGAGAAGAGGGATGGGAAGAGAAATGAACAAGAAGTATTTATGCATCGATGTAGGAGGTACTTCCATAAAATATGGAATTATGGATACTGATTTAAACTTGTCGTCAAAGGGCAGCGTAGCCACCCCTTATGACGGTGTAGAAGCTTATTTGAACACGCTGGAGGGAATCTACAAACAATTTGACGGCCAGGTCTGCGGTATTGCCATGTCTGTTCCGGGGGGAATCGACAGCAAGAACGGAATCTGCATTTTTGGGGGAAGCCTGCTGTTTATAGACCATCTGCCCTTGGTTCAGGAGATGGAGAAACGCTGTCACGTTCCTGTGTCTATTATGAACGACGCCAAAAGCGCCGCCCTTGCAGAAGCCGCATGGGGTTCTCTAAAAGACTGCAAGGACGCAGTTGTCCTGGTATTTGGAACAGGGGTAGGCGGCGCCCTTATCAAAGACGGGAAAGTACATATGGGAAAACACTTTACAGCCGGAGAATTCAGTTGGATTATGATGAGCCCTGAATTTGACCAGACAGGCGGTGCATGGGGACTGAGAGGCGGGAACAAGAGACTGGTAAGCCTGGCTGCTTCCGCCAAAGGCTTGTCACGGGAAAACCTTACCAGCTACGAGGTATTTAACTGGGCTCAGGAAGGCGACGAGGCTGCTCTGTGGGCATTAGATGTATTCACAAAAGACATCGCCTTTATGATCTTAAACCTTCAGTCCATCTATGACCCGGAACGGTTTGCCATAGGCGGCGGAATCAGCAGACAGCCTTTGTTTTTGACTTACATCCAGAAAAATTTAAACTTTTACCATTCTCAGTGCCTCTTCCCAATGCCAAAACCGGAAGTCGTTGAATGCAAGTACCATAATGATGCCAACCTAATCGGAGCTTTGGGATACTTTTTGAATCGGGAGCTGATTTAAGGGGAGCGGGCGGGAACGGCTGGCATTAGGGAAGATTGAGACAATATTTTTCACCCAAAGCCAGCTGCGCCAGACATTTCGAAGAGCCCAATAAAACAGAAAACACTCGGGATGAGGCCCTCGTGCTTTCTATGGTCTCATCTCCATGGCGCAAATGTCTTTGGGTGAAAAATATTGTCTCAATCTTCAAAAACGCCAGAGATTCCCAGACCACTGATAGGAGAGATGAGAGGGCCTGAAGACCTTCCTCTGCCACTCCCAAGCGGACCTTAACGAATATTGCTGCACTCCCCTCACATTGTTTTGAAAATAATACGCAGTTTTACCGATTTGTTCTTTGCAAAACCAGGATTTATTGTTATAATAATAGACAAGTCGGTGCGTATCCTATCTGATGCGCATTTCACTATGTAATAAACACATTTGTAGGAGGAAAATCAAATGGCAAGAAAAATGAAAACCATGGATGGTAATCAGGCTGCTGCTCATGCTTCATATGCATTTACCGAAGTAGCTGCTATGTACCCCATCACCCCATCCTCTGTTATGCCAGAGCATACAGACGAGTGGGCAACGGAAGGAAGGAAGAACATCTTCGGACGTACGGTTCAGATTACGGAGATGCAGTCTGAGGCAGGTGCAGCAGGTGCAGTTCATGGTGCTCTGACAGCAGGCGCTCTTACGACTACCTATACAGCTTCCCAGGGTTTGTTACTCATGATTCCAAACTTGTACAAGATTGCTGGCGAGCAGCTTCCAGGTGTTATCAATGTATCTGCCCGTGCTTTGGCAAGCCATGCATTATCTATTTTCGGCGACCATTCCGACGTGTATGCATGCCGTCAGACTGGCTGCGCTATGCTGTGCGAGTCCAGCGTACAAGAGGTTATGGATTTAACAGCAGTGGCTCATCTGTCCGCGATCAAGGGCAAGGTTCCGTTTATCAATTTCTTTGATGGTTTCCGTACCTCCCACGAGATTCAGAAGATTGAGGCTTGGGATTATGACGATTTGGCTGAGATGGCAGATTGGGATGCGATCGCTGCTTTCCGTGAGCATGCATTGAATCCAAATCATCCATGTCAGAGAGGATCTGCTCAGAACCCAGACATCTTCTTCCAGGCAAGAGAAGCCTGCAACCCATATTATGATGCTCTGCCAGCAGTTGTGCAGGACTATATGGATAAGGTTAACGCAAAGATTGGTACAGATTATAAGCTGTTTAACTACTATGGCGCGGCAGATGCAGAGCACGTGATCGTGGCTATGGGTTCTGTAAATGACACTATTGAAGAGACCATTGACTATATGGTAAAGACAAGCGGCGCTAAGGTTGGCGTTGTGAAGGTTCGTCTGTATCGTCCATTCTGTGCACAGGCTTTGATCGATGCAATTCCTGACACTGTAAAGAAGATCTCTGTTCTTGACAGAACCAAAGAGCCAGGTTCCTTAGGCGAGCCTCTGTATTTGGATGTAGTTGCAGCTTTAAAGGGCAGCAAGTTTGACGGTGTTGAGATTTTATCCGGCCGTTATGGTTTAGGTTCCAAGGACACCACACCGGCTCAGATCGTTGCTGTATACGGCAATAGTGAGAAGAAGAGATTCACCATCGGTATTGAAGACGACGTGACCAACCTGTCTCTTACTTTAGGCGCTCCGCTGGTAACTACTCCGGAGGGAACCACCAACTGTAAGTTCTGGGGTCTGGGCGCAGACGGTACAGTAGGCGCTAACAAGAACTCCATCAAGATTATCGGCGACAACACAGATATGTATGCGCAGGCATACTTTGATTACGACTCCAAGAAATCTGGCGGCGTGACTATGTCCCATCTGCGTTTTGGCCACAAGAAGATTAAATCCACCTACCTGATCCGCAAGGCTGATTTTGTGGCCTGCCACAATCCTGCATACGTGAGAAAGTACAACATGGTTCAGGAGCTGGTTGACGGCGGTACCTTCCTGTTGAACTGCCCATGGAGCGCAGAGGAGTTAGAGACTCATCTTCCAGGACAGATGAAGAAATTCATTGCTGACCACAACATCAATCTGTACACCATTGACGGTGTGAAGATCGGTATTGAGACCGGCATGGGCCCGACACGTATCAACACCATTTTACAGTCTGCTTTCTTTAAGCTGACCGGCATTATCCCAGAGGAGAAGGCCATTGAGCTGATGAAGGATGCAGCACAGAAGACCTACGGCCGCAAGGGCGAGGATGTGGTAAAGAAGAACTGGGCGGCTATCGATGCAGGCGCACAGGGCGCTGTAAAGGTAGAGGTTCCAGAAAGCTGGAAGAACTGTGAAGACGAAGGCCTTGACTACAAGGTAGTTACAGAAGGCAGAAAAGATGTTATTGACTTTGTAAACAACGTGCAGACAAAAGTAAGCGCTCAGGAAGGAAATACTCTGCCTGTATCCGCTTTCAAGGATTATGTAGACGGCTCTACACCATCTGGTTCTGCAGCTTATGAAAAACGTGGTATTGCAGTAGATGTTCCGGTTTGGAATCCAGACAACTGTATCCAGTGTAACTTCTGTTCCTATGTATGTCCACACGCTGTTATCCGTCCGGTTGCCATGACCAAAGAGGAGGCTGCAAAGGCTCCAGAAGGAATGAAGACTCTGGCTCTTACCGGTATGCCTCAGTACAAGTTCGCTATCTCCATCTCTGCTCTTGACTGTACTGGATGCGGTTCTTGTGCAAATGTATGTCCTGGAAAGAAGGGCGAGAAGGCTCTTACCATGGATAAGCTGGCTAATCATCTGGATCAGCAGGAAGTATTTGACTTTGGACGCACGGTAGAAGTGAAGAACGACGTGGTTGAGAAGTTTAAAGAAGCTACGGTAAAGGGCAGCCAGTTCAAACAGCCGCTCCTTGAGTTCTCCGGCGCATGCGCAGGCTGTGGCGAGACTCCATATGCAAAATTGATTACCCAGTTGTTCGGCGACAGAATGTATATTGCCAATGCGACAGGATGTTCTTCTATCTGGGGCAACTCCTCACCATCTACTCCTTACACTGTAAACGTGAAGGGACAGGGTCCTGCATGGGATAACTCTCTGTTTGAGGACAACGCAGAGTTTGGTTTCGGTATGCTTCTGGCTCAGAATGCAATCCGCGACGAGTTAAAAGAGAAGGTTGAGAAGGTTGCTGCTGATGACAGAGCAAGCGACGAAGTGAAAGCTGCCTGCAAAGAGTGGTTGGATACCTTTGGCATCGGCGCTGTAAACGGAGCTGCTACTGACAAGCTGGTTGCTGCTCTGGAAGGCATTGACTGCCCAACCTGCAAATATATTGTAGCAAACAAGGCGTTCTTGGCTAAGAAGTCTCAGTGGATCTTTGGCGGCGACGGATGGGCTTATGATATCGGCTTCGGCGGTGTAGACCATGTACTGGCAAGCGGCAAGGATATCAATATCATGGTATTTGATACAGAAGTTTACTCCAACACTGGCGGACAGTCCTCCAAGGCTACTAAGACCGGTGCAGTGGCTCAGTTCGCAGCAGGCGGCAAAGAGACCAAAAAGAAAGACCTGGCAAGCATCGCCATGTCCTATGGTTATGTATATGTGGCTCAGATCTCCATGGGCGCTGATATGGCTCAGACCGTAAAGGCTATTGCAGAGGCAGAGGCTTATCCGGGACCATCCCTGATTCTGGCTTATGCTCCATGTATCAACCATGGTATCAAGAAGGGTATGAGCAAGGCTCAGACTGAGGAGAAGCTGGCTGTTGAGACAGGTTACTGGAATAACTTCCGCTTCAATCCGGCTGCTGAGAATAAGTTCACTTTGGACAGCAAGGCTCCAAAGATGGAAGGATATCAGGACTTCTTAAAGGGCGAGGTTCGTTACGCTTCCCTGGCTATGAAGAATCCTGAGAGAGCAGCAAAATTGTTTGCGAAGAATGAGCAGGAGGCTAAGGAGAGATATGAGTATCTGTCCAAGCTGGTAGCTCTGTATGGAAATGAATAAGATGAATTAAATGAGGCGGCTGCTTTTTATGCGCGTTTTCGCATGAGAGGCAGCCGCCTTTTTCTTTGTTTAAAGTGAATGCAGCCTTTGGGCTATCAATCGCTCTTATGATTCCTCTATATCATCTAGTTCAAGAAGATAATCAACGCTAACCTGAAGAATTTGAGACAAAGCTCTCAACTCATAATCTGCCACAAATCTTGTCCCAATCTCAATTCTGGATATACAATCCCGTTCAATGGTAACACCAGAGAGCTGTAGCTGTGCAGCTAACTGTACCTGAGTTAAATGTCTTTTCCGTCTAGCTTTTTTCATCCGTTGGCCGCATATATTTTTCTTTCCGCCATAGTCGTAAATCTTCATTTAATACCTCATAAATGTGTTAAAGATAAGAATTTTTCTTGACATTAACACTTTGCTAGATTATTATGGTGTTAAAGATAAGAATTATGCCGAATTTAGAATTATTTTAGAAAAAAGTAATTAGACTGTAAGAAACTGAGGCAGGGGGCTTGAGATGATTGTTACTTTAATATGTGAGGACAGGCTGTATGGAGAACTTCTTCCTGAAAAACCTCGTGGACAGTATTGGTTAAAGGATGAGACAAAAGCAGTCACAGATCCGAAAAGGCGGATTTTAGGGATCGAGGCGGAAAATGGCGTTTGGAAAATAAAATCAAGCCGAAAGTTTAAGTTATATGAGTTTCATTCAAACGCTCCAATAGAAGTTTTAGAGCTTCAGGCCGGACAAATGTATATTGTTCAGTTTGCCAAGGGTAAAAAAGGATATATTTTTACAGAAGACTATACAGAGGATCGCTGTATTTTCCGGAAGTATGTAGTTTTGTCAAATACTACGATCAATATAGGAAAAAATATAGAGAATCAGATTTCTATTGAAAATCCGTTTGTTTCTAATGTTCATGCACAGTTGTCTTTGTCAGGGAATACATGGACGCTTCTTGATAATAACAGCAAGAATGGCGTTTATGTCAATGAGCAGAGGATCGACCATGCCGCATCGGTGAAAGCGGGAGATGTAATCTACATTCTTGGTGTTAAGATTGTTATTGGCAACCACTTTCTGGCCATTAACAATCCAGACGGCAAGGTACAGATCCGCGCTAACGCCTTGTCTGAGTATACGCCACAGAAAGAGCTGCCATATGAGGCGCCGGAAGAAATTGAGGAGCAAATCTATTACCGGTCGCCCAGATTTTCCAGGGGGATTGTGCCTCTGAAACTGAAGGTGGATGCTCCAACAAATAAAGAAGCGGGAGATGATACTCCTATGATGCTGGTTTTGGGGCCGTCTCTGATCATGGGAGTGGCCTCTTTTTCTACTGGCATCATGTCTATCGTCAATGCCAGAACCAGCGGAGGCAGTATCATGAGCGTGGCACCGACCATGATCATGTCTGTATCCATGCTTGCAGGTATGGTGCTTTTTCCGTTCATCATGAAGAAACGCGATAAGAAAATGAAGAGAGAGAAGGAAGAAGCCAGAAAAGAAAAATATTTGAAATACTTAAATACCATAAGGGCAGAGATTCATCAGGCAGCCACTATGCAAAAGGAAATTTGGAATGAAAATTTTCCGCCGGTGATTTCTCAGCTGAAATCTTCAAATTTTTATGAGATGGTTTTATGGAGCAGAGTCATTGGACAAAAAAATTTTTTGACCTTGCGGGTAGGCATAGGTGATATTCCTCTTGAGGCAGAATTAAATTTCCCGGAAGAACGGTTTCAGATCGATGATGATGATATGCGCAATGAGGTGAATCAATTTCGGGCTGAAAAGAAGATCCTGTCAGACGTGCCGGTCACTTATTCCCTTCTTGAGCACAGGGTATCCGGTATTGTGGGAAATGGAAATGTGATCAGCGGGATGCTTCACAACCTGCTTATGCAGATCGTGGCCCTGCACAGCTATGATGAGGTGAAGCTGGTATTCATCTGTGATGAAAGCAATTTAAAGAAATATGAGTATGTCCGCTGGATGCAGCATGTGTGGGATAACGATTTTCATATCCGTTTCCTGGCTGCGACACCAGAGGAGGTTCGGAATCTGTCTTCCTACTTTTTGCGTGTTATGGAGGATTATAAAGGAGAAAGGGCGAAATCCTGCCCTCATTACGTTGTGATCTCCACTAGCAAAGCCTTGTCTGACGGATGTGCGTTTATTGCGGAACTGTTAAAAAACGATACGATTCAAAGCTTCCACTACATAGCGGTTTATGACGAACTGAAGAATCTGCCGAAGGAGTGTACCAAGGTAATCCAGGTCCGCAACAACCAGGGCTCCATGTTCGACTATAAAGCCTTTGACGGCAACCAGATTCTGTTAAAACCGGACCTTTTATCTGCACAGGAAGCTATGAAGGCGGTGAAAGACATTGCCGGATATAAGCTGGATCTCCAAAACGGAAAATATGCCCTTCCCAACATGATCACATTTTTACAGATGTTCCATGTGGGAAAATACGAGCATTTGAATATTGCCAGCCGATGGAAGGAAAATAATCCGGTGATCTCTCTTCGCAGTCCTGTAGGCGTGAATTCCGACGGCGGCCTGTTCTACTTGGATCTGCATGAAAAAGAACATGGGCCTCACGGCCTGATTGCAGGCATGACCGGTTCTGGAAAATCAGAGTTTATTATCACCTTTGTACTTTCCCTGGCTGTAAGTTACAGCCCGGATGACATTGCATTTATTCTCATTGATTATAAGGGCGGAGGCCTGGTAGGGGCGTTTGACAATGAACAGTATCATCTGCCTCACCTGGCAGGCACCATTACCAATCTGGACGGCGCTTCCATTACCCGTTCTCTCCTTTCTATTCAGAGCGAACTTCGCAGGAGGCAGGCTTTATTTAATGAAGCCAGGAACAGGGTTAATGAAGGCACCATGGATATTTACAAATATCAGAAGTTATACCGAAACGGCGTGATGGATACGCCTGTGCCTCATCTGTTCATCATTTCCGACGAGTTTGCGGAGTTAAAGGACCAGCAGCCAGAATTTATGTCTCAGCTTATCAGTACGGCGCGGATCGGAAGAAGTTTAGGCGTTCATCTCATCCTGGCTACACAGAAGCCAAGCGGAGTGGTGAATGAGCAGATATGGGCGAACTCCAGATTTAAAGTCTGTCTGAAGGTTCAGGACAGAGCAGACAGTATGGATATGCTGAAACGGCCGGAAGCGGCGGAGCTTTTGGAGACAGGGCGTTTCTATCTTCAGGTGGGTTACAACGAGCTGTTTGAGATGGGGCAGTCCGCCTGGTGCGGGGCTCCCTATGTGCCGGAAAACTCTGTTGAACGGCAAAATGATGAGAGCGTGATGCTGATTGATCGTCAGGGGACGGTGCTGGAGGAGGCCAAGCCTCAGAAGAAGAGTACCTCTGGCTCTGATCAGAATAAGAAACAGATCGTGGAAATCGCCCGGTACATTGCTCAGATCGCAAAGGAAGAGCATATGAGCGCGAAGCCTTTGTGGCTGCCAGAGATTCCGGCAGTCATTACTGTGGAATATCTGGAGGAAAAATATGGATACCAGGCGGACAGTTATCTGAATCCGGCAGTAGGCGAGTTGGATGATCCCTTTAACCAAAGCCAGCGGCTTTTGACGGTTCCGCTGACAGAAAAGGGGAATGTCCTTTGCTATGGCGCTGCGGGAAGCGGAAAGGAAAATTTCCTTACCACTATGCTTTACTCCTTATATCGGCATCACAGCAGCCGGGAACTGAACGTTTATATTCTGGATTTTGGCGCGGAAACCTTGCAGATGTTTGCGGATGCGCCTCAGACAGGAGATTTTGTGGTTTCAGGGGAAGAAGAGAAGATTCAGAATCTGTTCCGCTATCTTAATCAGGAACTGAAACGCCGCAAGAAACTGTTTTCAGAGGCAGGAGGAGATTATCTGTCCTATACCAGACAGGGAAAAGAAAAGGTTCCCAATCTTTTGGTTCTGATCAACGACTATACAGGCTTCTCAGAGCAGTATGAGGAATTAAACGACAGTATGCCAAGCCTTACAAGAGACTGCACCAAATATGGGATTTTCTTTGTCCTTACCTGTAACTCCTCTATGGGAATCCGTTATAAACTGCAGCAGAATTTCAACCAGGCTTACGTGCTTCAGCTGAACGATAAGACTGATTATATCAGCATTCTGGGAAATACGGGAGGCGTATATCCTTCCAGGATAACCGGAAGAGGTATTTTCAGGGAAAAGGAAGTCTATGAATTCCAGACTGCCTATGTGGCAGATTCGCCGGAGAACGTGGCTGACGAGGTACGGTGTTTCTGTAAAAAACTTAGGGAGACGTCTAAGGAGGAAAAGGCTATAGCAATTCCGGTTATGCCTAAAGTGGTGTCAAAAGAGTGCTTTGATTGTGCAGCTATAAGTTTTGAACATATCCCTATTGGAATCCGATATGAAAGCCTGAAGCCGCGTTTGGTGAATCTGAAGAAAATCAATGTGCTCCAGATTCTTGCCATGGATAAGCAAGATATCTCTCCATTTGCGGAAGGGGCTGTGGAATTGCTGCAAGAGATTGACAACTGTGAAGTGTATGTTCTGGACCCGGGAAGGCAGCTTGTAATTACAGAGGCAAAAGGGATCCACTATATTACAGAACAGGTGGAGAAGACAGTTGCAGAACTATTTGAGATGCTTGTAGAACGCCATAATATGTATAAGCTGAACAATACAGAATTTCCTAAAACAGCGGATGTCCATCCTGTAGTAGTGCTTCTTATGGGGCTGGCCCAGATACGGACCCTTTTGTCAGAGGACGGTTTGGATAAATTACATCTCATTCTGGATAAGACAAATGGCAAATTCTTTCTGTCTTACTGGGCGATGGATAACTATACCGCTTCCAATACCTATGCCACAGAGGACTGGTGCAGCGGAGACGGTTTGTGGATTGGCAATGGGGCAGCAGATCAGATACGTCTAAAAATCCGAAATTCGGGGCCCATGCTAAGGCGGATTACCGACCATACCAGCGGTATTTATATTCAAAGAGGCATGGGAGAAGGGATAAAACTTCTGACATTAAGGCAGGCAGAAAGACCAACTATTAAAAGTCAAGTAGATAATTGAAAAAATCAAAAGAAATTATCATAGGAAAAAGAGCACGACAACAAGAC
>CAJTUV010000022.1 GCA_910579515.1 uncultured Hungatella sp.
ATAGAAATAGTGTCCGCTTTCATCGTTCATTTCCTGTACTAATCTTGTATAGGGCAATTTCATATAATCTTTAACTTCCATGCTTTCCTGCTCCTTTCCGCTTGTTATGCTATGCCAGGATAAGGGGATTATTCCCCTATCCTATTCAGAACATCTACGACATAAGCCTTTTTTAATGGATTTTCTTGTTTTATTGTTATCAAATCCCCAGTTTCTTTATTCAGATAATGCTTATGGCTTCCTTTTTGCCTTGCTGGAATATAGCCGTATGCTGCTAAAACTTTGTCTATTTCTTCTGGCCGCATTCCATTTGGCTGTTGCTTCATTTTTTCAATTAGCTTTTTTACGTTTGGCAGTGTAATTATATCGCTTCTCATATTATAGTATCACATATAGTACTATATATCAATATGAAAATAAAGTATTGATTCTATGTCTGTTTAGTATCAAAACAAACGATATTCAGGTGACAGAGAGTACAGCATAATAAAAAAGATATTTATAAATAATCGGACAATGGCAGCAGCAGCCAGAGAACAGGGCCTAACCATAGGCAGTATCATCCACTGCTTCCAGCCATTCGTTAGAAACCTCTGTACCGGAAACCTCAACCGCCAGATGCGAAAACCAGCTATCCGGTGCGGCGCCATGCCAGTGTTTCACTCCAGCCGGGACATTAATTATATCTCCGGGGTTTAATTCCTGTGCTTCTTTGCCCCATTCCTGATAATAACCACGCCCTCCTACACAGATTAGAATCTGTCCGCCACCAAAAGCAGCATGATGGATATGCCAGTTATTCCGGCAGCCCGGTTCAAATGTAACATTAAAAATCCCCACCTGTTCTGTGGAAAGCGGTGCAAGATAACTCTGTCCGATGAAATACTGCGAAAAACCGCTGTTCGGTTCTCCAATCGGAAACAGCATATTTCTCTCATGGGTTTCCCTTTCATCTTCCGTCGGTGATCCTTTCGTCCAGACATCCTTCGCCATCTTAAAGGCCGCCCATGCCTTCGGCCATCCTGCGTAAAATGCTGCATGAGTTAAAATCTCCGCGATTTCCTCTTTTGTAATCCCGTTATTCTTCGCACTTATCAGATGATACTGGAAGGACGAATCCACCAGCCCCTGTGACATTAAGGATACCACCGTCACAAGAGAACGGTCTCTTAGGGAGAGCTTTTCCTCCCGATTCCACACCTCGCCAAATAATACGTCATCGTTTAGCTGTGCAAATTTGGGGGCAAATTCCCCAAGCTGATCTCTGCCTGCTGTCTGCTTTACCATAACCTTATCCTCCATTTTTTGCTCATTTCTATACCTGCGTTATATTTTCTGGTTTCCAGTAGACCATACATGGCTCTCTTTTACAGAATCCTGTGTATTTTGCGCCATAACGCCCACCAAATTATGCGGAGCATAAGGTTCCTCCAAATAGAAAAGCTCCTCCGCTGACAATTCCAATTCTGCTGCTTTTGCCGCTCCTTCGATATGATGGAGTTTCGTTGCACCGACTACAGGTGAAGTAACCTTCGTCAAAAGCCATGCGAGGGAAACCTCCGTCATGGAAACGCCTTTTTGTTCCGCCAATTTCGCCACTCTGTCAATAATCACTCCATCCTGCTCTGCAGTAGAATCATATTTTAGCCTTGCATAACTGTCCTCCTGCAAACGCTTAGAGCTTTCACCGGGAAGCCTTGCAAGCCTGCCTCCTGCCAGTGTGCTGTATGGCGTCATGGCGATATTATCCTCCCTGCAAAGCTTTGCCATTTCCCGTTCTTCTTCCCTGAAAATCAGATTGTAGTGCCCCTGCACAGATACAAACTTTGCAAATCCTTCTTTTTCCGCCAGTGCGTTTGCCTTTGCAAGCTGATAGGCAAAGCAGTTGGAAATACCAATATAGCGTGCTTTACCTGCTCTTACCACATTATTCAGGCCTTCCATAATGTCGTAGAGCGACGTTTCATAATCCCACATGTGATAAATATATAAATCCACATAATCCATGCCAAGATTGGCAAGGCTTCGGTTTATCATCCGCTCAATATGGTGCTGTCCGGTAATTCCGGCCCGGATATCATCCTGTGTACGGGGAAGAAATTTTGTTGCCACCACCACATCCTCGCGCTTTACCTGCTTCTGAAGCGCCCTGCCGAGATACTGCTCGCTGGTTCCACTTTGGTAAGCGATTGCCGTATCAAAGAAATTAACGCCCAAGTGCAGCCCGTGGCGGATGATCTCACGGGAATGTTCCTCGTCGATCGTCCATGAGTGCTGGCCGTTATTTGCATTGCCAAATCCCATACATCCCATACAGATGCAAGAAACCGTCAGATCGGAATTTCCAAGTTTTGTATATTGCATTATCTCACCTCCTTTTCATGCGCAATTTTGTTTGTATCAAGTCACTGGCTGATCTCCTCATTCCGTGCTGCCCCGCCGGAGCCGATAAGACTTCTCCCCTGCTGCATCAGGAGCCAGTTTCGCAATCGCCGCAAGACTCTGCCCGAATCTTGTGACGAAGATAATCCATTCGATCCAACTGCATTTCTCTGAAATGAATTTCATTAAGAGTAGCGCTTTGCCTTTTATTCAACATCCCTAGCCTTTGCGCTTTGGTACTTTCCCCTTCCAGCAGCAGGCGCATATAGCCTTCTACTTCGTCATTAAGAAAGCCGATGTCATGCAGTGTCATAATCATGCTCAGCCGTTCTATATCCTGATCGTCATACTGCCATGCGCCCATAACCTTTTTTACAGCGCCGCATAACCCCCAGCTCTCATACTCATGTAGAATATCAAGGGGAATATTGTAACGTGTGCTTGCTTCATCAATCGTCATTCATACCCTCAGTGGATAAGCTCCTTTGATAATAAATAGGTATTCTGCTCGGAGGGCTTTTGTATCATAGGGAAGTTTTGCAGACTTTCCTATGATATAAAAAAAATGCAGGCGTCCTCCTTAAACACCTACATTTTAATTTGATTTTTAAGAAATGTCTAATACCTTTATTAAATCTATTATAATGCCTTAAAAGCATTTTTAAGAAAATTCATAAATTGGGAAGTGGCCGCTCCAAGCGTCTGATTCTTTTTCCAAACTAACACCGAACCCGTTTCTAATGTTGGAGTAAGTGGAATAAAGCATAAGTCCTCATAAAAAGCTACACCAAGATCAAAACATAGCGCAATACCAACCCCACGTTCCACCATAGCCGCAGCATTTAAAATCAAATTATAGGTAGCCGCAATTTGAAGCCCTTCGTAATAATCCCCAAACCAACTAGCTAATTCATTTTTTACCAATTCTCGTTTTACCATGATGAGAGGCACACCTAATAAATCCTCAGGATTGATAAATTCCTTTGCTGCCAATTCAGAATCTTTCCTTGCCAATATACCCCATTTTTCTTTCTTCGGCATACGGATAAATTCATACTTCCCAACATCCACCGGTTCCATAAGAAGCCCTATATCTAAAATCCCTTTTTCAATCCGTTCTTTGGTATCATCTGCGATTGCGCTGTGAATACTAAACTGCACAAGGGGATATTTTTGCTGGAATTTTCTGATCTGTTCCGAAAGAAAGAGCATACCTTTCGTTTCCCCACATCCTATTGCGATTTCACCTGACAGCATATCTTCCTTATGGGAAAGCTCCTGAACCGTCTTATGGGACAATGAAACGATCTCCTGCGCCCGACGCTTTAAGAGCATACCGTCCTCGGTTAAAACAATACTGTGTTTGCTTCTATGAAACAGTTTTACCCCTAGCTCTTCTTCAAGCTGCATGAGCTGCCGGGAAAGTGTTGGCTGTGTAAGGTGTAACAGCACTGCGGCCTTTGTAATATTTTCTTCTCTGGCAACCATCAGAAAGTATTTCAAAACTCTAATTTCCATAATGTTATTTACACCTCCCACATCAATTATAACTAATCCCCAACACAGATTCAACATAGTAAACCATAAGAAATGCCTGAAAGCCTGCATAAACGCTTGTTGGTGACATGTCCCCAAACCCCTTTAGATCGTTTTTAATATCGTTCTTAATATCTAATCAAAATAAAAAATGCTATGCAATCAGTGGAACTTTTACATAACATTTTCTATTTTTCCGTTTATCTGGCATTTTCATAATTGGGTATGGTATAATCTCCCTCAGTACAAACCGATAAACCGGAATTTATCACTTTATTGCAACATAGATTCCAATAAAACAAGTATATGGCTTGATGATTGTTTCAAAATATTTTTTATCGCTGTTAGCATATTCGTGATTCGTAGCAAACCACTCGTTCCAAGCAATGTTAAAGCAATCCATCTCCCATACTTTTATCGTTTCAATTCTGTCACTGTTTCCGATTATCTTTTTCCATTGGCTTATACTCTTAAACATATAGGCTTCATCCCCAAGCCACTCTAAGAGCAATTCTTCCGAACGGCCGCTATATTTGTTTTTAATACCAGGAACGCCAATCAATACCACAGACTTATCTTTTAGAAATGGCAAAATCTTATTTTCAAAAAAATTGATTTTGCCTGCAAAGTAATGATAAGAGTCTATACTGACCAATGCGTCAAATCGCTTTTGGTCAAAACTTAATTCGTTCGCATCCTCATGGATAGGAATAATTTGTTCTCCAACACCCCACTGTTCAAAGCGCTTTGCATTGTCCTCTGCACGAACCCAAAGGTCATTCGCATAGACCTTTGCACCGGTTTCCTTTGCAATGATAAGGCTCGTTAAACCTGTCCCACACCCCAAATCAAGAACTTCATCTTTTTCTGTAAGGTGTAAAGGGTACTTCGTGAATAGTTCTTCTAAAATCCTTGCACTATTGGGCCCCATCATTGTCTTTGCAGAAAAATACATTGAATAATCGCTGCTGTTCATACATTCCCTCCTCAAGATCCATTTATATCCACCACTTGGGAGTAAGTTCCCCAAGCGTAATGATCTCCTCTGCTTCGAAATCCATCAGCACTTCAACTTCTTGATAGCTGTCTGGCATAAGCTGAACCATTAATTCCCGACAAGCACCGCATGGAGCGCCGGATTTTCCATTCGGCATGACGGCAAGCACCTTTTTTATTTCCTGTTCACCATTTGTTATCATGTTAAAAATCGCATTTCTTTCAGCACAGATTCCCAGTGTGGAGCAGGTATCCACGCAGACGCCTGTGTATATTTTTCCTGATGACGAGAGGATTGCAGCGGCAACTCCTCCCGCTTCTACATAATCGGATATTTTCCTCCCATTCTGTACAGCTCTTGCCGCCTGAAACATTTCCTTCCATATCGGTTCCATAGAATTTCCTCCTCTCTTATCAAAAAATAATTAAAATCAGCCGCCACAATGATGCTCTGCGCAGCTATGTCCGCCACAGTTATGCCCTTCTCCATGCCCCTCATTATGATGGCCGCAATGAACATGAGAATCAAACTTCAACTGGCCGGCAAGGAATGCATCCACCGCCTTGTCAGCCGCCCCAAAAGCGCCGCCGTACAGTTTAATCCCTGCCTCGGCAAGTGCAGCTTGAGCGCCGCCGCCGATCCCGCCGCAAATCAGCATATCCACATTCAACGCCTTTAAAAATCCCGCCAAAGCCCCATGTCCGCTTCCATTAGTGTCTACAACCTGAGAAGACACAACCTTTCCGTTGTCCACATCGTAAATTTTAAATTGCTCTGTGTGTCCAAAGTGCTGAAAAATCTCTCCATTTTCATACGTGACTGCAATTTTCATCTTCTTCTCTCCTTTATCAGTTTCTTTTAAAAATCCGTGACAGCAGATAATCCGCCACCGCCTCTTTACTCATTTTTCCCAAAGCCTCTTCGCCTTCTTTAGTAATCAGCGTCACCACATTGGTGTCTGTTCCAAAGCCTGCGCCTTCTGTCTTTAAGTTATTGGCCACAATCATATCCAGATTTTTCTTTTGCAGTTTTGCCCTGGAATTCTCCAGTACATTCTGAGTCTCCATGGAAAACCCGCACAGAAACTGTCCTTCTCTTCTATGCTGCCCTAAATATCCTAAAATATCATCCGTTGGTTCCAGAGGAAGGGATAACTCTCCGCTGCCCTTCTTCATTTTTTCCTGAGCGGTGACTGCCGGCCGGTAGTCTGCCACCGCCGCCGCCTTGATGATGGCATCCTGTTCTTTACTCTCTAATAGAACAGACCTGAGCATTTCTTTTGCAGTTTCTACAGAAACCACCTTCACAAATCTGGGCTTTTCAATCTCGGTAGGACCTGTCACCAACGTCACCTCCGCGCCGCGGCATGCGGCGACTCTGGCGATGGCATAGCCCATCTTTCCTGTAGAATGGTTTGTAATATAGCGGACTGGGTCCATGGCCTCTCTGGTAGGGCCTGCCGTCACCAAAATTTTCTTTCCGATCAAGTCTTTTGGGTATCCGATTTCATGGATGATATAATCAAGAAGAACCTCCGGTTCTGGCATCTTCCCCTGGCCTGTATCTCCACATGCCAGATATCCCACAGCCGGATCAATCACATGGATTCCATAAGACTGACAGATTTTTAAATTATCCTGAGTAATGGGATTTTCATACATCTGCGTATTCATAGCCGGAGACAGATATTTGGGACACTTACATGCCAAAAATGTGGTAGTCAGCATGTCGTCCGCCAGTCCGTGAGCCACCTTAGCGATAACGTTGGCTGTGGCAGGAGCCAAAAGAAAGATATCTGCCTTCTTTGCCAAGCTCACATGCTCCACCTGAAACTGAAAATTCCGGTCAAACGTATCCACCAGGCATTTACTGCCTGTCAGACTTTCCAATGTCACAGGCGTAATAAATTGAGTAGCATTTTTTGTCATAATAATCTGAATGTCTGCATGTAATTTCTTTAATCTGCTGGCCAGTGAAGCAATCTTGTAGGCGGCAATGCTTCCACTGATTCCCAGCACTACTGTCTTTCCTTTTAACATGTGTTTCCTCCATTGAGTTTTCAGTAAAAATGTGGTAGATTGATAGTAGCATTTTACCACAAATATTCTGAGAAAGAAAGAAGAGAAAATACGATTAAGAGGAGTATCACAACTATGGGTTATCTGTATTTACTATGTGTCGCACTGATGTTTAGCTTTGGCGGAACCTGCGTAAAATTAATCAGTCCCTACTACGGACCAGAACTTATCACTTTTTTCCGGTTTATTACCGGAGTTTTCTTCCTCCTTTTGTTAAAAGGATTTAAAAGACAAAGCTTTCCTCACAATTTTAAAGAGCTTCTTCGCCAAAACTTTAAGTGGATTCTTTTCGGCGCCACAGCCAAGTGGCTGGCCTATTTTACAGAAAATTATGCTTTAACCCATGGACTTTCTTATGGAAATATTGTAACTCAGCCAGCTCAAACTATTTTTATCACCCTTTCCAGCGTAATTCTGTTTCACGAAAAGCTGCCTTTCAGAAAAGTACTTTGCATTTTACTCTGTATGAGCGGGGTTTTATGCATCTCATGGAACGGACGGCCTCTGTCCGATTTTTTACAGGGCAATGTCTATCTCATGGGACTATTTCTATTGTCTGGAATCTGCGCCGGAAGCCATGTATTGTCGCAGAAAATGATTGGAGATCGTATGGATATCATTGACAGCAATCTGTCTATCTTTACCATCTCCTCTCTTCTGTCCCTGATCCCCTCTCTCCCCAGTATTTTCAGGGGAGATTTGATGGGAGTCGTCCCCACCTTCTCCTGTGTGTTCGCTATCATAGGGTTTGGGCTTATTACGGGACTGGGATTTTATTTAAACGCCAGAGCTCTTCAGCTCGTGCCATTTTACATGGTTCCCGTAATTCAGAGCACCATGGCTATTTTTGCGATCACATGGGGCGTTTTGTTCTTTCATGAATCTCTTACCATCTATGTGGTGGGAGGAACCGCCGCTTTTATTATAGGGCTTATCGGTCTTCAGTTTAAAGAATTTAATAGAAAGAAGGATCATTAAATGATTTTAGCCATTGATATGGGTAATACCAACATCGTCATCGGAGGCATTGATGATGAAAAAACTTATTTTGTAGAACGGGTCACCACCAACCACGGAAAGACTGATGTAGAATATGCAGTCAACATCAAAAGCATTTTGGAAATCCATAATATCAGCGTTTCCGCCATTTCCGGAGCTATTTTATCTTCTGTAGTTCCTCCATTAAATTCCACCATTTTGTCCGCAGTAAAAAAGATCTGCGGCTTTGAGCCTATGTTGGTTGGTTCTGGCATGAAAACCGGTTTAAATATTATTATGGATAATCCCAAGACTGTAGGAAGCGATATGATTGTGGATGCTGTGGCGGCCATCAGGGAATATCCCTGCCCCATTATTATCATCGACATGGGAACCGCCACCACCATGTCTGTGGTGGACTGCAAAGGAAACTATATCGGAGGAGTCATTCTTCCCGGTCTGAAAGTTTCTCTGGACTCTCTCAGCGGCAAAGCCGCACAGCTTCCCTATATCAGCCTTGGAATGCCTGACAAGGTCATTGGAAAGAATACCATCGACTGTATGCGCTCTGGTATCATGTACGGCAGCGCCGCCATGCTTGACGGTATTATCGACCTGATGGAACAGGAGTTGAAAGCCACACCGTCCTTGGTAGCCACAGGAGGTCTGGCGAAAATTGTCACCCCGTTATGCCGCCATTCCATTGCTTATGAAGACGACTTGCTCTTAAAAGGGCTTTTAATTCTGTATAATAAGAACAAGTGATTCTCTGTCAAGGTCTTTTCTGGAAATTTAACAGGAAATTGTTGCGATTCATGGGAGAGGAGATCTTCTTGTCCGGCTGTGCCGGACAAGAAGCATCGGACAAAGCCCGATGTGGAAAAACGGATAAAATCAGTCTTACAAGCAAGCTTGACGCCTGTTTTTATCCGTTTTTCCCCGCCCCGCAAACTGCAACTGGAAATTATTTTCAAGTGTTCCCTC
This sequence comes from uncultured Hungatella sp., assembly GCA_910579515.1. Taxonomy (GTDB): domain Bacteria; phylum Bacillota; class Clostridia; order Lachnospirales; family Lachnospiraceae; genus UBA3402. Next base: position 8,956 of record CAJTUV010000022.1, read on the forward strand.
GCATAAATCCATTCAAAACCGTGCATCATTCTTTTATAACAAATAAGTTTGATGTGGAGGTAATGGATTATGGCGATATACAAAGTAGAAATCTGCGGGGTCAATACTTCAAAACTTCCGTTACTGACCAATGAGGAGAAAGAAACGCTGTTTGAGAAAATCAAGGAAGGAGACATGGAAGCCAGAGAGACCTACATCAAAGGGAATCTGCGGCTGGTGTTAAGCGTCATTCAAAGATTTTCTGGCAGCAATGAAAATGTAGATGATTTATTTCAGATTGGATGTATTGGTCTGATTAAGGCCATTGACAATTTCGACACCTCCCAAAACGTAAAATTTTCCACTTATGCGGTTCCCATGATTCTGGGAGAGGTGAGAAGATATTTAAGAGACAACAACTCCATTCGAGTGAGCCGTTCCTTACGCGACACTGCGTATAAAGCCATTTATGCCCGTGAAGGGCTCACCAGGAAAAATGCCAAAGAGCCCACTCTAATGGAGATTGCCAATGAAATCGGCATCAGCAAGGAGGAGATCACCTACGCCCTGGATGCCATCCAAACTCCGGTCAGCCTTTATGAGCCTGTCTACACAGACGGCGGAGACCCTCTGTACGTCATGGACCAGATCAGCGACAAGAAAAACTCTGAAGAAAACTGGGTAGAGGATATCTCCTTAAACGAGGCTATGAAACGGCTGCCGGAAAGAGAAAGACATATCATTGATATGCGTTTTTTTGAGGGAAAAACCCAGACAGAGGTGGCTGAAGAAATTCACATCAGCCAGGCTCAGGTGTCCAGGCTTGAAAAAAACGCGCTGAAAGTTATGCGGAATTACTTAAGTTAATCAAAGAATGACAACCAAAGCCTCATAAGGCTCAAGCGCAAACGATGGTTCTGTCTTTTGTCTGTTTACATTGGACAAAAGAACCGTTCCTTTTATAAATTCCTCTGGCAGCTCAAATTCTACCGACTCCTTGGTAAAGTTGCAGACTGTCAGAAGCTTCTCCCCTTCATACTCTCTGGTGTATGCGTACAGCGCTTTATGATCTTCCATCAAAAGCTCATAACGGCCATACACAATGACAGGTTTTTCCTTGCGCAGCTTTATCAGCTTTTGATAATAGTAAAAGACAGATTCTGGATTCTCCAGGGCTTTTTTCGCATTGATTTCCTTGTAGTTCGGATTTACCATAATCCATGGAGTTCCTGTGGTAAAACCAGCGAAAGGTCCATCCTCCCACTGGAAAGGAGTTCTGGCATTGTCCCTGCTTTTATAACGGATATACTTAAGAATCGTCTCCGCCTCCATGCCGTTTTGGGTCAGCTCCCTAAAAGCGTTGATGCTCTCAATGTCACGGAAATCCTCAATGCCGCCAAAAGGAGCATTCGTCATCCCCAGCTCTTCTCCCTGATAAATATAGGGCGTTCCCTGCATCATGTGAATACAGGTACCCAGCATCTTCGCAGACCTCTCCCGATAAACGGTATCGTCTCCCAAGCGGGATACAATTCTTGGCTGATCATGGTTATTCCAGTACAGACTGTTCCAGGCTTTCCCTTCCAGCTCATACTGCCATTTGCTCAAAGTCTTTTTTAACTCCACCAAATCAATCTTTTTATCATTCCACTTAAAGGTCTCTCCTCCATCTAAGTCCATATGCTCAAACTGGAATACCATATTCAGCTCGGAGTTGTCTAAAGAAGCATACTTTTTTGCCTCCTCTACTGTCACGCCAGAAGCCTCTCCCACAGTCATGATGTCATACTTAGACAGAACCTTTTGATTCATCTCCTTTAAAAATTCATGTACTCTGGGACCATTGGCTGTGTACCGGCCCGCATCTCCATAGATGGAATTTTCCTTAACAGGAGCGTCTGGGAAATCCTGATTTTTGGAAATCAGGCTGATCACATCCATGCGGAATCCGTCAATCCCCTTTTTCAGCCACCAGTCCATCATGGAAAATACTTCGTTTCGCACCTTATCATTTTCCCAGTTCAAATCCGGCTGTTTTTTAGAGAAGAGATGAAGAAAATACATCTGCGTCTTCTCGTCATACTCCCAGGCCGGCCCGCTAAAGAACGATCCCCAGTTATTAGGCGCCGTTTCCCGGCCGTCTTCCCCCTTTTTACCTGGTTTCCATATGTAATAATCCCGGTAAGGATTGTCAACAGAACTACGGCTTTCTACAAACCAGGAATGCTCGTCTGAAGTGTGGTTCACCACCAAATCCATGACAATCTTGATCCCCCGCTTATGGGCCTCTGAAAGCATCCGGTCAAAATCCTCCATGGTGCCAAACTCCGGCATAATAGCCTGATAATCACTGATATCATAGCCATTGTCATCATTGGGCGACTGATACACCGGCGACAGCCAAATTACATCAATTCCTAACGTTTTCAAATAATCCAGTTTCTGTGTGATACCGTTAATATCCCCCACTCCGTCTCCATTGCTGTCCATAAAACTTCTGGGATAAATCTGATACACGACGCTTTCCTTCCACCATGCACTGCACATATTGATTCCTCCTTAATTTAAAATAATCTTTTCAATCAGCTCCCAAATTTCTTCTCTTCCCTGCTTGGTTTCCGCAGAAAACGGAATTAGAATATCCTCCTTTTCCATTCCAAGCCCTGTCCGCAGAAGCTTCACCTGCTTCTCTACCTGGCTTCTTTTCAGCTTATCCATCTTCGTGGCAATAACGACAGGGTGGAATCCATTGTAAATGATCCACTCATACATGGTCTTGTCATTTTCTGACGGCTCATGACGAATATCAATCAACAGAAACACGCACTTGAGCACGGAAGATTTGTGCAGATAGCGCTCCACCATGGTTCCCCACTTTTCCTTTACCACCACCGCGGTTTTCGTATACCCATACCCAGGAAGATCCACAAAATAGAGCTGGTCATTAATATGGTAAAAATTAATCGTCTGGGTCTTTCCTGGCTGTGAAGAGGTCCTGGCAAGAGACTTCCGATTCATCAAAGCATTAATCAGGGAAGATTTTCCCACATTGGATTTACCCGCAAAGGCAAATTCCGGCTGGTCATGGGAAGGCAGCGAACTGGTGATTCCACACACAGTTTCCAATTCTGCATTCTTTATAATCATGCTGTTACTCCTTTCAAAGAAGAGCTTCCTTAAGAACCTCTGACATTTCTTTTACATAGACAATGGACAATCCTTTTGTGATCTCTTTTGACAATTCAGCGACGTCGGGACGATTCTTGTCCGGCACCAGCACTTTTTTCAAATGGGCCATCTTAGCGGCCAAAATCTTTTCCTTCAGCCCGCCGATGGGAAGCACCCGTCCCCGCAACGTAATCTCTCCAGTCATGGCGGTCTTACAATCTACAAATCGCTCTGTCACCGCCGAAAGCATGGCTGTAGCCATGGTAATTCCCGCCGAAGGCCCGTCTTTTGGCACGGCTCCCTCTGGAATATGAATGTGCAGATCATGCTTTTCAAAGTAATCGTCTTTTACCTCATACTGGGGGCCCACAGACCGAACATAAGTCAGGGCAATCTGGGCAGACTCCTTCATCACGTCTCCCATCTGGCCGGTCATTTTAAGCTCGCCTTTTCCAGGCATCACATTGACCTCGATCTGCAATGTGTCTCCCCCTGCGCTGGTCCAGGCCAGACCTCTGACAATTCCTACCTGGTTCTCCTGATTGGCGTCCTCAAAGGAAATCTTTTCTTTTCCCAGATATTTTTCCAGATTAGATTCTGTGGCCCGAATACCAGATTTTTTATTCTCCAGATATTCTCTTGCCGCTTTTCTGCAGATATCCCCAATCCTCCGCTCCAGGTTTCGAACTCCCGCCTCTCTGGTATAATTGTGAATGATTTTCTGTAAAGCCCCGTCGCTGATAGAAAGCTGTCCTTCTGGCAGACCGTTTCTTTCCATCTGCTTCTTCACCAGATAGTCTTTGGCAATATGAAACTTTTCATTCTCTGTATAGCTGTTTATCTCAATCATTTCCATGCGGTCTAAAAGAGGCTTGGGAATGGTCTGGGTGGTGTTTGCCGTGGCGATGAACAAGACCTGAGATAAATCAATCGGAGTCTCTACATAGTGATCCCGAAATTTCACATTCTGTTCTCCATCCAGCACTTCCAACAGGGCAGAGGAGGCGTCCCCTCTGTAAGCATCGCTGCTGATTTTATCAATCTCATCCAAAAGCATCAGCGGATTGCAGACCCCAGCCTGACGAAGCCCTTCCACCACACGGCCCGGCATAGCTCCCACATACGTTTTTCTGTGGCCTCTGATCTCCGCTTCGTCACGAACACCTCCCAAACTGATGCGGACGTACTTTTTGTTTAAGGCTCTGGCAACAGAACGGGCAATGGAGGTTTTGCCGGTTCCGGGCGGTCCCACCAGACACAAAATGGGCCCCGTCCCTTTTTTGGTCAAAGCACGCACAGCCAGATATTCCAAAACCCGTTCCTTCACCTTTTCCAGACCGTAGTGGTCCTCATTAAGAATCTCCTGTGCGTGATGGATGTCATTATTGTCTTTAGAACTCTTTTTCCATGGAAGCTCTAATAAGGTATCCAGATACGTCCTGATCACATTTGCCTCCTGGTTTCCGCCTGGCATGCTTTTGAGCCGTTCAAGCTCTTTTTGCAGCTTCTCTTTCGTCTCCTTATCCGCTTTTAGCTGCTCTAACCGCCTCTGATACTCTTCCATGTCATCAGAACCCTTTTCGCCCAGTTCATCCCGAATCAAACGCATCTGTTCCCGCAGAATATACTCTTTCTGATTTTTACCAATGGAAGCTCTGACCTTATTTTGAAAATCCTGCTTAATCCGCCCTACCTCGATCTCTGTGATCAGATGGCGGACCAGCGTCTCATAACGGGAGCTGGTATCCATCGCCTCTAAAAATTCCTGGCGGGCCACATAATCCCAGGAAAGCTGAAGAATCGACTGGTCGATAAGTTCCTCTAAGTCCTGAATCGACAAAAGATTTGGAAGAACCTCCTTTATAATTTTAGGATTGTCTTCGCTAAATTCTTCCAGCTTCGATTTCAGCACTCGTACCATTGCCTCTTTCACAATTCCATCCAGCTCTTCTTGAACGGGTTTTATCGGCTCTATCTTTCCTATCAGCATAGAATCTGCAGACTCCAAAGAGAGAAGGGCCGCCCGTTCTATCCCTTCCACCATTGCCCGTATGACGCCGTTTGGCATTTTCACCAACTGCTTTAGCGTGGCGATAGTCCCTACATGGTACAGGTCTTCTATCCCAGGCTCCAGTACCTCCGGTCTTTTCTGAGTGACCAGAAACACCTTCTGGTCGCTGACCATGGCCTTTTCCACCGCAGTCACAGATTTTTTTCTGCTAATATCAAAATGGACCATCATCAAAGGGAAAACTGTCAATCCCCGCAAAGCGATAACCGGCATTGTAATGACTGTTTCCTCCAAATTTCCTCCTCCTTTTGTTTCCTAAGTATTCTCTGCTCTATGATATAAGAAAATGGGAGCGTTTTCGCTCCCATCCCGATTTCAGCCCTTAGGCAATCTCGCCCGGCCGTTCTTTTTTCAGTCGTTGAGCCATATTTTTTCTAGGCACCGCTGCATCCCGGTAGACAATCTCTGGCTCTCCGGTCTTATTTACCACGGACTTGGTAATGGTACAGATGCCGATATTGTTATCTGACGGCACCTCATACATCAAATCCATCATCACAGACTCCATAATGGAACGAAGCCCTCTTGCTCCTGTCTTTCTCTCAGTAGCCAGTCTGGCCACTTCTCTTAAAGAATCATCAGAGAACTCCAGCTTCACATCATCATACTCGAATAGTTTCTGATACTGCTTCACCAAAGCGTTCTTTGGCTCTTTCAGGATACGCAGCAAAGCCTCCTCTGACAAAAGCTCTAAAGAAACTGTAATAGGCACACGGCCGATAAACTCTGGAATCAATCCAAATTTCATCAAATCCTGCGGTTCTGCCTGTTTCAGCAGCTTATCAATATCGGTCCGATTCTTATCCACAATCTCTGCGTTAAACCCAATAGAACCTGTACTTAACCGGCGTTCTATAATCTTCTCCAAACCGTCGAAGGCTCCGCCGCAGATGAACAAGATATTGGTCGTATCAATCTGGAGCAGTTCCTGGTGAGGATGCTTTCTGCCGCCCTGAGGCGGAACGCTGGCTACCGTGCCCTCCAAAATTTTCAAAAGGGCCTGCTGAACGCCTTCTCCAGACACGTCTCTTGTGATAGACACATTCTCTGATTTCTTTGTAATTTTATCAATCTCATCAATATAGATGATACCGTATTCTGCCTTCTGGATATCATAGTCCGCTGCCTGAATCAACTTCAGAAGGATATTCTCCACATCTTCTCCCACATAACCCGCTTCTGTGAGGGCTGTAGCGTCTGCAATCGCAAAGGGTACGTTTAAAATTTTCGCCAAAGTCTGGGCAAGATAAGTCTTGCCAGAGCCTGTAGGACCTAACATCAAAATATTGCTCTTTTGTATATCCACATCCATCTTTTTCATGGAAGTGACGCGTTTATAATGATTGTACACAGCCACGGACAATACCTTTTTGGCCGCCTCCTGTCCAATCACATATTCATCCAGAAATTCTCTAATCTCCTTTGGCTTTAACAGATTGATTTCGCCCAGCCCCTCTGAGACTTCGCCGTCCTCTTCCAGCTCTTCCTCCAGAATCTCCGAACACAGATCAATACACTCGTCGCAGATAAACACGTTATTGTTTCCTGCAATCAACTTCCGCACCTGGTCCTGGGTCTTCCCACAAAAAGAGCAGCGGATTCTATCGTCAATTCTGCCCGGCATATTTGCACCTCATTCCTTTCCTGAATAGCTCTGATACTTATTAATGTTTGGTCAGTATCGCATCCACAAGACCATACTTTACTGCTTCCTCTGCAGTCATATAATTATCACGTTCTGTATCCTGCTCAATGACTTCGATTGGCTGGCCTGTATTGGCTGCCAATATCTCGTTTAATCTCTTCTTTGTCCGCAGAATCTGCTCCGCCACAATCCGAATCTCTGTGGCCTGGCCCCTTGCTCCGCCTGACGGCTGATGAATCATCACCTCTGCATTGGGAAGAGCAAACCGTTTTCCTTTTGTTCCGCCTGCCAGCAGAAAAGCCCCCATGCTGGCCGCCATGCCCATACACACCGTAGACACGTCGCACTTAATATAATTCATGGTATCATAAATAGCCATGCCCGCAGTTACAGAACCACCTGGACTGTTGATGTACAGGTTGATATCTTTGGAAGGGTCCTCGGATTCCAGAAACAGAAGCTGAGCCACTACCAGACTGGCTGTCACATCCGTTACTTCTTCACCAAGGAAAATGATTCTCTCCTTTAATAAGCGGGAGTAAATATCATAGGAACGTTCTCCTCTGCTGGTAGACTCTATTACATATGGCACTAAACTCATCTTAAATCCTCCTGTCATGTTTCCCGCAAAAGCAGTTTAAACCAGTTTTGCCTCTGCAACAAGGAAATCAACCGCTTCCTGAACGGCCAAATCTTCTTTCATTCTCTTTATCTCAGACTCGCCTAAGTATTCTTTTACTTTTTCTACTTCCATTTTATAGCTGTCAGCCATCTTCTGGATCTCTTCCTCTACCATTTCATCAGAAACCTGAATATTTTCCGCCTTTACCACAGCTTCCAAAACCAGTCTGGTACGGATGCTCTTTTCCGCCTGAGGCTTTGTCTGGTTTTGCAGACTTTCTAAAGTCATGCCGGTATACTGCATATACTGTTCCATAGACATGCCCTGGCTCTGCATCCTTCTGGCATAATCATTGATCATGCTGCGTACCTGCGTGTCGATCATAGGCTCTGGAATATCCATAGAGGCATTTTCCACAACCTTTCCCACTACTCTGTTTTCATTTTCTGTAGTGGCCGTTTTCTCTTTGCTCTCCAAAAGTTTTGCCCTGATGTCGTTCTTATATTCATCTAAGGTATCAAATTCTGAGACCTCTTCCGCAAATTCGTCGTTTAACTCTGGAAGCTCCTTCACCTTAATCTCTTTGATCTTTACCTTAAATACAGCAGGCTTTCCCGCCAGCTCTTTTGCATGATACTGCTCTGGGAAGGTAACGTTCACTTCACACTCTTCGCCAATGTTCTTTCCAATTAACTGCTCCTCAAATGTGTCAATAAAGGAGTGAGAGCCAATGGTCAAAGAATAGTCCTCGCTCTTGCCGCCGTCAAACTGTTTGCCGTCGATATATCCGTCAAAATCAATCAAAGTCTGATCGCCGTCCTGGACCGGTCTGTCTTCTACTGTAAGCAGTCTGGAGTTTTGGTTCTGAACCTTCTTCAGTTCGTTCTCCACATCCTCGTCTGTGACCTCTACAACCGCCCGCTCTACTTCGATTCCTTTGTATTCTCCTAATGTTACCTCTGGCTTTACTGCCACAGTTGCCGTATAAATAAAGTCTTTTCCTTTTTCAATCTGAACCAGATCAATCTCTGGTCTTGACACGATCTCCAGACCGCTTTCCTCTGCTGCATCCGGATAGGACTTATCTAAAACCAGGTTCGCCGCCTCTTCATAGAGTACTTCCACGCCGTACATCTTCTCAACCATAGCCAGCGGCGCTTTTCCTTTTCGAAAACCTGGAATGTTAAAACGGTTTTTATTCTTGTCAAAGGCGTCCTTAATCGCCTTCTCAAATTCTCCAGCTGGCACTTCCACGGTCATCTTTGCCATGTTTTTCTCTAAATTCTCTACTTGTAAACTCATTCTATGGGTTCCTCCTTGATCTATATGTGATCGCCCTGTCTTATGGCGCTACACTTCAAGATAGCATTATAGCATAGGTTTTCTATAAATACAAGAGCCAGTCTGGGGAGAAAAATGCCAAAAACACAGCGAAAACTGCAGTCTCTTCCAAGCCAAACTCTAGCCGTGAAGCAAACTGTAACTTTCGCTGTGTTTTTTGCTTTACTCTTCTGCCTGCTCTGTCTGGGCCTCTGTAACAGCCCCTCCATGGTCCATCTGATAGCGCTTATAAATCTTGGGTCCATACATCAGTCCCATAAGCACAAAAAACAGGATTACCAAAGCCACTCCCCTTTTCCATCCATACGGTTCCCATCCCGTCTTTTTAGGTTCCTTTCTCTGAGTCGGCTCATATGCAATTCTGTCAGGCACCCTGTCATCGCCGGAAGGATTTCCTTTTGTTACCTTTTCATTCTCCATCGCTCTTTCTCCTATCCTTTCCTGAAAACCTGTTTGTGGAGGGCAATCACTTCATCCGCTCCTTTAATAGCATCATATTCTTTGCCTTCATAGGTAAAGAAATGTTCCGTAATGATCTTTGAATTGTGCTCTCCGATCGTCTTCACAATCTCAATACTGGCTTTTTCCGGAGGACTGTTCACATAGTACCCCCACTCTCCGTCCACGGCGTAGGCAATCAAAGCCCTGTCATACCCTCCGTCATCACAAAGCTTCTTTCTTGTATAAAAACATGCCACCATATCCTCAAGTCTAAAGACGCAAGGGTTTGTTCCCGGAAATTTTAAGTAATTGGCTGTGATAAATCCCATCTTTTTCAGACTGTTAGCGTCCTTTCCATTGTCCAGAGAAAACAAAACGGTCCCCTCTCTCTGAAATTCCTGATCAATCTGGTGAACTTCCTGCTCACTCAGGCCGGGGCCGGCCTGGGTATACGCCTTCATCCAGCCGCTCTCCTTTTTTTTCTGTAAAAAAACACCCCAAACGATCAACAGCACGCTGGGAATGATTATCGCTGCCGCCATTTTCATGACTCCTGCCGCTCCTGTCGTTTGGAACAAAGCCGCCGACAGCATGGCAGCGATTACAATCAGCATTACGCCCATAGCAATCAAGCCCTTTCCCGCGCCTGATACGCTGTACATATACTGTAGTACGCTTCCATTCTTTGACATTTTTTGTTTTAACTTATTATCTGGAATAAATACCATGGTAATGTCCCCCTCTCCTACTAGAAAAATTGTATCGCAAATTCAAGGAGTTTTCAAGCGAATTGTTATATTTTTCTTTCAGATATCTGTGGCTGTGTGTATTTTGCAGCCTTATCTTTAAATTTCTCCATCAATGGGTAATAGACATGAATAATATCCGCAAATTTTTCTAAAGCAAGCGTTCCATCATAGTCGTGGGCCAGTTGATTTCTAACTTTTAACATCTGTATCCATTTATCGTCTTCAATCAATCTGTTCTGAAAAGCCTGCTGCAATGTTTCTCTTGGCGAACCAGTGGCAAAATTAAGGATTTCCATATCTTTTACCAGAATATCTTTCATAACCTTCCATGCAATGTCAAAGGTGAGACTAAAATTTAAAACCGTGCCTTCCAGAACAAAATCTGAATCTGGATCAGCATATCTGCTTTTTTCAAGATTTTTTAAGCTTTTGCAAAATGTGTTATATCGATTAATAAATTTGTTTGCCATACTTCCTTATATCCTCCAGCAAATATTCATTTCTTATGCTGTCAAAATCAAAAATATCAATTTTTCTGAGAGTCTCAATCTCTTCCAAATCCTCCTCAAGCTTTTGTATATCCTTACACCCATATACAACAAAGTCAATATCACTGGTTGGCGCCGCCGTCCCTGTAGCAAATGATCCAAACAAGTCTAGGCGGGCGACTCCGTTTCGTCTGCAAATCTCGGTAACTCTCTCTTTTATTTCTTCAACCGGCATTACATTCATGGGGATTCTCCTTTGATTCTATTCTTCTCTTCCTGAAGACAGTGTAGCATGTTTTTTCCCCTCTTTCAAGTGAACGTCCTCCCTGAATCTCTCTTGACAGGAAGTATAAATATACTATAATGAAACAAAGTATATAAAAGACAGGAGCCCACCTTATGGAAATTGAACGTAAATATCGAATCCTTACCCCGCCAAAGGATTATGAATCATACCCCTTTCATCAGATTGAGCAGGCTTATCTGTGCACAGAACCTGTGGTCCGTATCCGGAAAGAAGACGATACCTGTTATATGACCTATAAGTCCAAAGGGCTGCTTGTGCGTGAAGAGTATAATCTTCCTTTAACGCGAAAAGCCTATGAACATCTGCTGAAAAAGGCTGACGGAATTATTCTCACAAAGCGCCGCTATCTGATTCCGATTCCCGACACTGCCCTTACCGTTGAACTGGATATTTTTCAGGGACATTATGAAGGGCTAATGCTGGCGGAGGTGGAGTTTCAAACAAAAGAAGAAGCCGATGCATTTATCGCACCGGCTTGGTTTGGCCCAGATGTTACCTTTTCAGGAGAATATCAAAACAGCCGGCTTTCTGCTGTGTGAACGTTTCGTGTGCCGACACGTTCACTCCCAGTCAGTACGCTACTCATCCTCCCAGTCGTCATCGTCCCAATCGCCATACTGAAGCGGCGCTTCTCCTTTTGTTTTGACAACCAGCGGGCTTTTCGTGTCTTCCTCAGCAATTCGAAGCACTTTGCACTGGAAAGTCCACTCATAGCCGAAATCAAACACATATTTAAATTGTTTTCCTTTGTAAAGACCAGCCTTTTTCAGTTTACACCCTCTCGTAACAGGAGCGTCTTCTGCCACTTCTTCACAGTAATAACAGTCAAAATCACTCCATTTTTTGTTATCCATAAAAAAGGCGTGGGCGTGATCATCCAAAAACTCAAATGCGTCAAGTATCGCACTGTGGAGTTCCTCCAGGGTGCTGTTTTCTGATATCTGAATATGGCGGTAGCACCCTGTTTCCAGGGATACGCTGATTACATAAGATTGTACATGACCGGCTTTTTTCTTCACAGAAGTAATCTTTTTAGGGGAACTGCTCTCCTCTGTTTGGAACAGCTTTTTTAACCTTTTTTCTGCCTTCATTGGTAATTGGTCTTGTTCTGCCAATTCTTTTAACATGTCCACCATGGGGGCCGGCATGTTTTTCCAATCTTCTTCGTTAAGTTCCAGCAAGTCATCCACTATTTCCAAAAGCTCTTCCAGTTCTTCTTCCTCAGTCATATCAGCACGTTCTAAAAACTCTGCCTGAACCTGTTTCAGAGCCGGAAGGTCCTCTTCAATCTTTAAAGGAATCCTCAGTCTTCTACAAAAGTCTTTAAAAAGCCCATAGGTCCTCTGATCTGCCACCCTCATCTCTTCCGGGCAGATTTTATGTTGTAAAAGCTCCTCCATAAAGTATTGCAAAAGCTCTTCTGGATGCGCTTCATAATCGTCAACCGGCGAAACCGGAAGAAGAAACGCAGCATCTGGATCTGCTGCCAAGAGGATAAGAGGAAAAAATGGGATCTGATCCGGTTCGTTCTGAACTGGTTTTACAGATCTAACGATCTGACACTCCCATACTCCTGTCCGAACCGCCCTTTTTAAATTCGCGACGGCAACATCGTTTGCGGCCAAAGGCTCCGGCCACGCTTCTGGCATTTTTTCAGGAAGCACCGTCTTGCCCCAAACAAAAACTCCGTCCTGAAATTCCAGGATAGGAACCTCGTTTGTTTCTTCTGTAATGCTTTCAATCCCCAACTGACCAAGACTCCCATTCTCCAATAATCTCGATACTTCCAAAGCTGCCAAAAGCGCTTTTCGCAAATCGTCTTCATCCTGTTCTGTCTCAAGACGCCATGGAAAGCAATTACGCCGAAGCTTTATAAATTGAGGGTATGCATTCTTTCCTGCTAATCGGATTCCATGGCTGCGGGCATACTCCCTCACTTCATCCTGAGCTTCTTTCGAAATATCGTCCTTTCCCACGAATGCGCATTGAAGACATTCTTGCTGTACAAAAAGCTCCTGAGCCTCAAAAGGATGCAAACATGATGGATCTCTTAAAATCTTTCGAAAACTGTCGATTCCACTTTGACCTATGTACAGACTTAGGGCACAGAAATCCCCTAATGCCCCCATAATACTGATAATCCCAATTCGTCCATCAGACAATTTTATGGCAAATACCTGCCTGTCCCACATTTTCTGCCACAATTTCGTCTTTTTATATTGAAACGCCAGTTCATATAATTGTTCTCTTTCCATTCCCTCTCCCACATTTTGAGTCAGGTGAAGCCTCTCCAGCAAATCTTACTCCAGCTCTTCTAACTGCTCTTCGGTTATGATTTCGTCATATTCCTGAGAATCCAGAAATTCATCAAATGCATCCGCCACAATCTCATATTCCTCATCGTCTTTAATATTGTCCAGCTCAGGCTGTCCATCCACCTCAGAATAGCGGTACAAATATACCTCTCCCTCTTCTGCCTCTGCATCATCTAATGGAAGAAGCGCAATATAATCTCTGCCTCCGGCTTCCAATATGGTAAGGATCGCACATTCCAATTCCCTGTCGTCATCCAAGGTCAGTGTTACTGTCATATCCTCTCTCTCGTCGATGGGATTCTTATCCTTCTTGCGTGCCATAAAAGCTCCTCTCTGCTCCATTTATTTTATGTTTCCAATGTATCAAAAGATGAAAGGAAACGCAACACTTTTTTAATATTCAATTCCGATTCTGGCTTTCACTCCTCTGTCAAAAGGATGTTTGCGGTTTTGAATTTCCGATACGTAATCTGCCGTCTCCAAAAGTCTCTGGGATGGATTTCTTCCTGTCATCACAACTTCTAAAGACTCCGGCCTTTCTCTTAAACAGAAAATAAGCCAGTCCTCAGATACCAGCCCATAATTGCAGGCTGCCACAATCTCATCTAAAATCACCATGTCATAACCTTGGTCTGTCGCTTCTTTCCAGGCCTTGTCAAACATCTGTCCAAAATACTCAGTTGCTTCTCTTTTTTGGTCTTCTGTCATTTGAAAATAAAAACCGTAATTTTTCAGACACGGAAGCACTGTAATCCCTTCCATCTGTGACAATGCAGACACTTCACCAGAATTATCATTTTTCAGAAACCTGGCGATTAATACCTTCATCCCCCTGCCTGCTCCCCGAACCGCCAGTCCTGTTGCAGCCGTGGTTTTTCCTTTCCCCTCTCCGCAATAAATATGAATGCATCCACTCACTGATTTTCTCACCTCGTTCTAAATCCGTTCTTTTGTATTTTTGTCCCTGTCTCTAAATATTCCTCGATAAACCTGGATTTTTCCTGCTTTTTTCCATAGCGCTCCTGTACGTAACACACATGAAGCCGTTCTCTCGCTCTGGTCATAGCCACGTAAAACATTCTTCGTTCTTCTTCGATATCCGCCTCCAAAACTGCTTTTCTGTGAGGGGTGATCCCCTCGTTGGCGTCTAAAAGATAGACAATGGGAAATTCCAGCCCTTTCGAGCTGTGCATGGTCATGAGAGACACCCCGTTTGCCACATTCCTCTGGAGCTGGGCCTGTTCTTTCAGACGCTTTTTATAATCCTCCATATGAGCAAACCACTGCTCCATGGTCTCAAATCCGGCTGCACTTTCTTTTAACTGGTCCAAAGTCTCCAAAAGTTCTTCGGATTTCATCCTCCGAATCTGGGCGTAGCTTTTCAGATAATCCTCATATCCCACTGCCTTTCGAATGTAAGTCACAGCTGCAGCCGGAGCCATCGTCTTTATCATCAACAGATCATATTCCAACTGTTCCACTCGCTCTACCATCCAATTTTTATCCTGATAAAAGGATTTGACGGCGTCCCATGAAATGACTCTGTCTCCTAGTGCGTCTCTGCTGATATAACGGTTTGGACGGTTAATGATTTGTAAAATATTTCCCCTGCTTAGATCCCCCCTGGCAGCCCGAATATAGGACAGCACGTTCTGGGAAATCCAATGCTCATACAGATTAGGCAGAGAATCTTTCATGGTAAAGGGGATGTCGTATTCCATCAGTTTCTCAATCATGAGACGGGGATTTAAGTTGGTCCGATACAAAATTGCAATGTCCTCCAGATGATATCCCGCCTGCAAATAGCCTCTGATCTCACGGATAATCTGGAGCGTTTCTGCCTGAGGGTCTTTACTAGCCCAGGTCGTCACCGGCTTTCCGTGTCCCTTAAAAGCCTCTAAATTTTTCTGATACCTCTTCTGGTTGTGGCGGATCAATCTGGAGGCCGTGTCCACAATCTCCTTTGTAGAGCGGTAATTGACTCCTAAACTCACCGTCTTTGCCTCTGGAAAATCTTTGGTAAAGCCCAGCATGATCTCCGGTTTTGCTCCTCGGAAACGGTATACAGACTGGTCGTCGTCTCCCACAATAAACAGATGATTTTCCGGCTTTGCAAGCATTTTTACAATCTCATACTGTACCTTATTGATATCCTGAAACTCGTCAACCAAAATGTAGCGGAATTTCTTCTGCCACGCTGCCAGAATATCCTCCCTCTTGGTAAACAGTTCATGACACATCACTAGCATATCGTCAAAATCCAGAAGATTGGATTTTCTCAGCCTCTGATCATACCCTTCATACAGTTCTTTAAAAACGGCCTCTGAACAGTTCTGAGAATAATAATGGTTTAAATCCAGCATCTCGCTTTTCACATAGCTGATTTCATTTAAAATCGAGGACGTAAACTCTCGTTCGTCCTCGATTTCCAATTCACATCCATCCACCAATTCCCTCATGAGCTGAAGCTTCTGCTCCTCTCGTATGACATTTGAGGCTTGAAAACGATATGCGTATTTTAAAATGGTAAAAAATATGGAGTGAAAGGTTCCGAAAGTAACTCTCCCGCCGCCTTTTTCCATCAACCGTCCAAAACGCTCCTCCATCTCCCTGGCCGCCGCCTTGGTAAAGGTAACAACCAGTATATCCGACGGACTGATGCGACAGTTCTCTGTCAAATATCGGACCCGCTGGGTAATCACCGTGGTTTTCCCAGAACCTGGGCCTGCCAGAACCATCATTGGTCCTTCTATATGCTGAATCGCTTCCAGCTGGGACGGGTGAAACGCCATAGATTTGCTCCTTATCTTAATTTCTCGATTCCTTTTCGGATTCTGGCCAGAGATTCTTCTTTCCCCAGCACTTCCATAATCTCCGTAGCTCCTGCCGGCGTCATCTGCTTTCCAGACACAGCCGTGCGAATAGGCCACATGACAAGTCCGGTCTTATACCCCTTGTCTGCTACATATTCGGAGAGAACCTTGTATAATTCGTCGTTTTTGTAGTCCTCCTGCTTTTCCAGAATAGGAAGAACCTCATTTAAAATCTCCAGAGAAGTTTCTTTTGTACTCTTCATCTTTTTATGGCAGTACATCTCTGTGTCATACTCCGGCATCTTCTGGAAGAAATCAATATGTCCTGCAATATCCGGGAAAATCTCGATTCTGGTTTTTACCATGGCTCCAATCTTTTTCAGATCCAGTTTTTTTGTAACCACCTGACGAATATAGGGCTCAGCCATTTCAAAGAAGCGTTCAAAGTCCATGGCCTTGATATACTCGCCGTTCATCCATTTTAATTTTGTCATGTCAAACACAGCCGGAGACTTGCTCATATGGCGGTAGTCAAAAACTTCCACCAGCTCTTCCAAGGAAAAAATCTCCCGATTGTCCTCTGGGGACCATCCTAAAAGGGCCACATAGTTTACCACTGCCTCTGACAAAAAGCCCTGCTCAATCAAATCCTCATAGGAGGCATGGCCGCTTCTCTTACTCAGCTTTTTATGCTCCTCATTGGTGATTAAAGGACAGTGAACATACACCGGAACCTCCCACCCAAAGGCGTCATACAGCCGGTTGTACTTGGGAGAGGAAGAAAGGTATTCATTTCCTCTGACTACGTGGGTAATTCCCATCAGGTGATCGTCCACCACATTGGCGAAGTTATACGTGGGATATCCATCTGATTTAATCAGCACCATATCGTCCAGTTCGCTGTTGTCTACGCTGATGTCTCCATAGATTTCATCGTGAAACGTGGTGGTTCCCTCCGTAGGGTTATTCTGACGGATCACATACGGTTTCCCAGCGGCCAGATTGGCCTCAATCTCTTCTTTTGACAAATGGAGACAATGCTTATCATAAGTCATGATCTCCTCTCCGTTTACCGTTCTCTTTAAGGAATCCAGACGTTCCTGATCACAAAAGCAGTAATAGGCCTGTCCCTTCTCAATCAGCTTTTTGGCATACTCCAGATAAATTCCTGCCACCTGACGCTGGCTCTGAACGTAAGGGCCCACGCCGCCGTCCTTATCCGGTCCCTCATCGTGAACCAACCCCGTCTTTTCCAGAGTCCGATAGATAATCTCTGTAGCTCCCTCCACAAAACGCTCCTGATCTGTATCCTCAATCCGAAGGAGGAAGTCTCCGCCCTGGTGTTTTGCAATCAAATAGGCGTATAATGCTGTTCTCAAATTTCCCACATGCATTCTTCCTGTGGGGCTTGGCGCATATCTTGTCCTAACTCTGCTCATAGCTTTTTACCTCTTGTGTCTGTATTTTAAAAAAGATATCCTTTATTATACTGGAAAAGCCAGAAGGTGTAAAGCTTTAAAAAAACGTAATCCATAAACCGTAACAAGTTTCCTCCTCAGTCATATCATAAATAGAATACGTTTCTTTAGGAGCCCTTATGACCCGTTATTTACCATTAAAAGGTATTATCACATCAATCTCTGAGTCCAGAACCGGCGGCTCTGGCGCCGCCTCTTGTACTCTGCTTTTTTCCATACAAGGAGAAGACGGAAATGTTTTTTCTTTTGTCATAAGCCCCAGCACCTATGTTCTGAACCAGGAATCGTTCCGGCCCGGAGACACTATAATCGCTTTTTATGACTCTTTGGCTCCCATGCCCTTAATCTACCCGCCTTCCTATCAGGCCGTTGCTGCAATAAAACCTTGGAAAGAGCAGTCCGCCATGCTGGATGTGTTTGACCAAAATCTGAAAAACAGCGACAATAGTCTGGTTCTCAATCTTTCTCCTGCCACCAATATCCGCACACAAAACGGCCAGATTTTCACCGGCCGTCTCGCAAATCAGCTTTTGTTGGTCCTTTACACTGCCACAACCAGAAGCCTTCCGCCGCAAACCACGCCGGACGAGGTAGTGGTCTTCTGCCCTGTTTCTTAATTACTGTTCCAAAGCCCACACCATAGCCTGGGGCCACACGCCTTTATTCTGCTGCCATATGGCTTCATACTGGCTCAGTGGCAGCGGACAGCGGACGCTTCCCACCTCCAGCGTAACAGCCGGAACCGGATTGGCCTTGGACTGCATCCAATCCTTATAGCCGCCTTTCCCCAAGCTTCCATTTACCGGATAACCTGTCACGCTGGAAATACGTTGTGCCAGAGTCTTGGAAGCCTCTCTTGTCTGGTTGTACTGGGAATCCCAGTAAATAAGATTTCCCATGGAATGGTAACTGATCGTACACACCCATGGATACTTCTCTGCAATGGAAGCCAACGCCTGACTTTCCGGTTCTGACAAAGGCGCAGCGCCCTTATACCCTGCATAGGAATTTTGTCCTGACATACTCTTGATCTCTTCCCATTGAGCCGGAAAATTGTGATTCAAATCAACGCCCGCCCCGTTGCTTTTCCAGCGGGCCAGATACTGGTCAATGGGAAGAGACGTAACTTTTGATGCTGTATCGCTGGCATAACAATTCAAAATGATCTGCTTTAGATCATCTGACTGAATTGCGTCAAGCCCAAACTGGGACAAAGTCACTCCATCAGGATTGCTCATGGGAATAAAATGCAAGGCTGTCTTTTGGAACATATCCTGTAACTTCTTGCCTTCATATTGTCCTGTCTGATAATAAAACAGGGCTGTCTCTATTTGGTTCATCATAAGCAGTGACGTCATATGTTCTCTCGCGTGAATCGCTCCCTGAATCAGAATATGCTTTGGCGCGTTGACATTCCCAATAATCACCTCATAAATGTCTCTCCCGTCACGGGATTTGCCAAGAATATTCACCTGCATCTTTTTTCCATAACGCTTCTGTAATTCCTGAATATCTGCCGCCATCTGGTCATAGGAATAGTTCTCCACGGCCTTTACTACCGGATCAGGAACCGGACGATCTAAAAAATTATTGGCCTCGAGACTGGACTCTCCCACCGTACCGTCTCCATACTCCTCTTCCCAGACTCCTGGGCCAAGCCTCTTTTCGATATCTTCACAGTCGCCGGGACCTCCAGGGGAGTTTGTAGTGCTCTCCATGCCGGGCCAGTAAGGGCCTGCATTCTGTTTCTGAGAGCCTGTGCCAACAATATCTGCCATAACTGATACCGGCATTGCCATTGTTAAAAATGTCGCCAGCGTCAATCTTCCCATCCATTTTCTCATCCTCTGATGCCCTCCGTTTCTCTGCTCTGGTTATTTCTCCACTGTATCCTATATCTATACGGAATTCAACAAAAGATTTCTTACTCTTTTCTTTCTTTTTCTAAAACAAAAAGAACCGCTCTTATCCCTCTCACTTTCTATCTTGTGAAAGGAATAAGAGCGGAAGCTCCTATTCTGCCAGATCTCCTGGCTTCATACTTAAATTCACTCTGCCCATCTTGTCAACTTCAATAACCTTCACGGTCACCTCATCGCCAATATTTACCACGTCTTCCACTTTGGCCACTCGTTTATCAGACAATTTAGAAATATGAATCATACCGTCCTTATTCGGAGCCAGCTCCACAAAAGCGCCGAAATTCATGATGCGGGCCACCTTGCCTGTCAGAACCTGTCCGACCTCAATATCAGTCACAATGCTCTTGATAATGCGGATTGCCCGTCCAATCATTTCTCTGTCTGTACCACAGACCGATACGCTTCCGTCGTCTTCAATATCAATCTTTACGCCGGTCTCCTCGATGATCTTATTGATCACCTTTCCCTGCTTGCCTACCACATCGCCAATCTTCTGCGGGTCAATCATAATCTGTTCAATCTTCGGCGCAAACTTGCCTACTTCTGGTCTCGGCTGGGAAATCGCAGGCTTCATACAGGTATCCATAATAAACATTCTGGCTTCTCTGCACCGTGCAATGGCCCCCTCTACAATCGGTCTGGTAAGGCCGTGAATCTTAATATCCATCTGAATGGCTGTAATTCCGTCTGCAGTTCCCGTCACCTTAAAGTCCATGTCGCCAAAGAAATCCTCCAGACCCTGAATATCGGTCAAGAGTACAAAATCATCATCTGTCTCTCCGGTCACCAGACCGCAGGAAATACCGGCAACCATCTTTTTAATGGGTACGCCTGCAGCCATCAAAGACATACAGGAAGCGCAGGTAGACGCCATAGACGTAGACCCGTTGGACTCAAAAGTCTCTGACACCGTACGAATGGCGTATGGAAATTCCGCCTCGCTTGGAAGTACCGGAATCAGCGCTCTCTCTGCCAGAGCTCCGTGACCAATCTCCCGTCTTCCCGGTCCACGGGAAGGTTTTGTCTCTCCTACAGAGTAGGACGGGAAGTTATAGTGATGCATGTAACGCTTGCTCACCTCGTTCTCATCCAGTCCGTCCAATCTTTGCTGTTCAGACAGAGGCGCCAAGGTACATACATTGCAGATCTGAGTCTGTCCTCTGGTAAACATGGCGGAGCCGTGAACTCTTGGTATCAAATCAATCTCTGCTGAAAGAGGACGAATCTGGGTAATCTCTCTGCCGTCAGGCCGCTTATGATCCTTTAAAATCATCTTGCGGACCGTTTTCTTTTCATACTGGTACACCGCCTCTCCTAAAAGGGCAAGCCAGTCTTCGTTCTCTGCAAACGCCTCCTCCAGCTTCTCTGTGATAACCCGAATGTTTTCCTCTCTGGTCTGTTTATCATCCGTAAAAACAGCTTCCTCCATCTTTTCAGGCGGAACCAGCTTTTTGATCTCTTCAAACAATTCTTCCGGCACAGCGCAGCTTGTATATTCGTGCTTTGCTCTGCCTGTCTCTGCCACAATCTCCTCAATAAAAGCAATAATGGTCTGGTTCACATCGTGAGCCTTGTAGATGGCCTCAATCATCTTAGAATCTGGGATCTCATTGGCCCCTGCCTCGATCATAATGACTTTTTCCTTTGTGGAAGCCACAGTCAAATTTAAGTCGCCGTTCTTCCACTGCTCCTGGGTCGGATTTAAGATCAGCTCCCCGTCAATCATTCCCACCTGGGTTGTGGCGCAGGGACCGTCAAAAGGAATATCGGAAATGCTGGCCGCAATGGAAGAGCCCAGCATCGCCACCAATTCTGGACGGCATTCCGGGTCTACGCTCATGACCATATTATTCAGGGTCACATCATTGCGGTAATCCTTTGGAAACAGCGGCCTCATGGGACGGTCAATCACACGGGAGGTTAAAATGGCATTCTCAGAAGCCTTCCCCTCTCTCTTATTAAATCCTCCTGGGATTTTTCCTACTGCGTATAATTTTTCCTCATACTCTACGCTTAATGGAAAGAAATCAATTCCGTCTCTGGGCTTGTCTGAAGCAGTGGCAGTAGACAGCACGACCGTCTCGCCATAGTGCATAAAAGCGGCGCCGTTGGCCTGCTTTGCTACCCTGCCCACATCAACCGTCAGAGTCCTTCCGGCCAATTCCATAGAAAAACTTTTGTACATGGTTTTTTCTCCTTTTCTACATTTTTAATAGAAGCAGAAGACGCCGAAACTACTGAAAAAAATACCGCCTCGGCGATACCCTTTTCAGCGGTCTCGGAGCATACCTTCTGCTTTTTGTCCTCACAGAAATACCAAATATAGGGTGGAGAATCTCCACCCTAAAAAATTTGTTACTTTCTGATGCCTAACTTTTCAATAAGAGCACGATATCCTTCCAAATCTGTCTTTTTCAAATAGTCTAAGAGACCACGTCTCTGTCCAACCATCTTCAAAAGGCCACGTCTGGAATGATGATCCTTCTGATTGTTCTTTAAATGCTCTGTCAACTCAGCAATTCTCTCTGTCAAAATTGCAATCTGTACCTCTGGTGAGCCGGTATCCCCTGGCTTTCTTCCATATTCTGCAATGATTGCGGCTTTCTTTTCCTTTGAAATCATGTCGATTTCCTCCTTAAAATTATACTGACCGAAAA
Source organism: uncultured Hungatella sp. (assembly GCA_910579515.1). Lineage (GTDB taxonomy): Bacteria > Bacillota > Clostridia > Lachnospirales > Lachnospiraceae > UBA3402. Next base: position 30,952 of record CAJTUV010000022.1, read on the forward strand.
CTAAGTAACCGGCTGGAGCAGCCTGAAAACTGAGCATCGGCGCCAACTCATACCGCTCTAGTTTAGCACAGGGTTTTGCCGTTGTCAAGCATTCAAATAGCGCTCTTTCCATGCTTTTTTAATCCGGTGAAGTCTCATTTCCTTCCCAAACTGCTCCACCTCCATCTTCACTCCGCCGCCGTCAAACACAAAGGAAAAAACATTGATTTGTTCTTTTTCATAATGGCTGTCCATTCTGATGCTCTCTGCCATCTGTCCGAATATTTCCTGCAGAATATCTCCGTCCAAAACTCCTTCCTCTGCCAGAGCATAGCACTGCTTATACCCTTTTTGTTCAAACAGAGAATAGAAAACAATCTCATAGCAGGTATCTTCCACCTCTGCAAACACCACAGTCCTTACAGAATCTTCTAAAATCACCTTCCTCATTTTATCGTAGATCATAGTCTCTAATCTCAATCCCTTTTCCTCCTCATCTTGCAGCATACGTTCTGTAAGTTTTTTCTCCGGTAGTCTCATTTAAAATCCCCACAGTAACCTGTACCGGATTTCCGTCTTCATCATACTCTGTTTTCACTGAGGTAATGGTCACCGAATCACCGTCCTCCTCCATATCTTCAATCTGTTCCTTCAGCCTGTCATGATCTTCATCTGAAATCTTCTGACTCAACACATCCAGAAGGTCCTTGGAATTTTCGTCATTGTCAAACACCACCTCTGTCTTCTTTCCGTCAATGGAATACGTTACCTTAATCTTAGACGGACGGTGGGAACCTTCTTTGTACTCCAGTTCAATGTGCATAGAGACTTTTTTTCCGTCCTGCAGAGCTTTAGAAATCTCGTTTTCCATGATCTTATAGTCGCCTCGATTGATTGTCCGGCGCATTGGCACGAGATTCTCCAGCCCTTCCGCCCCGCCTAACACTCTGGCGACAAGATGGCCGCCGTCATCATCCTCCTTGCGTTCATCGCCGCCAGACTCCCGCTGCTCCTTCTGATTCCGGGTGTTGTCCTCTGTATACTTTGGCTCACTATCACAGGAAACCAGATTCCCGTCTTTATCTGTGCGGTATGTATTGCCATGAATCGTATACTCCATATTTGGAAGAAGCTGACCGTTTTTCTTATATGTTTTTCCCGTGTCGTCTGTTTCATACACATCTTTGTCAATCTCATACTTGGAATTGGGCTCATGTGTTTCTTCCTCCTCTGGTTTCTCTGACTCATGCTCTGACTCCAAGTCCTCATCTCCCATGAGCGCGTCAAACTTATCCAGAGCCTCCTGGCTGATTTCCTCCAAGGCCTCCCGATTTCCTTCCACCTTCTCTGGCTTTTCTGTGAAAGTTCCAAATAGATTCATGATTTCCTCCTACACCCGCTTCATCAACTGTTCAAACAGCATAACGGCTTCTTTTGTCCCTTCTCTGACCGCCCTTTCCTCTGCAAGAACAGCCACAAACCGTTGCCGCTCCTCTTCTTCAAGCTGCGTCAAATTTGGCGACAGCACTTCGCACATTTTCTGATACCAAGTCTCCACATGACCGTCAAAGCCTGCCATAGAAAATGCAGTTTCTGCATTACATACTGCATACAATACGATTCCCCGAAGGCGCTGCAATTCCTTTTTATCAGTAGCTTTCAGATATTTTAAAAATGCCGCCTTTGCCTCAGACGAAATGGACTCTTTCAGACAGAACTGTGTCAGACTGTCAAGGTGTCTTTGGTCCATCTCCTTCCTTTTTCCCACTGGAGCCAACAAAAAACGAATCAGTTCCCTCTTTTTCTCGATATCCTTTCCCCTATCCCCGACAGGCGCCGCAAACGGTCTGCTTTCCTTAAAATTCGTGTCCAAATTGCACAAAACCGGTTCCAGCCAGTCGTTCTGATAAACCGCAGCCACAAAGGTTTTCAGTCTGGCCAATTCCACAATCTGCTCCTCATTAAGCCCTGCCGCCCTGCCTGCTAACTCTCTGTCAGACTGATCAGGAAGACGAAGAATGATTTTTGTATTCGTATTTCGAATCACCGACAGATCCAAAAGCCCTGGGGCCTGGTCCGCAATGATAAAGCCTTCCCCATAAGTCCTCATCTCCGCGATGGAGTTTGCCAGAATTTCCACAGACTTTCCCAAAACATTGGAAGACTCGCCGCTTTGCTGGGTCTGAGTCCGCTTCAGCAGATTATGCGCCTCCTCCAATACGGTAATATGTTGTAAAGGCTGGTTTCCCGAAGCAGCAAAAGACATGCGGTATTCCTGCAGTTTCATGACAAGAAGCCCCATAATCAAAGCTTTTGTTTCTCCTGAACCAGTGCGGCTTAAATCCACAATCACATTTTCGTCAAACAGCTCCCTGGCCGAAATCTCGTTGCTGGTAAAAATCTTTCCATACAGACCATTTGTCAGAGACTTTAAGCGAGTACATAAAGCGCCCTTATAATCCCCCTTGCTGTCAGAAGAATATTGAGACTCGTTGATGACAAGATGGATCTGGTTGAGCACATCTGTAAAATCAGGATATAAAGGCGTCCCCTGTAAGTCCGCAAAGTTACATTCCGAGGTATCCAGATTCCAGCCAGAGACCACATAGGCCCTTTCGACAGCGTCTTTTAAAACTGCAGGCATGGCCGCATACATAGGCCAGCACACATTAAAAATCTCAATAAGCCGCTCAATATGTTCCAAAACATGGACGTCCTCTGGAAAGCTGAACGGGTTAATCTGAAGAAGGGGAGTCTTTTTGTCGTTCGTTCCATAAACCTTCACATTTTCATAATATCCAAACCGGTTCTTGTACTCCCCCTTGGCCGGCTCAATGACCAGAAATTTTATGGTTTCCTGTTTGCGGTTCCAGACAGGCGTCTCCATCAATTTGTCAAGAATGGAATAGATCGCGCTGGACTTTCCCGCGCCGGTTGATCCGGTGATAAACGTGTGCATGGTCAGGCTCTCAATATCAATCTCCACCTTCCGGGGATTAGCGCCGCCCTCATCATATCCCATATGATACAGATTTCCCAAAACAAGAGAATGGCTTTTTCCAGATAAAACATTTCTGCCAAATGGAGCCATGGGAACCACCGTTACTCCCGCCACAGATTTTTTGGGGAGTCCGATCTGAATCGCCATCTCATTTCCACTGACAATCGAAGCCGGAGTCACAATCACATTGCTCTCTTTATCCGCCCGAAATCTGGGATGAACAAAGGCCCTTAAATACTTCCCCATAATCCTGGTATCCTCCGGCCTGTGCCAGGTGTTGATATGAGAAGCCTGGACGCTGGAATTTTTCCCCCGCATAAGAGCGTTGTAATTGCCTGCCACGGCAAGAGCGGTCTCTCTGGTGTCTGCGATCACATAGGCGGCGCAGTCAAAAGCCCCGAAGCTTTCACACTGATCCAACCGCTCCAGATGCTTGTCTATCCGGTCCATAAGAGACTTGACGCTTCGATTTTCATAGGCAAGCTGCAGACTCTTTCCTGTCGTCGTCCCACTCTGTATCGAACTGCTTTCCTGCCTGGTCCTCTGAGTAGTCTCTGTCTTGCTGGTGGTCTGCCCTGTAGTATGAGAAGTCCCCCTGTTTGTTCCGCCAGACGCTCCGATACTAGCCTCAACACCCACCCCTAACGGTTTCAGCCCCCCTGTGATACTGGCAGAGACTCCCATGTATCGTCCTTTCGACTGAGTCTTACTTTGAGTCATGGAAATCCCCTTGGAAATGCCCTCCGTAACCCCATTGGTGTGCGCCTTGGAAAGAGACACGGAATCGCTCTCATTAAAGGTCACCGAAGTTTTCAAAAACGAGGAAAGCTGTGTGTACAAAAGTTCATACCCCTGTTTCATCACCTGGATTTCGCTTGTACTCACAGGGTCCGCAAACATGACGATGGTATAGGTCTGTCCTCTCAAAGAGTCTACAAGGTTTTCAATTCCCTGAACATACCCTTCCATACTCTTGTCCTCATCGTCCCGCAAAGCCACGATTCCAGACACGGCGCTAAAGCACCGATCCGGCGTCTGAAAGGTCTCTTCACAAAACTTCCTAACCTCTTCACGGGATTCTTCCTCTATCTCCGATCCCATAAGATTGCCTGTCAGCGCCCCCCGAAAAGCAGCCACATCTGCCTCTCTCCTTTTTATGCTGCTGCTTTTGTCCTCCCGATAATGTTTGGATATAATGCCGACATAGTAATCTATGGAATCTTTGTGGCTGCGAATCACTGTGGCAAGACTGCACTCAATAGAAGAAGCCACATTCACAATGGTAGTCAGTTTGTTCAGAAAATTTTCTTCCTTATTTAATACCAGCTTTTGAAGCTTAAAAAATGTTCCGCAGGAAGAAACGTCAATGTCAATATCCTCTTCTGAAGGACAGATGAGGTCATACGTTTCCAGCCTGTCCAGATAATTTTTTGTGATAATCGCTGTGGCGTTGTCAATAGAAATCGCCAGCCCGTCTTTTATCTGCTTCTGTGTTTTTTCCAGTTCATTTGCCATACCCCGCCTCCTACAGCCGCTTAATCTCTCTTTCAAGGGCCTCTTTATATAACGTATAACCACCAATCTCTTTTTCCTTGTCCTCATATTGAGACAACAGCATTTCAAACTCCTGATTGATGTTTTCCAGAAGACGATCCTCCACCTCTCCCGAAATCGTCTGCATTTTCTCTTTAAAATCAGCCACGCCTGTGGTCAGTTTGTGACACAGCTCCTTATATATTCTGGAGAGGGCGTTGGATAACGCCCCTGCCAGCTCATTCCTGTCTCCAGCCGAAGTCAACTCTCCGGTAAACTTTGCGGCGATTCCATTCATACAGTCAGAAATATCTATATGAAATACCGGAAATTCTATCTTCCTCACCGTTTCCTCTACCATGATGCGAAACAGAGACGAATCATAGCTCTCGCTGCCCATATCGAAATTCTGAACCACCACGCTTAAAAGCCTGCGCTTGATCTCCTTTAATTCCACCGCGTCCGAAAACACCTCTTCCACCTGATTCATAGCATCCACAGAGAACCTGCGGAGATTATCAATGGCGTCTGATGCCATAAGATAGGAGTAATGCTCTGTAGCGGAAGAACGCTCCACATGACTTTTTCCCCACGAAAACGGATTGAACCATTTGGAATCCGACACGGTGTAGGAATTCCACACCACTCTGGAACCGCTCCGCTCCTTAATATTCAGGTAATCCTTGCTGATTTCCCGAATCTCCCGAACTCCATTAGCCTTCTCGCTTTCCAGCCTGGAATTTAGTTCTCCAAATAAGGCGGCAATATCCGCTTTGACAGCGCCGATCTGGCTCTCCATAAAATTCTTCTGCTTTAAAAGCTGCTGTTTGTCATTCTGCTCAAGAATCAGGAGTCTCTTTGCGGATTTTTCCCGAAATCCTTCCAACAGTCCATGAAGTTCTTCCTGAACGGTAGGAAGAAAATCCCTGGCCTTCTGCCTGAAAATCTCCTCTTTTTCCTCAGCCACGCCAGAAAAAATCCGATTGACCTCCTCAAAATTGCCAAGAAGCTTTAAATCCTTGTCCAAATCTTCTGAGAACAGTTTCAGAGCGGCGTAGATATTTTGCTCTTCCTTATTATACTCCTCCCTGGACTTGCCGACCATATTACAGGCAAGAGAGGATACTAAAATCGGCTCGGAACACTGTTTGATCACCTCTATCAGCTGAGCCCCGCTCTCCCTGGCGGACAGATCTCTCACAAACTCCTCCACCTTGCTTTTCGCTCTTTTTTTCAGCTTCCGCTTCATGATTTTACATGCCTTAGGGATGTTGTCCGCCGTGTTGTCGTCATCACCGAAAACATCGTCGTCATCCTGTACCCTGAGAATGTCCCGAATCCCGCTGTCGTATTTGCTTCCAATCAAAACCAGCCTTTTTACGCCCTTTTGGGGAAGCTGGCTGGAAAGGAGAATCCAGTCGCTTTTATCCAGAAAGCTCCCTGACTGACTTAAGAAAAACACCACATCACAGACCTCCATAAATTCCTTGGTGCGGATGGTTCTGGATGCAATCGGGTCATTCAGCCCCGGGGTGTCGACAATGGACAATCCCTGAAATTCCTCCTTATTCAGATAAAGGGTAACTGCTTTCACAATCGGAGTGAAGGTTCCGTCCTCGCCTACGTAGTTATTTAAGTCTGCAATCAAATCGTCATAGGTGGCAAACTGAATTTCCTCATATCCTTTTTCCAGAAATTCAAAAGGTTCCAATCCGTTTCTTCTCGCCATGCCTACAATCTCCCTTGCAGACGTATACACCTCGTCCTCTAAATCCACCAGGGCATTGTCTTCTAAAACCTCCCACTCCTCCACAGAGTAGTACTCGATCTGAATCCGATTTGTCTGTGAGTACTCCATTTTAGTCAAGGTGGCCGTTTTAGGCGTGGAAGCCTTTGGCAAAATCTCCCTTCCGCCGAAGAGGAGCGTGTTTAAGAAGGAAGACTTTCCGGCTTTTACCTGTCCCACCACCCCAATATTCAGCTTCCTGTTTTCCCGATAAAAATCTTCCGTTTTTCTTTCGAAATTCATTGCCAGCCTTTCCAGTTCCTTCCTGTCCCCCTCTGGAGCCAGGCTTGCAAGGCGTCCCCTCATTGCTTCCAGCTCCTGAAAGAACTCTTCAAATTTCTGACTGTCCTTTGTAAATAATTCCATAGCCCTACCTTCCTATCGTTTCTAACGTCCATGCTTTGATGGAATCCTTATTATCTGACTCGTAGGCGATTACGCCGTAATTGGTATTATCGTTTCGAAACTGAAACAAGGTTCCTGCACAAGGAGCAGTGATTTCCACTCTATCCGAAGTCTTGCGCTTCGCGACCAAAACAGGCTTGATTCCCACTTTATCCGGAATCTTGCGCTTCGCGGACAAAACAGGCTTGATTTCCTTCTCGACTGCAATCACTTCCCCCCTTTTAACCTGCGCTTTATTCTTTACCTTCCATGCAAAACTCCTGTAGCTATTGTCCTTTACTGCCACAGCGACAGTCCTTTGAGACACCATCCCTGCCCTCAGCAAGTCCTCGCTCAGATAATGTGTAAAATCCTTTGACTCTGTCAGAATCAGCCCCAAATCTTCTGGCTCCATGCGCCCCAGTTCCTGTTTTAATACTCCTTTGGCGATTAGGGACAGGGTCCTTACCTGCTCTTTCTCAAGGCCGAACAGGCCGCACAAATGAATGATATAACTAAGAAGCACTTCCTTGGCCGGTCCGCAGAGATTGGCAGTAATCATGGCGTCCACGATCAGATGCTTCCTATATTCCTTTGGAATCCCTTCCACCAGCTCCCTAAACATCTCTGACGTCATCTGCAGGGAATCCTTATACAAATCTTCCAAAGAAAGCTCGATCCCCGTTTCTGTCAGCACCCACTGAATAAAAATCAGACGGCTTATGGTATCATCAGAACCATCGTCTACCTGAGTCAGACTGAGCAGGGTTTCCAGATACAGTTTACATCCATAAAAGTCCTCCAGTCTGCTTAAAGGATGCTTCCCAAACCGGACGTTTAGGGCCTTAAGGCGGATAGATTCATAATCTATGACAGATATGTCGTCATTTCTCATCTCGTTGATTTCGTCGTTGAGAACAGACAGAGAGTCACAAATGGTTTTCATTTTTTCGTGCAGGGAACGAATTTCCTGTTGGATATCTAAAAGGGTCTTTTTCATTCTGCTCTCCTTTCATGCGGCGTCTTTTGTGCTCTCGCTTGGATACTAGCAAATTTTCGCACTGTTCACGACCTTACATTTAACCGCCGTTGAATCTTCCGGGAACATAGTCCGCATGGAATTGTCTGGGTCAATATTTATTTTATAACAATAATTCCAACAATTATCAAAGAGACAGTCTCTTAATTCACTCCTGCAGTTTGATATAAATTGTGAGGAATAATAATTCATTACATTTCTGCCTCCGCAGTTTTTAAACATGCACTGGCTAAAACTGCTTTTTTTAATGGTATCAGACTTTGAAGAATAAATAATGCCTCCCAGAGCCCTCCAGTCATCCCTCTCACGACTATACTGGTATTCGCAATCCTCAAACTTTGAGTCTTCAAATATCATTTCCTCTATCTGATTACAGGTTATGGTGCGCGTCTTAAAGCCTCTAAACAGGCACGATTTTATCCTCACCTTCCCACAGTTCAGAAAATCAATCGGTTTCTTTCCGCCTTCAAATACGCAGTCCACAAAAGTCACGCTTTCGTATTGAGAAAAGACCAAGGGATGCTGCTCTGGTTTTATATAAATGCCCATCAGCATGATATTTGGTGTGGCATGTTCCTCAATGATATTCAGCTCTTCTATGCTATTGTCTTCCGAGTTGCCGCCGTACAATATGGTCATGGAGTCATTCTGCCATACAGGGTCTATAAACATGGCGCTTATGTATTCTTTCATCACATCATCAGGAACTGACAAAACTCTGTTTTCCTGCAATTCCATGCAGCCAATCGCATCCTGTTCTAAAATAGCCTTTGCCGCTTGAGCCAGATACCGCAGTTCTTCCTTCCTGATTTTCAGGGACTCTGCAAAACTGGCGACTAATTTTGTCTGTTCTTGGCAAAGCTGGCCGATAGATACGAAAAGAAGCGCATCTAGCAAAAAGCGGTAGCGGATAGGCAATGTCCTGCATTGGTCTGTGAAATTGACGTATTCCTCAATCTCGATCTCCAACGCCTGACGAATATAATCCGCCATAGAATAATCGCAGGAAACGCCGGTAATCTGCCGTTCAAACAGGTTTCTTTGCGGATCGCCAATTTCCTCCCCCTGTTCCAGAATCACTGCAAGCATCTTAAAATATGCGTTTTTGATATAATCAGTCTCCCCTTTTAGCATATCATTGAAAATGGGATAGAGCTTTGCCTTATTTCTGTCAATATACTCACATAATTTTTGTATTTTTTCCCCTGCCATATGTCTCCTTGTTTAAATTCCACTGATGATTTCCTGGTATTCGTTCGTAATTTTGTAAACGTCGTTGATGTGAATCTCTGAAGGCTTCACATCGCAAAACTCCTTTATCACCTCTACAAGCTCCTCCTGATACTCTACTCCTCCGGCCAGCCGGTTGATGACCGGATCAATTTTCTCAAAAATTTCTTTAAGCATGTCCGCCAAAGAAGGGTCGGTCTGTATTCCATTTTCCCGCTTATACTCTTCAATTAGCTGGAAAGGATTCTTCACCTTATCCTGAAGAAGGTCTATTTCCGAAGGTTCCGGCATGGCGATACCCACGATATCAGAAATAAATTTGATTTCCGTGAAAAATTCGTTCTGAAGCTCTTTGAGCCGCCTGCTGATATTTTTTAACTCATTCACATTTTTCTGGGCCTCCTGAACCATTAGCTGTAAAGGCTCCAAAATCTCAGAGTCAATATCCTCTGCCATCAGTCTGGTGATCGAGGTGTTCAGGCGGGTAAGTTTGCGACTCTCCTCGTCGATTTCATCTTCATAAAATTCTTTGCACCGTACAAATAAAATCTTGAAATTTCTCGCAAAATTAGACTCGTAGATTTGGCTGTTCCAGTCTTTAATCTGCCTTTTAATTTTTTCTGTATCTGCCTGGATGAAGGCGCCAAGCGCTTCATCCTCCACTTGTTCTGCCCTGCTTGTAAAGGCTAAGACATCCAGATAGCGGATTCCTTTGATATCCAAATTGGTTTTAATCTTTGCGATAATCTCTTCCAGATCCCCGCTATTTTTCTTGTCCGCTTTGTTGACAATGATCAGCTTGGGAATATCCTCCCGCAAGGTTCTTATAAACTTAATGTCTTCCTCTGTGATTGTGCCTGCATCCGCCTGGACAAACCACAAAATATAATTGCTGGAATTTAACTGGCCTCTGGCAATCTGTTCATCGGTTTTGGCAGAATATTTTTCAGAGTCCGGCTTGGAATAGCCTGGAGTGTCCAGAAACGCAATATTTTCATACTGATGCAATGGCGTGGAAAAGAAAATATTTTCCAACACATGGCCTAAGGTGACTGCGTCTGTGATTTTTTCGTCATCCTCATCTTCCACTTCGCCAAATCCGTGGGCAATTTTCTTAATATCCTTAGGCTCCATAAAAACTTTGGAGTCAAAGACATTGATGCCCATAACATGATGCTTTTCACCCCTTACGATGTAGGTAGGTACAGAGGTAGAAGGGTCAATGTCCGCAGGCAATACCCTCTTGCCCATTAAAGCGTTTAAAAAACTGGATTTCCCGCTGGAAAAACCGCCTCCCAGGGCAATGATATTTTTTCCAATCAGCTTATCATACAGAATGAAATCCCGAAACTTTTCATACTCGGATTTAAAATCTGTATAAAGTTCATAGAAATCTTCTGGCGCATACTTTTTTAAAGTATCGGGAATCTTCTTCTGAATAATCCCCTCGATCTTTGATAGGTCGACCTTCAGCTGCGGTCCGCTTGCGGCCTGGCGGATAATATTGCAGAGCAATTCATAATTAGAAAGTAATCTTTCATATACATCGTCATCGTATTCCATACTAATTCCCTTTCTTTAAGGCGCCAATCCTATACTGCTTCTGATAACCTGGATTCTTTCCAGGTCGGCCCTTATGTCAATGCCAAGGTTCTCCCTTTTTTCCTTCTCGTCAGCCATTTTCTCTCTGATATCTTCCAATGCCTTTTCCAGAGAATCCCTCTGTGCCTTAATCTCGTCTTCAATCGACGTGTTGATCATCTGCAGCTGCTTTTCAATAGCGATCTGGATTCCCTGGCCCACCTCTCTGAGCACCTGGGGATAAACCTCTGAATGAAGTTTCGTTCGGATCTGGCTTTTCATCTCCTCCCGCTTTTTGTCTCCCTTGATTTTCGCCACAAGTAAAATCACCCCGGCAATGATTCCTCCAATCACCGGCCCGCCGCCAAGAATCGCGCCAACTGCCGCCGCTGTAGCAGAGACCATTCCTTTGCCGGCCGCCTCGCTGTTGAAATAAAAACAAACCTGCACATCGCCAATGGTTTCACTGTTGATACAGTTTTCCACCCGTTTCAGATATCGGTCAACCTTCGGAATAAACCGTTTCTTGATGCTGACTGTAACCGCATTTCTCACAACCAGATTGATTCTTTCGTTAAGATTCTGGTTGTTCATAGCCATGGCCACCAAAGAAGGTTCCTCCTTTTCCAGAGCAATCTGTATATCCGATTTGATTTCCTCCACACAGTCGGAAATCTGCAGGTCAAAGTCCTTCTTTTCCTTAGAGAAACGAGTGTTTAGAGCGTCCATCTGCTTTCCCAGCCTCTCCTCCTGCTCGTCAAGTTCCGACTCTGACATTTCGCTTCCCTTTAAGGTAGCAGTCAGATATTTCTCTGTCCCATCTGCCACAGAAAGAACCGAAGTTCGGAATTTGCGAGCAAGAATCTCTTGGGAGCTTTCCTGAATTCTTCTTAAAAATTCCTTCAGCTCATCCGCATCGCCGATGTAACTGCTTGTGATGCAGTAAGTTACTTTGTGATCCCCGATAAAGCGCTTTAAGCTTTCCTTCATAGCCAAAAAGGTGTCTTCAAAATCATCGTTTCGCTTATCATACTTTGTAATCACCACACACAGAGGCATATCATGGAGACACAATTCTTTCAAAATATTTCCCACGCTGCTGCGGATAATCATATCATCCGCCGGAACCGCAATGATGTAAGCAAGGCTGAGAGGCAGATAAGCGTCAATCGCTCTGTTGTGAACCTCATATCCAGATTCAAATCCAGGCATGTCCACCAGCATCACCTCTGGTATTTCCTCCAAAAAATGATTTTTCAAACTGAGGCGGGTGCAGTACACCGTATTGGCGTCCACCTCAAGCTGCCTGAAGTCTTCCACACTGATTTGTTCCTGTCCGCCGTCATTTTTTACAATCCAAACCCTGTCCTCATCAGAACTGTATACGATCTCCGTAGGCACCGCCGTTTCAGGCGTAATGTCCTCTTTCAAAATCTTTCTGCTGTACCCCAAAAGAGTGTTTAAAAGAGCGCTCTTTCCTGAACTGAATTTGCCGATAATCGGAGTGCACACTCTGGCTGTGTCCACCTCTAAAAGCAATTTGTCTATCGGCTCTACAGGCAGCGAATAGGCGGTATTTATCTCATGAAGTTCCTTTAAAGCATTTATAATTCTTTCCATCTTTTCTTTTGCTCCCCAATCAATATTCTGCCTCCATTATACTCACTCTGATCGATTCTCACAACCTTCTTTTACAAATAGATCATACAGCCTGGCCACTTTTTCCACTTCCGCCTTCATCTCCTCTACAAGAGACTCCGGCTCCAGCGCTTTCACCATGCTGCCCTGGGAAAGCAGAAACATATTTACTCCTGTCCCATACGTTTCTGCCTCAATGATTTTTACATCCCCTTTCACATCCACCATTCTGGCCGTGGGAAGTTTGTCCAGAATGGCCTGAACAGAAGGTCCTTGGTACTCAAATTTGATTCTCCGGTATTCCCCCGGACACATGAACTGAATCTTGTTTCTCAGCTCTCCTTCGTCAAAATCGTGGTCTTTGTCAATGGTAAAACGAGTCCTGTGTTCCACAATATGGACAATTCTATCCACCCGATAGTAGAGAGGCTTCCAGTCCTCTTTATCGCCGCGGTAGGCAATGAGATAAAAATAATAATCTGAAAAGGTTATGGCTATGGGCCTGATTCTTCGTTCCACCAATTTTCGGTCCATCTTGTAATAGGTGACAGAGATTTCAATTCTGTTGTGGATACAGCGGGTAAGCTGCCAGATCGACTCGATAACGCTTTTACAGTCATGTCCTACTTCCTTATAATGGTACATTTCCCTGGCTAACAAGCGTTCCATCATCTCTCTGTCATGATAAGAGATAAAATTTTTCAGCTTGGATAACAGCTTCAGCATTTCCATTTTGCTGAAGGCCCGACAGCCCACCATCATTTTCATAATCGCCATCAGTTCCCTGCTGAGAAGAAAATTTTCAAACTCAAGGTAATACGATTTGGAACTGGAAGAATATTTTAACTCTGTGTTGCCTACCAGATCCCGATTATCGCTTAAAAAATTTTTGATTTCATTGATGTCCCTGGAGATACTTTTGGTGGAAACGCCGTACTCATCTGCGATTTTTCCCACAGACAAACTTTCCCCTTTCATTCCCCTGTAAAAAATATCCAGCACTCTGTTTTTCTTCTCAGCAGTCTTCCCCATAAATGTGTCTCCTCAGTCAAAAATAGTCTCGAAAATTCCTTTGATAGCGCCTACTGCTCCGCCGACTACTCCTCCCACAAGACGGCCTGGAATACCTAAAATCTCCCCACCAATTTCGCTGCCTGTCTCGGCTCCGTCGGATAAGCAGTCCCAAATACTGTCGAAAAACCCATTCTCTGCGCCTTTCCGGTAATTCTCTTCATGGTCGTCATAACGCCAGTTGTCTTCTTCGTCGTTTAAATTATCCGCCAGAGCCAGACGCTTTTCTTTTGGAATCCGTTTTACAATATGATATAACAGCTTTGTCAAGTTATACGGCTTTCTCTGCTGGCCGCCTTCCTCCTTGTATCCTGCACAGTAGCAGACAGGCTCTATCACAAGTCCTGTCGCCTCTCTGATTCGGTCTCTGACAGAACCTGCCTTCTTTTCCAAAAATTCCTTAAGGATCTCATCCGGCTCGTTCTCTTCTTCCTTCCAGTGCGTCCCCTTCATAGCGATGTCAGACTGATTTAATCCAATGAGGATTCTTTTCTCAGCCTCGCTTCCCAGACAGGGAATGAGCACATGATTCAAAAGATCATAAGAAGTTCCAAGGTCCTTGGAGGAGGCGTCCATAACAAGCAGTACCATATCCATTAAAAGCCTGCCCTGTTCATCTGTCTCATTCAGCTTTGCAATGATGTCCCTGGTAATTTTTTTGTCCTTTTCTACCCCGTCTCCAAGTCCGGGGGTGTCCCAAATGATCAGATTATCTAAATCAAACCTGGAAATCCCTGCTGTTTCTGGCTCCACTCCCACTCCTACCCTGGCAACCTCCATCTGAAACAGGGCGTTGATGGTAGAGCTTTTTCCGCTGCCTGTAGAACCGACAATCATGAGATTCACCTTTTTGTTTCGGATCGCAAGCAGACGAGAAAGCTGCTTTGTCTTTTGCGCCTCGCCAATATCCGATCCCATGATATCCTCTTCCAGAAGTTCATAGATGCTTTTGTTCTCCGGTACAGTCCCGATTTCAATGACTCTTTCTCTTTTTTCACTCATTTTTCATTCCTCCGTCCTTTTTTTGTATTCATAGAATAGCAAATCTTATGGACAGACGGGTGTCTGGTGAAAAAAATGGAGCCTTTTGGGCTCCATCTTCTCTCTTTACAAACAATTAAAACGTTCAAGGTAAGAGAGTCCGTATTCTTTATCTTTGTTTATCTGACTTTTCAGCTCCTCCAGAGACTGAAACTTTCTTTCTGGGCGCTCAAAGTTCAAAAGCTGAACCTCAATAGGCTTACCGTATAAATCCTGGTCTAAATCAAACACAAAAGTTTCTACGCTAATGGGATTATCTCCTCTGATCGTAGGCTTTTTTCCAATGTTGGTAATTCCGCCATAGTACTTGCCGTCTACCAAAACTTTGGATACATATACTCCAAAAGGAGGCAGATATTTTTCCGGCGGCGGAAGGAGATTGGCTGTGGGAAAACCTAAGACCGGACCGCCCATATGATTTCCATGGGCCACAAGCCCGTGAATCGCATAAGGCTCTCCTAAAAGCTCATTGGCTTTTTCAATATTTCCCCGATCCAGCTCTTCCTTGATATAGGTGCTGCTGATGTCTCTGTGAACCGAGTCGTCCTGTTTCTTGTCAACAATTTCCAGCTCATATCCCAGCGATTCCTTTTGTGCTTTAAGAAGCTCTGCATTACCGGCCCTTTTATATCCGAATCCGCAGTCTGTCCCCACTACGATGGCCCTGGCATTCATCTTACCTAAAAGAATGGTCTCCAGAAATTTTTCGGGGCTTAAATGAGACACCTCTTTTGTAAAAGGATATTCCACCAGATAATCAATCCCCATCTTTTCCATATTATTGCGCCGTTCCTGGTTCGTGGTAATCACCTTCTGAGGCTTCCCTTCCATAAAAGCCACAGGCGCCATGTCAAAGGTAAAAACCGCAGTCTTATACCCACAGGCTTTCTTCCATTCCAGCATACGGCTCAAAAGCTTTTGATGCCCTTTGTGGCGGCCGTCAAACTTGCCGATAGTAACCACTGTAGGCTCTTTTATCTGAAATTGTGTGTCACTGATGAAACATTCCATGGTTTTCTTCCCTTCGTCTAAGGCGTCTGTTCCAGAAACATCTTCTGGGGTTTGAATCGCTGTTTTTCTCTCTCATACTCATAAAGTCCCAAAAAGCAGCTGTGGCTGTCATACATTCGGACCAGTTCTCCTGCCTCGACCTGCTCTTTTGTGGTTACATGAAAGGATTTCACCGGATTGCCGTTATAAATCAGATGATCCGCCTCCGGCCTGGCGACAGCCTTGGGATAGTTAGAAAGCAGCTGTTCCACAGAAATAATATTTTCATCCAGTTTTCCTTCGTCCCGAATCGTTTCCAGCTGAGACAAGGTTATGCTGTTTTCCATAGTAAACGGACCTGCCTGAAGCCGTAAAAGAGACTCCATGGCCGCCCCGCATCCCAGCGTTTTCCCAATATCATGGCAAAGAGTGCGAATATAGGTTCCCTTGGAACAGTGAACCGTCATCGTAACCTTTGGCAGATTGATCTCCTCAATTTCTATCTTATGGATAGAAACAGGGCGGGCTTTCCGCTCCACCACTTTTCCCTGACGCGCCAGGTCGTAAAGTCGTTTTCCATCCACCTTTAAGGCAGAATACATCGGCGGAATCTGGTCGTAAGGGCCTATAAAGGATAAAACTGCCGTCTCCACCTCTTCTTTGGAACAGATGACCTCTCTTTGTGCCAGGATCTGACCGCTTAAATCTTGTGTGTCTGTCTCTATACCCAGTCTCATCACAGCCTGATAAACCTTGTCATGATCTGTTAAAAACTGGCACAGCTTTGTGGCCTGTCCCAGGCACACAGGCAGAACGCCCTGAGCGTCTGGGTCCAGGGTGCCTGTGTGTCCTATTTTCTTTTGTCTTAAAATCCCTCTCATTTTTGCCACCACGTCATGAGAAGTATATGATTTTTCTTTGTATATATTAAGTACGCCGTTAAGCATTCTTACGTCTCCTGGCTTAACTGTTTTTCAATATGGCCGGACAGGTTGTTGATCACGTCGTGGAAGCTTCCAGACATGGTGCAGCCTGCCGCCCTCATATGTCCCCCGCCGCCAAAATATACGGCGATTTTGCTCACATCCACCTTCTTGTTGGACCTTAAGCTGACTTTGTACATGTGAACCCCCACCTCGTACAAAAAGATAGCGCATTCCACGCCGTCAATCACCCGAAGCTGCTCCACAATCCCTTCCAAATCACTTTTGCCTACGCCGTAGAAATCCATGTCTTTTTTACGCACTACGGTGAAAACACATTTTTTATCTAAAAAGGATACGCTCTCAAAAAGGGCTCTTCCCAGAATCTGTGTCTGGAGATACGTTTTCCTGTAAAAACTATCGTCAATAATAGAGCCAAAATCAATCCCCCGCTCCATCATTTTTCCTGCAATCTCCATAGTTTTTTTCGAGGTGTTGCTGTAACGGAACACACCGGTATCATGGATTATACCAGTATAGATGCATTCCGCCACCGCTTTTGTCACCTTTTCCTCGGTTAGCTGCGTAAACAAAACCTCGCAGGTGGAGCTGGCCGCTCCATCAATGACCTGCTCCATGGCAAATCCCTGATTGGTTATGTGATGATCAATACAGATAGATTGGGCCGCCGTGTCAAGATACCATTTAAATTTCCCAAAACGTTCCTGATCGCTGCAGTCTAAGCAGATGCACAAGTCCACCGATTCTTTGCCAAGTTCGCTCTGAATCTGGTCGTAGCCTTTTAAATAAGAAAACTTTTCAGAAACCGGTTCCAGATACACGGTAACCGTTTTGTCTGCATACTGTTCCTGTACATAATTATAGACGGCCAGACAGGAGCCTGCACAGTCTCCGTCTGGGTTTACATGGCCTAAAACCGCTATGGTTTTCGCCTGGTCAATCATAATCTCCAGTTTTGTCATACACCGCCTCCTAACATTTATTCCTCTTTCAAATCCTTTGTCACATCGTCAATCAGTCTGGACATGTTTACTCCATATTCAATGGACTGATCCAGCACAAACTGAAGCTCTGGCGTGTTGCGCAGATTAACCCGTCTTGCCAATTCTCTTCGGATATAACCTACGGCGCTTTTTAATCCCTCCAAAACCGACTGGCAGACTTCCTCATTGCCTAACACACTGATAAACGCCTTGCAGTACTTTAAATCTGGGGACACCTCCACCGCCACAACCGTCGTCATAGCCTTGGAAAGACGAGGGTCCTTGACCTCAGTCCGGATAATCTCGCTTAACTCCCTTTGTACTTCCATGTTGATTCTGGTATTTTTAATACTGTTTTTACGCATTGCATTCCTTTCAGGTTCCTATCTGGGAACCTCTACCATAATATAAGCTTCGATCATATCATCTACCAAAACGTCGTTAAATTTCTCAAACACAAGACCACATTCATAATTGGATGCAACTTCCTTTACATCGTCCTTAAACCGCTTCAGGGAAGCAAGAGCGCCTTCGAAAATCTTCTCGCCTTCTCTGGTAATTCGGACAGAACAGCCTCTCTGGAATTTGCCGTCCATTACATAGGAACCTGCGATGGTACCCACTCCAGACGCTTTGAAGAGCTGGCGGACCACAGCGTGACCAATCACCTTCTCTTCGAAGATCGGATCCAGCATCCCCTTCATGGCAGCCTCCACATCTTCGATGGCCTGATAAATAACACGATACAACCGAATATCTACTTTTTCTCTCTCCGCCACGGATTTGGCAGTCACGTCCGGTCGTACATTAAATCCGATAATAATCGCGTTGGAAGCAGAGGCCAAAGACACGTCCGACTCGTTGATCGCGCCTACGCCGCCGTGAATCACCTTTACCATCACTTCCTCGTTGGACAACTTCATAAGGCTCTGCTTTACTGCTTCCACAGAACCCTGAACGTCTGCTTTCACAATAATCGGAAGCTCTTTTACATTGCCTGCCTGAATCTGGCTGAACAGATCGTCCAGGGACAGCTTTGCCTTCGTCTCCTCCAGAAGTTTATTTTTCCCCTCGGAAATAAAGGTTTCTGCAAAGCTTCTGGCTTCTTTCTCGCTGGCTGTCACCACAAAGACTTCTCCTGCGTTCGGCACGCCGTTGAGACCTAAAATCTCCACAGGAGTAGACGGAATGGCTTCCTTTACTCTCCGGCCATTGTCGTCCATCATAGCCCTGACCTTTCCATAGCAGGAACCGACCGCGATATTGTCTCCTACCCGCAAAGTCCCCTTCTGTACCAGAACCGTGGCTACCGGGCCCTTGCCCTTGTCTAACTCTGCCTCAATCACAAGACCTCTTGCGTTCCGGTTGGGATTTGCTTTTAATTCTTTCACTTCTGACGCCAGAATAATCATTTCCAGAAGGTCTGATATTCCTTCTTTTGTATGTGCAGACACAGGAACAAAAATTGTGCTGCCGCCCCAGTCTTCTGGAACCAGTTCATACTCCGCCAGCTCCTGTTTGACTCGCTCAATATTAGCGCTTGGCTTATCAATCTTATTGATGGCTACCAAAATCTCCACGCCTGCAGCCTTGGCATGGTTGATGGCCTCTACGGTCTGAGGCATAACGCCGTCGTCAGCCGCCACCACCAAAACTGCAATGTCTGTAGACTGAGCGCCTCTCATACGCATTGCAGTAAATGCCTCGTGTCCCGGGGTATCCAAAAACGTAATCTTCTGCCCATTGATTTCTACCATATAGGCTCCGATATGCTGGGTAATTCCGCCGGCTTCTCTTGCAGTGACGTGAGTCTGACGAATGGCGTCCAAGAGAGAGGTTTTGCCGTGATCTACATGGCCCATGACACAGACAACCGGAGGTCTGGCGACCAGATCCTCCTCGATCTCTTCGTCCTCTTTTAAAAGCTCCTCAATCACGTCGATCTTCTCTTCTTTTTCGCAGAGAACATCGTATTCCATGGCGATCTCTTCTGCCTTCTCATAGTCAATCTCCTGATTCAAGGTCACAATCGTGCCCTTAAGGAACAATTTCTTTACAATCGCGGAAGGCTGCAGTTTCATCTTGTCTGCCAGTTCCTTGATGGTCAATACTTCTGGCAGGGTGATCACCTTAATGGTCTCTTCTACCTTGGCTTCCTCTGTCTTCTGAGGCATGATAAACGGATGCTTGTTGGCAGATGTGGATTTGCCTTTTGCCTTTGGTCCGTCCTCTGTCATGTTCTTTTTATCATAGCGGTCATTCTTATGAGCATTTTTATTAGCTCTGTTGCTTTGAGGCTTTGTAGCGATTGGGCTGTCGTAGGACTTCATATTGTCCCGCTGGCCGGAACGGGGACCCTGAGACTGACCTCTTTGTCCGTCTCTGTTTCCCTGTGGGCGGCCGTCTCTATTTCCCTGATAATTCTGACCTCTTCCATCCATACGGCCATCCCGGTTTCCCTGGTAGCCCTGGCCTCTTGTGTCAGAACCGCCATCACGATTTCCCTGATAGCCCTGACCTCTTGTATCTCTATTTCCCTGTGGACGACCGTCACGGCTTCCCTGATAACCCTGACCTCTTCCATCTGGGCGGCCATCTCGGTTCCCCTGATAATTCTGGCCTCTTCCATCTGGGCGGCCGTCTCGGTTTCCCTGATAATTCTGCCCCTGATTTCTTGCGTCAAAGCGTCCCTGGCCTCTTGCGTCCATACGGCCGTCTCTTCCTCTTGTATCCCTGTTTCCCTGGCCCTGGGGACGTCCTCCGTCACGGCCTGTCTGAATATTCTGGGGGCGATTTCCTTCCCTGTTTACCTGGGACGGCTGGCTCTGAGGATGGTTTCCTTCCCTGCTTCCCTGAGCGGCCTGGTTCTGAGGACGGGATGTTTGACGGCTTCCCTCTCTGCCTGTCTGAGGCGCCTGATTCTGTGGACGATTTCCCTCTCTATTTGCCTGAACCGGCTGACCCTGAGGACGGCTTCCTTCCCTGTTTGCCTGGACTGGCTGGCTCTGAGGACGGCTTCCTTCCCGATTTCCCTGAATCGGCTGATTTAAAGGACGATTTCCTTCCCGATTTCCCTGAGGCGCCTGATTCTGTGGACGATTTCCCTCTCTATTTGCCTGGACCGGCTGATTTAAAGGACGATTTCCTTCTCGGTTTGTCTGGACTGGCTGACCCTGTGGGCGGCCTCCTTCCCGATTTAACTGCAGCGGCTGAAGCTGGGGATGAGTCCCTTCTCTGTTTGCCTGAGCAGACTGGCCCTGGGGCCTATTTCCCTGAGCCAGAGAGCCCTGAGGACGGTTTCCCTGAGGCCGCATAGTTTTCATTGTCTGAGCGTTCTGAGGCCGGTAAACGGCCGCTATCTTTTTTTTAGGCGTCTCCGCTGGTGTTGCGGTATCCTTTGGTTCATTCTCTTTCGTCACCATATTTTCCTTTACAGATATACTCTCTTTTCCTGGCGCGCCTTCTCTTACAGGCGCAGTTTCCTTTGCTGCGATATTCTCTTTTACAGGCACGGTCTCCTTTTGACGAGGAAACGATTTTCTCGCCAACTGGCTCTGCTCCTCATTGACATTGGAAGAAGGAGTTTTTACCTCATGTCCATGTTTCTGTAATAATTCTAATATTTCCTTACTGGTTTTGCCCAATTCCTTTGCAAGCTCATGAACTCTCATACTTACTACCTCCGTTAATATTCATTTGTTTTACCAACGCTTTGGCGAACCCCTCTTCCAAAACCGCTAAGGAAGCCCGAAACTCCTTACCCATAGAATGTCCTAATTCGTCCTTCTTACCAAAAATATAGATGGGAACCTGATAGTAAGTACACAGATTGGTAAACTTTTTTTTGGTATTGTCAGAAGCCTCTATTGAGACAATCACCAAATGAGCCTTCTTTGTTTTTACAGCCTTTTCTGTGGAGAACTCTCCGCTGGCCGTTTTTCCTGCTTTTGTAGCCAAACTGATTAAATTTAATACCTTCTGTCTATTTTCCAATCCGCTCCATCTCCTTTTCCAGAGATTCGTAAACTTCTCTGGGAACAGACATCTTAAAGGCTCTCTCTAATCCCTTACTCTTTACTGCCTTCTGAAAGCATGTCATATCAGGACACACATACGCGCCTCTGCCGTTCTTTCTGCCTGTAGCATCTAAAACAATGCCTTCTGTCTCCGTTTTAAGAATCCGAATCATCTCTTTCTTGCTTTTCATCTCTCCACAGCCAATGCACTGACGAAGCGGAACTTTCTTTGTACTCACATAATCACTTCCAATCTAATGATGTTGGTTATTCTTCCCCCTGGTAATCCTCATATCCGTCCTGGTAGTCGTTCTGATTGTTATCTGACTGTTCTTCATAACCGTCGTATCCGGCTTCGTAATCCTCCTGATACCCCTCGTAGGAACCTTCTTCCATCCCTGGCTCCAGCCCCATTTCCTCAAACAGTCCCAGTTCTCTTGCCTGAGTTTCACTCTTGATGTCAATCTTATATCCTGTCAGCTTTGCAGCCAATCTTGCATTCTGCCCTTCTTTTCCAATAGCCAGCGACAGCTGGTAATCTGGAACTATTACCTGGGCCTCCCTGGCCTCCTCGTCTGCCACAACGCAGATCACCTTGGCCGGGCTTAGCGCGTTCTCAATTAAGTATGCAGGATTGTCATCCCAGTTAATAATATCAATCTTTTCTCCCCTAAGCTCGCTGACTACAGAATTGACTCTCGCACCGTTTAGTCCCACGCACGCGCCTACGGGGTCGACGTTGGGATCGTTGGATTTTACTGCAATCTTTGTTCTGGAACCTGCTTCTCTGGCAATGGATTTTATTTCCACGGTTCCGTCCCTTACCTCTGCCACCTCCAGCTCAAACAGACGCTTCACCAAATCAGGGTGAGTTCTGGATACGGAAATCCTGGGCCCCTTGGTAGTGTCTTTTACCTCTAAAACGTAAACCTTGATGCGCTCTGTTGGCTGGAACACTTCTCCTCTCACCTGTTCCGACTCGCTTAAAATGGCGTCTACTTTTCCCAAGTTGATGCTCACATTCCGGCCCAGGTAACGCTGAACCACGCCGGGAACAATGTCCTTTTCCATGGTGTACCAGTCATTGTAAAGCACCTTTCTCTCTTCCTCGCGAATCTTCTGCAAAATCACGTTCTTGGCGTTCTGAGTGGCGATTCTTCCAAAAGACTTAGACTCTATGGGAAGCTGCACCACATCTCCGATTTCATATCTGGGAGCAATCATTTTGGCTTCTGCAAGGCTGATCTGAACAAGAGGTTCCTCCACCTCTTCCACGACCTCCTTTTCAGCAAGCACGGCGAAGTCACAGGTTTCTGGATTTATATTCACTTTAATGTTGTCTGCTCTGCCAAAATGATTTTTGCACGCAGTGAGTAGAGAATTTTCTATGGCCTCCAGCATGGTGGCCTTGCTGATATTTTTCTCTTTTTCCAGAATCCCCAGAGCTTCTAACAGTTCTTTATTCATTTCTTTATCCTCCAACTATCTTTTCAGACGAAAATTTAAAAATCAAACGCCAGACGGATCAACGCAATCTCCGGCCGCTGAAATTCCAGCTCTTCTCCATCTTCTCCCTCTATGGTAACAGAGTCCTTGTCATAACTAGTCAGAATTCCTGTAAAATCCTTTTGATTGTCTCGCTGACGATACAGACGGATGTCCACCTGCTTTCCCACGCTTCGCACAAAATCTTTTTCTTTCTTTAACGGACGTCCAAGTCCCGGAGAACTGACCTCCAAAATATAACTGTCCTCAATGAAATCCTCTTTATCAAGCCAGTCACTTAATCTTCTGCTGATAACCTCGCAGTCATCCACAGAAATCCCGCCTTCTTTGTCGATATAGGCTCTTAAGTACCAGTTACTTCCTTCCTTTACATACTCTACGTCTACCAGCTCAAAATGATGCTCTTCTATCAGGGGCTTTAAAAATTCTTCTGTTTTCGATTCATACGTTTCTCTTTTTGTCATATCTTTTTTCACCACCCTCCTGGCTATTTGTGAAAAACAAAGCTAATCACAATACGAAAGAGTGGACTTGCGTCCACTCTTTATCAGCCGTTGTATTTCAATGTCCTGTATAGTATAGCACCAGAAGCTGGTAAATGCAAGTGTTTTGTGATATAATCAGAAAAACTATGGCAGCAGTTCAGACGACGGGGAATTTGACGTCGGACGTCTATACTGCAGCAAAGAGGGAGCGTTGATTTTGGAGAAGAACCAGGTGCTTTTTGCAGTGAGTGGGATTAAAAATTCGGGCAAGACTACTTTAATTACGAAGCTTCTGCCCATTTTTAAGCAGAATGGGTTGAAAGTGGCTACTATTAAGCATGACGGACATGATTTTACAGGGGATGTTCCGGGGACGGATACCTTTAAGCATATGGCGTCAGGGGCTTACGGGACGGCTGTGTTTTCCAAATACCGTTTTATGGCTGTGAAGCAGCAAGGGGATGTGACAGAGCGAGATTTGTGTCAGCTGTTTCCTGAGGCAGATCTGATTTTGCTGGAGGGGTTCAAGGAAAGCAGATATCCGAAGATTGAGGTAGTCCGTGAAGGCGTGTCTGCCAGACCAGTGTGTGACGAGGAGCATTTGCTGGCGGTTGCCTCAGATTTTACTCCTAAAGGCTGTGAAACCATACCTGTTTTAAATTTGGATGATCCCATAGAGATTGCGGAGGTGATTCTGGACTACTGGTACAGTAAAACTCAGCTGTCTCTGGTACTCCTTGCAGGCGGAAAGGGCAGTCGAATGGGGAGTGACAAGACAACTCTCAATTTTTTCGGAAAAACCTTTTTGGAGTGCCAGTTGGAAAAGGGAAAGAAATTAGGCATTCAGGATATGATGGCCTCAGGCTGCCAGGGAACAAACCCTCAATGCAGGTTTATACCGGATCGTCAAACGGACAAGGGACCTCTTGGCGGCCTGGAGACCTCCCTTAGAGAGGCTGTAAATGAGCAGTGCCTTGTTCTTGGGGTGGACATTCCCGCAGTTCCTGTCTCTGAGCTGTGGAAACTGATTCGCACCTACAGAAAATCGAAAATGCCTGTGGCTGTTTTGAAGCATCAAAACAGGACAGAGCCTTTGATCGGAATCTATGCAAAGAATTTGGCAGAGGAAATCTCTTTGTTTCTAAAAAGCTCTTGCCGGGTTATGTCGTTTCTGGAATCAAAAGAATTTGCGGTATATGAGAGCACGCTCGAGGAGAAATGGTTTCTCAATGTCAATAATCCTCAGGCTTATGAAGCCTTGACGGCTTTTGTGGGGGAGTATCTGAATGAGGGAGGAAAAAATACCAGAAAATAGGCAGACCATCGTCAGGCTGGGTTCATCGGTCATAGGCCTCCGAGACGATGCTCTCCATGGCTTTGCCACGGGTGCTGGTACTACTCCCGCTTGACCTTGGCCTTGCGCGTACTCTTTTTCCAATTTCTCGCGTGTTTTCTTCATCGTGATTGACCTCCTTTTGAGTAAAATAAAAGACCGTCTACCTTGTGTGTCAGGGAAACGATCAAGGGTGACGGTATTCGATTTTAGCCTCGCCGGAAAGGTGAAGACGCGAAGCGGGTGTTCCTTTCCAGCTGGGGCCCAAGGGGCGCAGCCCCTTGGGTGGACCGTAGCGACGCAAATGGCCCGTACTTTCGGAAGTCTGGGCCTCGCAGAGCACACTTTAGTTCTGTCAGGGATTTTCAACTCCCCGATAAATCGGAATTTAATATTCCATATGCACAGCCAACTGTTCCTCCGTTAAGAAGCAGTTCCTTGACTCTTTTTTGCAAACTGGTTTCTGCTGGCAGGCTTTCATTATCAGTATTCCATGGAACCTGGAACAGCCATTCAATATATTCTCTGCCCGCTTTCTCTTCCTGGATAATTTCAAAACGTTTCTGAAAAGATAATATATTGGATTTCTCTGACAACAGCGGTTTTAATGCCGGGGACAATAACCATGAATTGCAGGTATATTTTTTATATGGATAACTACTATAGTAAGTGTGAAAAAATATGTTTGCCTGCTTCAGCGAATTATCAACAGCCTCCTTGAATAAATTCGCATCTGACGGCACATGAATCCCTATAACTTTCTCTCCTTCGTACTCTTTAAATTCATACTCTAACTCACCAATGCGAAATATTTTCATACTAAGCTGGCGGTAAGTCCACCATCCCCTGTCAAAAAACATTCTTCCGTTTTTTCTTTTACACTCTTCAATAAATCTGGTAAAACATTTCATGGATTCCATATAAACGATTTGTGGTATCTGTTTTTCTTGATACCGGTCAAACACCCGCCTGGCACATTCTAATTGACAATACAGCATTTTTAAATTATCCTTATCTTCGGCCAATACTGTCTTTAATTCCTCATAGGACTGCGCTGCCGTTTTTCCATCCATCAATTTATCCAAATATTCATCCATCTGGCCTAAATGAATTTTCTCACAAATAACTCTTAATTTTTGAATTATTTCATTCTGTAAACCGATTAAATGATATAGCTCATGTAATTTCAAAGATATTTTCACCTCATAATTTCCGATTGTGGTTTGATGATTTTTAAGGGAATATTAGCTGTTATAGTTTATTATCACAACCCTCACTAACCTTTGAAAACACTAAGTTTATCGCAGGTGAGATTTCCCTTATTGTTTCCCTTGTATTATATCTTCGTCTTTTTCTTCATCCCCTATAAAAATCAGCTTTGTGATAGGAAAGGAAAATCTTTCAGCAATCATTTGCAAGCCTTTATAGTTCGGTTTCCTATATCTCGCCTAAAAAATTTCATCAGGCATTGCACTGGGTAAATCTGTCAATGCTGCCTCGGATTAAATTCTTTTAATTTCTTCAAATCCCTTATAATAAAAATCCTCCCATGAGTAAGGCATTCCTACATACTGCATTAATGTTCCATCCAAATCGAAAACTACAACTTTCATAATTATATCGCAGCTCCCATTTCCAAAATTCTTCTGATAAATTTGTTCCTCATTCTTTAATACTGTACCAGTCTATGTTCTATGCTGCATACATGCTTTTCTATAAGGACAAAATCCCCATTGCATAAACACCTCATTACTGGCAACTTTTTCCGCTTTACTGAAATCAATGACCAGATATTTTGAGAAATCTTGCTCCCATTACTGGCCACAATACAGCCTCCAGCTCTTGTGAGCCAAATCTTTGTTGCATTAGGAGAAGGTTTCCCCTTTGCTATATGCACATGAATCGGTTCCTCGTTTTCATTTGACCAGAAAAAGACCTTATATCCACTAACCATAAATAAGCTAGGCAATTTGGATTCCCCCATTTGCGGCATACTTAAAGATCAAGTGTGCATTGCTATGCAGCAATTTTTCAAACATTTCCACCTCCTCATCCGAATATCCCCTGATCTCCAGCCACTTGTATTCCGGAAGCGTACATCTTGCAGAATCAAAACCATCCTCTGTAGGGCGTTCAAAATTCACAATAATACTCTGCTGACCGTCTTTCTCTATAATCTGGGAATGAACGATTTCTGTTTCGTCAGCCAATGTCATATAAGGATACATCATAATTCGTACCTCCGTTCCTTGTCATGTCTTTATTATACACAAAACCCAAAACAAAGAAAAGGGATTCTCCGGTTTCTGTTCATGAATATCGGGGATTTTGAATCTGAATCCCACAGTTTACGCAAGGCCGTCCTGTCTCCCGATTGCCAAAGGTGTTTTTATGTCCGCAATGCGGACATACCGCCTTCTGTCTTCCAAGGTAAAAATCTGCAGAAGTCCCAATGGTAGAAGCGTCAATCACCATATCCTCTCCGTCCACATAAACTGCATTCCACATATGGGCTCCATCCTCCCGAAAACCGCATTTCAGTCCCACCGCATTGGCAAGCAGCTTATAGGTTCTGGCAAAACCAACGCATTTCCCGGTTCCGGCAACAAGGATACTATGTACCTCATCATCCGCCTGCACATATTTCCCCTCTTGGTAAACTGCCCTGCTTGTAATCTCCTCATAAATCCTCTTTGCCTTCTCATAATCACTTGCGCCGTAATCAAATCCAGTCAAAAACTTGCAGACTTCCTCATACACAGCCCTATTCTTTTCAGAAAGTTCCGAAGCAGGAGTAATTCCCCTGACCGCGGACAATACCAGCGTATCAGTCACCCAGGCATAATCCGTAGTTTCATCAAAGACAAACACCTGCCACTCCGGATCAAAATAATATGAGCGGTTGTCATAAGGTGTCCTCACATACCCTCCCATAACCTGCTTCTCCATCACCCAGCTGCCATCCTCACCTACAAGAAACCCGTCCGGCGTGGTGGTATCTGCCATCATAATCCCGTTCTCATCCAGATAGTAATAGACTCCCTGATCCGCAACCCACTCCGCTCTGGCATAATTCCCGTCATCCTTCCGATAACGTCACCCCGAAGACGTCTCCTCAAAAGTTCCCGCAAACACAGACATTGGACAAATAAACACCATCAGACAAAGGATTATCAGACTCCACACTTTCCCTGTTCTCATATAAAGCACCTCCTTCTGTAACCATCATACCGAATCCAATCTTCCAATGTCGAGGGCATTTCAGAATTATTTTCTTACAGAAGTCTTAAGATTAAAAAGAGGAAAGTACTGATGTAACCATACAGAACCTTCCTCTAAAACTCCTTTCGGGCAATCGCTTCTCTCTGCTTCCTCTGCTGGATAAAATCACTCAACAAAGAAAAAAACTCCTCCTCTTCCTCTGTTTCAGCACTCAGTTTCAGCTCCAATATCTCCTCTATGTCCATATTCCTGCAAACATTGTACAGCCTTTTTGCCGTCTCTATCTTAGATGTCAAAGCTTGTCTTTGGCAGGCAGCCTCTGTGTACACCGATTCGATCATGACTCAATACCAAATCGCTCTAAAAATGCATTAGGACTCATAATCTCCGGCCATTCAATATCCAAATCCTCAAAATCCCTGTCCCCGGTAATTAAAATATCCACTGCCTCAACAATCGCTGTATGAATAACCGGTTCATCCGTTCTGAAGGAAACAGCAGTGCGGATATGATCACTGTCAACGCCGAATTAAAAATGTAAGAAAACGCCGATTATATTTTGTAGTTTTTCGGCGGAGTCATGTAACCTTTTCAAGTGTTTCCCTGCTCAAAAAGTGTGTTTACGATCTGCTGCTTTTGACGCATGAATTCCTTGCGTTCTTTCAGCCTGTATGATTCGCCTTTGATGTTGACTACTGTGCAGTGATGCAGAACACGGTCCAGAATGGCTGAGGCAATGGTGACATCAGCAAACACCTCATTCCACTGCGAAAAAGTCTTGTTAGAGGTAAAGACCGTGGATGTCTTTTCATACCGCCTTGCGATGAGCTGGAAAAACAGGTTGGCCCCCTGAATGTCCATAGGGAGATATCCAATCTCATCAATGATAAGCATCCTGTACTTGGACAGGATTTTGAGCAATCAACAAACAGGGAC